>CAJTYM010000008.1 GCA_910583835.1 uncultured Lachnospiraceae bacterium | reverse complement strand
ACATTTTCATAACGTTTTGTGCCTGAGCGAAGCGAAAGGAATGGATATAACTATGGAAAATACACGTAATAAAGTCATTCATATCGCCCTCAATGAGGAGGGATATTTAGAAAAAAAATCCAATTCACAATTGGACAGCAAAACTGCAAATGCCGGCTCTGCCAACTATACAAAATATGGCAAATGGTATGGCTTAAACCCCGACCTTTGGTGCGCCATGTTTATCTGCTGGATTTTCAATGAAGCTTATGGTGAAACAGCAGCAAAGCAACTGCTCGCCGGAAAATTCTCGGCAGCATGTGAAGAAATCCGTCAGAACTTCATTGGCAAAAAACAATACCACACAGCAGATCCCCAAATTGGCGACATTGTATTTTTTAAAGGGACTCGCCACGCGGGGGCAAACCATATCGGCATCATCACCGATGTCTCACAGGGCAGGATTTATACTATCGAGGGAAATACTTCCGGCGGCAGCTATGTGATTGATAATGGCGGCGGCGTAGCCAAAAAAAGTTACGGCATTGCCTACAGCAAAATCCTCGGTTACGGCAGGCCCGCTTATGACAGCTTGCCTGACCAAAACCCTACCGCTGAAACAAACTCTGCATATACCAAAAAACAATTCATCCGGGACGTCCAGTCAGTAACCGGCGCAAAGACAGACGGCATTGCCGGACCGGAAACATTGTCCAAAACCATCACTGTCTCCAAAACCGTAAACCGCAGACATCCCATCGTAAAATTTATCCAGAAATACCTCAACGTTCTAGGGTTCAACTGCGGAACTGTCGATGGGATTGCCGGGAACAAATTTGATGCTGCCGTCAAAACCTACCAGAAGGCAAATGGGTGCATCTCAGATGGTGAAATCACTGCCGGAAAAAATACCTGGAGGACTTTGCTGGGACTGAGATAATAGGAACGAAAGCCCTCATTTTTCATTTGTGGGCTTTCTAAATTGCATAGGGCAGGAAAACCCACACTGCTGCCCTGCCCATCGCGGAACTTATAATTTATCACATGAAAGGAGACATTATGATTTTTACACAAGAAATTACTCTAGACATCACAATTAACCAAATTAAAACTATCAATATAAAACAATACACCAAAGACAGCTGGCAGCTGCATGTGAATCTGACAAACAAAGGTGAACCGTTTCAGGCAAGTAAACAGCTGCTGCGCTGCTATTTTAAGATGGAAACGCCAGACAAGAAACACATCCTTACGAACGGCGACATCAGGGATGACGGCAGCGTAGATATTTCCATACCGGAAAAAGCCTGCCTTTCTGCTGGCAATGCTACCGCCGAACTTGTATTCATAGAAACGGAAGACGAGACTGTTTTTGCAACTATGAACCTGTACGTCAATGTCGTTGCCAGTTCCTACCAGAATGGCATCATCACCTCTTCCGATGACTTCGATGCATTATGCGCTGCCCTGATAGCTGCAAACAAGACTTATGACAATGTAATGAAATCTGCCCAAGACAGCGCGGACGCTGCAAAATGCTCCGAAAACAATGCCCATTCTTCTGAGAATAATGCCAAAACTTCTGAAACGAATGCAAAAGCTTCTGAAATAAATGCCAAAACTTCTGAGACGAATGCCGCAAATTCAGCATTGCTCTCCAAAAGCTACGCAGTCGGCGATACCGGCTTAGAAAAAAGGCCTCATGAAAACGAAGACTGTGCAAAACATTATTGTGAGCAAGCAGGAATCCAGGCAGGTAACGCGGCTGCATCAGAAACAAATGCCGCCAATTCTGCAGCATTGTCTGAAAGTTTCTGCCGACAGGCAGAATCCATCTCTTCTAGCCTTTCCGGTGCATTGCGTCCATTGGGCACTCTATCCTTCGCAAACCTTCCTCCACTATCAACGGTTCCAGAAGGAGGTATGTACAACATCTCCGACCAGTTCACCACCACCGGCGATTTTATGGAAGGTTCCGGCCTGACCATACCCGCTGGCTCAAATATCTATAAGACTGCCAGTGGCAAATGGGACGTGCTGGCAGGAAGCCCGGTGACCGGCATCAAAGGAAGCATTGAAAACACTTACCGCAAGGGGAATGTGAACATTACGCCAGCCAATATCGGATCCCCGACCAACGAATACATAAATGAGCATTTTGTAGCAGATTATGTGTCGGCAAAATACTCAGCCTTTTCAGCTGGAAACTCCTGGCGCAGGGTGGCAGAATATAAAACCTGGTCGTCTGGCGGTTATAGTGCTGAAGCCTTTATATCATGCGATATCAGCATAAGAAGAGGCTACAATTCCCCTGCCCCTGAATTCCATAAGATACAGCTTATAGGGAGCGGAAGCGGCATGCAGTTCATCCAAGTTGGGGATAGGGGAAATATCCTTTTTAAAAAAGTACGCCTGGTATGGGTTGCCGCGGAATTAAAGTATTATCTGGAAGTATACTATAATGGCGCTTACACGAATTCTGCAACTATCACCATTGAAAATGCAGCTGGAGATATCGGGCACAAATGCAGCTGGAAAACAATTACCCCTGTGGAAGTACCGGAAACTTCTACTGGAAGCGAGATACTTGCAGTGAAAGATATTTCTACGCAGTTTACGCTGGAATCCTTGGCTAAAGCAGATGGCAGTAATGTAAGCGGCACGTGGGCAAACCTTACGGCAGGTGCTGCCACAAAAGCCACGCAAGATGGGGATGGAAATGTGATTAAAAGCAGTTATGCCCTACGAAAAACAATATCTTCTGGAAGCTTTGACGATATTACAACGCCAGGGATTTACAATGTTGTTGGCTCTAATGTCACAAATCGTCCCGATTCCGCTTTTGGCGGTTACGGATTGATTGTATTTCTTACATATTCTAGTTATATCTATACACAATTAGCTTTCGCTATGAATAGCAATAACATTTATATCCGCACTGGAGATAAAAGCGGTGGTTATAATACTTGGACAGTCTGGAAGCAGCTTTATGTCGAAGGAAATTCCAATACTAAAAACGACATTGTAAATCTCATCTACCCCATAGGCTCCATCTACATGAGCGTCAACTCCACCAGCCCTTCCACCCTATTTGGCGGTACGTGGGTACGCTGGGGAAACGGACGAGTGCCAGTAGGAGTAGATACCTCCCAGACAGAATTTAATTCTTCCGGGAAAACAGGCGGCTCTAAAACCCATACCCTGACAGAATCTGAATTGCCGAAAATCTCCGGCAGAGTATCCTTCGGCTCTGGAAGCCCAATGAGCGGCTCTCAAATGAGAAGTGCAGATGGCGTATTCAGCCCTGCTGGAGCCTGTAATGTCGGTAACTATACAGGACTGTCCGGCTTAGTAAGCTATAATTTATTAAATATGTCATTTGGCGGCAATGCTGCACACAACAACTTGCAACCATACATTACCTGTTATATGTGGAAACGAACGGCATAAGCATAAACCGCGAAAGCCCCCAGTTTTTTCATTTGGGGGCTTTCTATTGTTTACTGAAGTTTACAAATTTCTGCTTAATCAGCAGACACTATATAATGAAACAATCCATATTTTTACCGCTGCAAAAAAATCCCCCCATCCGGAAATCAACAGCCGATTTGTACCCTGACCTTAGGGAACAATTTAAAGTTATATAGGATAAGGCGAGGCTTATGCCAATTATGGATGCCTTGTCCCACTATGAATTCTGCAGATTCATTTACACCACTATGGCTGCCCCCAAACAGGAGCAGCCTCCCAAAAAACACCAAACACTATCACTTATAAGGAGGAAATTATTATGTTTAACCCAAATGAATTAGTTCTTGAAAAAATCAGAGCCGTTGAGGAATATGACCCAGCTACCAGCGAGCTGACAGGCCGCTACACACAGATCGAAGAGCCCAGCTTAAAGACTTCCGCTGAGGGCACAACCGTCACTGACGCCATGGGTGCGGAAATCGCAACATTCTACAAAGCACAGACAGGTACGTTCAGCTTTTCAAACAGCCTGTTCTCCCTTGACCTTGCCGCTTCCCAGTTCGGTACGGAGAAAGAAATTGCCGATGCCGACCATCCGGTCACTGTCCCTGTCTCCGAAATTATCAGCATTGAAGCCAAAACAGGTGATTCCGCAAACACTACATACAAAGCCCAGCTGAAATATGTGCCTGTCGGAACTGCTGGCGCAGAAGTAAAATATGTAAAAGTGATTACCGATAACAATACATTCGGAGAGACTTATACCGCTGCTGCTGCGATTGACCAAAACACAACGGACAAAGTATTTGTGGTCAATGCCGCAGACAAAACACTCACTTTCCCCGCAGGGACAATAGGCCGTGCATTTGTCCAGTACGAAAGGAAAAGCGACAGCGCTGTCAAGGTATCCAAGAACACCAACGGCATCCCCGCAGTAAAATCCCTGCTTATCCACGCCCTCTTCCATGACCCCTGTAACACGAACTCCGTATATGCCGGCGTCATCAATGTGCCGCGTGCACAGATTAATCCTGAGGCAGTAGAAATCTCCCTCACACCGGACGGCAAACATTCTGCAGAATACAAACTGCAGAAACCATATTGCGATGAAAATGCCAGACTGTTTGACATCATCATTGCCTCGGAAGATTAAAAAATGGTGGCGGTTTGAAACACAGCCGCCACTGCTCTTTTTTAATATTTCTCACTACATCTATTCCAATCCGTCAAACAATTGGTCAAAATCAATTCTTATATGTGGAAAATGAATCAAATGCAAGCCTTCCTTATTGCTGTTTGTAACAGTATCAATAAGATAGTATTCAGGCTCACCATTCTCATAATCAAGGTCATATATTTCTACCACTCGTTTCTGCATATCGATTATCCAGTATTCTGGTATTTCTTCTGCCCTATAAATTTCTTTTTTTTCTGTCCTGTCATATTTCGCAGTTGACGGAGATAACACTTCCAACACAAATTGAGGCGCATTTATAAAACTATTCCCTTTTCGGCTCTTAATCTGGCAATTAATAGAGGAATCTGGAATTACTATTTTTTCACTGCCATCTTGCATTTTCCATTTATATTGCACATTATCAGGATATACCCTGCAAGTGCTGTCTTTCAATTGATTATATACCATATTGACAAAGTTTGTTATGACAGTGGAATGGTCTGGCGTTGCACCTGCCATATCCAATATCTGCAAATCTAACCCCATCTATACAACCTCCTTCCCATTACCAAAAGCATATATTTTGTATAATATTTAGAAATCTGGCTGGCCCCATGATTTAAATATGGGTTGCGTATCACGATCTTGTAAGACCGCCTTGCTGATAATAAAAAAATAAATTGGTTTTTGATTTATTATAGCAAAATTGATACATAATGTCCATTTTTTCCACGCAATCGTATCTATGCAATATTCCAAACCACAGCCACTATCAAAACACTGCAAAATCTCCTCCCCATTCGGAAATCCATCCCCGATTTGTACACTGCCCCCAGGGCACAAATTAAAGTTATATAGGACAGGGGAAACCCACACTGCTGCCCGCTGCCCAAAAAGGAAACGAAACACTCACCATAAAAAAGGAGGAACCAATTATGATTACACTCATCAGATGGCTCAGGCTCAAATCAAAAGAAACGAAATGCAAGCTGGCATTCTGGCAGTTCATGGAACAGCTGCTCGCTGAGGCTATGGACCAGCCCGAAGACGCCACACCAAAGACAGGAAAGGGGGAATAGGCATATGAAAGACTTTCTAATCTCAGAACTCCAAGACAACATCCCTAATTTAAGGGAGCTGCACGCGCTGCTGACGGAAATACAGAAGACCGGAAATGCAATCTCACAGTCAGAACTGGCGCGGATAGGCAGCGAGGCAGCCGCTGCTGCCAGCAGGTACGGCAAGACGACAGCCGAATACCTGAAAGCCGCCCAGGAAGCTGCCAGCGCCGGCTATGGGAATGCCGCCGACATCGCTGAGCTGTCCCTGGCGGCACAGAACGCCGGAAACATCACCGCAGAACTTGCAAATCAGTACATCAATGCCACGGACAAGGCTTACCAGCTCGGCGGCTCTGTCAGCAGGCTTACACAAATCCTGGACGGCACCCAAGCCATCGGCTCCCGCAACGCCATTGGCATGGCTGACCTGGCAGAGGGCATGTCCCTGGCGGGCGAATACGCTGCCTCCCTGGGGTTAGGGGCAGACGAGACCGCCGCCTCCCTGTCTGCCATCATCTCAGCCACCGGGCAGAACGGCTCCGAAGCCGCGGAATCGCTGAAAGCCATACTATCCCTCATCCAGCAGGTAACGGACGAGGGTCAGGGCATTGATGGCGCCGGGCTTGCCAGATATGCCAACTCCTGCCGTGCGCTGGGCGTAGCTCTGGAAGAAACACATAACGGCATCACCTCGCTCCGGGACCCCATGGACGTGCTCAGGAACTTGTCCGAAGCATATGCCAGCTTAACGCCCGGCGATACCCGGGGCGCAGACCTGCTTGCTTCCGTGGGCAGCGCACAGGGAGCAGAGGCCCTGGCCGCGCTCCTCGGGGACTACGGCACGTATGAGAAGATGCTGCAGGACTATGCCGGCGGGACCGGGACCCTGGCTGCACAGGCGGAAATTTCAGCCAACTCCTGGGAGGGCGCCCTGAACCGGCTTTCCAACACCTGGGTTGAAACCATGGACAAGCTTGCCGTCTCCGGCGCCGCTACATCTGCCATCAACAGCCTGGACGGCATCCTCTCTGCCGTAAACAGGCTCATAGATGGGCTGGGGCCGCTCGGGACAGCCGGCCTGGGGGCGGGGCTGCTTGCCTCCTTCAAAAACGTCGGTAGGGATAAAACGTATTCCCTCTTTTGGTCTTGAATATGCCGACAGCGGCATGAGTCCTCCGGGATACCGGAGTTTCCATGCCGCCGAATGTGCGATACACAGGGTAAATAAACAATTGGGACAATATGCGGGAACAAAGTACAACGGCTGCATAATGGCAGTGTATCACTACTCCCCTGCCATGGCGACATGGCACGGCTCGTAACAACGTGACGCTCGATGAATCCGCAGGGACAGGCCTTACCAGGAATTATAGTTATAGTAAACGCATGAAATGAATCAAAACGCAAACGTTTTGTTCGTTTCCTATAAGGCAAGCCCTCACAGAAGCGACAACTCCCACGGCAGGTCATATGCAACGATGCCCGCCGAAGATGCGCTCGGTACTGCCTGGCATGGCAGGGCAGCCCCTGAAAGGGCTGCGCAAACGCAGGGACCTTATCCCCTGCCCATGCACTGTGGAACAGATAAGGAAACTGCATGATGCCATGCAGAAGGTAAAAGGAGACATCCCGGACAAGGACAGCGGACAGTTCAGAAATCACTGCCGCATCGATTGCAGTGCCACTGCTTGCCAATCTTCCCGCTCCCTAAACCAAGGATGCCGGAAGACAGCGACCTGCCCAGAAATGAGATTTTCCTCACATTCGCGGCATGGCAGTAGGGGCATTCAACGCCGTATGGGTTGCCGCCGGCACGGCCAGCCAAGGCGGCCTTGCTGTTGTTATAGAACGCCATGGATTCATTAAAATCA
The DNA here is from genome assembly GCA_910583835.1 of uncultured Lachnospiraceae bacterium. Taxonomy (GTDB): domain Bacteria; phylum Bacillota; class Clostridia; order Lachnospirales; family Lachnospiraceae; genus Petralouisia. The sequence goes on along the minus strand of CAJTYM010000008.1, from coordinate 92,437 downwards.
TTGGCATGTGCTACTTCATATTCTTGCCTGCGCGCAAATGCATCGGGGTCAAATTCCGGCGATGATTTTATGTACTCATCGATAAACTGCTCCCTTACCCCTTCCTTCATTGAACTCCTAGAAGCTACAAATTCCTCCGGTATCGGATAGACCGGGATTTTGCAGAAATCACATATTCTGTCAACCTCCTCAAAATCATAATACAATATTATCCTGCCACATTTTTTACAATAATGAAGCATTACCTACACTCTCCTTTGCTTTTTGTAATATTATAGCAAAACTGGCAGGAAAAGTCCATTTTTTTACACAGGATTCCACAGCCTGCATGAAATACGGTATTCAGGACATTCGACAGCAGCCTTGACCGCTGGACAGCCAAGATAGGGATACTGGGGAAATCGTTCAATGAAATCGGGACTGCCATCGGCAGCGCATTCCGGGATTCCCGGCATAACTCCGGTCAAGCCCTAAGTTTTGGGAGGCTGCTGAAGGAAAATCTATTTCCCAAAAAAGACCTCCAAAGCCAGCTCTGGAATGTAATGCCTGAAATAGACAGCGGCAATGTCTCCAGTGCAACAAGAACCATTAAAAATATGGCTACAGATGTCGCTACAGGGCAGAGCACCTGGCAGCAGTTATATGATACAAAACCTGCAGACCAAAAATACCTGGTCCAGTTGGGGCAGCAGATGGAAGGGCTGATCATCACGGAACAAGAGGTCATCAACGCCAACCAGGCCATGCGCCAGTCTGCCCTCAAGCACAATGCCGCCCTCAAAGCACAGACCTTATCCGCCAGGGCTGGCAAGATGGCATTCCAGGCGCTGGCAGCCGCGGGCAACATGCTATTGTTCACAGCCGTCATGGAAGGGGTGCAGTATGTCGTCAACGCCGTAGACAGCTGGATCCACGCCGATGAGATTGCCCTTGAGAAAGCCGAATCTGCGCAGTCGAGGATTGATGACCTCAACAGCAGCTACAAATCCCACAGGGACGCCGCTGAGGAACTCGGGGCTTCCTATGACAGGCTGTCCAAAGGCGTAGACACTACTAACAACAAGAACCTCTCGCTTTCAGACAAAGACTACAAGTCCTACCTCGACATCACCAACCAGCTGGCTGAGACATTCCCCACGCTGCGGAATGGCATTGATGACAACGGCAATGCCCTCCTCACGCTCGGACGGAATGGGCACACTGCCGCAGAGGACCTGGAAGAGCTGCTCAAGGCAGAGGAAGAACTGAACGGCTACAAAATCTCCCAGGACCTTGACACATTGCTGAAGGGCGTATCTGTCAAAGTAAAAGAAGCAGAAACGGATGGGACGCACTACGAGGATACCCTCCATTCACTTGAGTCTATTAAGAACCTGATGGAGGGCAATATAGCAACCCCAGATGGCGAAAAAGAACCCCTTGACATCTTCCGAATATCCGGCGACCTAGCCAACGAGGCAGACTCCAAATATTATGAGGCCATCTACGATGCACTGGAAGAATTCAATAACTCCCTTGACACCGACAGGCAAATGCAGTTGAATGGGCTTTTAGATCCAAGCAGCCTTATGGGCGTTGGAAGCGATGGGAAATTTGACTTCCAGCTCAACACCACCCCGCTGCATACTGAAGAAAAAAAACAGCTGTTTAACATAATCAAAAAACAGTCAGAAGGCGCCATCAAGTTCATCGAGGAAAAGATTGACGATGAAACAAAAGAGCAGAAAATGGCAGACCTGGAGGCCGAACTGGCATGGAAGGATTTCCTGCCTTCGCTGGAGACCGCAACAAAGTCAGAATCTGCTTTCAAAAGCCTGGGGGAAAACGAATCCGGAGAGGACATACAAAACTTTGTTCTGGGCATGGTTTCCAACCTCGACAAAAGCGTTACTCAGAAGATGGAAAACAGCGGCGGAGCGTACGAATGGGTGCGAAAAAGCATTCTCCTGCCGCTCATGGACCTGGACGACTCTGACAGGCAGGTCATTGCAAATGCCTATAAATCCTTGCTTACATTGAACCCTGACGACCTGTCAAACCAGAATCAGTCTAAGATTGACAGACTTACAGGCAAAATTGCAAGAAAGTTGGGACAGAAAAGAGAAGACGTCCGCCTTAACCTTGGATTCCAGATAGATGAGGACTGGGAATTAAAATATAACGAAGCTATTAAAAATGCTGCTGAAAAATTTGGCAGCACAGAAAGTGAAATGAAAGACCTTTTTGCAGATTTGGGAATTGACACCTCTCAGAAAGTTGATATTTGGAATAAACACACTGACAATGCCACAAACATAGGCGATGCCACAGAACTGTATAAAAACGCCGAGAAACCCACCTTCCCCTCCTTCACCGAAGTCTGGGCCTCCCTCGACACCACGGAGGACGAGTCCCTAAAGACCACCAAAGACGACCTCCTGGCGCTTGCCCAGGCAGGACAGCTGACCATGGAAACATTCCGCGATACCAAAGGCTCAGACACTTTCCTCGCCAATCTCGGAATTGAGCCAGACAGTACCAGGAAGGTTCAGGAAGTCATCGGTCAGGTAAATGAGCTCGTGTCATCGACAGACCAGCTTGCTGCCATGGAAAAGGGCATGTCCGGGCTTACCGGAAACCTTTATGCCAAACAGCAGGATCCTGGCTCTGCCATCGGCGCCGAGACTTTTGCCGGCATGGATAGTGGACTGAAAGCACAGACTGCAGAATGGGACAACTATGTTAACGTCCTCGGCAACGCTTCCTCTTCTCTAAGCGAGGTGCAGGCTGCTACAGACAAACTGGCGACCGCCTACATCGGCAGCAACAATTTTCTCGCAAACCTGACGGAAACGAATAAAGGCTATTATATCAGCCAGCTGGATGCTATGGGCATAGACAATGCCGAAGAACTCGTACAACAGAAACTCACAGCAAAATACCAAATTGAGGATCTGAGCCTGAAAGCGCTTGCATTGACAAAAGACGGCATAAATGAAGACTCTATCAATTCCGTTATAAACTTAATGGATGAGGCCAACGCCGTTGACGAAGTAAAATACGCAATCATGGACTGCATTATACAGGAACAGATTTTCTCAGCAAATTCCGACTTGGGAGTGAACGATAAAAGAGATCAGCTTAAAGAACTGATAGAGTATTATTACGGCGCAGCCGATGCCGCCGCATTTGCCAATGCCGTAAACGTAGGGAACGATGGGACGGGCAAGGGAGGCGCCCAAAACCATTACGAAACACTCACACCGCAACAGGAATTAAAAAACCTAGAAGAAGCGCATAAAAATGAAGACAAAACCCCTATCCACCTCCGCACACTGCCCCGCACCAGCAACGGCGGTTCCACACCCCAAAAGACGCAGACCCCGGAGACTTTCAACTTCATAGAGACTGCTATCACCCGCGTCAAGTCCCGCATTGACGAGGCCAAGAATGCCGCCAAAGAAGCCTTCCAGTCTTTCAAAGACCGGGGAAAATCGTATGCCAATGCAATCGCAGAAATAGGCAAGCAGATTAACACCCAGAACAAGGCTGAGGAGAAATATCTGGAAAAGGCAAACAGCGTAGGGCTTGACGGGAAATATGTGTCGCAGATACAAAACGGAAGCCTGGATATTGAGACTATCACAGATGAGGACTTGAAAAAACGCATCCGGGAATACAAGGAATGGTATGAAAAAGCCCTCGCCTGCAGGGAGGCTGTCAGGGACCTGAAAAAGGAACAGGAAGCGCTTGCACGTGAACGCATAGAGCTTACCATTACCAAATACGATAAACTTTCTGCCAAAGCGCAAGCCAACAAGGACCGCTCTCAGGCTAACATCGAATACAAAGAGGCAAGAGGCCTCATGGCGTCCGCCAAAGATTACGCAAAGATAAACGCCGCCAATGGGAAACAGATTTCCTATTACCGGTCAATGAATGCAGAACTCAGCAAACTGCAAAAGACGGTTCCCAAAGGCTCCCAGGCATGGAGGGAATACCAGGAGAAAATTGACGCCAACAATAAGTCGATTGTTGAATTAAAAAAGAACATCTTCGAGACAGCCGCGGCAACTGCTGCCCTTGCCGGCAAGAAAGCAGAAGAAAGAGCTGCCAAAAAGGATTCCAGAATAGAATTCCTTGACGCAGAGTTAGGCAACGAAACAGATACCACTGCAAAAAATACACTCATCCAGGGAAAAATGAACAGCACACGAGCAAAGAAGGGTTTCTACAAAAAAGCCATTTCCGATGATAAGAAAAATATCCGGAAATCATCGCAAAAACTGAAGAATTTCAAGCAGACCTCTAAAAATAAAACGCTGCTGAAAAAAATTAAGGCCTGTGTAAAATCCAAGAAAAAAATTAGCGCTAGTCTGCTAAATGCCGCTGCAAAACTGAATGACAAAGGTAAACTGCTGGCAGCCTGTACCACTTACAACGCCCACAGGGACGCCCTCGAGCGGGATAGGGAAACGGCCAACCTGTTTGCAGAGACTTCCCGGACGGAGATTGCCAACCTGGCGCTTGAAAAATTCTCCAATATCTCTGAAAAATGGGATAACACACTCTATAAAAACACCCAGAAAGAGACAGAACTCAATAGCCAGTTAGACATAAATGAGTCCAGCGGCAGGAAGAAAGATAATCTGAACATATACCAATCCCTGCTTGCCAATGAAGAGAACAAACAACAAAATCTCATCAAGAAACGGCAGGCACTCCAGAAGCGGCTAAACGCTGCCGTAGCCGCCGGGAACATCAAAGAGGGTTCCTCCCAGTGGATGCAGATGACCCAGGAAATTGACGGCGTAACCAACGCCATCAACGAGGCTGCGCAGTCCATCATCAATTACAACAAAGCGTACCACAGCCTGCAATGGAATCTGTTTGACGATGCTATGGAAACGATGGAACGCCTTAACACGGAAGCAGACTATTACATTGAGATGATGGCTAATGAGAAACTGACAGACAAAGACGCCGGCAGCCTTACAGAATACGGAAAAGCCACGCTTATGCTCCAGCAGAAGAATTTTCAGGCCTACCAGAAACAGGCAGAAGAATATAAGAAAGAATATGCCAAACTGATGGGACAGATACAAAAGGGCGAACTAAATGGAGCGGATACTGACGTCATTGCCCGAAAACGTGAACTCGAAGATAAGATACAGGAAAAAAACCTCGCTGCAAACCAGACCTTGCAAAAACAAAAAGAACTCATAAAAGATTTATACGACACGCAGCTTGAAAAGGTCAGCAGCCTTATCTCCAAATATAAAGAGCTCATGAACACGGAAAAAGACGCCTACGAATACCAGCGCACGATTGAGCAGAAAGTGAAAGACCTCGCCACCCTGCAAAAGCGCATGGACGCATATTCCACAAACGATGACACCGAAGAAAACCGCACTCGGATACAGAAAATCAAGATGGAACTTGCCGAGGCAAAACAGGACTTAAAAGACGCCCAGTATGATAAATACCTGTCCGACACAGAAAATATGCTGGATGAAATGTACGATGACATGGAAGCTTTCTTTGACGAGAAACTGGACAACACAGACATTATTTTGGAGAGCATTGCAGAATTGCTTGGTTCCGACAACGAATCCATCATCACTACCCTGAAATCCATCGATGATGGGCTGAGTTCCACGCTGGAAGAATTAATCAAGGGAGTGCAGACAAATTTCCCAAACGCTTCCGCGACAACCACAGCGGCAGCCCCCGCTCCACCCGCGCAAAACGCAAATGGAAAGAAGCCGGAAACGCCGATGGCAAATAAGAACTCAGCTAAGAATAAAAATTCTTCCAAAGGTAAAAAGACTTCCAATAACAAAACGTCCGGCAAGGATAAGAAAACATCTTCTGACAAAAAATCTGCCATTATAAAATCTGCCATTAAAAAGGCACAGACTGCAGAACAAGTCCTTACTTCAAAACCAGAACGTTACACGAAGGAAGTTGTCTATAACACTGCTCCTGCCAAAGATACCCCGAAGAAACCAACGGCAACAGCCCTGGAAAGCCTGCCCTCGCACAGAAATGCAGCGCAAAGGCAGATTAAGGAAAATCTGCTAAACAAAGCTGTCATTGATACGAATAATCCTTTGCTGAATTTTGAACCCCTTACCTTATTCCAGGAAGCATCTCTTGCCCCGGTGCAGGATTCCCTTCCTAAAACATTGCCAACGCTAACCGGCAATATGGGTAATCAGAATGTAAGCATTGACCTGGGCGGCATCACCATGTATGGGGTAAACGACCCCAAAACATTTGGCAAACAGCTGCGCGAGGAAATCTGCCAAAATGGACAGACCACGAAATGCATCACGGAAGCAGTCATCTCCAACGCCATGGGCAATGGCATCGGCAATGCCAGATTCTATCAGCGTTAACGCAGACACCTCACCAAACCTGCAGAAAAAAATCAACATTCGGAAATCATCCGCTACTTTGTACCCTGGCGTCAAGGTACATTTTTAAGTTATATAGGACAGGGCAAGGGCAAAGCTGCATTCCCGCCCTGCCCTTCTGCAGGCCTGCAGATACTTTATATCCCTGAGGTAATACCGATTTTATCCGTATTTCCTTAGCTACAAAAACAGAAAGTTGGTGATGAATTTGGAAAATGATGAACTACAATTGTACCGCGGGCAGGATTTTGCCGTATCCAGGCATATTACAATCCACCAGCCTTCGCTGGACGAGATATGCACCTATGGGGAACGCGAGTATTACTCCTTGCTGTACCATTTGACGGCAACTCCGCAGTCCATGAAATGGCAGCTTTGGGACATCGGCCTTGATTATACAAAAATTACGCCGTTTGAACTGTTTTATGGATTTCTGTATAATTTCTACCCGCAGGAAAAAACTTCTATCCTGTTTGGGGACCTGGATTTCAAAAAATTTGAACTTGTGCAGCGCAAGGAAGACGAGCCCCCACTGCTGCTGCAGGTTAAGAAAAAAAACTTTTCCGGTGACGTCCGGGAAGAAGAAATCATAATTGACGAGTTTACTTACCAGGTGATTACAGATTATCTGCGCAAAGTACATTTCATCCATAAAGATGAGAAAGTCCCTGCAAATGAATCCACCAAAATGATTCTCATCGAAGACGCAAGGGAAGATTACCTGCGGAACAAAGACAAAGAATACCATTCCGCATTGAAAAACATGGTGTCTGCAATGGTCAACAGCGCAGGGTTCAAGTACAGCCACGCACAAATATGGGATATGAAGATTAACGCATTTATGGATTCTGTCAAACGAATTTCCAAAATAAAAAATGCGGAACTTCTGCTGCAGAGCGGCTACTCTGGATTCGGGATAAACCTCAAAGAAATATCACACAAACAATTAGACTGGTTTGGAGAACTTGACTGACAGGTCCTCCTCCAAGAAAGGACTCATTATGGCAGAAAAAATTTACAAGAACAACCTCAATATCAAAATACCTACCGTGGTCATAAAACGCCGGACCTATGAAAATATTGGTTCCGTAGCCGTTTCTGACATGGTCTACGCCAATCATTTTAATGCGCCCAATGAATTATCATTTACGGTACATGCGCAGGACACAGACAGTGACGTCTGGGACAAAATCAACGATTACAATGTCGTCTACCTTCCCGAGTATGAGGAATATTTTGACATGCAGATAGAAAAAAGCGAAGAACAGGATGTGGTCAAGAAAGTTACCTGCCATTCGCTCTGCGAATCGGAATTGTCCCAGATAAACCTCTATGACATTGAAATCAACACGGAAGCGGACATTGCCCGGGACGACTATGACCCGGATTTTCCCACAGTTTTTTACCGCGACTCCCCACAATCGGCTTCCCTTTTGCACCGCATCCTTGACAAGGCGGGCCACTACTCCATCGGCCATGTGGATGAGCATTTAAAAGAACTGACCGCCTGGTATGAATTTTCCCTGTCTGGCACGACCGTTTACGATGCGCTCGTAGGGGAAATTGCCAAACAGTACAACTGCCTGTTCACGTTTGACGCGGCAACCAGGACCATTAACGCCTACGACCTCTGCAACAAATGCCAAAAATGCGGATACCGGGGTGAATTTACCGATGTATGCCCGGAATGCGGGAGCAAAGACTTTGACGGGGCTTACGGCAAAGACACGTCCATCTATATTTCCAGAGACAACCTTGCCAAATCCGCTGCTATCAAGAGCAATAAGGACTCCCTCAAGAACTGCTTCCATGTAGAGGGCGGGGATGACGTCATCACCGACGCCATTGCCAGCCTCAACCCCGATGGCAGCAATTACCTCTATTATTTCTCCCCGGAGGCAAAAAGGGAAATGCCCCCCGATTTAGTGCAAAAATTGGAGAACTACCAGCAAGCCTATACAGATACCTATCATAACAAATTTTTTCCCATGCCGGACTTATCGGTCTACAATGGCATCATCAGCAATATCAACAGCATGTTCGGCAGACAGGATTTTGCGGGCGCTGCCACGGATAAATACCATCCCATTGAGACTACCGTGGAAAATGGGCGAAACTGCGTACAGGGATACAAGAACATCATCAAATATCTCTATGAAAATACAGACCTGCAGTACTTCCTGCAGTCTTCCATGTTCCCCACGATTGTCACGGAACAGGAGACCTTAGAAGACACGCTCGCCCATCTGACTGCCGAAAATTTAAGCCCCATCAGCGTTGCCAATGCGGACACTGCCGTCTTGTCCTCGGTAGACCGCGCGGTGGAAAATTACTGCCGGGTATATGTCAACACCGCGCTGTATAAGATTTCCACGGAAAACACCTCCCTTACCGTGCAAAACGGCGTCAAAAAATGGCAAGGTACCATCTTGCTTACAGAAATTGCCGACAAGGAGCATAGCGGACAGGCAACGCTCTCCATTTCCATCAATTCTGACCTTGAGAATTTCCTCAGCCAGAAATTAGCAAAAGAACTTGCGAAAGCAGACAACTACGCCAAGCCCCTTACTGACATGAGTCTGACGGAAACAGAATTTGCCGCAAAATTAAAACTCTACAACAGAGATTATCTGGGCGGCATACAAACCTCATTCCAAAGCTGCCTGGCAATCATCGAAAATGTGCGTTCCGAACAAGATGCGTCTGCCATGGGCACGGAATTATACGACAGATTTTACCATCCATACCGCAGCCGCATCGACTACATCGATGCTGAGATAGCTGATAAAACCAGGCAGCTTGGTATCGTTACAAATATTTACGAACATCTGAAATCTGTTCAGGAAGCGGAACGAAAGAACTTAAACCTGAAAACAGCCCTTGGCAGCTTATGGGTTACATTTTGCTCCTACCGGCGTGAAGATACTTACAAGAATGACAACTATGTCAGCAGCAACCTCACAGATTCCGAGATTATTACCAAGACGGAAGAATTGCTTGCAGCAGCCAAAAAAGAATTAGTAAAAGCCGGAAACATGCAGTTTGAGGTGAGCGCAGACATCAACAACCTGCTCATCCTGCCGGAATTCAGTGATTTTGCGCGGGATTTCCAGACAGGGAACTGGATACATCTGATGGTGGATGATACTGTCTACCATTTAAGGCTGCTCTCCTACCAGATTACCTTCGATGCTTCCGCTTCCATCAGCGTGGAATTCTCAACACTGACAAGGACTTCCCAGGGAATTTCTGATTTGCAGTCCGTCCTCAGCGCCGCCGGCTCGCTCTCCTCCTCCTATGCTTCCTTCAAGCAGCAGATGCAGCACACAGTTGCCACTTCCGCGCAGGTAAAGGACTGGGTAAAAAATGGTCTTGATGCAACGAAAACGAAACTGGTCAACGACTCCCTGACACAGGAGATAGTCATTGATGCAAACGGTATCCTCTGCCGTGCCTTTGACGATATCGCAGACGGATATGACAGCCATCAGCTGAAAATCAACCGCAATGCACTCTTCCTTACCAACGATAACTGGCAGACTATCCACAGCGCAATTGGCAAGTATTATTACGTTGACCCCGAGACCCGCAAGGAAATGGCTGGCTACGGCGTAATCGCCGATTCGATTGTCGGAAGATTCATCCTCGGGGAAAATCTCGGCATTTACAACGAGAACAGCTCGCTCAAATTTGATAAGAATGGGCTCGCCATAACGAACAGCAAGAATACTGTGAGCATCAACCCCAATAATACCAGGCTCTTTCAGATTTCCAAACGCAATGCCGCGGCTGCAGAGAATGAAAACATTTTCTATTGCGACCGGGATGGAAACCTGCATGTAACCGGAACTGTCGAGGCTACCGATGGGACTTTCCACGGCACGGTCTATGCCACCGATGGGGAATTTACCGGCATTGTCCATGCCACCGATGGGGAATTCACTGGCACAATCCATGCTACGGACGGTTCTTTTAGGGGAGAACTCATAGCAGAACGAGGTACCATTGGTGGCTTTACCATCAGTGAATCGTCATTGTCTAACAACATTCTCAATTTAAATGGAACGAATGCACATGGAATTTATCTGGGAACAGATGGATTTCGCTTTAACAGCGCCCACCCCGATTTATTCTCCGTCATCAAAGACGGTGAAATTTCTTCACATGGACGGTTTGGAAACGCCTCTATGTCAGATGGCGTTTTATATTGCAGCAATACTATTGGCACTAACGCCACAGTTTCATATAGTGGCTTCTCCTTGGAAGACCAAACCACCAAAATTTTCATATCCATAGCAACGGATGGGATATCCATCTCCAACAATCAAAAAGAGGTCGTTCGCCTTAACATTGATGGCAGCATAGTGGGAAACGAATTTCTCAGTCTTGATTCCAGGTCTTTATTGGAGTATAAAAACAATAACTTATCTGTCGGGGACAGGCTTTGCGATGCTTTAGTCCTCCGTGGGCAAGCCATCACATTACATTCCGCCTCCGGGACAGCCGTCACCTCAGACGAACGTCTGAAGAATTCTTTCAAGCCATTAGATGAGTTCGATGACGTATTTCTGGCGCTAAATCCATGTGCTTTCAAGTTCAACAATGGGACTTCTGACAGATTCCATTTCGGCTTTGGCGCCAAACAGATTCGGGACACATTCCTCTCCCACGGTTTCACCACCAAGGATTTCGGCGGATTTGTCCAGATGGCAGACTGCCCGGACGATGAAGATTACTGCGGCTGCCCCGACCCCATGGGGCTCATTTACACAGAATTCATTTCCTGGAATACGCATATGATCCAAAAGCTTTACCGGGAAAACGCAGCTTTGAAACAACGCATAACCCAGTTAGAACTGATGATAAATTAACGCCATCTTTTTTGATTTAAGGAGGAAAACGTATGAAATTAAAAGCAATTGACATTTTAAACATCTGCCATTCACTGGAAAAATTGTCTGACCTGGAATTAGACTTAAGTCCGGCATGTACGATTGCCAAAAATCTCAAGGAACTGGCAGTGGCAAAAGAAATGATTGAAAGCAAAAGAAATAAGCTCATCACGGAATACGCCAAAAAGAACGAGGACGGAACGATATGCCAAGCAGAAAATGGCAGCATAGAGATACAGGAGCCAGAAACTTTCTCCGTCAAACTGGACGAACTTCTGTCCTCAGAAACAGAGACAAATCTTATAAAATTGCAAAAAGACACACTCAGCGGGATTAAGGTTTCAGCCAAAACCCTTCTTCCGCTGATGGCTATTATGGAGGATTAAATTATGTATGCAACAGATTTTGAATATGACCAAAAAAGGCTGTCCGAATTCCGTATGATGGTCTGTCACTTCGATGGCGTTTCGGGCATCGAGTCCATGTCTTCCGGGGCAGACATTACCTATCATCAGGAGCGGGCGAGCGGTTCTGATATTTTCAGCCTGCACGCTTCCACTTACGACAGCCCCTACACTTCCACTTTCCAGATTTGCAAAAATCCCTGCACTCTGGGAAATACCGAAGATATGTATTTATCCCCAGCTGAGATATCTGTCATCCAACGGTGGCTCTGCCGGAAATCCTTCCATCCGTTTAAGATTGCGCAGGATGGTTACCGGGACATTTATTGGAACGCAGTGTTTACCGCCAAGCAGATAAACCTCAACGGCAAAATTGCCGGACTGGAATTAACCATGTACACGGACTCCCCCTACGCTTACCGCGATGAGGTTGTCCATCAGTTCCATATCCAATATGGCTCTGTATACGATCCAGAATTAAACATAAAGTATTTCCATAATATTTCTGACGTGGAAGGATATCTCTATCCCGATATAGAAATCACCTTGCATCAGACAGGAAATCTCGTCCTTTCCTTAAACAGCAGGGAAACAAACATAAGGAACTGCAGCAATCGGGAAATAATCACTATCAAGGGCAAAGAACACATTATTTCCACCTCAGACAGTACACATAATATTGCCAAAGATTTCGACTACATATTTCCCAGAATGGAACGGAGCTTTGGCGAAAATAAAAACTGTATTACTGCCAACATATCATGCACGATATCACTCAAATACTCTCCTATCGTATTGATAGGATTATAAGAAAGGAGACATTATGATTTTTACACATGAAATTACTTTGGACGTTACTATTAACCAAATCAAGACTTTGAACATCAAACAGTACACAAAGGGCAGCTTCAAGCTGCACGTAACCCTGACAGACAGATGCGAGCCATTCCAGGCGAACAAAAACACGCATCACTGCTATTTTAAGATGGAAACGCCGGACAAGAAACACATCTTCACGGACGCCACCATCAATGATGACGGCAGCGTAGACATTTCCATCCCGGAAAAAGCCTGCCTTGCAGCCGGTAGCGGAACTGCCGAACTTGTATTTAAAGAACAGACAGAAGATACAGAAAGCATTTTTGCCACCATGAATCTCAATGTCAATATCATCCCCAGCGCCTACCACAACAGCAACATCACTTCTTCCGATGATTTCGATGCGCTGCACCAGGCGCTGTTTGCCGCAGACAAGACTTACGACCAGGTCATGACATCTGCTGCGGCCAGCGCTTTACTCGCTCAGTCTTACGCCAAGGGCGACACCAACTCCAGGGAACATGAAGAAACTGACAACGCCGAATATTATAAAAGCGAAGCTGAAAAAGCTGAAAACTCCGCAGCAAATCACAGTTCCAATGCCAAGTCTGCGGCAAAAACTGCCAACACGAAAGCCAGTGAAGCCACAGATTCTGCCACGGCTGCTGCTGCCAGCGCAAATGCTGCTCTCAATAGCAAAGAAGAAGCCGCACGACAGGCAAATATGTCCAAATCATATGCCATTGGGCATACCGGCCTGCGTGAAAATGAAAATGAAGACTGTGCAAAACATTATTCTGAACAGGCACAATATTACTGTAATCTGGCACAGGACGTCAAGGACAGCCTGGGCAGTGCGCTGCGCCCGATGGGCACAAGGACCTTCGCCAATCTGCCCGCTTTGGCTGATGTTGAAGCCGGAGACATGTACAACGTTTCCGACCAGTTTACCACAAACGGAAACTTTGAAGAGGGAGCCGGCGTCACCGTCCCGGCAGGCTCCAATGTCTATAAGACTGCCGGCGGCAAATGGGATATATTGGCTGGAAGCCCGGTGACCGGCATAAAAGGTAATGCGGAAAGCAGTTACCGCAAAGGGAATGTGAATATCACGCCGGCAAATATCGGGCTTGGAAGCGTGAACAATACTGCTGATTCTGTTAAAAACGTGAACAGCGCAGGGAACCTGAGGGCGCTAGATAACAACTATAGGCAGGGGACAGACCTTCCCAGCACATATCCGCGCGGGGTTACCGTATTTTTTAGCATTGATCCGGCAAATAAGTTTAATGGGATCACATACTGCACAATCCATACCATAAAAGGCTACAGCAATATGGCATGTATACAATTCCTATATCCACACAACACAGACCATGATAAGGTTTATTTCCGTGAAGCCCTATATAATAACGATGCCTGGAGACCGTGGCGTGAAGTGATTACCACGGCGAACATAGCTTCGCAGAATGTGGCATCCGCCACAAAAGCCACGCAGGATGGCGATGGGAATGTGATAAAGGATACTTATGCAAAAAAAAGTATCTACAATGATACATCAATTAGCATGGGGCGAAAAAGCGGCACACCAATTGGAATAAGAAGCTCTGCATTTGGCTACAATGCAACGGCAAGCGGCAACGACTCCCATGCGGAAGGCTATAATACGACAGCAAGCGCAGACTATTGTCATGCGGAAGGCTATAATACGACAGCAAGTGCAAACTATTGTCATGCAGAGGGTAATAATACAACAGCAAGCAGTTATTATTCCCATGCAGAAGGAAATGGTGCAATAGCAAACGGCACCGCTTGCCATGCGGAGGGAAACTATACAACAGCAAGCATTCTTTTCTCCCATGCGGAAGGAAACAACACAACAGCAAGCGATGTTGCTTGTCATGCAGAAGGAACGAGTGTAACAGCAAGTAAAAAATGTTGCCATGCGGAAGGAGACAATACAACAGCAAGTAACTATGCTTCCCACGTAAGTGGAAAATATAATAAATCCATGGTATCAGGGGGTGCTCAAAATAATCAAGTAGGAGATGTTTTTGTTATCGGAAACGGTACAGGAGATTCCTCTCGTTCCAACGCCCTCCGTATAACCTACACCGGCGACATCCTCGGCACCAAAGCTTTCCAGTCCTCTGGTGCCGACTATGCAGAACACTTCGAGAAGAAAACCGGAATTGGCGAAGACTGGGTAGGTCATTTCGTCACAATTAAGGACGGCTATATCTACAAAGCGAATGAAGGAGACTACATATTAGGCATTGTTTCCGGCAATCCCTCAATCATCGGCAATTCAGACGAAGATTATTACTGGAGATATGAACGCGATGAATTCAACCGGATTGTCATGGAAGATGTGCCTGAGTTTGTACAAAAGACGGATGAAGATGGGAACCTGATATTTGACGAAAAAACCCATGAGCCAATTATGATTGAAACAGGAAAAATCGTCCCCAATGCACGGATGAAGCTTGCAGAAGGATATGACCCATCTCTGCAGGATACTTACATACCACGAGAAAAAAGAGATGAATGGGAATGTGTAGGAATGCTTGGCGTCCTCCCTGTCCGCGATGACGGCACATGCCTCCCTAACCAATTCTGCAAATGCGGGACAGACGGCATTGCCACGCTTGCCGAAAACAGAGGAATTGATACCTTCTTCGTCATCGAAAGGATTTCCGATAACGTAATCAGCGTTATTTTAAAATAATCAATACAAAAAAATCCCCCAATTCGGAAATGAACAGCTAATTTGTACCCTGACGCCAGGGTACAAATTTAAGTTGTATAGGATAAGGCAGAGCATATGCCAACTAGGCTGCTCTGCCCTGTCTTATTATGAATTCTGCAGATTCATTTACAAACCATGACTGCCCCCAATTTGGGGCAAAACAAAAAATCAAACAAATATAAGGAGGAAATTATTATGTTTAACCCAAATGAATTAGTTCTTGAAAGAATCAGAGCCGTAGAGGAGTATGACCCGGCAACCAGCGAGCTGACAGGCCGCTACACACAGATTGAGGAGCCAAGTTTAAAGACTGCCGCAGAGGGCACTGCCGTTACCGATGCCATGGGCGCGGAAATCGCAACGTTCTACAAGGCACAGACAGGCACGTTCAGTTTCTCAAACAGCCTTTTCTCCCTTGACCTTGCCGCTTCACAGTTCGGCACAGACAAGGAAATTGCCGATGCAGACAATAAGGTTACCATTCCGGTATCCGAAATTATCAATATTGCCGCTGACGGCACTGCAACGCTCAAATACGTTCCTGTTGGAACTGCAGGCGCAGAAGTAAAATATGTAAAGGTTATCAACGAAAACAATACGTTCGGCAAGACATACGAAGTATCTGCCACTGCGGGCGATGACAAGTTCACCTTGGATGCCGCAAACAGGAAAATCACCCTGCCGGAAAATGTAACAGGACGTGCCTTTGTCCGCTATGAGAGAGAAAGCGACAGCGCCGTTAAGGTGACCAAAAACACGAACGGCGTACCGGCAGTAAAATCACTGCTCATCCACGCTCTCTTCCATGACCCCTGCAATACCAATTCCGTGTATGCCGGCGTCATCAACGTGCCGCGGGCACAAATCAATCCTGAGGCGGTAGAAATTTCCCTTACCCCGGACGGCAAGCATTCCGCAGAGTACAAGCTGCAGAAGCCGTACTGCGATGAAAATGCCAAACTGTTTGACATCATCATTGCCTCAGAAAACTAAAAAACAGTGGCGGTTTGAAATATAACCGCCACAATCATCAATCTCCAATCTGGAACATCCTTTCTGTATTCTTCCTCGCATTTTCCATCAGTTCTTCCTCTAATATTTTCATATATATTGACACTGCCTCACGCAGTTCTTTGGCACGGCGGTCATCGCAAATCCACCCGGTAATGCCGATGGCAAATCCTATGGAAAGATACTTAAAACCGGTTTTGTCCAAAGCCCACGCCCAATCCCTTATTCTCTGATTACTTTGATATAGCATTCCCCATCCAAGCATTCTAAACCTATTAAATTCATTTTTTGATTCTTTAATTCAACCATATATTGTACTATATCTTCTGTAATAATTTCCCCAGGAGATATCATTGGGATTCCCGGAGGGTATAGCATAACAGATTCTCCACATATTTTGCCAACACAATCTTTCAGGTTGCTGAAACATACCGTAGAAAAAAAAGCCTCTCTTGGGGTTAATTTTTTAACAGGAATTCTAGGAAGCATATGCATTTTGCCAGATATTTTTTGGGGCACACCTGATTTTAACGAGATATCCCAAAGCGCGCTTATAAGCCGCTGCACATTTTCTTCCATATCGCCTATCGTAATAAAACAAACAACATTGCTGAAATCCGAACAATCGACCTGAATGTTATAATCATCTACTAATATCTTCTCTAGCCGTGCTCCCGTCATCCCTAATCGGTTAAAAATAGTTATTTTTGTTTCATCCAAAACAAATTCCCTATTGCCTGCAAGCATTTCATTATCAAGGCAAAAAAAAGCCCCCATATCATTTATTTTCTTTATGGCATCCTTCGAGATGCAAAGCACCCTGTCTAATTCCGCAAATCCATTCTTGTTCATTTGGTATCTCGCCCAATCTAATGACATCATTAACAGGCTAGATGGGCTGGTAGTTTGGAACGTTGACATAATTTTTTTTATTTTTTCAAAATCAACAAAACCATCCTTTATATGCAGCATGGAACTTTGCGTAAAAGAAGAAAGATTTTTATGTGTACTCTGAGCAGAAATATCTGCACCGCAATCCATGGCCGAATCAGGCAACCCGGAATGAAACTGCAAATGTGACCCATGTGCCTCATCAACAATCAAGGGAATTCCCCGGCTATGCACCAATTCCGCAATTTCTTTTACGTCCGCACATATGCCATTATAACTTGGGCTGGTAACCAAAACTGCCTTTGCATCCGGATGAAACTGAAGCATATGATTTACTGTATTTACCGTAATATTTTTTGTAATCCCCAATTCTGCATCATATTCCGGAAGCATATACACCGGGTCAGCGCCTGACATGATAAGGCCTGCTATAACTGATTTATGTATATTGCGGGGAACAATTATTTTCTCACCCGGGTTTACAACACCCATAACCATTGTTTGAATCGCACCCGAAGTACCATGAACTGAAAATAATGTGTGGTCTGCATGAAATACTTCTGCCGCCAATGCCTGTGCTTCCTCCGCCGCTTCCTGAACGGTATCGAGCAAAGTCAGGTCGACAGAGGCTAAATTAGAATTTTCCATAAAAGAACGAAATTCTTCGCAAATCCCATATCCCATTTTATGGCCTGGTACAAAGAAAGGGGCTGTTTTCTCTTGTGAATATCTCGTTAACGTTTCATAAAGAGGCGTTCGAGCCTGGTTTAATTGACGATTATCTGACATTTTCCCTCCATTCTCGCATCCTTGCGGAGCAGTTATAGTAAACGCGTTCATTTCATGCGTTTACTATAACTTTTATCACTACAATTTTCCATTCGTAAAATATCTTTTCTCAATATAGCATTTAAACCGGTCAACAGCTGCACGGAATTTTTCTTCCGGGGCAGCCAACGAAATCCGAATCCAAAAATTCCCTCTTTTAGGCCGGTTCAGGCAAAAACAGGATTCCGTCAAAAGCGCAACTTTTGTCTCCCTGAAAAATTCCTGGCATAATACTTCTTCATCTGCAAACTCAAAAACCGAAAGTTCTATTAAAAAATTAAACCCATTTTCCAATACAGTATATCTGCTGATATATTCTTGTAATTCTTGCAATATATAAACACGGTTTTTATCCATACAATTTTCATTATGCAATAGTTCTTGACAATACCTATCATAATCTGCCCTAAAGTTCATAGGCTTTAATCTAACCAAAATTTTATCCATAAAATATTTTGGCGCTACTGCTGTAGTAATTTCAAATAGCCTCTCAAACACATTCAGAACCTCATCATAAGTGCAATAATTGTCCCATTTATTTTTTTCCATTAAATATAGGCTTCTTATCAAAAAACTGTAAAATATAGGCAAAACAGGAACTGTCTGAGGGTTTAATACAGTATATAACTGATACTTTATACTATGCGCAACTATTTTATCTGCTGCCATAAAATAACCAAGCCGTAACCCTGGGACGCTGTCCGTTTTTGAAAACGAACAGATCTGGATAATATGATTCTGATAATCAGATTTTAAAATAGCCTTCCCTACATTTACAAAGGATTTATGCGTAATTGGCATTTGCCCTGCTTTATCTACCATCACAAAGCTATCTAACGCGCCTGCCGCATTAAATACTCTTATCAGGTCATCTTCAGAATAGCTTTGTCCCGTAGGGTTATTCGGCACTGTAATAATTATCATCTTAGGCTTCTCTTGCCTTATACGGCAAATCACTTCATCTACCTCCGGCAATAAAAAAGTTGAGTCCTTATCTTCCTTTTTTAGCAATTCACTAATCTTAAGATGGTAAGGTTTTGATAACCTTTCAAAAATTGGATAATTCATGCCAATTTGCAGTATATTGCAACTGGGAAAATTATGGGAAAGATAATCAAACACAATCGCAACTGCCTGGCTCGCCCCTAATGTCAGGCAAACATTGGAGCGTAATTTGATGGAATACAAGTCCCCTTCCGTTGCTGCAAAATTCTCCCAAAGCTTTGCGGCTTTTTGCAAAGCTGGAAATCCTTCTTCAGGCGTATACCATTGATACGCCAAATCATCCTGGATTTCCATACACATTAGCTCTTTCCATACCCTCGGCATTGGGAATTCATTAACCCCTGACGACAAATCAAAATATATTTCCCTTTCTGGATAACGCATCACATCAAGATGTAATGCAAACTGCTGAAACATAAATTCATCCGGGCTCCAAAGATATTTTTTATTCTTCTGATGCATTTTTCCTCCTAAGCGCAAGGGTGCATTGGCATATTATATTTTCTATAGAATTAAATTCCGATACTGAAATATTTCTTTCGAAAGCAATGCCTAATTCTTTCTCCAATTTACAAACCAACAACGTTAAGCCTAAGGAATCAATTCCATATTCCGAAAGAGAACATTTAGGGTCAATGATATGCCCTTCTGAGACTTTGTAAAAAGCAAGTTTTCTTACCTCCCGATTTACTGTCATATCTACAAACCTGTCCATATGTTCATCTCCCCTTCCCAAGCATCTTTGAAAATCCGTTCTCCCAATCTGCATTTCCCTTAAATTATAAAATTATGAAGCACTGCATAATCCTGATTTTTATTAAATTGCCTAACCGCATTAAAGATATTCCTATCAAAGTCACGGTGTGCTTTAAAATCCCCATTTTCCATACAAAGACTCTCACTGCTTAATCCTGTATAAATAGGAATATTGAGCTTTTCTGCTTCTAATAAAACCTTTAAGACACTTTGTATTTTGGGCGGCATATAATGGCTTTTTTCCATACAGTCCTTTAACCTTGAATTCTTTGCAATATATGTTGGATTAAGGTATACAATAAGATTGGTTTTACATTTTTTACAAAGCCGATACAAATAATGCAGGGTAGCACAGGCTTCCTCAACACCTTCTTTTTCTGTCATATCAAACCCAGGTTTAAGCATTACATACACAGTGAGCCTGATTCCTAATTTCCCAAGCACAGCTGCTTTCTCCTCAAACAGTTCCCTGCTAATCCCCTTGTGAAGCTGCCCATTCCTTATCTGGTCATTTTGCGTTTCAAATCCAACCGTTACATCTACCACAGGAATATCCGTTCTATCGATTATATCCTGCAAAATCGCATCATTCAAATATTCCGGGCGTGTTTCCAGAGATAGCACCTGCAATTTTTCAAACCAGGATAACTTATCTAAAATGTAATAAAGCGATTCCAACGGAAGCGTTACTCCATCTAAAATAGAACCTTCATTCCCGATCGAAACCTGTTCAATCTGATTCAGCTGATTATAATAAGAATCTATTACAAAATCCATTTGGCTATTAATATCACTCCCTGTAACATGCCCAGAAGACGAATGGCTGGCAATATCACAAAAAGCACAATTGTATTTGCATTTTTCCGTATAAAGAGAAATGACCAAATCCTTTTTCCCTAAAAACTTTCTTGTGGATAAATAAATTGGCCTTTTTCTCTTTAACTCTTCTTTTTCTTCGCAACTGCTAACCCTAATCTAAATCACCCTCCTCCTTAAACAATGTCAAATAACCAGCCCTACGGCTTGCTTATTTTCCCGATGTATCAGTTAGTTATCTTACACTGTACCAATGTACTGTAGCGTTGATATTTGTTTTTCATTTTATCAGATATTTATATGAAAAACCCAAAAAAACTTCAATGGATATAATTTCAATTTAAACGTTTATACAAATCGTTTAAATCATATAGAGACCGTTTAAATCACGAATAAACAGTTACAGCGATTTTATATCTGACAGAAAAAAGTCTTTGAAATTATATCAGTTTGTGTTATAATTTTCAATTAATGAATCATATCAGGTAGGCAAACTTTATAAAGAGGCGTAAAAATGGAATTATAACAGGTGCGATTTCGGTTATAAGCGTATTGATAGAATTTGCCTAAAACAATAGTAACTGAGGGAGTAAAATATATATGTACTTAAGCGTAGCTATTTGTAATGATGATGCGGAAAATATCTTTACAATAAAAGAATACTTAGAACAATTTGAATTGGAATACGACATTGATTTCAGTATATCCTTATTTACTTCTGGTGAAAAATTACTATCACAGCACAATAACGCAACTTTTTTTCATTTAATCTTTTTAGGTACCGAAATGCAGGGGAAAAACGGACTTGAAACCGCTACTGTTATCCGTTCCCGGGGAGATTTCTATACAAAAATCATTTTTATCAGCAGCCAGCCTGACTATATGCAAGACAGCTTCAATGTCCAGGCATTTCATTATCTAATGACCCCCATCACATACCCCACATTTTGCAATATAATGCAACGAATTATTATACAATACCAAACTGACCAAACCGTCAAATTTCTTATACAACATGATGGAACGGAAGAGCTTGTAAATATCAATGATATTACATATATAGAAGCTTTAAAACCCCAAAAAAGGACACTGCATTTTGCCCTAAAGGATCGATCTATTTATTGTAAAGGAATTCTCCAACGGCAAAAAGAGGAATTAGAACGCTATAATTTTGTAACATCATGCCGCGGCTTTCTGGTAAATATGCGGTATATCCTCTTTATTAACAAAACTTCTATCACTTTAACTACCGGGGCAGAAATTCCATTAAGCAGGAGATGCGACCGTGAAATCCACAGATTATTTATGAAGCATATAATTACACTCCAGAATTATTAAGAACTACAGAAAATAATTACTAAAGCAATAATATAAACAGCTGAATTCAGCCAAATACTAGCAGAATCCAGTTTTGTAAAATTGAAAGCGAAAAAGCCAAATATCCGCGCAAGCGCGGGCAATAACAAGTTAACCTTGGATGCCGCAAACTGTTTGACATCATCATTGCCTCTGAGGACTAAAAAACTGCGGCGGTTTGAAATACAACCGCCACAATCATCAATCTCCAATCTGGAAAATCCTTTCTGTATTCTTCCTCGCATTTTCCATCAGTTCTTCCTCTGGTATTTTCATATATTTTGCCAAGTCCCTGACCACATATTTAATATTCTGTGGGACATTCGTCCTGCCAAGTTCCGGGACATTCCTGGGCGTCAGATATGGCGCATCCGTCTCCACCAGAATCCGCTCCAGAGGAATTATTGACACTGCCTCACGCAGTTCTTTGGCACGGCGGTCATCGCAAATCCACCCGGTAATGCCGATGGCAAATCCCATGGAAAGATACTTATCCAAGGTCTTTTTATCTCCTGTAAAGCAATGCACCACAGACTTGCTGCAGATATCCGAATGTTTTTTAAAACGTTTTATAAAATCATCGGCTGCATTGCGCTCATGGAGAAACAGTGGCATGTCCAGCTTTTCTGCAAGCACGATATGCTTTTCCAGACATCTTATCTGATTCTCTTTCGTTGAAAACATCCTGTCATAGTCCAAGCCGCACTCTCCCACGGCAACAATTCTGTCATTCTCTGATAAAAACTGCTCCAAAACCTTAAAATCTTCCTGCTTTGCCCGGTCCGCATTATGGGGATGTATCCCCGCTGTGCCAAAGGCATCATGCGTTTTCACAAAATCGTCAATTTTCCGGTTCTCCTTCATGTCTGTCCCGGTCAAAATGCAGCATACTCCCTCATTCCAAGACTCGCTAATTATCTGTTCCGGATTCGGAAACTGCTTGCAAAAAAGATTTAGTCCAATATCGTAATATTTTACATTCATACGCTCACCTTTCCCTTACTGATACCCGCCATAATCAGTTATAGGAAACGCATTCATTTCGTGCGTTTACTATATCTGCCAATCAATATCCATACAAGTTTACAGTACACGGAAAGAACCCTACCAACAGCATTTTATCTTTTGTAGAAATGATTAATTCTCCTGCTATTAATATGGTTCTTTCCTTAATCTGCATTGTAGCACAATATCCGTCATTTGGGTATATGAAAATTTAAAATATATGATATTTTATTGAATTCCTTTCATAGTATCTGCAAAATCCCCTCCCCATTCGGAAATTGCCGCCCAATTTGTCCCCTGCCCCCAGGGCACAATTTAACGTTGCATAGGATAGGGGGAACCCCACACTGCTGCTCCCCTGTCCATAATATAAAAACAACAAAAAGGAGGAACATAACACGATGGAAGAATTCTTATACTCAAATATAAAAGAAATCATCCCTGATTTAAAAGAAATCAATACGCTCTTAACCGAGATAAAGAAAACAACTGACGCATTGTCAAAATCAGACCTGGATACATTAGCCAGTGAAGCATTCCATACCGCCGGCAGGTACGGCAAGAAAGCTGCCGACTACTTATCAGCATACAAGGAAGCTGCCTACGATGGTTTCCCGGATGCCGGGGGCATTGCAGAACTGTCACTGGCGGCACAGAGTGCGGGGAACATCACCGCAGAACTCGCAGGACAATTTATCAATGCCACGGACAAAGCTTTCCGGCTCGGCGGCTCTGTCAGCAGGCTCAAAGAAATCCTGGACGGCGCCAGTGCCATCAGCTCCCATAACGCCATAAACATGACGGACCTCGCAGAGGGCATGTCCCTGGCAGGCGAATACGCTGCTGCCCTCGGGTTAGGTGCAGACGAGGCCGCTGCCGCCCTTGCCTCCATCATCTCAGCCACAGGGCAGGACGGCTCCGAAGCCGCGCAAACCTTGAAAAGCATCCTGCTCAATATCCAGCAGATCACGGATGCAGAACCCGGCAATCTCCTGAACGCTGACCTTCTCGGCTCCCTTGACAACCCACAGGGCTCGGATGCCCTGAATGGTTTCCTTGGGAATTACAGCATGTATGAGAGTATGCTGCAGGACTATGCCAAAGGGGCGGGCTCCATGGCGGCACAGGCGGAAGTTTCCGCCAGTTCATGGGAAGGAGCCATGAACCGTCTCTCCAACACCTGGACTGACACAGTAGGTAATGTGGCGAATCCAAACGCCATGCTTACCATCATCAACAGTCTGAACGGCATCCTTTCTGTCGTCAACAAGCTCACCAAAGAACTTGGCTCCCTCGGGACGGTCGGTCTGGGGGCGGGGCTGCTTGCCTCCTTCAAAAACGTCGGTAGGGATAAAACGTATTCCCTCTTTTGGTCTTGAATATGCCGACAGCGGCATGAGTCCTCCGGGATACCGGAGTTTCCATGCCGCCGAATGTGCGATACACAGGGTAAATAAACAATTGGGACAATATGCGGGAACAAAGTACAACGGCTGCATAATGGCAGTGTATCACTACTCCCCTGCCATGGCGACATGGCACGGCTCGTAACAACGTGACGCTCGATGAATCCGCAGGGACAGGCCTTACCAGAAATGATAATTAAGGCAAGCCCTCACAGAAGCGACAACTCCCACGGCAGGTCATATGCAACGATGCCCGCCGAAGATGCGCTCGGTACTGCCTGGCATGGCAGGGCAGCCCCTGAAAGGGCTGCGCAAACGCAGGGACCTTATCCCCTGCCCATGCACTGTGGAACAGATAAGGGAACCGCCAATTACGATGACTGCAGATATCAGAATTTGCTCCCGCAATTGCCGCACTTATATGTCTTTCCGGCATCATCGACTGCCCCGGCAATGCCAAACGCCGCCGTCTTGACCGCGCGCGTTCCGATGGCAATCCGCTGGATGTCTGGGGAACCGCAGATGGGGCACTTTGGCACATGCCCCGCCTGGCCTGGCCCCTTATGCGTCTGGCCAAGGCTCTTAGCGAACTTCTCACAGCTCTCCTGATAATGGGATTCCGCTAACCTTCGATCCAAACCGCGGCTCTTCTGGACTCGCTTTTCATACAACTCCATGGAAAACATAGGGTTATCGGCAAGCTCGTTCATCACAAAATCATTTTCTCGGGCACGCCGTTCCTCACAGAGGGTGAGTTCCTCATTGATTGTGTGGACATTACAAGGATTGGAATATCTCCCTAATTTCCCCGATAACTCCATCCAGCTTTCATCAAATATTTTGTATTTCTGCACCATCTCCTGCGGGAACAGCTTCATCTTGGTCTTGCAAAATTTACACTTTTTAAACCAGAAAAAAGGGAAATATACATTGCCGCATTTTTCACAGTACATAGCCTTTGACATAACATCACCTCATAGTTTTTTGTAAAATTATAACATACCGGCAAGTTTTCCGCTACCTTCGGTCAGATAGGATGATATCTTTTTCAGCCGAAGCCAGCCCCTCCACAACGCTGGCACAGACAGTACGATATTTACGACAAGCGGACGGCAGCTTTCGATATTCGGAAAAACGATAGACCAAATCAAAGAAAAATGGAATAATTTTGCAAGAGAATACAGCTACAGTCACCAGCTGTTTGGCGCAAACGGAGCGTTCTCTAACCTATTCAGAAGAGACGCCCCGGGACCGGAAGTTTATGCACAGTTTGAGGAGTTTAAGGACAGATTCAATCACTCGCATCTGAGTGCAGACGCCCTGGCGGAAGAAATGGGCGGCGTTGATAAAAAAATTACAGACTACGCAAAGACATGCAGAAATGGCGAATTGACAACTGAGGGATTTAAGGAAGCAATGGGAAACATGACGCTCTCTGCCAAAGCTGGCCAGTTTGCACTCGAGGCATTATCCACAGCAGGAAACATGCTTGCCGGCTTCCTGATTATGGCTGGCTTTCAGGCTGCCGCCACTGCCATTGACAACTATATCCACCGTGTTGAAAAGGCAAACTCTGCCATGGACGATGCTGTTGCCGAATACGACTCGGCAAAGTCAAGCCTTGAGAACATCAACAATGAACTGACGGAACAGAAAAAGCAGATAGATGCGCTCCAATCCAAGGGCAGCCTGACCTACATTGAAAAAGCTCAGCTGGAAGAACTGAAGCAAGCTACCAAAGAACTGCAGATACAGGAGGGCATCGAAGAAAAGAGAGCCGAAAGGGCATCCAAGGAAGCGGCAAACAAAACCGTTGATGCATATAGGAAGCAATATGGGGACTACGAAGTTTCAAATGCAACCATACGCGAAAGCATTTCATATGACAATTACCTGGATTCCGGCTCCGCCGATGAAGACAACATCGTCAGCAACATCACTGCCCTTTTGAAAAACAGAGAACTTCTGGAACAGGCAGAAAAGGACTTAGAAGAAGCTGTTCAAAAAAACATGGACACAGCCTTACTGGAGAAGGATGGACAATATTATATTGACGAAATCGATGCCTACTCCCAGTTGCTGGACAATAACATTTCCGACCTTGAGGAAAAGCGCCTTACCTTGCAGGAAGAATACGATAAGGCTATGGAGAAAAAGGAACAAAACCTTGGTCCTCTGACAACTTCTGAAAAGGATATTATCGATACCTATGATACTATCTCCAATTCCATCAAAATGATATATGAATACACAAATCCTGATAAATGGAATGCCATGCAAATAGATAATATCCTCAACACCGAAGACATAGAAAAAACAAAAGACCAGCTCATCCGCATGGCTGCCGCAGACGAACTAAGCCTCGAAAGAATCGCTGTCCGTTTTCCCAATCTCTATAAAGCCATACACGACAGCCATATGACCGCGCAGGAATTCTGCGATGAAATCTATGCTTGTGCCAATGCTGCCGAAGGATTGAACCTTACTTTCACCCAAGCCTGGGACGCCCTCTCTGACACCGAAGACGAATCCCTAAAAACCACCAAAGACGACCTCCTCGCCCTTGCCCAGGCAGGCGCGCTGACCATAGAGTCTTTCAACAGCACGCAAGGTTCCGGCGCTTTCCTCTCCCAGCTCGGCATCGAACCTGACGACACTGCCGGGATACAGGAAGTCATAGACAATATCAATGCGCTTGTCTCCTCCTCCGAGCAGCTTGCCGCCATGAAAAAGGGGTTTTCCGGTCTCTCCGAGAACCTTGAAGCCAAACGGCAGAACCCTGAGAAGGCAATCAGTTCCGAAACGCTGGCTGGCATGGATGAAGGCTTAAAGGCACAGACCACCGAATGGGAACATTACCAAGCCGTATTGGGCAATGCCGGCTCTTCCCTGGAAGAAGTGCAGGAAGCAACGAACCGCCTTGCCAGAGCATTTTTAAACAGCAATAATTTCCTTGCCAACCTCACCGAAAGCGAAAAAGGTTATTACATCAGCCAGCTGCAGTCCATGGGCGTGGCAAATGCAGAGGAACTCGTACAGGAATCCCTCGCGGAAAAATACGAGCTGAACCGTATGAAGACGGAAGCGCTAAAATTCACAAAAGATGGCGTTACCGATGCAACCTATGCACAGGTGCCTTCCTGCTCGAACAGGGCGCCTCAAACGGCGTGACCCAGGCAATCATGGCAGCGGTCGAAGCGGAAAGAATATTCTCCAACGATAGTCTTGATGTAACCGCAAAACTGTCCGCCCTCGAATCTTTAATCAGCATGAGCTACGGCTATGCCGCCGCCATAGAATTCGCCAACCTCACCGGCGGCTACGATGACAGGGGATTTAAAAAGACAGACGGCATGTCAGACGAAGAAGCAGTCCAAACAATCTTAGACAGATTCCGAATACCCATGGATATCGACATAGATACGCCCACCATACCCCAGAACATCAAAAATGATGGAACTCCTGCCAAAGAGAACGTCGCAAAAGTCAAAGAAACCTTCGATTTCATTGAAATCGCCCTCTCCCGCATTGAATCTGCCATCGCCAGAATCAAATCCAAAGCCGAAGATGCCTTCCTCTCATTTCATGCCCGAGGAAAAAACTATCAAAAGGCCATCTCCAAAATAGCGAATGAGATTGACATGCAGAATAAGGCATATGACAGGTATATGCAGGAAGCCAACAACATCGGGCTGGACGAGGTCTGGATTTCCAGGATAAAAGACGGCACGATAGACCTGTTTACGATTGAGGACGATGGGTTGAAGAAAGGCATCCGCGACTACCAGGAAATGTATGAGAGCGCAGAGAAATGCAAGGAAAAGGCAGAGGAACTGAAACGGACGCAGAAAGAACTGACGCAGGCAAAGATTGAGCTGCTCATAACGAAATATGACAAACTCTTCTCCAAGCTTGATTCCAAAAACAGCCAGATTAAAAACCGGATGGACCTTAAAGAAGCCTGGGGTTTTTCTGCCAGCAAAGGCGACTATGCAAACATGAACAAAAATATCCGCTCACAGATTGGCAATATCAAAAAACAGAATGCCGAACTGAATAAACTCAAGAAAACTGTGACAAAAACCTCCGAGAAATGGTATGAATACGATGAACGGATGCGCTCAAACAACGACACCATGTCCAATTTGAAGAAAACCATGGCAGAAAACGCAAAAGCTGCCGCTGCCCTTGCCAAAGCAAAAGCAGATAAAAAAATAGCAGCCTACGATTCCGAGGACGAACTTTACGATGCCAAAATTGACAATGCTGCCACAGCCAAGCGCAAAAATGATTTTATAGACAAAAAAACAGATAACATCGGCAAACGTCAGAATTCCTACAAAACAGCCGTAAAGACAGACCGCAGCAATTTCAATACCGCGAAACGCAAACTAAAGAAATACAAAAAGACAAAATCAAACAAAGCCATCCTCAAAGAAATACAAAAGAGCGCAAAATCCGGCAAACCCATAGGCGAAAAAACGTTAAACAAAGCAGCCAAACTGAATGACAATGGCAGACTCTACCAAGCCTGCCTGACCTATAATGAGTACCTGCAGGCATACAATTCAGACAAAGCTATCGCAGACCTGTATGCACAAACCTCCAAGCAGGAAAAAGCGGACCTTGCCATGGATAAATTTCACAACATTGCTTCCGAGCATGACTATGGGCTGTCCGAAAATGAACAGAAAAAAACACAGCTCAACAGCAAAATCTCACTTGCCCAGGAGAAAGGACAGCGGGTAAACCTGGCATACTACAACGGACTGCTGTCCGCCGAAGACGCTTCGCAGAAGAAATTGATTGCCAAGCGAAATGCCCTGCAAAAAAGCCTCAATGAAGCCGTTGCAAATAAACAGATAGAAGCCGGTTCCGATGAATGGTATTCGATGGTGGAGCTTATCAATGACACCACAAACGCCATCGATGAAACAACCCTGGCAATGGCTGAACTGAACAACACCATCCGCCAGGCAAAATGGGACCTCTTCGACAGTTCCCTGGCAACCATCAAGCAGATAAACAGTGAAACGGATTTCCTCATCAGCCTTATGGAGAAAAACCATGATTTCGTAGACAAGGACACCGGTGATTTCACGGAATTCGGCAATGCTGCATTCGGTCTCTATAAGACAGACTATGAAACTTCCCTTGCACAGGCAGACAAGTATGCAAGAGAATATGCAGACATCATGAACAAGATTTCCACAGGCGAACTGTCTATGGGCGATGAAGCTGTGGTAAACCGTCTGCGGGAACTGCAGGACGAGGAATGGTCTGCCAAGCTCGCCGCAGAAGATACGCTGAATTCCATCATCGACCTAGTGAGGAATGGATATGAAGCACAGTTGGACGCTCTTGGCAAATTAATCCAAAAATATAAGGATTTGAAACAGAGTGAAAAAGATGCCTACGAATACCAGAAAACCATCGCAGAGAAGACAAACCATATCGCCTCGCTGCAGAAACAACTACAGGCATATGGCGGAAATGACACCGAGGAGGCCCGCGCAAAAATCCAGGAACTGAAAGTCCAGCTGGAAGATGCAAGACAGGATTTAAAAGAGACGGAATACGAGAAATACCTCTCTGACACGAACGACATGCTGGACAGCCTGTATGATGGTTTTGAAGCATTTATAGATGAAAAACTGAACAATACAGACGCCATCCTGGAAATGATAAACCAATCCGTCTCCGGCATGTCCGGGGAAATTGTCACGACCCTGACTTCCTTGCACGGAGGTATTTCCTCAGGGCTGTCAAGTCTGCTGCTGGGCATTGTCGGCAGCGCCGATTATGTAAGCCGCGTGATAGCAAATGACAGGAGTGCCCAAGAAAGCTCCCTAAGACAGGCGCAAATGCAGGCGGAAGCCAACAGAAACGCACAGAAAGCAGCCGCGGAAAACAAGAAACGGCAAGAGCTCGAAGGGAACGCACGAGCAGCACAGATACAGAAAACAGAGGCGGCCAAGAAAATCTCCGCCGAAGAAAAGAGCATTTCCCAGGCAAAGAAACGGCTGCAGAAAATAGCCGAAGAAGAGAAAAAACAAAAAGAACAGCAGAAAGCAGCTAACAATAAAGCCAAAAAAGGCGCCAATCAGAAAGATGGCCCTTCCAAATTAATCGCCGTCTCCCTGCCCCCGCAAAAGGATTTTACAGCGGAGAAAAAACGCCTGAACAGCCAGATTAAATCTTCGGAAAATGCAATAAAATCTTATCAGAAACAACTGAATTCCGCCAACGCTGCCATCAACGAATACGAAACATATAAACAGGCTTCCCCCCTCTCTCAGATACCTGTACTGCAAACAGACATGGAAATTGTGCGGGTCTCCCAAGAGAGCGCCATGTCTCCTGCCACTGTCGGCACAGAAGATGCGGAACACGCAGAGATTGTGAAGAAGCTCATTGCATTCTCCAAAATGCCGTCTGAGGAAATCCGCAGCCTAATGCACATAGACCCCCAGCCCATATCTCCGGCTGCTGCCATTACGCCCGATATCAAGACCGTTTCCCATACAGGGGACGTCAATGTCTCCATCGATGAGCTGAACCTCCCCAACGTGAAGAATTACGAGGAATTCAAGACCGCCCTGATTCGGGACAGCAAATTTGAACGTGCCATCCAGTCCATGACCATAGACCGGACGGTCGGCGGAAACTCCATGGCAAAATTCAAACATATTTAAATTCTGGCAAACATCCAACCGCAACATATTAACAAATTTAAGATTAAGGAGGAAGCATTATGGCAAACATAATTTACAACCAGAATCTACATACAGACATCCCTACCCTTCTGCTGAAGGGCAGGGATTTTGCAACTATCGGCGCTGTCACTGCCAGCGCTATCGTCTATAAAAACAATTTCAATTCGGCAAACGAATTATCCTTTAAAGTATACAAAACCATCGATGGCAGACTTAACTGCCTGTGGGATAAAATCAATGACTATAACCTGATTTACCTCCCGGAATACGGAGAATGCTTTGATATACAGGTTGCCCTGACAGAAGATACCGGCACATATAAAACAATTACCTGCACATCGCTCGCAGAAGCAGAACTGTCCCAGACAATATTATATGACATAGAAATCAACACGGAAGCCGATATGAAAAGACCGGACTACAACCCTGATTTCCCCACTGTTTTCTACCGTGGCGTTGAGACCTCTGCTTCGCTGCTGCACCGCATTTTGGGCAAAGCATCCCATTATAAAATCGGCTACGTCAGCAAGACACTGCGGGATTTGCCGACATTCTATGAATTCAGTTTTTCTGAGACAAGCATTTATGAAGCCTTGACCAGTGAGATTGCCCAGCAGTACCAATGCCTGTTCACCTTTGACGTCAAGCCGGACGGCACAAGGATTGTCAACGCATACGACCTATGCAATACGTGCGCTGACTGCGGATACCGCGGTGATTTCCACGACAAGTGCCCAGAATGCGGGAGTACGCTATTTGAGGGCGCATACGGAGAAGATACCGCCATTTACATTGACAAAGACAATCTTGCCGCTTCTGCCTCCATTGAAAGCAATAAAGAGGAATTGAAAAACTGCTTCCGGGTTTCCGGCGGAGATAATCTGATGACGGCTACCGTTGCTAACTGCAACCCCAACGGCACAAATTATTTCTGGAGTTTCCCCCCGGAAGTATTGGAGAACATGCCCGACAGCCTATCTGATAAAATCGCCAGCTATAACGAAGAATACCAATCATGCATGGATTCCGGCAGTTTCCATCTGCCGGCTGCCCACGTTACCAGATACAATGCCGCTATCGCATATGTCTTATCCAGGTATCCCGAGACCCCCTATCAGAAAATATCATCAGAAATCCATGGATACCGGAACGTCAGCCGGCTATTATATGACGCCATAGACCTCAAAGGATACCTCGACTCCGCGATGATGCCAGTACCAGCCATTGATGGGCAGTCCATGGACGATGCCATCCAAATTATCACAGATAGACTTTCTGTGATTGCCGTTTCCGACCCCTCACGGTCCTCAGACAGAATCATCAACAACGCCATCCTTGAAATGGCAAAAGCCTGCATCAATACCGCGTTATACCGCGTAAACATTGACGATCAGGATTACCGCTATGAACCGGCAGCCTCTAAGGAAGGTATCGGCAGATGGAACGGGCAGCTCACGCTCACCGCCATCTCAGACGATACGCAGACGCAAAAGACGCCTGTACTTGCCTTATCTGTAGATAATAACGAACGCAGGTATTTGCAGCAAAAACTGGACGCTGCCATGGCAAAATCCGAAAACGCCATCCGTGAAATCACCGATATGGAAATGCCCTTTGACGAATTCTGCCAAAGAATCACTTTCTTCAGTATTGGCTGCCTGACAAACACCAAGGCTGCATTTGATGACTGCCTCATGCTTATCCTTAATTCAGAAAACCAGGATTTACAGGACAGCATGAAAGTTCCCTATCAGGAACGCGCCGCTAAACTGGCAGAACAAATTGCTTTCCTGACAGTTATCAGCAATGACATAGACAACTTATACCAAGACCTCATTTCCATCCAGGAACAAGTGAAAAACGACTGGGATTTTGAATCCTGGATTGGCAAAGATTTATGGCGGGTATTCTGCTCCTACCGCAGGGAAGACAGTTATAAAAATGACAATTACAAATCGGACGGACTGAGCAATTCTGAGCTGATAGAACGGGCAGAAAAACTCATTGAGGCAGCAAAAAGGGAACTTTACAAAGCTTCTCATTTACAGTACAATATCAGCGCTTCTTTGAACAATCTGCTGGCTCTGAAAGAATTCTCACCTTTTGCGGACAAATTTGCCTGCGGAAACTGGATTCATATGAACGTGGACGATACGCTGTACCACCTAAGGCTCTTATCCTACGAGATAAACTTTGACGATTTAAGCAACTTGCCGGTGGAATTTTCCACGGCAGAAAAAACATGGTCCGGCATCTCTGATGTCGACTCTATTTTCAAATCTGTGGGCTCCTTTTCCTCCTCCTACGCTTCCATCAAACAGCAGCTGGCAAAACACACAGATACATCCAAACAGATAACCAACTGGATAAATGGAGGAATCGATGCCTCACAAACAAAACTGGTCAACGATTACCGGACACAGGAAATCGTCATCAATTCGCAGGGAATCCTCTGCCGCGCATACAACAATATTGAAGACGTCTATGACGACTGCCAAATGCGCATCAGCCAGAATGGCATTTGCCTTACCGATGATAATTGGGACCATCTGCGCAGCGCCATCGGCAAATACCAATACGCCGTGCCAGACATTTTTGACCCCGGCATCACAGAAAAGAAGACCGCCTACGGCGTCCTTGCCGATGCAATGGTAGGTAATTTCGTTTTAAGCGAAAAATTAGGCATAAACAACGGCAGCGATTCCCTTTACCTTAACCACCATGGCATCCTTGCCCAGAACAGCCTAAATACCATAAAAATAAACCCCAATGCCCGCAGATTATTGGCAATTTCCAAAGGTTCCCAGGACATCCTGCATTTAGATGAAGAAGGAACCTTGCATATGTCCGGCATTCTTGATTCTGCCACTGGCAATTTCAGCAATATTTCCATCAGCAGCGGTACCATCGGTGATATTACCATCAATAACGGTATTATCGATCATATTACTGCTAACAGCGGCACTATCGGCGATATTACCATCGACAACGGAACTGTTTATTCAGAAAATCAGGTGGCAATAATCTCCGACAGAGAGTTACAGGACCGTATCGAACCCATCACGGAAACGTATGAAAAAATTTACCTCGCAACCCCCACGTATGCCTATGTTTCCAAAAATGGCAGCCAGCATCATTTCGGGACTATTTCTCAGGAAATAGAAGAATTACTGGACAATCATGATATTTCCCCCCTCAATTTCGCCCCCTTCTGCAAAACCGTAAAAACAAAAGAATATATAGATGAGGAGGGCAACAGACAATCCATTCCTGACCTGGACGCTGCAGGCAATGAACAATACATTTATTCCATGAGATATGGCGAGTATACGATGCTTACCGTCCACATGGTCCAGAAACTATATGCAGAAAACGAACTGCTGAAACAGGCCATCGAAGCCTTAGAAGAGCGGGTATCTGTACTGGAAAATTCGCTTACTCCGCCACAGAACTAAAATCAATCAGCTTATTGATATTGACCGGAAATCAATTCGGCATTACAAAAAAACCAGGGTAGGCTCATTCTCCTCTACCCTGGTTTTATATTGTTCCGCAATTGCGGCCGGCACAGCAAACCGTGAATATACGGCTATTTGCGCTTTCTCGGCTGCACTGCCGTATATTCATAAGGCGTAGCCTGATAGACATAATAGTTCAGCCAATTGGAATAGAGCGCATTGGCATGGGCGCGCCACTGCAGATTCGGGCGAATGGTATCATCATCATCCACATAATAATTCTTGGGCAATTGGATATCCAGCCCTTTTTCCTTATCACGCATATACTCCGTATGTAGCGTTACCCTATCGTACTCCGGATGACCCATGACAAAAATTTTCTTTCCGGTAGTATCCATCAAGAGGAATACGCCCGCCTCCGGCGATTCCGCCAGAACCGTAAGCGCAGGAACTTTGTCAATATCCTCCCTGCGCACCTCCGTATGCCGGGAATGAGGCGCAAGAAAATAATCGTCGAACCCGCGCACCAGCGGAATCTTGCGGTTGCTGACCTTATGCTCAAATATGCCGAACATTTTCTTATCCAGCTTATGCTTGGGAATTTTATAATGGTGGTAAAGCCCCGCCTGAGCGCCCCAGCACAGATGCATGGTGGAAGTTACATTTGTTTTCGTCCATTCACAGATTTGCTCAAACTCCTGCCAATAATCCACATCCTCATACTCCATCTGCTCCACGGGAGCGCCGGTAATGATAAATCCGTCAAATTTCTGGTCCTTAATTTCATCAAACGTATTGTAAAACTTATTCAGATGGCTGCTGGATGTGTTGCGCGATTCATGGCTGCTTACCACCACAAATGTCACATCGACCTGCAAGGGCGTGTTGGACAGTTCCCGCAGAATCTGCAGCTCTGTATCTTCTTTCAGAGGCATCAAATTCAGGATTCCCACCTCTATCGGCCGGATATCCTGATGCATTGCCCGGTTTTCATCCATCGTAAATACATTTTCCCGCTCCAGCTTCTCTCTCGCCGGCAATCCGCTCTGAACCTTAATCGGCATAATTCATTCCTTCTTTCTTCTACATTCTAATTCAGCATCTCAAATAATTCTTGCTCGGAAATCACGCGGATTCCCAATTCCTGCGCTTTCGCCAGCTTGCTTCCGGCGCTCTCTCCCGCCAGGACCATGGAGGTCTTCTTGGAAACAGAACCGGAAACCTTGCCGCCCTGAGACTCAATCAATTCAGCTGCTTCTTTCCGCCCCAGCGTAGGCAGCGTCCCGGTAACCACAAAGGTCATGCCTTCCAGCTTGCTGCCTCGCGGCTGCTCCTGAGACTGCATGTTGACGCCGTATTCTTTCATCCGCTCCACAATCCGCCGGTTTTCCTCTTTCGCAAAATACTCCAGGATACAGCCCGCGCTGACTTCCCCGATATCATTTACCTGCTGCAATGCTTCCCCATCCGCCTGCATCAAGGCATCGATGGTCCTAAATTCCCTTAAGATTGCTTTGGCAGCCGCCTTTCCCACATTAGGGATTCCAAAACCAGTCAAGAGCTGGCTGGCATCATTTTCTTTTGATTTCTCTATCGCTTCTAACAGCTTATCGGTATTTTTCTCTTTGCCGATAATCCCCTGTTCAATCAGCTCATCGCGATGCTCTTTCAATGTATAGATATCAGCAATATCTTTCAGATATCCCAGCCGCACCAGTTCTTCCACATATACCGTGCCAAAACCTTTGATATCCATGGCAGTCCTGCCCACAAAATTGATGATATGACGTTCTAGCTGTGCCGGACAATTGGGCGAAGTGCATTTGATATCCGCCGTGTCTTTCTCCCGCTGGGTCTTGGCGCCGCACGCCGGGCAGACCTCGGGCAGACGGTAAGGCTGCGCCCCCTGAGGCCGCTTTTCTTTCAATACCTTGCGTACTTTGGGGATGATTTCACCTGATTTATATACCTGAATCCTGTCCCCAATACGGATATCTAATTCATCAATAAAGTCCTGGTTGTGCAGTGTCGCCCGGGACACGCTGGTCCCGCACAGACGCACCGGCTCAAAAATGGCGGTGGGCGTAATCCTTCCTGTGCGCCCGACAGACAATTCAATATCCAGAAGCGTTGTCTCCTTCTCTTCTGGCGGGTACTTGTATGCCACTGCCCAGCGGGGAACTTTCGATGTGGCTCCCAGCCTTTCCCGGTCCTCCAGGGAATTAATTTTTACGACTGCCCCATCAATATCATAGCCCAAATTGCCCCGGTTGTCACCAATGGCACAGATGGCATCCCAGACTTCCTTCTTGGTCCGGCATACCCGGTAATCATCAATGACCGGGATTCTATTCTTTTTCAGGTATTCATATCCC
The DNA here is from genome assembly GCA_910583835.1 of uncultured Lachnospiraceae bacterium. Taxonomy (GTDB): domain Bacteria; phylum Bacillota; class Clostridia; order Lachnospirales; family Lachnospiraceae; genus Petralouisia. The sequence continues at coordinate 55,552 of CAJTYM010000008.1, read as the reverse complement.
TGGGTGTGCGTTGAGATCTCCATTCCCCGAATCTGCTGGATGTTAAACACAAACATGGAGAGCCCGCGCTCTTTGGTGACCTTGCTGTCCAGCTGGCGCAGTGTCCCCGCTGCACAGTTTCTGGGATTGGCAAACACCTTTTTGCCATTCAGTTCCTGTATCTCGTTGACCCGCATAAAATCATGCTCTTTCATATAGACTTCCCCGCGGATTTCCAGGTACTCCACCGGCTCTTTTAATTTTTTCTTTACATCTGGAATCACCTTGGCATTGGCAGTTACGTCCTCGCCAAAACTCACGCCATCTCCGCGCGTCAGCGCCAGCGTCAGTTCTCCCTGTTCATAACGGAGCGCCATTGACAGACCGTCAATCTTGTACTCCACGACAAATTCCGGTTCCTCCAGCTGTTTTTGCATCTCCTCCACGAATTCTTCCACTTCTTCCCTGGAAAATACATCCTGCAGGCTCAGCATAGGCACATTATGGCGCACCAGCACCCCGGCTTCCCGCTTTGCCGTGCCGCCTACTTTCTGCGTAGGGGAATCTGCAGTGACAAGTTCTGGAAATTCCTGTTCCAGTTTCTTCAGTTCCTGCATTTTCATATCATATTCATAATCGCTGATTTGAGGATTGTCCTGATTATAATAACGGTCAATATGATATTCCAACTCGCTTTTCAGTTCTTTTATCTTTGATTCCGCTTGATTCCTATCCATAACTCATCCTTTCGAATCCTTAATCTGCTCCTGAAGCACCTGCCATTCTTCCTCTGTCACCTTGCGGTAAGCGCCTTCCTTTAAATCTCCCAGGCAGATGTTCATGATACGCACCCGCTTCAAATCCAAAACACGATATTGAAATGATTCGCACATCCTGCGAATCTGCCGGTTCATGCCCTGGGTAAGGATAATGCGGAACGTACGCCTTGCCACCTTTTCCACCTTGCAAGGCCTGGTTGTCGCTGCCAAATCTTCCAGGTACACGCCTTTCGCCATCCCCTGCAGGAATTCAGGCGTGACGTCCCGGTTCACCTTGACAATGTATTCTTTCTCATGGTAATTTCCGCTGCGCATCATCTTATTTACCAAATCTCCCTGATTTGTCATCAACAGCAAGCCATGTGAGGTCTTATCCAATCGCCCAATGGGATAAACACGTTTGGAATAACCCAAAAAATCCACAATATTGTCTTTTTCCCGCTTCTCAGCCGTACACACAATGCCTGCCGGCTTATTTACTGCCAGCAGAATTACCTCCTCTTCTTTGGAAACTTTATCCTTCCCAAACATGACCACATCCGAGGGGAAAACTTTATCCCCCGCCACTGCCATCCTGCCATTGATTGATACGCGCCCCAGCTCAATCTGGCGATCCGCTTCCCTGCGGGAACAGACCCCCGCCTCACTGAGATATTTATTAATTCTTATTGATTCTTCCATGTTCCCCCACCTTCTTTCTCCTGCCCTAAAATTGACTCCTGCATATGCAGCCGCTGAAAAATGATGTGGACTCCCGCTTCCTAAAAATATACAAGTTACAGGAACCGTTTCAGCCTTTCAATGTTTTCTTCTTCAAAGTCCATCAGTTCCTCGGCAAGTTCATTGGCAAAACTGCCGCTTGCCTTGTTATTATGCTTTATCTTCATCAGTTCCGTAATTCCTCTGGCATTTCCCTGAATCACCATATCCGCCACATGGTTCGTGCTGATATTGAGCATTGTGTTTGCCTGTATGGATCCCCACAGCATCGCTTTCTGGATACCGGAATCCCGGCTCACCAATCCATGCTCCCACAACCCGGCCTCTGCTTTACGCTCAAAATCGCGGAAACGGTCACGCTCGGCTGTCAGTTCGTAGGCAAATTCCTGATTGTAAATCTTTCCCATCAGCGCATCAATGGCATTTACCGCCATAGCTGCATTTTTCCTGGTTTCCTTTAATACATTGATTTCTTCATTATTATACATAGCTTCCTCCTGTTGGTTTTACCATTAGGGTGAAGCATTTTTCTTTTTTTATACAAATCTGCGTTCTACATATTATTAATTTTCATTGCAGAAAATACAGAGAAGTTTCCTGCATACAAGAGGGCTTCATCTTATCAGGAAAACCTGTGCTTTCACACGTTAATGCAACATGGTATTTCCTTATAAGAGAAAAAAGGAATTGCCTATGCAGGCAATTCCCTTCTTATCTGTATAGGAAATTAATTGTTCAGCAACAAATCTGTACGGATATAACCGGTAGTTCCATTCCACTCTACCTTCGTCCATCCCTCTGCGTAACTGAGGATAATTGTAATGCTGTCGCCGACTGCCGTTGTTCCGACAAGTTCTGATGTCTCGTCCATGGATTTGCGCACATTATAGCCATCGTTAGCGGTCATCACCGTTCCCTCAGGAACATAATTCAGCCCTGAACTATTTCCATCATCGGCACTTCCATCATCTGTATTACCATCATCGGCGCTTCCGTCATCCGTACTGCCATCATCGGCGCTTCCGTCATCCGCATTTCCGTCATCGGTGCTTCCGTCGTCCGTATTGCCATCATCGGCGTTGCCATCGTCTGCATTTCCGTCATCCGCACTGCCATCATCCGTGCTTCCGTCATCGGTTGCCTCTGGCTCTTCCTCTGTAGGCGGCGTATAAGATTCTTTCCAATTTGCGATGGCATCCACCATCTCATTCAATTTCGTCTGCAGTTCCTCATTCCCTGCCACAATCTTATCGTATTCCGCCTGCACTTCCTGCTGAAGGCTTACAATAGCCTCACTTTTCTCAAATTCTTCCATCAGGGTAAGAATCTTTTTCTTCGTCTTCTGCTCTTTTAACTCGCGGTTAAAAGAACTATAGCGGTTATTGATATACAGCTGTCCATTCTTGTCGGTCTGGACATAAAAAACATTCATGCCCGGAAGCGTCTCATCCACCCCTGCAAACTTCATGTCATAGACAGCGCAGACAATATATGCGCCTTCCTTCGCTCCATCCACTACCGTACAGGAAACATTGCCATAACTCTCCACATGCTCATTCATCATCTTGATATAATCTTTCTCCATATCAGAAAGCTTCTGCGCAATGCCGGAAAGCTTGTCCAAATCCCCTGCTGCATACGAATTATAATAAGTAGAAATCAGTTCCGTAATCTCCGGATGCTCGTCCTTCTCCGCTTCTGCCTGTTCTGGCTCATCCTTCGCTTCACTGCCATCTTCAGCTGCGTCTGTCTTCTGATTCTCATCCTGCGCAGCAACTTTATTATCTTGTTTCTCCTGTTTACCTGAGTTATTCACCGCTGTAACCGCCAAAAAAGCGACAAGAGCCACCGTAACTACTCCCGCTGAGATATATTTCACATTTTTCTTACAGAAATCTACAATTTTATCTATATTAAGTCCATTGCCAGACCCATTCTCCATATTAGCCATGCTATCTCCTTATCTATGACACTTTATACCATGAAAGCGTCTCTATGTGCAAAACTTCCTGCCGCAACGTTGCCGGCAGGGAAGCCATCTTTAATAGTGCCAGTACACCCAGAGGGAATCGAACCCCCAGCCCCAGAACCGGAATCTGGTGTTTTATCCGTTAAACTATGGGTGCTTCTCCAATATTTTACGAACGTAGGTTATTATAGCACACTTTTTTTCAAAAATCAAAGTAAATTTTGCCAGAATTTAATTTTTTCTCAATCTCTTCTGCAATCTCCTGGGGAGAGCGCGAATCCGTGGCAACTGCAATTTCTCCCGCCGCCTCATAATAAGGAAGCCTCTTTGCCAGCAGCTCCTGGATATATGGCACATTCATGTTTCCATTGAGAATGGGGCGACTGTCATCTCCCTGCACCCTGTGAAGAATCGTCTCCGGTTCTGCAGTCAAGAGCACAACAACGCCGCTCTCCTGCATGAGGGTGACATTTTCCTGCCGCATCGCCATGCCGCCGCCACAGGAAATTATCTTGTGTTTCTCCTTCCCCAGCCTGTGCAAAAGTTCTGTCTCCAAATCACGGAAAAAATGCTCCCCATAACTCTCAAATATCTCCGGTATGCTCTGACCCTGCTGACATGCAATCCATGCATCCGTATCTATCTCTTCAAAACCCAATAATTCTGACAATTTGCGGGATACTGTGGTCTTTCCGGTTCCCATAAAACCTATCAGGTAAATATTACATTTCTTCATACTCTATTCCATGCTTTCCGAAATCTTATCCAAAATCCCTCTGACATCCTGCAAAGGCAGCTGCCCCGGTGCAGACGGTTTGCCCACGCTTGCAAACGTCATGCAGGAGCCAAAAATCTCTCCGCTGACACGGGAGATAACCCCCAGCCCGCCCATTGCCATTGTTATCAATGGATACTGCGGATATGTCTCTTTCATCCCGACTGTTGCCGCCAAAAGCGCAAGCACATCTGTCGGGCTGTGCGGCATCACTGCAAGTTTACCGATATCTGCCCCCCAACGCTGCATCGCTGTTAAATCTTCCTGCATCTGCCCAGCCTCAGGCGTATGGGTAAAATAATGCCGGGAACCAACCACACATTGCCCCAAGCTGTGCAATTTCCGGATTGTCTCAGGTGGATTTGTAATTTCAGATACTTCCACATCAAGCAAGTCCGCCTGCCCGCTGCCCGCTATAACCTGCAGCAGTTCCAGATATGCTTCCTGTGAAATTTCCTGTTCTCCGCCCTGGGGTCTGCTGCGAAACGTGCACAGCAAAATAACTTCCCCACAGATTTGCTGCAGTTTATGCAGCACTTCTTCCACCCGGCTGCGGCAGCCAATCTGTGCAAACCAGTCCATGCGCCATTCCAACACCTGCGCCCCTGACGCTACGGCAAGTTCCGCCGCTTTATAAATATCATTTTCTTCTATTTCAATTACCGGAACGCATACCAGAGGCTTTCCTGTCCCAATTGTCTGTTGTTTGATCTGCATTTTATGTTTCCTGTCTTCTCCGTCCAGCCATTCCACTGTCAAAATCTTAATCTCTGAAAGCCGCAGCAAAAGATGCTGCTTTTTATATATTAACACCAGACAGAGGATTTTTACAAGATAGATTTTAAAAAAATTTAGGGAAACGCTGATTAAAGCGTTTCCCGCGCCGGATTTGCGCTGCGAAGCAGCATAATTCCGTTATTCCTAAATTTTGGCATCATGGTTTAAATTTTTGTATATTATACCGATATAAAATATATTATATTCAAATAAGAAAATCAAGCTTATCTTGTAATTTAAGAACATAAGAAATCAGTACAGGGAGAAAGAACATATGGTTATACAACATAATTTACAGGCGGCAAATGCCAACAGAATGCTAGGCAATGTAACATCAAAACAATACAAATCGGTGAAGAAGCTATCCTCCGGCTATCGAATCAATAGCGCCGCAGACGATGCCGCAGGTTTGGCAATCTCTGAAAAAATGCGCTGCCAGATTCGGGGATTAGGGAAGGCTGCCAATAACGCCCAAGATGGGGTCTCTTTGATTCAGGTGGCAGAGGGCGCGCTCGGTGAGGTTCACTCTATCCTTCAGAGAATGAATGAATTGGCAACACAGGCAGCCAACGATACCAATACTTCCATTGACCGCGATGCAATAAAAAGTGAGATTGACCAGTTGGGAATAGAAATTGACCGCGTTGCCAGCGCAACACAGTTCAATTCCATGAACCTTTTAGACGGCACATTTAGACATAAGAATCTTCAGGTAGGCGCAGTCTCAGGGCAGGGCATTGAGGTGGATATCAAGGCAATGGATACACATGGGCTTGGATTATCGCTTGTTTTTGACAACCCCAGCCGGCTTGACACTATCTTGGAATCAACCCCTTCCATTAAATATATCGAAATAATCGATGAAAGAGATACTGCTTATCTGAACTGGATGTCATACGATGTGGCAACCGGCAAGAAAAACCTCTTTAATCCGAAACAGAACTTGTTTGTCGATTCCTTTGATAATGCGGGAAGAACGATGAAGCTTGTCCAAAATGCTGTAAACCTGATTTCAGAAATGCGTTCAGAACTAGGTGCAACACAGAACCGTCTGGAACATACGATTGCCAATCTCAATAATATTGAAGAGAATACAGCTTCTGCAGAGTCGAGGATTCGCGATACCGACATGGCCGAGGAGATGGTTGCATACAGTACCAATAATATTTTGGCACAGGCAGGACAGACCATGCTTGCGCAGGCAAACCAAAGCTCACAGGGCGTGTTATCCCTCCTCCAGTAACATTCTTTCAATTTTGCCAGCACCCCTACTGCACTTTCTTTACACCCATTTAGCCACCCATAAATACGCCGTTTATCCTTGACAAAATTTTGTCAAAGTTATATATTTAAAGCAGTTACAAATACATATATCATTAGGAGGGTTCTACACATGAATAACTTAAAATTAGACGTAGCTGACCAGATTGCTGTCCTCACTATCAGCAGACCAGGCGCATTGAACGCACTCAACAGCGAGACATTGGACGAGCTGAACACAGTCCTCAGTGAAATCGAGGCAAGAGATGATGTTAAAGTTGTCATCTTAACCGGTGGTCCTGATAAGAAAGACAATGCATTCAAGTCCTTCGTGGCTGGCGCAGATATTGCTGAGATGGTGAACTTCTCTGCTGCTGAAGCTCGTGCATTCGGCATGAGGGCTGCTGAGCCGTTCTTCAAACTGATGAACATGCGTCAGGTAACCATTGCTGCAGTCAACGGATTTGCATTGGGCGGCGGATGCGAAATCGCTATGGCATGTGATATCCGTATTGCTTCCGACAACGCTACTTTCGCACAGCCTGAGACAGGCCTTGGCATCATCCCCGGATTTGGCGGAACCCAGAGGCTTGCCCGCCTGGTAGGCATGGGACGTGCCAAAGAACTCATCTTCACCTGTGACAACATCGATGCTGCTGAAGCATACCGCATCGGTCTGGTGAACAAAGTTGTTGCCAAGGAAGAGCTTATGGATACTGCTAAGAAGATGGCTTCTAAGATTATTTCCAAGGGTAGCTACGCTGTTTCTATCGCTAAGGCTGCTATCAACAACGGCTATGACATGGACATCAAGAACGCAGTGGAGATGGAAGCTAACCTGTTTGGAATCACCTGCTCTACACACGACAAGACAGAAGGCATGACTGCTTTCTTAGAGAGACGTGCTGCTGACTTGACAGATTTCTAAGAAACACTCATTAAATCAAAATTTTCCTAATTTATTACCGCATTTTAAAGAGCCACATTTTTATTCTGTGGCTCTTTTTTGTCCTAAAGGAAATCCCTTGTCGCTCCAAAGCATAAACATATTCCTACAGAACCTGATGTTTCTGAAATCCCCTTCTGGCAAACGGCAGCAAAACTGCAGCCAAAACCACATACAAAATTGCCCTCACAGAAAAAGCATCCAACACCAGACTGCCAAACTGATAGGAAATGAACTTGCCTATTTCCGGCATGGCGGCACGGTAGGGCAGCAGGAACAACATCAGGTTATATGCCCCTGTCGTTCCATTGGGCGTGAGAAACATCGGCAGGAAAAGAACCGGCACAAGCACAAGCAGCACAAGGTAGGGCGTCTTCATTTTTGATGATAAGAAAAGCGTCAGGCTTATCATAGCAAATAATATCAGGTAAATGATGAAAATGCTCAAAAGCGCCGCCTGCAGAAATGTGAATGGGTATGGTACCATGGTATTGGCAATCTGTATGGGAAGGTTCCAGCCATCTATGCCAAAAGCCGCCAGCGGCAGCCCACACGCCACCACAACATGAAGTGTAAACGCAAGCGTACCAAATAAAAACGACGCTATAATTTTGGCAGATATCAATTTTGTTTTCCCATACTTCGCTGACAGGATTACGGCATCTGTCCCCGCCTGGTATTCACCAGAAAAAATGGGCGCGATTACAACACAGACAGACAAAATTGCTATCATCAAAAGTTCCAGGCTGCTCATAATGATTTCCCAGCCTTCATAATATCCATACTGCAAGGGGACCGCTACCTTGTCTGCCAGCCTGCTCCAAAAACCTTTCTGCTCTTCCGATAAAGCGCGCTCCGGCATATTCAGCAGCGTTTTCATTTTTGCAGACAATGCCTGGTAGAAATCTGCATGACCATTTCCATTTAAGCTGGCAAGCTTCTGATACCCTGAATTTTCATTGGGGCTGTCGTAAGTTTTGGCAACCATGTTGAGCAGTTTTTCCCTCGGCGCAATACCGTTCCAATAAGCATCGCCAATCAGGAATTGTTCGTTTCCATCGTAACCGATGTTGTCTGGATTTTCAAATAACTGCTGTACTTCCTGAATTATTTCTGTGATATATTCCTCCGTCAGGGGCACAGACAAATCCGCAAACTGTTTTTTACTGAAAGCGATACCTTCTTTCCCTTTTATCGCACCGTCCTCACTGTAAGTTTGGTATTGCATGATAGGCAGTCCAAACAGAAATGACGTTAAAATCAGGCTCACTGCCAGAATGATAAGTGTGGATTTTTTACGCACTATTTTTAAGAATTCATATTTTACCATCGCCTTACTTTCCCTCCTTTGCTTCTTCGCCAAAATAATATAAAAACAAATCCTCCAAACTGGGTTCCACAGAAATGGCAGTGTGCGCTGGCGAAGTTTCATCTATTATCCGCAGCCGTACCCTGTTGTTTTCGTGATGAAGATTTACAACGGAAAAATGTTCGTTGTATTGTGCCGCTTCGTACTCATCCGCCATTATTTCCCACACTTTTCCCCTGATGGAATCCGTAACTGTTGCCATCGGTTCCTGCAGCAAAAACCTGCCGTTTTTCATCAGCAAAATTGTGTCTGCAATGTAGGAGACATCGGAAACGATATGCGTTGATAATATTACAATTTTTTCTTGGGCAAATTCTGAAATAAGATTGCGGAAGCGCACACGCTCTTTGGGGTCAAGCCCCGCAGTTGGTTCGTCTAATATTAAAATAGACGGATTGTTCAGCTCTGCTTGCGCAATCCCTAACCGCTGCTTCATGCCGCCGGAAAAAGATTTGATTTTTTTATCTGCCTTATCCTGCAGATTGACCAACTCCAGCAGCTCTTCTGTTCTGGATTTTACTTTGTTCTTGCCCAATCCTTTTACAGCCGCCATATACAGCATGAATTCGCGGGCAGTAAAATCAGGATAAAAACCAAAATCCTGCGGCATATAGCCCAACTGAGCGTAATAACGTTCTCCTAATTCCTGCATCGTTTTTCCGTTCAGCCTAATATTGCCAGAAGTCGCTTCTAAGACACCGCATATCATCCGCATCAGAGTTGTCTTTCCCGCACCATTTGCCCCCAGCAAGCCATATACGCCTGGCTCTAAACTGACATTGATATCGTGGACGGCATGTTTGCCTCCATATTGCTTACTCAAATGCTGTAACTGTAATCTCATACAAAACCTCCTAAAATAAATGACCTATGCCAAAGCATAAGCCATCTATCTTAGTCTGAACTTTTCTGTATCTTAATTTAATATTAATTTGGGGGTTGCCGTTTTTTATGGCAGCTTAATTACAAATTCACTCCCCTCATCCTTCCTGCTCTTTACCGAGATATCCCCTCCATGAAGCAGCATAATCTGTCTGGCAATCGCCAGCCCAAGACCGCTGCCTTCTGGTTTTTCCTGTGTATTCGTGCCCCTGTAATAGCGGTTAAATAATTGCAACTGCTGCTCTTCGTCCATGCCTGTCCCATTGTCCCGCACAATCAGGGATACCTTACCCTCATGCTGTGAATTCACAAGCACCGACACTTTCGTTTCCGGCGGATTATGCACAAGGGCATTGACGATGAGATTTGCCAGAACGCGGCGGAATAGCCCCGCATCAATAAAAGCTGTCATTTCCTCCACATCGCTTTCAAACTCTACCTGGCGATTGCAAAATACCGGGTCATTTATAATGTCAATGACTGTCTCCCGCACAAAACGGACAAATTGGATTTCCTGCGGATGATACGGTATTGCACCAGATTCTAGCTGATAAGTCAGCTTCAAATCGTTAATCAGCTTTTGAGCGTGATTGGCATTCTTGAGAATAATTTTTCCATATTCCTGCATCGTCTCACCATTCGGCACGGAACCGTCGGAGAGCAGCTCCGCATAACCCATAATTGGAGAAAGCGGGGTTTTCAAATCGTGTGTAATATTGGCAATCCACTCCCGGCGTGTGCGTTCCGTGTCCTTCTGCGTTTTATCGCTGGTTTGGATTTTATCATCCATCTTGTTGAGTTCCTGATACACTTCATGGAACATGCCTTTTTGCGGAAGTGGCGAATAGCAACGTCGGGAAATATCAGCGATGCCGTTTGTAATTTTAGCCAGATGATGCGTCAGCCAAAAGCCATACGCAAGGACAAAAATGAAGATTATGCCTAAGGAGAAACACAGCAGCGCACGAAAGACCGGTGAAAGCCTGCCGACATTTTCCCCATTATAGTAAAGCATATATTTACCGATAGCATAAGGAAAACCAATCAGATAATTCCAGGTCTGCCCATCTTCTTCAAATCTGCCCACAAAAACGGTATTGCCATTTTCATAAGCGCTCGTACTGAACGATGCCAATTCAGACGCCGGGTAGCCTGAGGGATAATTTGCCGGCTTATTGTGGGCAAACACCTCTCTTCCGCTCTCATCCAGGACTTGTACCCATAGCCCATACTCATCCAGACGCTCAAGCGCGATATCCTCTATGTTAAGGGTTCCGTCCACGTTTTCCATCCAGGTCGAAAAACTATCTGTAAATACCTGGGGCCAGGAAGCCAAGCTCAGCCCTTCCGGTTCAGGGATTCCAAAGAAATAATAAAATAAACCAATGGCAGCAACTACCGCCACGATTACCAGAATTGCTGCAAATAGAAAGATACGCAGAAACGGATTCATTTTCTCTTTATTTTTCATAGGGATTCACCAGCTTATAGCCTAACCCTTTCATGGTGACAATATATTTTGGCGCTGCAGGATTGTCTTCCAACTTCTCCCGCAAATGGCGGATATGCACCATGATGGTATTGTCACAGCCGAAGCTGTCCTCGCCCCATATCGTTTCGTACAGACGCTCACGGCTTATCACCCGCCCTTTATTTTCAGCCAGGTACTGCAGTATCTCAAATTCCCGTGCCGTAAGTTCCAAAGATTCATTGCCTTTCATGACCCTGCAGCCCTCAGGGTCAATTTTCACTTCACCAATCTGGAGCACAAAGTGTTGTGGTGGATTCTGTTTATACTGCGCACGGCGCAGCTGGGCCTTTACCCTGTAAGCGATTTCTTTGGGGCTGAACGGCTTTGTCACATAGTCATCCCCTCCGACAGCCAGGCCAAGTATCTTATCCAATTCATCATTTTTAGATGAAAGGAACAGAATCGGGCAGATAGAAAATTCCCGAATCTTCTTACAGACCTCATATCCATCCATGTCGGGAAGCATGACGTCCAGAATAATAATATCCGGCCGTGTCTCTTTGCAGGTATCGACCGCCAGCTGTCCACTGGCGACCTTAATGATGTTCCCATACCCTTCCAGATTAAGCGCTTTTTCCAATAAACTTAAAATATCCGGCTCATCGTCAACAATCATGATTTTGCTCTTTCTTTGCATTACAATATCCATACCATACCTCCAACAGGCATATTATACGTCCATTCATCTAAGAAATGCAAGTCCGGCTGAAATTGCAATTTATCAATCTATCATTTTGCAGCGCAAAAGGTCATATAAAACCAATGCCCATCACATTGACAAAAAGCTAATATAACTATAATTTTTATACAGATTAATATTAGGAAAAGGAGGATTTAATTATGCAATGGAGTAAAGCAAAAAAGCACCGACAGCTTACTGCCATACTCACGGTGACCGCACGCTTCCAGAAGGGTTTGAGAAAATCCTTTCCAGGGAGGACAATACACAGTCTACCTTAGCGGCAAGCCCAATTACAGAGAATATCACAGACGGTTCCGGACGTTATGTCCTGGTAGAAGTAACTTCCTGTAACCAGCTCGATGCTAACAAATGGCAGGTAGCTTCCATTTATGAACTGGAGGTCTACGGCACAGAAAAAATTCTCACACCGGACACGCCGGACGACCCAGGAATGGGAAATGAAAATCCCCTCCAGACAGCGAGCGGCAGGGACGCTGCCTATGCACAGGAAATCGATGGCCAATGGCTCTTCGGCGGCAAAGGACTGTCAGAATCTGCCGCATTAAGCGCCAACCGCACAAGTTGGAGCAAAATCACCATCCCCCACACCTGGAACGCCAAAGACGCGGAGGATGGCGGAGGAAATTACGAGCGCACCAATTATTGGTACCACAAAGAAATAAATATCACTGGTGAAATGCTGCAGAAACGCATTTACCTTGAATTTCTGGGCTCCAATACCCAGACCACGCTCTATGTGAATGGCGAAAAAGCCGGAGATACCCACAAAGGCGGCTATACCACGTTCCGCTATGACATCACCGACAAAGTCCAGGAAGGAACCAATGCCTTAGATGTCTGCGTGGACAACCGATATACGCAAACGATTGCCCCCATTTCCGGTGACTTCAACATGTACGGCGGCATTTACCGCCGCGTATACCTGATAACCGTAGATGAGGTACATATTGACTTGGAGAAGCACGGCTCCTCCGGCCTGGCGCTCCAAACCGGGAACATGAGGAGCAAGGACAGGCCTGCTGATTTGGGGCAATTTGAGATACAGGCGGATATCGTCAACGATTCCAACGCACCCAAAAATGTTACTGTCGTTACAACCGTTGAGGGCAACAATGCCCCTGCCCCCATCACCAAAACTGTCACTGTCCCCGCCAACGGCAGGCAGGATTTCCGCGAGAAATGCACGGTAAACAACCCTACCCTCTGGGAAGGAATCCGCTATGACAAAAACGCGGACAATACGAATGCCGGTTACCAGTACAAGGTTACCTTGGAAATCAAAGACGGCGGCAAAACAATTGACAAAGTCTCAGACAAGCTGGGCTTCCGCTATTTCTACATTGATTCGCAGGACAGCGGAGAAAGCGGCGAAGGATTCTTCTTAAACGGCAAAAAATATCCGCTGCGGGGCGTCAACCGCCACTCTTACCTGAAAGCAGTCGGAAGCGCCATGACCGAAGAACAGCACAGAAACGACATGGAAATCATCAAAGAATTAGGCGTTAACACAATTCGTCTCTGCCATTATCCGCAGACAGATTATTTCTATGATTTATGTGATGAGAACGGCATTATTGTGTGGACGGAGATTCCGCTCGTCAATGAGGTCCGCGCTTCCGAGGAATTTAAAAATATTACCAAGCAGCAATTGACTGAATTGATTTACCAGCAATCCAACCGGCCTTCGGTCTGCTTCTGGGGACTGCAGAATGAAATCGGCAACGGCCAGAGCCTGACAAACCCAACGCCCAACAACGACCTCAAAGCTGCCAAACAGATTATGTCTGAACTGGACGCGCTGGCAAAAACGCTGGACACCAGCGGACGCTACACCACCCAGGCTGTCAACCGCGACTATGCCATGGACCAGAACGACCCCTCTTCCACCGGCAAAGACTTTGAGACAAATATCGGCTGGAAATCTGATATCGTGGCATGGAATATTTATCCCGGATGGTATCCCGATGATAATTTCTATGGAAGCTTTGACGACGTCATGAAGCGCAAGACTGCGTTGGACAGCCGTTCCATGGGTATTTCCGAGTATGGCTGGGGAGCCAACGTCGACCAGCATGAAGCCTACCCGGAACTGGGCGCAAACAACCTCACTGCCGGCGGTTCCTGGCATCCCGAGGAATACCAGAATCTCATGAACGAGGAAGCCCTGGCATACATCAACAGCCATGACGAGTTATGGGGAACTTTTTACTGGGTCATGTTTGATTTTGCTGTAGACGGCAGAAATGAGGGTTCCCAACCTGCATTGAATGACAAAGGCCTGGTAACTGCAGACCGAAAAACCAAAAAAGACAGTTATTACCTTTACAAGGCAAACTGGAACAAAAAAGACCCCTTTGTCTACATCACCAGCCGCAGATGGGTAAACCGTGAGAATTCAGATACTTACATCAAAGTCTATTCCAACTGTGACGAAGTTTCCTTGTCTGTAAATAACCAGGACCTCGGCAAAATGGAAGCCAAAGGAAACGGCGTATTCCTGATGGAAGACGTTTCCCTGAGCCACGGCGATGTCTCCATCCAGGCAGTCGGCAAAAATACAGACAATGCACAGACCTATACCGACACATGCACCTGGAAAAGGCAGAGCTCCAACAAGGCAGACCTGTCCTCTAAAATCTATGCCGTGGACACTGCTGCCAAGACGATTGCCGTAGAAAACAATGTCACGCTCAAGGATTTCCGTGAAAACGTAAAAGGCGTCAACAACGCCACCTATAAAATTTATGACGGCAATACGGAAGTCACGCAGGACACTGTCTTGATCGTCCCGGGTATGCGTATCCATGTCACTGCGGAAAACCAGCAGACAGAGGCAGACTACACGGTAATCAATACCAACTTATGCCTCAACAAACCGGTCACCGTCAGCAGCTTTGAAACCGGAAATACCGGGAAAAACGCCGTGGACGGCAACAGCGCCACCCGGTGGACAGCCAGAGACGGCACTTTCCCGCAGAGCATTACCATCGACCTTGAAAAAGCATATTTCCTGGGAGATCTGACCTTAGACTGGGAGAAGAAAACCGGCAGCCGCTACTATGGCTATGTAGTCTCGGTAAGCAAAGATGGCGAAAATTATATTGACATCTTAGACCGCCGCAACAATACAACTGCCGGCAGCGTTAAAGATTCCCTGGAGTTAGTTCAGGCACGCTATATCAGAATTACCGCTACCGGATGTAACGAGTCCGGCTGGGCTACGCTATACGAAATCAAGGCGGACGGCTTCCTCATGACCTCAGACCAGTACACTATTGACGAGCAGCATCGTCTGATTGTGGTTGACGAAATCCCTAACACCGGACTTGGCGACAGCACGTTCAGCAGCCATCTCACGGTGGAGGGCAATTACGGTTATAAGATGAACTACAGCAGCGGCTGGATTCACGATGGCAATACCGTCGATATCCTTGATACCAATGACCGTGTTGTCGCTACTTATACCATCTGTACCGAAGCAACCAAAGAAAATTATTACACAGACGTTCCGGTCACCAAAATTACTTTAAGCAAGGCAGAGGACACGCTAGACATTAATTCCAGCCTGCAGCTTACAGCGGCAATCTTCCCAGCCAATGCCTCAGACACCAGCTTAAGTTATGTAAGCAGCAGCCCGGAAGTTGCCTCCGTCACAGACAGCGGCTTAGTAACAGCTCTCAAAACCGGAAAAACGACGATTACTGTGTCAGCGGCAAATGGCGTCAGCGCCACCTGTAATATCACGGTCGTGGACTACTCCAATATAGCCCCGGTATCATCTTTCTCCTTTGGCACGGCAGATGATGTTACCTTGCATGGGGAAGCCGCGCTTGTAAAAGATCCCGACAATGCACAAAACCAAGTGCTCCTGGTAGACAGCTCCGCGGGCGGAAAGAATGCAAATTATGCCATCTCCTCCAAGGACCTTAGCGGCTATGATTTCTCCAACGGAGTGACTGTATCCATGAAGATTCGGCCTACAGCTAACTCCAGTGACTGGAACTACCTGTTCGCTATCGGCCAGACCAAGAGCCACAATACCTTAAAATACTGCGATGGCACTATCGGATTTATTGCAAGGCATGGACAGCCCTATGAAGCACATTTCCCCAAAGACGGATGGACAAAGGGCAATCCAGTTAACAGCGATTACGCCTTTTTCCTCAAGGCAGAAAATGCCAACCAGTGGCACAGGATAACTTACGTCTATGGGAAATCAGAAATCTGCGTCTATGTAGACGGCATTTTAACCTGCAAATGGGCAGAATCCAACATCGGCGATGTGCTGGCTTCCCTCAGCCAGGGACACTTGATTATCGGCGCCGGGTCAGAGGAAGCTGACCTAGAGAATTTCGGAGGATATATTGACGATGTATTTGTCTACGACTCCGCATTAAATGCAAAAGCTGTATCTGCCATCGGCAAGAAACCGCAAGAGCCGGATGACCCAAATAAACCGGATAATCCAGACGACCCGAACAAACCGGATAATCCAGACGACCCGAACAAACCCGGCAACCCAAGCAACCCGAATCAACCTACAAACCCGACAACGCCAACGAACCCAACAACACCTGGGCAAAAAGCTGCTTCCGTTACTGCAGCAGTAAAAAATTATCCATATGGCAGTAAAACTATCTATCTGGTTAAAGGAAAAACTGCGCAAGTAAAAGCCGCCGTCCTTCCCGCCAATGCTGAGCAGAAAGTCACCTACAGCATCAGCAGCCCCAAAACTGCCACCATAAGCCAAAACGGGAAAATCAAGGCAATCAAGCCTGGCACTGCCAAAATCACCATTACCTCTGCCGATAAGGCAAAAAGCGCCACGCTGACCGTTAAGGTGGTTAAGAAAGCTAAAATAAACAAAAAACTATCCCTGAAATCAAAGAAAAAGATTACCTTAAAACAAAAAAACGCTGTCTCCCAGATTAAAACCAAAGGATTGACAGCCAAGACAACCAGCCAAATTACTTACAAGGTAACAAAGGGGAAAAAATACATCAAAGTTGACGCTTATGGCAAAATAACCTGCAAAATCAAGCCTGGCAAAAAAGCCAAGAAAGCCGCTGTGAAAGTAACCTGCGGCAAGAAATCTGTCACGGTCAATGTGACGATTAAAAAATGATACCACAGCGTGACATAACTTTGATCTGACAGAATTCTAAACCGGCATAAAACAGGCTGCTGCAAGATGATTCCCATTTTGCAGCAGCCTGTTTCTTACATTTTCTTTTTCAATTGGATGTGTGGTATTAATTGATAGTTTTCACACATTTGCAGGGATTGCCGACTGCAACACAGTTTGCAGGAATCGAACGGGTCACAACGCTCCCGGCGCCAATCACACTGTTCTCTCCTATTGTCACACCCGCAAGAATAATACTTCCGCCGCCAATCCAGACATTATCTTTAATCTCAACCGGGCGGGCAAATGTCCTGAAAAAAGTCGTCCCAGCCTCCTTCCAATCTGGAACGAGGCGCTCCTTGACTGACACAGGGTGTGCAGATGTATAAATCTGCACATTCGAGGCAATCAATACCCGGTTGCCAATTCGGATTGGTTTGTTGTCTACAAACGTACAATTCATATTGATGATAACATCATCGCCCACAAAAATATTTTTCCCATAATCACAGTGAAACGGCGTATCAACAGCAACATTTTCCCCGATGCTCCCCAATAATTCCCTTAAAATCTGCTGCCGCTTCTGTATATCATTATAATCCGCAAAATAATATTCCCTTGTCAGTCGCCTTGCCCGGGCAATCATACCTAAAGTATCAGCGTCAGCTGTTTCCATAAAATCTGTGATATCATAATTCATAGTGTTCTCCTGCTTTGTTGTCCTCTGGCCTGTTATTAGTTCCAATACCATAATAACGAACAAAACATTGGGTTTCTATCTTATTCCTGACATTTCTTCGTATTATCCTGCCATTTTTTCCGATAATCCGTGGGCGTACATTTTGCATATTCACGAAACAGCTTCCCAAAATAGCTGCCGCTCCCCAAACCACAGGCACGGCCAATTTCTGTAACGGATTCCTGCCCATTTGCAAGCATGTGGCAAGCTGCCTGAAGACGATAGCTATTGATGTATTCCAGTGGGGAAAGATGCAGAAAATCTCGGAAAATACGGAAACATTCCCGCTCGCTTATATATCCCGCAGCTGCAAGCTCCGAGACAGTGATTTTATCCGCATAATGCTCGTGAACATAAATCATCATCGTTTTCAGCCTTTCATCATTCTTATCTTGTTTGATATCTGTGTTAATACAAGAATGAAAAGACTCATAGACCATCATCCAGATTCTTGACATCGACTCCCTTACTTTCATCTCATAGCCCATACCATCTTCAGAAAAACCAAACGCTTCCTTTACTGACTCCAATATCCTTGCATGTGCGGGCACATCCGGGCAGAACGCAATTATTTCAAGCTGCGAAGCCGCTATGGGCAAGATGTATTTTCTCTCAATTCTGCTCCCCTGATTTCCAGCCACAAAACAGGGGTCAAAAATGTGAAGCAGCTGGACATTTTTGTCATTTGCCGATAAAGGTCTGGTCATATGGAGCACATTGGAGTTCACGAATCCACCCATTCCAGCAGAAAACACCATTTTCCCTTTGGGGGTACTATATTCCAAGGTTCCGCTTTCCATATAGAATAATTCGACCGCTTTATGCCAGTGCCATGGCACAAAGCGACCTGCATATCTATCAAGTTCTGCACGAGAAGCAATATATGGAAAATCCATTGCATAACCAGGCAATAATTCTTCCTTACTCCCTTCATGGAATTTAAGTTCTGATATATGATTCATAAGATGTCCTTCTTTTCCTCCCTGAAACAGAGGATTTGACAAAAGTATTGTATTCTTATACAGCAGTTACCCTATCCCAAAATGTCTCCTGAAAATATTCTAACAAAAACAACGGCACTGAATTAAGAACACACAAGAAATGCCCATTGCAGATATAATTCTTTTTCTGATAGAAATAAAGATTTTCCTGATTCAACCTTTCTCCTTTTACCCTTCATGGAAAGCCCCCGCCTTATACATTTTCTGCAAATTATGCGCCTCCCTCAATGATTTGTCAGTTAAGTTGCAAAACGGCTGAATCATGTTATCTTCTAATATAAAATAACAATCCGGGCGTAAACACAGTTTCATCGTGATTGTATAAATTTAAATACAACAGCTTCGATGCTTTCCCCCATCTTTCATCAGTTAGGTGAACAATATTTTGTTTTCCTTCTGCATACCCATCAATCTTTATATTATATGCATTTTCCGCAACATTACAAGCCTTACCGCATATTTTCTACGTTACAGACGTATTTTTTCTACACCAATTATCATTGTCCCCCATATTTCCACTCCAATATCTCCTCCAGCCGCTCCTTGACCTTCCTTTCCTGCCCCTGCTCCGTGGGCTGGTAATACCGTCTACCGACCAATGAATCAGGTAGGCATTGCATTCTTGATAATTTTTCTTCCGTGTCATGGGCGTAAACGTACCCTTTCCCATAATCCATTTCTTTCATGAGGTTGGTGGGCGCATTGCGAATCTGCAGCGGCACTGGCTCCGCCGGAAATTCCCTGATATCTTTCTTACAGGCTTCACAGGCCATATAAAGCGCGTTAGATTTCGGCGCCATGGAGAGATAGACAACTGCGTGCGTCAGATGCACGTCGCATTCCGGCAGCCCCAGAAAATGGCAGGCCTGGTAAACCGATACTGCCAACGGCAGCGCACTCGGGTCTGCCATCCCCACATCCTCACTGGCGAAACGTACCAGCCGCCTGGCAATATAAAGCGGGTCCTCCCCGCCGTCCAACATCCGGCACATCCAATACACGGCAGCGTCCGGGTCGCTGTTACGCATTGATTTATGCAGCGCGGAAATCAGGTTGTAATGTTCCTCGCCGTTTTTATCATACAGCAGAGACCTTCGGTTCATGCACTGTGCCAGCACTTCCTCATCCACGCACAAAATTCCCCGCTCATTCATCCTGCCATTAAATACCGCCATCTCCAGCGTATTCAATGCCGTCCTCGCATCTCCGTTGGCAAAGCGGGCAATAGCAGACAAATGGGCAGCTTCCATGGAAATCTGCATATTGCCAAGCCCTTTGGGGCTTTTTAGCGCATGGAACAAAAGTTCCTTTAAATCCGCTTCCTCCAACGCCTTTAAAATGAACACTTTACAGCGGGACAGCAGAGCGGAATTGATTTCAAACGAAGGGTTCTCCGTGGTTGCCCCTACCAGAATGATGCTGCCCTTTTCCACAAACGGCAGGAAGGCATCCTGCTGTGCCTTATTGAAACGATGAATCTCATCGGCAAACAATAGGGTGCGGATGCCCATTTTGCGGTTTTCCTCCGCCCTCGCCATGACTTCCTTAATCTCTTTAATGGTGCTGTTGACCGCACTGTATTCCACGAATTCTGCTTTGGTTTTTTCAGCGATAATTCTCGCCAAAGTGGTCTTGCCCACTCCCGGAGGTCCCCAGAATATCATGGAAGAAATCTGGTCTTCCTCAATCAGGCGCCGCAGAATCTTGCCCTTCCCGATTAGGTGCTTCTGTCCCACATAATCATTCAGGTTATCGGGGCGCAGACGGCTTGCCAAAGGCGCTGTCCGCTCCCTGTTGTCAAACAGGCTTAACTGTTCCATGTTTCTCCCTCTTTCCCTCTTATCTTTATTCCCGCGAGCAATGAGCCAAGGCAGGTTTACAATCCATTAACCACATCTGATTTTTTAGGGATTATGATTGCAGCTATAATATAAGCAATGATTCCGCTTCCACCGAGAGCTGTAAATAATATCCAGGCTAATCTAATTAAAGTCGGATCCATATCAAAATACTCGGCAATTCCTCCACATACTCCATCTAACTTTTTTCCTTGCTCAATTTTATACAGTTTTTTCTTCATAATTTTTATCATTCCTTTCTGAATTTGTCTGTTCTATCTTCTTGCTGATATTATCTTACACTACATTCCTTAAATGAACTATCACATTACCTTACTAGTATCTTACAATCTATATGTTACAGTTCACTCGTCAGTCAATATGGAGACAATCACATGCTTGCATGATGATTTCTCCATTTGTACTGACGAAGGGAACGCCGTTTATGAGCAAAGTTAGCTGCCAAAGCAGCGAGAAAGCGCTGTAAGCGCCTTTGCGAATGGCGTGGAGGTGAACTGTAGCATTTATATAATGGGATTAAGATAACTTTTCATCTGACGCTTGAATTATCACAAAATACTCTTTATAATGGATACTGTAAAAGTCGTGGAAACAACCGGACATTCCGTCAAATACCCCGCAGCAAGCTACACATGACCTAAAAAGATTATCCTACCATCAGCCACATAAGGAGCCCATATGGAATTTCAAAAAATCAGCTCCCCCTCCTTGAGGGAACTATTCGTAGAACAATTAGAACACATGATTTTATCCGGCAGGCTTGCCGTAGGCGAGAAACTCCCTCCAGAACGCCAGCTTGCTGAATCCATGCAGGTCAGCCGCTCGGTTGTAAACGGCGGCATTTCTGATTTGGAGAAGAAGGGATTTCTGGTGGTAAAACCACGCAGCGGCACATACGTTGCCGACTACCGCAGAAATGGCACGGCAGACACCCTGCTTGCCATCATGAACTACAACGGCGGACGTCTTAGGGCAGAAGAAATCCGCTCCATCCTGGAAGTGCGGATAGCTTTGGACACCTTGGCAGCAGAGCTATGCGAAACCCATATCACCGATGAAGAGATTGATGTCCTGGCAGAAATCATTGAACAGCTCAGGACTGCCCCATCCGTAGAAGAAGCTGTGGAAGCCGCTTATGAATTCCAGCACGAATTTGCCATCTTCTCAGGGAACACACTGATTCCGCTCATCTTCTGTTCTTTCAAGGTGGCAATCACCACCCTGTGGGAACGTTTCTGCCTGTTGTACGGAATCGAAGCATTGTATGAAAATAATTACAGGCTTTTCACCTATATCAAGAACCGCGATTCCCAGGGAGCTGCTTCCTGGATACAGAAATCAGTGCGGGAAAGCATAGATGGGAACCGCAAAATCTATTATGACTGAAGGGCTGTTTGGGCTTCGATAATATTTATACGACAGGACTATTCTCCAGTATATCTCCTTCGATAATACTCCATCGTACGATATTCCAAAATATCTTTCATATGGTTCCGAAAAGCTTCATTGCTTATTATTCCTTGCAAGTCATCCCTAATCGCAAGGGCATATCCTTCTTTATCAACAAAAAAGCCTTTGCCTGAGGCTTTCAAAAATTTAATAGGCATATTTTTTGCCTTGCTCAGATGCTGCTTATCCGACATAGCTTTATACTCAGCATACGTTATATCTGCTGCAAAGTCTTTCCAATTTGTCCCATTATCAAAAAATTTTTTCCAGGCTACCAATACTTCACCGTCTGTAACTGCCATGCGCACATTGCCTGAATTATAAAAGCTATAAAGAATTGGCATCTTATATACCTTCTGCATGTCAGTAGTTTCAATCAGTGATAAAAATTCCCTTCCTATTCCAGAATATACCTTATTTTCATCCACAGACAGTTCATGCATTTCACTCAGGAATTCCATATATCGTCGGAATGGATTCTCCTTAGCGCGCCTGATACAATCTTGATATACATCGCTGTCCATATAAGTAAACAGTTCCATTCGTGTAGGAACTTTACCATCTAACAATTCCTTCACTCTGTAAAACTCCTGTTTAATCCGCGCTTTTACTGTTAAGGATTTCTTATTTAATTCTTTAAACAAATCTATCAGGCGCATATCAAAATCCACAATACAATCATCAGGATATTCTATATCATAACAACTCGCTCTTTCGTCAAAATTCTTATCACCGCTTAATAGCAAAGGGGCTCTTCCAGCTCTCTCATAATTTCCAATAAAGTCCAGGACATTTAGATATTCTTTCCCTTTACTGGTACGAAGTCCACGCCCAAGCTGTTGCAGAAATACAATTGGAGACTCCGTGGGTCTCAGAAACATAACCATGTCAAGCACGGCTATATCTACCCCTTCATTAAACATATCCACCGAAAAAATCACTTTTATTTCCTGATTCTTTAATTTCTCAATTGCCTTATCCCTATCTTCTGAAAACTCACCATTGGAATTACTATATACTGCAACAGAATTGATACCTCGTTTACAAAATTCTCTCGCCATCTCCTCCGCATGAAGCCTGGAACAACAAAAGCCAAGCGCTCTTTTTGACCGATATTTTGTATAGTACTTATAAATTAAATCATATCGCCTTACATTTCCGATATAAGTCTCATTCAATTCTTTTTCGTCATAGTGACCTCTTACAATATGCAATGATGAATAATCTGTCTCATCATAAATCCCATAATAATGAAATGGAACCAGCAGACCTTTATTAATTGCCTCTTTCAATGAAATTTCATATGGGACATTATAATCGCAGATTTCATAAATATTTTTTCCATCCAGCCTTTCTGGTGTGGCAGTAAGCCCCAGCAAAAACTGAGGCTTAAAATAATTTACAATTCTCTGATATTGTTCATTTACTGCATGGTGAAATTCATCGATAACCAGATAATCAAAATAGTCCGGCACAAAAAAATCTTCTGACAAGTACTCATTTCTACCAAGCGTTGCGACAGACGCAAAAATCACTGCTTTATCTGTATCTTTCTGCTTCCCACAGAAAAACCCATAATCGTCTGAATGCCTTACATTTTTAAATGAAACCGCCGCTTGCTTTAATATTTCCTCTCTATGGGCTACAAATAATACGCGCTCATATTTTGCAGAATCAAATGCTGCCAGATATGTTTTTCCCACACCGGTTGCCGCCTGTACAAGTCCTTTTGCTGCTCCTTCTTTCCTGCTGTTTTCTAGAGCAAATAATGCCTCTATCTGGGCTCCCCTTGGCTGAAACAATAATTGAACTTTGGTATCTGCAGTATCTTGCAAATTATCATATTTTGCTATATCTTTCGATACCGCTGGTTTATGCCAGTTTTTAGAATACCTTGCCAGTTCTTCTTCATCAATCACAATGGAATGGTTTTGAAATAAGTCAACAAAAGTCTCATAAAACAAGGTAAAGTTCTTCTTATCAACAAGACTGCTAAAACGATAATTCCACTCTATTCCAGAAGTCAATGCACTCCTTGAAATATTGGAAGAACCAATATATATTTCTCCAACATTTTCATAATGAAAAATATACGATTTGGGATGAAACGAGCGTTCCTTATCATTATAAAACCTCAAATCCACACGATTGCCTAATTCCTTTTTTATAAGATATAAAGCTGAAGGCTGAGTAATTCCAAGATAATTTCCGGTAAGTATTCTCACCTCTGCACCACGGTCCAAAGCTGCTTTCAAATCCTTTAAAATCATTTTTACTCCAGATTCCATAAGAAACGAAACAATTATATCAATCTTATTTGCCTTTAACATGCTCGCCTTTAACTGGTAATACAAAAATCTGTTTCTGTTCCTGTCACCAGTCATCACATCCGTAGGAGCTATCTGCACTTCATTGATTTCTATCTCTTTCGCAAAATCAGATTGAGCCATTTCTCCTCACCTCTTCCCGGTCGTACATCTGAAGTTTTCCACTGTTCTTCCACTTCTAATTCCAGACCATCTATCCCACTGATAAACGCTGCAAACTTCTCCTCAGTCATATCTGTAAAATAACGCCCATTTCTTTCCCCTGCAAACATCCCATATTTAAAAGATGTATAAATAATTCCATCATTCTTCAACGCAACTGCCATCTTTAACATAACATCTGCAAGTTCCTCAAATGGCAAATGCAATATAGACGAGCACGCCCATATACCTTCATATTTATCCACTTCTGCCAGTTCCTGGAAACGCATATTTTTCACCTTAGCTCCTGTATACCTGGCAGCCAGTTTACATAGCTCAGAAGATCCGTCTATTAAATCGACATGATATCCATGTTCCAGAAAGTATCTGGCATCTCGACCGGAACCACAGCCAAAATCAAGTATAAGCGAGCCAGCTTTTAGCTTTGATAAAAAGAAATTTTGCATTGCCGAAAATTCAGCATCCACTGTATTTCTATAAAATTCTTCTGCATGGCTGTCATAGTAACTCAGAGTATCGCTGCACTGCATAATATCCCTTCCTCAAATTTAAGGATTCACTGGCTAAATCACCGTTTCCCTAAATATCCTTATCCCCGCTTTCCCTCTTCCATGGCCCGCTGCCGCTTAAACTCCTGTTTCTTCTCGTACATCATGGCATCCGCCCGCTTAAGCGTACTGTAGAGGTTTGAATCCTCTTTCTCCTCATAAACCGCATAGCCCACAGCCATGCTGAACTTTACGACAAACTCCCTGCGGCTCATCTCCTGGATCTGCTTTTCTAAAAAACGCAGCTTGGCGTTGATTTTGTCCGGCTTAACCTCCGGCGACCATGCGCAGAATTCATCCCCGCCAATACGGTAACATCTGTCATCATCGACAAATACTTTCTTTAGGACTTCGGCAGCCATCTTAATATACTGATCCCCATAATCATGTCCATAGGTATCGTTGCACTTCTTAAGGTCATTCAGGTCACACATAAAGATAACCGTTGGCTGTATAATCTCATTCTGGGTTACCTCATCAATAATGATACGCCCCTCCAAATCCTCCGTAAACGCCGTACGGTTTAACAATCCCGTCAGTTCATCCGTAAATGCAAGCTTGCGGTAAATCTCACTCTCTCTTGCCTGTTCCATTAATTTCCGGGACTCGCTCACATTTTCAATCGCCATCACGACAATATATACCAAAAAGCCTGCGCTGCCCAGAGGTGTGCTCTTATTGCCAAAACGGAAAATAGCCAACTCCAGTACCGTGCTTAGTAAAATAACCATCACGCCGATGCTGTTCACCTTAATCTGCCTGGTTAACCTGTTCTTTAAGACTTCATGAATAGTCATCGCCACAATGCTGACCACAAACACCAACAGGCATATATGCGTCAGAAACAGTGTCTCCCGCAAATCAAACAGCCCCGTCACCTGCAGGAACACCCGCACAACAATCACCACGCAATTGAGATAGCAGCATACGTCCCAAAGCTTATGTTCTCCATTACGGTACATCTGGCGCAGGAACATCACAAACGGAATCGGCATAATCATAAGCATCAGATGGGAGACAAACACAATCACCATATTGCAGGGGAAAAACAAGTCCAGAATCTGCGTCTCACAGATGGACCAGACCCCAAGCATCGTGGCAAATATGGCAAACTGCAGAATCGTCTCGGCAACCTGCCCCCTTCTCACCACAAAAAAGCCATAGAACAGCATGACAATGCCCGCGATAGCAATCATCCCCGCCAGAATAAGCCGGAAAATCTGGTTTTTCAGGATATTATGCTCCACATCTTGATAGGTGCCATACAAAAAACTCCCCCTGGGCCTGCTGTCACTGTAAGCCGGCGTCACCCGGAATACAATCTCCTTGCCGGCATCCCCTGCGTTGAGCGATACCACATTCCAGCAAAAGCCCGTTGTTTTTATGACGCTGTCCTCACTCGGCTTTAATTCATATACGGTTCTCTCATCAATCTTCACTTGCAGGTACATATGTACTGTATTATATACGATGACCTTATCATCTAAATCATTCTGGGGCAACGTTGTCTTATAATAGTATGTTTCCCCTTCTCTCGCCAACTCCATCTTGTCATCCCAGTTGTCAACCCCACGCTCTTCTTCCCAGGTATAGATATTGCTCTGATAGGAAACGGATGCAAAAAGAGAATATATGATTCCAACCAGCAGCACTGTAATATAAATTTTAATTACGCGTCTATCCAAAAATATCACTTCCTGTCATTATGGTAATATCTGCTTTCTCTCATGTTCGGAAAACCCTGTTTTCCTGCCTATGGATATATTTTACCATAATGACCCCCTTATGGGCAAACACTTTACGGATTCTTTGTAAAAACCTTTTCTTCATATTGGCTGACGAATGAACTGTAACTTCCATATCAACCCTAATATCAGATAAAGGAGATCAGCATGCGCTAATCTCCTTTATCTGAAATTCATTCCCTCGCTGCAGGTAAGTGTTTGCACTCCCACAATAGGGACATATTTTTCCATGTTCGATTGTGCCATAAACTTTCCTGCAGTCCTCACAATAAGTCACAGCCGGAACTGTCTCTACTTTCAATGCCGCATTTTTGAGAATTACGCTGCGCTTTTTCACTGCCCATTTCCAACAGTTCTGCAGATAGGATTCAATAACGCCAGACACCTCCCCCAACTCCAGCGTCACAGATTCCACCTCTGTCAGCTGATTCTCGGCGGCAACTTCCTCCACTATTTTGATGACATGAAACACTACTCCAAGCTCATGCATAACAACCGACCTTTTCTATTGATTTTTATTTTCTGAACTTCCCGGCATCTAAGAACGCTTAGAAAATTTTATCTTTATCGCCTGCTTCGCGCCGTAGGGAAGAATGTATTTCAGCTTATCCTCGCTCTTTCGCATCGTGCTGCATTCGGGATTCTCCCGGTACAGGTGGATAGCGTCAAATTCACATTTTGTGGTGCAGACGCCACAGCCGATACAGCGGTTTTCATCCACCACGGAAGCCCCGCAGCTTAAACATCTTGCTGTCTCCTTCTTCACCTGTTCCTCGGTGAACGTCTTTGAGAGGTCACGGAAAGATTTCTTACGGTTTGCGCTTTCCTCCACGCCCGGTATCTGGCGGCTGGAATTATCATACGTTTCCACCTTGATATCTTCCTTGTCCAGTTCCACGAACTGACGGCGGTTGCGCCCAATCGTCATGCTGGTATGCGGCTGCACAAACCGATGGATGGAGACTGCGCCCTCCTTGCCGGCTGCAATGGCATCGATGGCAAATTTCGGTCCCGTATAGACATCGCCGCCCACGAAAATATCCGGCTCTGCCGTCTGGTAAGTCAGGGAATCTGCCGCTGCTGCCCCGCCTCTGCCAAACTCAACCTTAGAACCCTTCAGTAAATCTTTCCACACAATGCTCTGCCCGATACTAAGGAATACATTTTCACACTCCACGGTAACTGTATCATGCTCATCGTACTGCGGATTGAATTTGCCATCCGCATCGTTGACAGAAACGCATTTCTTAAAGACTACGCCTTTGACTTTGCCATTCTCGGTGAGAATCTCCTTGGGACCCCAGCCGCAGCAGATATCAACGCCCTCTTCCTCTGCCTCTGCAATCTCCTCCTTGGATGCCGGCATAATATCCCGGCTCTCCAAACAGTACATAGCAACACTTTCCGCGCCGCAGCGGCTGCTGGTGCGCGCCACGTCAATTGCCACGTTTCCTCCGCCGATAACGACTGCCCTGCCATTTACCTGATAAGATTCATCCTCGCCGACAGTGCGCAGGAAATCAACGGCAGACATCACGCCCGCGGCATCCTCGCCTGGGATATCTGCACTTCTGCCGCCCTGACAGCCAATGGCTATGTAGAATGCCTGGTAGCCCTGTGCACGCAGTTCATCCAGTGTAATATCCTTACCTACTTCTACGCCAGTCTTAATTTCCACACCCATCTCTTTGATGATATCTATCTCCGCCTGCACAACGTCCTTCTCCAACTTAAAGGAAGGGATGCCATATACCAGCATACCGCCGGCTTTTTGATTCTTTTCAAATACGGTCGGATGGTAGCCTTTCTCCGCCAGGTAGAACGCACAGGACAGACCCGCCGGACCGCCGCCGATAATAGCGATTTTCTCCGTAAATTCACCTTTCAGGGACGGCACGACTTTCCCTGGCACATATCTTGTCTCCGCTTTCAAATCCTGCTCTGCGATAAAGCGTTTGACCTCATCAATGGCAATCGCCTCGTCAATCGTGCCCCTTGTACAGGCATCCTCACATCTGCGGTTGCAGACATGCCCACAGACCGCCGGAAATGGATTTTCTTTCTTAATCAAGGCAAGCGCATCCTGATATCTGCCCTGCGCTGCCATTTTCAGATAGCCCTGTACGGCAATATGCGCCGGGCAAGCCGTCTTACATGGAGCCGTCCCGGTATCGTAGCAGTTGATACGGTTCTTGTCCCTGTAATCCTCCGTCCACATATGCGGTCCCCATTTCACCTGGGAGGGCAGGGGCTGCTTGGGATAACTGACCTCGCTGCCGTCTTTCTTACACAATTTCTGCCCCAGCTTCACCGCGCCCGCCGGGCAGTATTCCACACAGCGCCCGCATGCCACGCAGTTTTCTGTCTTCACATGCGCAACATAAGCGGAACGCGACATGTTCGGCGTATTGAACAGCTGGGACGTCCGCAACGCATAGCAGACGTTCACATTGCAGTTACAGATGGCAAAAATCTTATCCTCGCCATCAATATTCGTAATCTGATGGACAAAGCCGTTCTCCTCGGCAACCTTCATGATTTCTAAGGCTTCTTCCCTGGTAATATAGCGTCCGCCTTTGTTGGTCTCCACCACATAGTCCGCCATATCGCCCACGGCAATGCACCATCCGTCCGGGTCATCCCCGCAGCCTTCCTCGAAAGTCTTGCGGGAACGGCGGCAGGAACAGGGACTTGCCGCATATTTTCCATCATATTTATCCAGCCAATGGGAAATGTGCTCTACCGAGACAGATTGGTTCTCCATCTCAATGGCTTTTTCCACCGGAATCACATGCATACCGATTCCAGCTCCACCCGGCGGTACCATTGGCGTAACCTTCTCCAAAGGTAGACGGCTCATGCGCTCAAAAAAGCGTCCCATCTCCGGATGCTCTTTTAGCAGGTCCGCATTCATATTGGCAAACTCCGCGCTGCCCGGCACAAACATGGGCAATACATACTGCTTCTCATGCTGGGGATTCTCCCAGTTATATTCAATCAGCCCATTTACGGACATTTTCTGCAAGATATCCTCCAGGTACGCTTTGTCCTTGCCAGTGAGCCTTACCATATCCTCCAATGTGCGGGGCTTGCGCTTGCCCATTTTCATGGCAATTTCTGCCATCTCATCGGTACAGATGGCGCAAAGCCCGATGTATTCCGGGGAATCTTTGCTTATTTTCTCCAGCCCCAGCACAATGGGGATTCTGTCTGTTATCATTTTCGCCAGTTTGGCAACCGGCTCCCGAAACGGTTCCTCGGGGTGGGGATTGGGAAATAATGGATCTGCCATGTCTCAGTCTCCTCTCTTCGTAGTATTGGTTCCGTACGCGCCATACGCAAGATTCTACGCTCTGCTTTGGCCGTTCCCTGTCTTCTATTCCGCCCTTGCCATTGCATCCTTGAAATCTTTCTGGTCGGTAAAGATTTCATTGGTATAAGGATTCTTTTTCTGTTCTATGGAACGCTTGATGATTGCCGCCATGCAGATTACATTGGCAATCAACGCCAATGCGGAAATCACTCCTTGCATCGTTGGGTCTGCCGCCTGAGGGCGCACTGCCGCGTCCATCACGCCGTCCTTGTAAAGCGATGGCAGGACCGCAAACTTACCTTCATCCTGAAACAGCGGAAATACCTGTGCAAACATACACCACAGAGCCAAGGTATTGGCACGGTTCTGAATCCAGCCGCCCTTATTCCACAGCATTGCCGCAAAAGTAGGCGCCAACAGCAGCGCCACACCGCAGTACCAGGAATGGGTGGGCAGGTTGTTGTAGGTATAAGCAAAATTCCAAATGTCATAGGCGATGATAAAGCACCATGTCATATCCGGCCACAGCATATCTTTCTTGTCCTTGGAAGCGTAAATACCCCACCAGCCTGTCATACAGAAGATATTGATAATTCCTGCAATACCGTTCACCCAGTTCCACCAGCCGCCGTACAGCCAGACGTTCTCAGAGGAAAGCCACCAGCGGTCACCCTGTTCCGCAAGCGCCATGAACCCACGGATTCCCGATTCAAAATCACTGCCCACGGCAATTAGAATATTGATTGCCACAATCGCAAAGGGAAATACCTTAAACCAATGTGTCTTGCCAACGCCCCATTTATATTTGAGCATCATGAAACCGATACAGCCGGCCGTTGCCGCATATAATTTCGCATAGTGGAACCAGCTGTTCATATGTAGATATGTGTCATTTTCCAATGCCCACTGCGCGCCGGTCGCCGCGCCAATCTGGATGGCAATAAAATACACCGTCAATGCCGCCGGCAGCGCCAGAAAACAACAAATCCCTCCGATTTTTGAACGGCGCGCAACCTCGTTCGCCAAAATCAGACTTACAAATACCAACAGCCACCCAAAAAGCTGCCAGCCTGCGCCATCTCCATACACCTGAAACATCATAATCATTACCCTCTTTCCTTTAAATTTTACTGCATTTATCTTGAGTGCGCCCAGGATTCCACTTGTTCCCGCAGCCACTGCGCCCACTCCATAAAACCCTCTCCGTTCTTAGCAGAGATGGGAATTATCTTCGCCCCAGGATTTCTCATATGGATATATTTCTGGCATTTCTCCATATCAAAATCAAAATAAGGCAGCACATCTGTCTTATTGATGAGCACCACATCGCATACGGAAAACATCAGCGGATACTTCAATGGCTTATCATCCCCCTCCGGCACAGAAAGGATCATCACATTCCGACATGCCCCGGTATCGAATTCCGCTGGGCATACCAGATTGCCCACATTCTCCAACACCACCAAATCAAGGTCTTCGGTATTAAATTCCCGAAGTCCCTGTCTGGTCATCGATGCATCCAGATGGCACATGCCCCCGGTATGTAGCTGGATGGCGCGCGCGCCAGCCTCTGCAATTGCCTGTGCATCGACGTCGGAATCAATGTCAGCTTCCATAATTCCTATCTTCATCTCATCCTTCAGCATAGAAATCGTCCTCTTTAACATTGTAGTCTTTCCTGCCCCCGGTGATGACATCAGATTCAGAAGAAACGTCCCCTGGGCCTTTAATTCCTCTCTGAGCAATGCCGCATCCGCATCATTGTCTTCCAAAATGCTGCGCTTTACCTCAATCACCTTAAATTCCTTCATAATTGCCCTCTCCTGTTGGTTGTACCAGATAAAATAATTGTTATTTTCATTATAAATCCACGGCTTATTAATGTCAATCACATGTTTTCCTGGAATCTGGTATGTCCAAATCATGTCTTGCACAAATCCAAGTCTGCTGTTATGATATTTGTAATTACATATTAATCGAAATGGAGGTTGTACAGAACATGGATAAAACAATCGGATTTATTGGCGGCGGAAATATGGCAAGCGCCATCATCGGAGGCATCTTAAATTCCGGGCTTGCCGCCAAAGAGCAGATAATTGCTACCGCCAAGACAGAACGAACGCTCGCTTCCCTGCAGGAACGTTTCGGGGTATCTGCCACTGCAGACAATAATGCCGCTGCCAGACAGGCGGACATCCTCTTCCTTGCCGTGAAGCCTTATCTTTTTGGAAAAATCATTTCTGAAATTAAGGACAGCGTAAGGCCGGAAACGTTAATCATTTCCATCGCTGCCGGGCAGACCATCGAGAAAATTGAATCTGCATTTGCCAGGAATATCCGTCTCGTGCGCGCCATGCCGAACACTCCGGCATTGGTGGGCGAAGCGATGAGCGCACTCTGTGCCAACCAAAATGTCACAGAAAATGACCTTACAGATGCCACGGCAATTTTTAACAGCTTCGGCAAATGCGAAATTGTCCCGGAATCCATGATGGATACCGTAATCGGCGTCTCCGGTTCCTCGCCTGCCTATGTATATATGTTTATTGAAGCTATGGCTGATGCAGCTGTTGCCGATGGGATGCCCCGGGCGCAATCATACAAATTTGCCGCCCAAGCGGTACTCGGTGCAGCTAAGATGGTGCTGGAAACCGGAACACACCCCGGCGCCCTCAAAGATAATGTCTGCTCTCCCGGCGGAACCACTATAGAAGCAGTCGCTATGCTCGAGCGGCATGGGCTGCGCAGCGCAGTGATTGCCGCCCAGCGCGCCTGCGTACAGAAATCAAGGGACATAACGTAACCAAACAAAGCGGGCAAGCCAATCCTGGAAATTGGTTTGCCCGCTCTGCCGTGCTAAGGATAACATCAAAGCAATATCTTCTTTTGATGTCCTGATGTTTCTATTTGTTCAGTGATTCTTCCTGCAATTTATCAAACATTGCCATGCACTCGTCTACTGTTGAACCATTCAGCAGCTCACGCACAATCAGGCAGGTATTGCCCCATTGTTCCAACTTCAGCCCCGCATTGGAAGCAAGGACATAGACATTATCCTCAATCTTGTCATTCAGCGGCTTTAACGCCGGGATGCATTCCACCTCTACATTTTTGGAGGGCGAAATTACCTTGTTGGTCTCCGTGTAAACCTGCAGCGCTTCATCCGAAAGCACCACGTCCAGCAAGTCCTTGGAATCCTGCAGATGCTCTGCTTCTGCACCGATACCGAATCCAGTGATAGGCACCACTGGCATCTGCCCATGGCTGCTGGGAAAGCCAATGACCTGCATATTGAAATCCGGCTTGCCATAGGCGGTCTCTGTATTTGCCGCCCCCCAATATGCCATGACAATCGGCGTCTTCTGCGCCAGGAAATCATCCCCTTCCCCTTCAATCGCCTCACTGACGTAGGCTTTCCCGGCATCGATATACCCTTTGTCTATCAGCTCCTGGAGGAACTCGAAACCAGGACGCATATAATCGCTGTATTTGCTCTCCCCGCTGTTAAGTTTGGCTACCTCAGCCTCTGTATCTCCTCCATTGTACATATCTGCAAACCCCTGTGCAAACACAAACGTCTCCAACCACCAGCGGTTTGCACCGACAGGAGTCTCAATGCCATTCTCCTTGAATACCCGGCAGCACTCCAGAAATTCCTCCGGCGTCTCCGGCAGTTCCAGATTATACTCATCAAACATGTCTTTATTGACGAACAGACCATATGCCACCACTTCCTGCGGGATTGCCACCAGTTTTCCATTTACCGTATTGGCTGTCTTTACAACTTCCCGCAGATTATCCACACACGCAAGATCCGATAAATCCACAAGCTTCCCCTCTTCCCCAAGAACCTGCACGACATCAGGATTTAACAAGTATATATCGTCCATATTATTGCGTGCCCGGTCCAAACATACATCATCATATGTTTTATCCTGATAATCTTCTGCCGTATAAGTCCTATAGGCAACATCTACCCCAAGCTTATCTTCTGCCATAATTACCGTTTTATCAAATGCACTTCTCGCAACATTCTCAGCATTAGGGTCTGTCTTTTCCATAGGGCTGAATAAATTGACAACTTTCTTGTCCTCCTCCTCCGTTATGATCACATTACCATTTGATTCTCCCAACCCACACGCTGCCAGTGTCAGTACCATGAGTGCTGCCAGACTGACCGCCGTTAATTTATTTGCCATTTTTCCTGTTCTCATATTTTACTCCTTTCCATTTACATATTTATTGATAACCTTCTTCAGAAGGTCTACATCAATGGGCTTTGCCAAATGCACATCCATGCCTGCAGCTAATGCCTCCTTCTCGTCTTCTGCAAAAGCATTGGCTGTCATAGCTATGATAGGGATTTTTGCCGCATCGCTGCGATTCAGCGCTCTGATTGCTTTCGTTGCAGCGTATCCGTTCATCACCGGCATCTGCACATCCATCAAAATGGCATCAAACTCACCTTCCTTGGCATGTTCAAATCGCTCTAATACCAGTTTGCCATTTTCCGCAACTTCACAGCTAGCGCCTTCCATACTCAATATTTCTGAGAGGATTTCTGCGTTAATCGCATTGTCCTCGGCCGCAAGAAAATGTAAGCCCTCCAGACTGCTGTTTATTACACCCTCTTCCGGTTCAGCTGTCACTTTACCAGCTGCCTGCAGCTCCAAAATTTTTTCTTTCAGAGCAGAAACAAAAAATGGTTTGTAAAGAATCGCGGCATTATCCACCTCAGCAACGCATTCCATCCCTTCCGTCTCATAAGATGCCAGAAACAAAATGGGCACTGCCGCCGCACTTTCCCGAATCTCTTGGGCAGCAGAAATCTTTCCGAGTTCTGTTTCGTCCCAATCCAACAGAACCAGCTGGTAATTATCCCTGCCACGGTCCTTAATCAAATCTACCGCTTCCTGCAAGCCAGGAACCGTATCTACCGCTACCTCTGTATCTTTCATCATCACCTGGATATTTTCACATGTCTCCCGCTCGCTGTCCACAACAAGGATACGGCTGATTCCGCTTTCCCGCCAAAACCGTTTATCCGCCTGCCCTTCGGGTATGCGAAGTTCCAATTCCACCTTAAACAGGCTTCCTTTATCCACCTCACTGGACACGTCTATCGTCCCGCCCATAAGTTCCACGATATTCTTGGTAATTGCCATGCCAAGCCCCGTGCCCTGTACCTTATTCGTGGTACTGTTTTCCGCCCTGGTAAATGCATCAAAAATCGTCTTCAGGTATTCCGGCGTCATTCCATATCCATTATCCTCCACCTCAATACGGATATGCTCAAATTGGTTGGAACGCTGCTTCATCCCAATAATGCGGAACCAGATATTGCCTCCCTCCTGGGTATATTTCACCGCATTTGATAGTAAATTAATTAAAATCTGATTGATCCTCGTCTCATCGCCCAGCAGATTCTCATGTTTTATCCCAGTCACTTCCACATGGAAACTCTGTTTCCTGCTTTCCGCCATAGGCCGGATAATCGCATCCACAGAAGATACAAGGTCATTTAAAGTAAAATTCCCCATATTAAGTACCATTTTACCACTCTCAATCTTAGATACATCGAGAACATCATTGATTAAGCTTAGCAGATGCTGCCCGGACGCTGTAATCTTCTTCGTGTATTCCCTGACTTTGGCGGGATTATCTGCCTCCAGGGCAAGCAGCGCCGTAAAGCCAAGAACCGCATTCATGGGCGTTCGGATATCATGCGACATATTGGAAAGGAACATTGTCTTGGAGTTGCTGGCAATCTGCGCCGCCTGCAGCGCTTCTGCCAGCTGTTTGTTATGCAGCTCCCTCTCTGCCTCCCGCTCCCTGCGGATTTTAATCTGCTTTCTCTGGTTAAGGTAATAAAGCAGGCAGCACAGGAAAAATGCAGTCAGCATGACAACCACCACAGCAAAAATATTATGGTTCACCGCCCTGCTCTCCTGCTGAATCGCCTCCACTGGAACATAGCCAATCAGATAAATCGTCCCTCCGTTTACCGACCACATATAATTCAACGATTGCTTGCCCCGAATATCGTGGTAAAATAAAATATTCTTGCCGCTCATAAGGCAATTGTCAACTTTCTTCCTGAGTTCCCGCTCCTTGATTTCATTGGCATGGTAGAAATCTTCCAGATTTAGATGCCCTGCACTGCGCTCCCCCATACCCTTCGGTTTCAGTACAAGCCTCTTGCTCTGCGCATCCATGATATAGAGCAATGCCGTATCATTATAAAAGTTCTCCGGCAGAGACCTATCAAGGGAATCATAGACATATTCGATATAAAGCGCTGCAATCTCTTTGCCATCTTGTACAACCGGACATTTCATGGTATATGCCCACGTACCCATATAGTTGAGATAAGATTGGGAAACTGGCAGGCCTTGCACCTCTCCCCCTGCGGAAAAATCCAATCCCTCTTCCGTAAATATTTCGCCCGTATTGGAAATCCCCTCTGTTTTCCCCTCTGCAATAAGAGACAGCTTGACCATAGTCAAATTTTTCTCATAGGATGAAATATACGCTTCCGGGTCTTCCGCTAAGGCAACCTTCTGGGCTATCAGCTTCTGGAAATCTGCCTCATTGTTCAAAATTGCCTCTATCGTACATTTTACCAAATCCAGGCTCTCACTGAGATTTTGAATTGCAGAGGCAGACATCTCCTTGGTTATCCTCCCTGCCAAGGAAAATACGATGACCCCTAATATTAAAAATACTATTATAATAGAAACGAGCAGGGATTTTCCCCCATCCTTTCTGCCTTTATCCTGTTTCTTTTTCATTCCAAATCTCCAATCTCACAGCAATACAAGGCTGTCCATTCTAAATTCCGGTCCTTTTAGGATATTATTATACCTTTTTCTATATTTTAGTGTCAATAATAAACCAAATATCGCCATTATATGCGTTTTGTCATTGCCTAAACCTCCATTTACAATTATAATATTACTATCTGGATGATTTCGTTATATCTCAGAAATTTACTTAACGTATACAGAAAGGATTTACTTAATTATGTGGGCTTATGAAAGTGTATTTTATCAAATTTATCCTCTGGGATTCTGCGGCGCCCCATTTGAAAATGATGGGATTCCCGCGAAACGTATTCTCAAAATAAAGGACTGGATTCCCCATCTGGAGAAACTGGGCGTAAATGCCATCTATTTCTCCCCGCTGTTTGAATCCGATACCCATGGCTACAATGCCAGGGATTACCGCAAAATTGATGTGCGCCTGGGCGACAATGATGATTTCAAGGAAATCTGCGATGCGCTGCATAAAGCAGGCATCCGTGTCGTACTGGACGGTGTATTCAACCATGCAGGCAGAGGATTCTTCGCCTTCCAGGATGTATTGCAAAACCGCGAAAACTCCCGCTACCGCGACTGGTTCCATATTGATTTCCATGGAAATTCCGGCTACAATGACGGTCTTTGGTATGAGGGATGGGAAGGGAACTTTGACCTTGTAAAGCTGAATCTGCGCAACGAAGAAGTTATCCAGTACCTCTTGGAAAGCGTTTCTTTCTGGGTAAACAATTGGGACATTGACGGACTGAGGTTGGACGTTGCCTACTGCCTGGACCATGATTTCGTAAAACGGCTGCGCAATCATTGCGACAGTCTCAAAGAAGACTTCTTCCTAGTCGGGGAGATGCTGCACGGCGACTATAACCAGCTGATGAATGATGCTATGCTGCACTCCGCCACCAATTATGAGTGCTACAAAGGACTGCACTCCAGTTTCAATTCCATGAATATGTTTGAGATTATCCACTCTCTGCTGCGGCAGTTCGGACCGGAAAACTGGACCTTATACCGCGGAAAACATCTGCTGAGCTTTGTGGATAACCACGATGTCTCCAGAATCGCCTCCATCTTAAGCACCCCGGAGCATTTGCCGCTGATTTACGCACTCTGCTTCGGTATGCCAGGCATCCCCTGTGTCTATTACGGCAGTGAGTGGGGCGTTAAGGGCGATAAATCAAACGGCGACCCCTCTCTGCGCCCCAGCTTTGAGGAACCGCAATGGACAGACCTGACCGCATGGATTGCCAAACTTACCGCTGCCAAGAAATCCTCCGAGGCTTTGAATTACGGAGACTTCCGCTCCGTAGCGCTTACCAACAAACAATGCATTTTTGAGCGCAAGAGCGCAAATGAGCGGGTACTGGTTGCCATCAATGCGGACAGCGAAGCATACACCGCACACTTTGATGCCGGCTGTGGCATGGCTGTTGACCTTATCAGCGGCAAAGACCATGATTTTGGCGGCGGCAGCGAACTTCCGCCCTACAGTGCATACTTCTGGAAATGCGAGGTTTAACTATCCACAGCAACATCCATCTCGAAGAATTGGAAATAGAAAGGCATATCAGAATGTAAAGAAGCAGCCGGAAAAATATCAAGTTTTTCCAGCTGCTTCTTTTTTATCCGTCAATCTGCCCAAACGGTTAAACCAGCTCTGCGGCAGCGCAAGCCCGAAAATAATCCCTAAGACAATCGCACCTGCAATCTTAAATGTTTCGATGCCTTTCGCCGTGCATTTGGACAATTCATTCATAATAAGGTAATAAGCCGTATAGTACACGCCTGAGCCAGGCACCAGCGTAAAAATTCCCGCCAACAGAAATACCGTACTGGGCATTTTGCGCAAGGCGGAGAGAACCCTCGCCACCAGGGTCAGGGTAAGCGTTGCCCACAAGGATGAGACAGGCACTCCAATGCCACAGCCAAGGCAGAACTTATAAACCATCCAGCCAAACCCTCCGTTCACCGCGCAGTATAAATATTCCTGCCGGGGTACATGGAAAAGCACGGCAAATGCCAGCGTAGATATCACCGCGACTAACAACTGGACAATCATATCGGCAACGCACCTCCTCCCAGCAGTTGGAATATCTTGACAGAAGCGCCCACACCAACGGCAATGCAGATCCCGGTCAGCAGCGCATCCATCAGCCGGATTCCGCCTGACAGGTAATCCCCATTAAACAAATCACGGATTCCGGTAACCAATGCCACCCCCGGCATCAGGACAATGATTCCGCCGATGATGATGCGGTCAGAGTGGACGCTAAGCCCCATCCCATAGAGCGCCAGGCTTCCTGCCGTCACCAGCGCGCTGCCCAAAATATTCAGCAGGAATTTGGAAACATTTCTCTTCGTCCCTGCCACCACAAACGCCTGCAGCAACAGACCCAAAAGAAAGGAAAAGATACTGTCAAAAGGCGTTCCGCCCAGAAGAAAACAGAATCCTGCACTCTCAATCCCACATGCCAGCACCAGGAAAACATCTCTCAGCGGCGCCGCGCGCCTGCATTGCTCCAGCCGCTCATACGCCTGCCTGAGGCTTAAGGAACCCTGGCAGATTTCGCGGGACAGCTGGTTGATTCCCGCAATCTTCTCAAGATTGATATCGCCAAGAGGCACATCCCTCACCATGCTCCCCGCCTCTTCCTCCTGCTCATCTACCGTGGCAAAAATTCCGTTAGTCACGACAAAAACATGGTAATCCTGTACACCATATGCTTCCATCACGCGGCCAACCGTCTCCTGCACCCTGTATATCTCACCGCCGTTTTTCAGCAATTCTTCCCCCATTGATACCGCCAGGTTCAATATCAACTTATTGTTGTGCTGCATGTTGCGCACAGAGGCATGCCCTTGTGCCTGTGTTCTATTCTTCGACATTTTCCGTTTTCTCCATGCTCTTTATCATTCCCAGCATCAGAAACAGGTATGGAGTGAGGAACACTGTGGGATTGTTGACAAGTCCCTGCGCCATATAACTGCAGACTACGATGATGCCAAGAAGCAAGGACGGCCTGAGGGCAATCTTTTTTGCTGATTTCACAATCGTGCTAATCAATAGACCGAAATAACCAATTGTTCCCACTACGCCCATTGTAGTCAGGATCTGCAGCAGTTCATTATGTGCATCCACAAGCAGCGCACCTTCAAAATATTCTGAAACCGCCGTTCCGCCGTACTGCTGGATAAACATATGGTAGTAATTCAAACCATAGCCGGTAATCTTATCCCAGAGCGGCAAATCAAGCCATGCTGCCACGGTCATGCGCCAGATATAACCCCGGCTGCTTCCCCAGGAATCCTGCAGCCGCAAACGTTCCAGCGCGGACAGCGCGCCCTCCCAGGCAGACTGCTTCAGATTGGCAGCGATGACAGCCACAATCACGATAGCTGCCACAACTGCTACGATAATAAAAACAATTTTCTTTATCAGGTCATATGGCAATTCCTTCCCTGATTTCTTCCTGTTCCAAACAAAGAATAAAGCTCCTGCAAGCAGTATTCCCTCCGCTGCCAGCAAATATCCATTGAGCAGCAATCCATACTGAAGCTTATCTTTTCTTAAAAGCACGTACATGTAACTGAAAAATTCCGTAGTTCCTGCAATGAGGATCATCACTTTCATTACAACACTGGCAATCCATAAAAAACCGCAGATTTCCAGCAACCGCAGCATCCGCTCATGATTGCGCAAAGAAAACCATAACAGTACCAAAAACGATACTCCACATCCCAGCAAAAAACTCTCACTGTGGGCACAGTAGCCTGCATAAAATGCCAAAATCAGAAATACACCTGAGGCTGCCCGCAGGTATTTATCCTTTGCCACAGCATACAGCGCTATCCCTGCCGGTATCGTCATACAGAGATAACTGGAACAGGCATTGACATTGCCGATGGTACTGATAAAACTTCCATACTGTTCCGCTGCAAGGTTTTCATACATTTTTAAGGGATCAATCCCCCAGAAATTCAGGGAAGCAAGCAGGCATACTACAATATTGGCAGCTAAAAATACCCATGCCGTCCACTTGCCAAGCTTTAAATATCTCCCAAGAATCAAGTACATGGCAATACAGAGCAGCCATACTATTGCCCCCAGCTTCCTGCCTTCCAGCCCTTGCCAGGATTCCTGCGGATTTGCGGAAAAAACTGTGGCAATCAATATTCCTGCCGCTAAGATAACGGCAAACCAGGTCGTCACTGAGATGCTGCCAAGCCACTCTCTCAGCGCTTCGCCCTTGTCTGCCTGCGACTTCTGCTGGCTTTGGGCCTGCACTTTTTTCTTGTGCTTTTTATTCTTCTGCTGCATGGATCCTTTATACTGCATCAGACGGTCCATACAGGAAAACAGGATAAATGCCAAAATCAATCCAACAGAACATATACGAAAAAAATTAAGCTTGGCATTGGACATGTCAATATAATTATCCTGATAATACAGGGGGAAAATCCCTACCATCAATAACACAGCCAGCGCCGCTGCCCCTTCCAAAAAGATGTACATCACGCTCTTCTTCTGCTTCATGTTATCCTCCATATACTTGTATCTCTTTTCCAGCCTCCGGCAAAATGCAGGCGCTGCCAAGAGCCTCCCGCATCGCTGCTATGGCACGCATACCGGTACAATGCAGTGGCAGCACCAAATCAACCCCTTGTCCTTTCAAGGCGGAGATTGTCATCTCCAAGCGTTTGGCATCGCAGCCCTTAAGGTGCATCCCAGCAGCGAGAAAATGGATATGGCTGTCAGGAAACACCGTCTGCACATAGTGCAGGCAGTTGATTATCCCTACATGGGCACAACCCGCAAAGATGCACAGCCCCTCCGGTTTCTCTATCACCAAGAGCTGCTCATCTTCCATTGCATCTACAATCAGTTCATGCCCTGGATACTGCAGATTCGTTTTCCAAAAACAGCCTGATAACGGCTCAAAATCATTGGTATAGGGAATCTCTGAGAGCAGATACACGCCTTCTGCAATCTGTGTTCCTCCGCCTGAAAGCTTGCGGATATCCGCCTTTTCCTGCCAGTCCCCTTTATTTTCCAGTCCTATATAGCGCAGTTCTTTGCTCCTGGAATTCTCTACATATTTCTGCTCAAAAGCTTTCTCCTGAATATAGATGGGCACCTTTCCCAATTCCTGCCAGTGCTCCATGCCGCCGCAGTGGTCATAATGCCCATGGCTCAGGATAACGCCGTCCAGATTCTTCAAATCAATCCCAAGCCTAGCCGCGTTATGTAAAAATACCCGGCTCTGCCCGGTATCAAAAAGATATCTTTTCTCTCCGGTATCAATCAGCAGGGACATGCCATGTTCGCCCAGAAATCCCCGCTTATATACCATGTTGTCTGTTAAAATACTTACTTTCATATTCCTGTTATTCCTCTTGTTCTTCTTTGGCCTGTAAAATCGCTTCATTCAGGGAAAGCATCTTGGCGTCCAGCATAGATACAATACCAGCGCATTCACGCAAATCCCGGCTGATGTATTCCGGAGCATCCCCTTCAAATTTGTAATATATCTTATGTTCAAGACTCGCCCAGAAATCCATGGCAATCGTGCGAATCTGAATCTCCACTCGCGTGTCTATCACACGGTCGGTCAGGAAAATAGGCACAGTCACCAGCATATGGTAACTCTTGTAACCGCTGTCTTTGGGATTTTTAATATAATCCTTGACAGAGACCACCGTAAGGTCATTCTGCCTGCCAATCATTTCCGCCAGCCGGTAAATATCCGATGTAAACGAACATACCAGCCGAATCCCCGCAATATCATTCACATGGTTGACCATATTCTCAATCGTGCTCTCATAATGGTTCCTCTTGAGCTTTTTGACAATGCTCTCGGGCGTCTTGATTCTGGATTTGATATATTCAATGGGATTATAATTGTGTATATGGCGGAACTCGTCATTTAAAATCTCAAGCTTCGTCCCCACTTCCTTTAAAGCGGAATTGTAGAGAAATATTACAGTTTCCCAGCTATCCACACCTTCATTAAACCTGTCTGCAGCAT
This sequence comes from uncultured Lachnospiraceae bacterium, assembly GCA_910583835.1. Lineage (GTDB taxonomy): Bacteria > Bacillota > Clostridia > Lachnospirales > Lachnospiraceae > Petralouisia. Next base: position 12,753 of record CAJTYM010000008.1, on the reverse strand, counting down.
CCATAATGATTGTTTCCTTTCTTCCTCGTCTGACACCCTATCGCAGACTAGTGGGTGTCTGCCTTGCCCTCCAAGACCTTATCTATCGTAACTAATTTCACACAAGTAACAAAAATGTCAGTTGCTATCTTCAGTTCTTCCAATGTCGGATATGTCGGTGCAATACGGATGGTTGAATCCTTGGGGTCTTTTCCATACGGATAGGGAGCCCCGGCAGGCGTCATGGTGACACCGGCTTCCTTCGCTTTTGCCACAATCGCCTTGGCACATCCTTCCATGGCCTCAAAAGCTATGAAATATCCTCCCTTAGGTGCAACCCAGCTTCCGGCATCCCTGCCGGCCAGTTCCCTCTCAAATGTGTCAATTACCATCTCAAACTTAGGCCTTAAAATGTCTGCATGTTTCCTCATATGCTCCGTCATTCCATAGATATCCTTAAAAAACCTCACATGGCGCAGCTGATTTACCTTATCATGCCCAATGGTCTGCACCTGCAGCTGCTTGCGGATATCCACCAGGTTATTTTCGGAGGTTGCGATTGCCGCCACGCCGGAACCTGGAAAACTGATTTTGGAAGTAGAGCAGAATTTATATACCATATCAGGATTGCCGGCACGTTTGCACTCGGCAAGGATTTCCACCAGATTATCCTGATCGATATCGTACAGATGGTGTACGCCATAAGCATTGTCCCAATAAATACGGAAATCTTCTGCCGCCGGTTTGAGCCGCGCAAAACGGCGCACCGTCTCATCTGAATAAGTGATTCCCTGCGGATTGGAATACTTGGGCACGCACCAGATTCCCTTGATGGCATCGTCCTTGCTTACAAGATCCTCCACCATATCCATGTCGGGACCAGTAGGCAGCATGGGCACATTGATCATTTCAATGCCAAAATATTCCGTTATTGTAAAATGCCTGTCGTATCCTGGAACCGGACATAAAAATTTCACTTTATCCAGTTTACACCAGGGCGTACTGCCCATCACGCCGTGGGTCATGGAACGGGAAATCGTATCGTACATGACATTTAAGCTGGAATTGCCATAGATAATAATGTTATCAGGATGGCACTCAATCATATCGCCCAGAAGCACCTTCGCTTCACGTATTCCATCCAACACGCCATAATTACGGCAGTCTGTACCGTCCTCGCATTTTAAATCCGTATTGCCATTCAATACGTCCATCATGCCCATCGATATATCCAACTGCTCCATAGAAGGCTTTCCCCTGGACATATCCAGCTTCAATCCACTTTCTGCATATTTCTGGTAAATTGCCGTAAGCCCTTCCTTTTCCTGTAATAATTCTTCCTTGCTCATTTCCTGAAATGACTGCATAGTTTCATCCTCCTGAAGTTCTGTTTTTCTTTCACTTTGACTTCCAATCCGCAGTGCCCACTCGAAAACCTTCAGTTTTCTCGTTGTTGGGCTGTCCCGCAAGATTGGCTTCCTATCCGCAGTGCACACTCGAAAACCTTCGGTTTTCTCGTTGTCGGGCAGTTCCGCAGGACTGGCTTCCTATCCGCAGTGCCCACTCGAAAACCTTCGGTTTTCTCGTTGTTGGGCAGTCCCACAAGATTGACTTCCTATCCGCAGTGCACACTCGAAAACCTTCGGTTTTCTCGTTGTCGGGCAGTCGCCCTATCAATCCTGCCTTGTTCGCATTTGGCTGCAAGCAGCCAATCCGTCCCTGGCAGGATTGGCACTGCTCATAGTCTCTTGCCATATTATGCACTATTGGCAGGGGATTGTAAAGTATTTTCTTCGATAAATTTACATCTGTCCGTCTGTCGCGGACTTTCTCAAAAAAGCCAGATGAGACTTGATTTGCTTCTCATAGCCATTTTCTGTGGGCTCATAAAATTTGGCATCGGCAACGCTGTCCGGCAGATACTGCTGTTTTACATAATGGTGAGGATAATCGTGCGCGTACTGATAGCCCGCGCCATGTCCAAGTTTTCCCGCGCCCCGATAGTGGGAATCCATTAAATGTACCGGAATCTGTGAGGTCTGCGTATCCCTGACCGCTTCCATGGCACGCCCAACTGCCAGACAGGCCGCGTTGCTCTTAGGCGCACATGCTATATAAGTGACCGCCTGGGACAATATTATCTGCGCTTCCGGCATACCGATACGCTCAACCGCCTGGGCTGCGCTGACTGCCACGGTCAAAGCCTGCGGGTCTGCATTTCCTACATCCTCGGCTGCACAAATCATAATCCTCCTGGCAATGAATCTGATATCTTCCCCGGCATAGAGCATCCTCGCCAGATAATACACCGCTGCATCCGGGTCTGAGCCCCGCATGCTTTTGATAAACGCAGATACCGTATCATAATGGTTATCCCCACTCTTATCATAACGCACTGCCCGCTTCTGGATACATTCAGACGCCACTGCCAGCGTAATGTGAATCTTCCCATCTTCCGCGCGCGGAGTTGTCAGTACGCCCAGTTCCACGGCAGTGAGGGCTGCCCTGGCATCCCCATTTGCCACATCTGCCAGAAACTCCAATGCTTCTTCCTCTATCTCTGCATGGTAAGAGCCCATGCCCTTTTCCTTATCTGTCAGCGCGCGCAAGAGGATACTGCGGATATCTTCTTTGGCAAGCGGCTTCAGTTCAAACACCACGGAGCGGGATAACAGCGCGTTATTGACCTCAAAGTAAGGATTCTCCGTAGTCGCGCCAATCAGGATAATGGTCCCATCCTCCACAAAGGGCAGCAAATAATCTTGCTGTCCTTTATTAAACCGATGAATCTCATCGATAAACAGTATTGTTTTTTTCCCATACATGCCCTGATTGTCTTTCGCCTGCTGCACGACATTTTCCATATCTTTCTTGCCTGCTGCAGTGGCATTAATCTGCATAAATTCTGCGCTGGTCGTATTGGCAATTACTTTCGCCAACGTAGTTTTGCCCGTACCGGGAGGTCCATAGAAAATAATAGAGCTGAGTTTGTCTGCCATAATGGCACGGTATAACAATTTATCTTTTCCTATAATATGCTGCTGTCCTGCTACTTCTTCTAATTTAGCCGGACGCAGCCGGCTGGCAAGCGGCGATTCCTTTTCCTGGTTCTGTTCCCGCATATACTCGAATAAATCCATGGGAGGTTCCTCCTTCGTACACCCTGAAAATTACATGGGCAGTCAGTCAAACAAAATTTCATCTACGGTCACAAATTCATATCCCTGCTTCTGTAAAGTATTTATGATTTCCTTCGCTGCAGTGACAGAGGTCTCGTAACCGTCATGCATGAGTATTATATCATTTTCCTGCACATTTTTTAATACCTTATTTACAATACCTGCATGGTTCTGGGTTGACCAGTCCAAAGTATCCACATCCCAGAGAACCTCCACCATATTTACCTGACAGTCCAATTTCTCATGCCAGTCCCCAAACGGCGGACGCACATAAGAAGGGTATGTACCGGTAATGTCGCAAATAAGCTCATTTGTCCGGTTTACCTGGTTACATGCCTGTTCCATCGTGAGCTTGCTGAGCTGCTCATGCTTATAGGAATGGTTGCCAATCAGATGTCCTCCCTCCTGAATCTGCTTTACAATCTCAGGGTACTTCTCCACTTCCTCTCCCAGCAGGAAAAAAGTTGCTTTTACATCACATTCCTTCAGGACATCAAGCATCTCCGGCGTATATTGGGGATGCGGCCCATCATCAAACGTGAGCGCAACTTTTTTCTTTTCTTCCTGTGTATTTTCTTGAATCCGGGCAGTCGTCAGCACACCCTGATTCAGAGAAATGCTGTTTCCCAGACCACTCATCAACGCGCCTGAGACCAGGCAGATGCAGAGAAGGTCAAACACCAGGCATTTTTCCCAGATACGCAGTTTTGTATGGTTTTTCCACATCCGCCTCCAAATCTTTTTCCCGCTCATACATTGCATACTCCACAGATGTTTCTATGCAATCTATGATAAAAGGGCTGTACGATATGAAAGATTCTTCATAATAAATAGGAAAACACCAAACTATGTTAATTCTTACATTTTGCCGTCAGTTCATTATTTTCCACATCCATCCATACCGTATCGCCGGCTCTCACCTCATCGGCAAGGATAAGTTTGGCTGCCAGGGTCTCCACGGTCTTTTGCAGGTAACGCTTTAAGGGACGCGCGCCATATACCGGATCGTAACCATGCTCCACAATAAACTGCTTTGCTTCCTCACTCAACTCCACAGAGATTTCCCGCTCCACCAGACGCCTGTTCAAATCCTCCAGCAGAAGTTTAATGATTCCGCCAATATTTCCCTTAGTCAAAGGCCTGAACATGATAATCTCGTCTAGGCGGTTCAAGAATTCCGGGCGGAAATTCCCTCTCAATTCGCTCATGACAGCTGCTTCGCACTCCGGCTTAATCTCCCCATCTTCTTCAATGCCTTCCAGCAGATAGGCAGAACCAAGATTGGAGGTCATGATGAGGATGGTATTCTTAAAATCTACGGTACGCCCCTGGGAATCGGTGATGCGCCCATCGTCAAGAACCTGCAGAAGCACATTGAATACGTCTGGATGCGCCTTTTCAACCTCGTCAAAAAGCACTACGGAATACGGCTTCCTGCGCACTGCCTCCGTGAGCTGCCCGCCTTCCTCATAGCCCACATATCCGGGAGGCGCTCCAATCAGACGGGAGACAGAATATTTCTCCATATATTCGCTCATGTCGATGCGCACCATGTTGTTCTCATCGTCAAACAGGCTTGCGGCAAGCGCTTTGGCAAGTTCTGTCTTGCCCACTCCCGTAGGCCCTAAAAACAGGAAGGAGCCTATGGGCTTGCTGGGGTCTTTGATGCCTGCTTTGGAACGGATGATTGCTTCCGTGACCTTAGTGACCCCTTCGTCCTGCCCAATCACACGTTTGTGCAGCTCCTCATCCAAATGCAGCGTCTTATTACGCTCGCTCTCCGTCAGCTTTGCCACCGGGATTCCCGTCCAGCGTGAAATGATGCGGGCAATCTCCTCCTCGCTCACGTTCTCATGCACCAGACTTAAATCTTTCTTCTTTACCTGCTCTTCTTCTATCTCCAACTGCCGCTGCAGTTCCGGCTTCTTTCCATATTGCAGTTCCGCTGCCTTTTCCAAATCATAGTTCTGCTGCGCTTTGGCAATCTCATTGTTGATAGTTTCCAATTCTTCCCTGAGTTTCTGCACTTTTTCCACAGAATTTTTTTCATTGTCCCACTGCGCTTTCTTGGATTGGAATTCATTTTTTAAATCTGCAAGCTCACGCTGCAGCGTCTGCAGGCGGTCCTTGCTCAGACGGTCCTCCTCTTTCTTCAACGCTGCCTCCTCAATTTCCATCTGCATGACCCTGCGCTGCAGTTCATCCAGCTCTGTAGGCATGGAATCCAGTTCCGTCTTAATCAATGCGCAAGCCTCGTCCACCAAATCAATTGCCTTATCCGGCAAAAACCGGTCGCTGATATAGCGGTTGGAAAGCACCGCCGCCGAGACCAGCGCGCCGTCCGTAATCTTTACGCCGTGGAACACCTCATAGCGGTCTTTGAGTCCACGGAGGATGGATACCGTATCCTCCACCGTTGGTTCTTCCACGAGCACCGGCTGGAACCTACGCTCTAAGGCAGCATCTTTTTCGATATACTCGCGGTACTCATCTAATGTGGTAGCTCCAATGCAATGAAGTTCCCCTCTGGCGAGCATAGGTTTTAAAAGCTGTCCGGCATCCATGGCTCCATCGGTCTTGCCTGCACCGACAATCGTATGCAGTTCATCGATAAAGAGGATAATCTGGCCGTCGCTGCTCTTTATCTCATCTAAGACAGCTTTCAGCCGCTCTTCAAATTCTCCCCGGTATTTTGCACCAGCCACCAACGCCCCCATATCAAGCGCAAACAGCCGCTTGTCTTTCAATCCCTCCGGCACATCGCCGCGGACAATACGCTGCGCAAGCCCTTCTACCACTGCCGTCTTGCCCACGCCCGGCTCTCCAATCAGCACCGGGTTATTTTTGGTCTTTCTGGAAAGGATGCGCACAACATTGCGGATTTCGCCATCGCGCCCAATCACCGGGTCCAATTTCTGCTCCCTGGCACGCTCCACCATATCGTATCCATATTTTGCCAGCGTATCATAAGTTGCCTCAGGATTATCAGAGACTACACTCTGATTGCCCCGTACAGTCGCAAGCGCCTGCAGGAAACGGTCTCTGGTGATGCCGTATTCCTTAAAAATTTCTTTCAGCGCCTGATTGGGGTATTTGAGCAAGGTCAGGAACAGATGCTCCACGGACACATACTCGTCCCCCATTTTCTTTGCCTCATCCTCTGCGCTCACCAGCACTTTATTTAGGTTCTGCCCCATATATATCTGCCCGCCGGACACCTTAACCCTCTTTGCCAGATGCTCCTGGGCATTCTGAATAAAATGCTCTTTATTGATTTCCATCTTTTCTATCAATTTGGGAATCAGCCCATCCTCCTGTAACAGAAGGGAGACCAGCAAATGCTCCTGCTCAATTTCCTGGTTGCCGTATTCATATGCCAGCTTTTCACAGCCATTGATAGCTTCGATTGATTTCTGTGTAAATTTCTGAATATTCATAAGGGTTCCTCCTTCCAATCGGTAACGGCACACGCCGCTTTGCGTCACCTGCCAGCTTACTCCTTGATTGACATAACAATAGCACTGTTTGTTAGCACTGTCAAGAGGTGAGTGCTAAAATTGTGTGAAAATTCTATTAACCCCTGATGAAACCACGGCTTTCCTAATGTAAATCAGATATATCATCCATCGGAATTCCCATGCCGGCAATCTTTAATACCCTGCTTATTTCATCTATCCCGGAAACTTCCCCTGTCACCTGCAAATATTCCCCATCCCGGAAATACTCAGCTGTAATGATATCCATCTGATGTATCTCTCTCAGCTTAATATCAAGTTCCGCTTTCCTGTCCTCACTCAGTTCTTTTCTGGGAACTGTGGTCCGCTCCTTTTCAGCAAGAGCCTCCCGAAACCCTTTTAAAGCGTCAAAAGGCATGAACTGCTTCGCCCGGTTCGCCCGATCCATCCTGGGCTGTTCATTATTCACCACTTCTGTGCCCCCCTATCTGGCGATTGCGCTCCATCGCCGTACCTGCTTCCTGTAAATCCATCCCACGGACAACGGCATTTCTGCCATACCTTCTTTTTATGTCAAGAACTGCCCGCTGCAGCTTGCGGTCACGCTCCACCGCTGTATAATCGGTAAACAAATCATACTGCTCATACTGGTCTCGCACCAGCCGATTACAAGATACGTCCAGCCTGCGGATGGGCTTGTCCTTTTGTGCAATACGCCCATACAGGCCTAGAATATATGGCATAATCGTACGGTAGCTGTTTGCTGCTGCCGGCAGTGAAACAGTTCCGGAAACAGGTTTCAGTTCCGTCTCATAAGAATACCCGACAGTTACGGTAAAAGAATGGGCCATTGTTCCCTGGTCAATCATATCAAGGCAAAGAGCATCCACCATCTCTTTCAGTAACAGGCTGGCCTCCTCAAACGTGTAATCGCGCAAAAGCACCTGTCCGCTGGAAAGTGAATTGCTTTGGGGCGTATAAGACTTTATGTCCGCCATCGTGGCGCTTTCTTTGCCCCATGCATGGTCTATGAGGAGTTCCGCATCTACGCCAAACATCCGGTACAGCATTTCTTCATCCGCCCCGGCAATATCTTCCATTGTCATAATCCCCACGTTTGCCAGCCGTTTTACCGTGCCCGCCCCTACCCTCCAGAAATCCGTTAGCGGCGTGTGGCTCCACAGAGTTCTTCTGTACGATTCCTCATCCAGACAGCCAATATTTTCCGGCACATGTTTTGCCGTAATATCCAGCGCAACTTTGGCAAGATAGAGATTCGTTCCAATTCCGGCAGCTGACGGAATCCCAGTCGTCTCCCTGATGTCAGCCATTATCTTCCTGGCAAGTTCTCTGGCAGTAAGACGATATAGCGACAGATAACAGGTGACATCCATAAATGCTTCATCTATCGAATACATATGGATATCTTCCTTCGCAAAATACTTTAGATACACCGCATAAATTTCTGCGGAATACTCTATATACAGCTTCATCCGCGGAGGAGCCATGATATATTCTACATACTGCGGAATCTGATACACCCTGCAGCGGTTCTTGATTCCCATTGCTTTCATGGCTGGGGAAATGGCAAGGCAAATCGTACCTTTCCCACGCTCCGGGTCTGCCACCGCCAAATTTGCCGTCATAGGATCCAGCCCGCGTTCCACGCACTCCACGGAAGCATAAAATGACTTTAAATCTATGCACAGATACATCCTTTCCTTCATCTGCAAATCCTCCAACCTGCACATTTTCCTTAGTATCTGTTTTTATGGTATTTTTACTCTCTGTTTAGAAAGGGAATTGCATTTTTGTCGTATTTCCTGTAGAATAGACAACATCATAATGAAGTATTTCTTCTTTGCAAAAGACAGGATGCCCAAGATAAACCGGAAGGAGTTCTAACCATGAAAAAAGCTATCAACCAATCTACACTGACCATAATTTTGAACGGATTTTCTATTCTCGCCTTGCTTTTTATGGGGCTTGCCCTATTTTCCAACAGCCACATACGAGAACTGCTGAATACGGCAAACGAAGAACGGTTTGACCTTACTTACAATGCAAACCGCTTCATGAACGGCTCTGCGTACCTGACGAACGAAGTGCGTGCGTTTGCAGCAACTGGAGATCAGCAGCATTATGACAACTACATGCTTGAGGTCAATGAGTGGAAAAACCGTGACATCGGCGTTGCCGCCATGCAGGAAATTGGCATCACCGCGGAAGAACAGGCGATGATTGACGAAATGTCAGCCTTATCCAACGAACTTGTCCCACTGGAAGAAGAATCCATGAACATGGTAAAAGCCGGAGACCGTGAAAGCGCCATTGCCTATGTCTATGGCAAAGATTACAGCATTGCCATCACCAAGATTAACTCCCTGAAAGAGCAGTTCCTAAATGCACTGGACACGAGAACTTTAGCGCGTATAGATGACCTGAATTACCAGGCAGGGTTTATCAGAAAAGCAATGCTTACCGCATTGATTGTCATTGCCCTTATCCAGTTCGTTATCATGCTTGTGACCAATAAGCGGGTTTTACGTCCGGTCATTGCCGTCCGCGACCAGATGGGGGAAATTTCAAGGGGCAACCTCTCTGCCGATTTTGCCTTGAAATCAAATACTTCCGAAATCGGTATGTTGGTAGAATCCATCCATGAAACCAAACGTGAACTGAAAAAATATATCCAGGATATCGATGACAAACTGGCACAGATGGCAGACGGCACCATGGACCTTACCATCGGGGATGACTACCGGGGTGAATTCCTGCCAATCCAAAATGCGATGCGCGAGATTGTGGATTCACTCAACCACGCCCTCTCCCAAATCAGCATTACAGCCGAGCAGGTGTTCAACGAATCCAGACAAATGGCTTCCGATGCGGAGGGCTTGTCCAGCGGTACGGTACGACAGGCAGCTGCTGTCGAGGAACTGTCAGCCAGCATTCAGGATATCTATGGGCAGGTTGACCGCACCTCCAAAGATGCCGACACTGCCAGCCAGCATTCCGCAGAAGCGGCAGAACAGTTACAAATCTGCAGCCAGAAAATGGAAGCTCTGACAAATGCCATGAACGATATCTCAGAAGCCTCCCACCAGATTGGCGGCATCATCAAGACGATTGAAGATATTTCATTCCAAACCAACATTCTTGCACTGAACGCTTCCGTGGAAGCCGCGCGTGCGGGCGAAGCCGGCAAAGGATTTGCGATAGTCGCCGGCGAAGTGCAGAACCTTGCAAATAAGAGTTCCGTATCCGCACAGGATATTGCCGAACTTATTGAGAATTCCATGAAACTTGTAGAATATGGCTCTTCCCTGACCGTGGAGGCAACAGACTCTATCTCAGCCGTTGCTTCCAGCGCCCAGGAATCTTCCACAATGATAGAGCGGATTGCCGAATCAGCCATTTCTCAGTCCCACTCCCTGCAGCAGGTTACGCAAGGCATGGAGCAGATTTCTGAAGTTGTGCAGACCAACGCCTCCACAGCCCAGGAATCAGCAAAGCTGGCAAGAGAGCTGCAGAGCCAAGCAGAAGGACTTAAGGTTTCTGTAAACAGGTTCCGGTTACGCGGATAAAAGCTTTAAAGCGCGGCTATCTCATCTTATGCCGCAAATCCGCCACTTGCTTTTTGCTATAGCATTTTAAAAATACTGCTATAGCAAAAAGCAATGCAAGAGCCGCCAGACTCCCCATAGCACATCCCATTTTTCCCAAATGGTACGCGCCCTCCCCCATCTTATAATTGACAGGCAATGAAAATGCCAGGGCAATGAACAATGGCGGCAGAAGACGCAGACGATTTTTAAACAGACACAGGCGGTATTGTTCCGACTCGGTAATGCCAATCATATAAAGGCTTTTTTGCAGCCGGCTGTTTTCCTCCCGCTCCGCCATCATCCGGGAATAAATCAGCAGAAACGCTGCCATCAGCAAAAGCGCCTCTACAAAACATAGCAAAAACATGGCAAATTGTACAGACTGGCTGGCGACCTGAAAATACTCTATCTTGGAATGTGCCCGGAAATACTGCTGCTCTTCCTGAGAAAGCCCATTTGCCTCTTGCAGAAGGGACTGGAATGCCGAGATACCTGCCAGCGATTCCTGCCAATCCTGCAGTTGGAAGAGATACATCGTCCCAGGCCAATAATTGCTGTCTGATTTCAGCAAATTATAATTCGCATCATTTAATATCAAAGTATAATCTGCCAGTGCTGCATTTTTATTAAACAGGATTCTGGTATCGCTTCCGCATGACTGCAAATTTAATGTTTTTTCCGTTTCCAGCTTTAATGAAATATTGGGAATTTCCATAATTTCATAATCATACCCATCCTCCGTCTCATATTGAAATAAATTCAGAAATTTCCCTGCCGGAACCTTGTAACTGCAGCCCAGTTTTTCATTGACCTCTGACACGGAGAGGTAATTAAATGCATTATCCCTTACAAAAGAAACCTGCTGCTCTTCCTCAACAGTTACATGGTATTGGGACAGTGTGGACTCACGTTCATCTTCTGAAATATGGTTCTGTCCAAATATTTCCGTATACGCCAAATCATAGGGGCAATAGTTCTCTACATCGCGCATAAGCGCAGAATGTAATACCGCACAAAAACTAACCAGATACAGGGCAGAACCTATTAACAAGGCAGAGAGAACATAACGGACTGCCCACTCCCTCTTATGGCGTACAAGCAAGGAAAATTCCAATAAATGTTTCCTCATATAGACAGGAAAATATTGCTTCATTCTGCAGTATATCCTGCCTTTTCGCTCTGCCCGATAAGGCGCTGACAGCAACGTCCGTATACGCTCGCCCATAAGCCGTAACCCTAAAAATACGGCGGCAGCTATCAGTGCCGCCCCATAGAGCAGCGCTGTAACTGCATAGGCCCTATAGGGAATGAACCATTGCAAGGAAGAGATTCCCAGAATGTGGCTGACAATCCCATAAAAAAGCACTGACAACAGAGTTCCCGCCGTAAAAGAAGCTACTAGGGCAAGGCTTCCCAAAGCCAGTCCTTCCAACAGCAGACACTCCCAGCACATTTTCCTGCTCATGCCCAAAGCAAAGAGAATACCATATTCCTGTTTCCTTGCCGAGAGGAATACCGCATACGAATAGGGGACAAACAACAGCAAAAAGACCACCGAAAGAAAACTCGGAAAAATAATATTTTCACTAATCATAGGGTCCACTGCCTGTCCTTCCATAAAAAAAGGATTCGTGAACAAAGAGGCAAAGCAGAAAAACACTGTCGCCGCCAAAAAACAGCAAAGAAAATACAGGCGATAGCGCACAATATTTTTATGGAACATTTTCAGAGAGATATCAAAAAAATTCATCTCAGACCTCCCTCCTGCATATAGAGTACACGCTGGCAAAAAGAAGCGACATGGCTGTCATGGGTGACAATCAGCATACTCGCCCCTGTCTCTCGGTTCAGTTCTGCCATACAATGCAAAATATTTTCAGCGGTCTGGACATCCAGATTCCCAGTCGGCTCATCAGCAAAAATAAGTTCCGGTTCCTGCACAAATGCCCGCGCAATGGCGGTTCTCTGCTTCTGCCCGCCTGACAATTCCGTTACCCCCCTGTCCGCCAGTTCCTCAATTCCCACCATCCCCAGCACTTTCTTTAACCGCTGTGCCTGCTCATTCGCATCCCGCTTGTCTAAAATCATGGGCAGAAGGATATTTTCTTCCACCGAAAGGCTTTCCAGCAATTGGAAATCCTGAAACACCATGCCAAAATGACTTCTGCGGAACAAGGCAAGCTCTTCGGATGAAAATGACGACAATTCTTTGTCATTTACCATAATTTCTCCTGAATCCGGCACATCAATCCCGCTTAAATTGTGCAGCAGCGTAGTCTTCCCGCTGCCGGAAGCCCCCATAATGGCGACCATCTCACCCCTGCCAACCTGCAGGGACAGATTCCGCAGCACCTCTATGCTCTTTCCCCGGGTGCGGTAGTTTTTATAAAGATGTTTTGCTTCTAACGCATACATATAATACCTCCTGATTTCCGCGCTCCTGATTGCACTTCCCCTTTATTTTTGGTACTATAATGCTATGATGCCAGGGTCGAATAAAAAGTTTTTATTTAATCCTGCCCTTAGCACCTT
>CAJTYM010000007.1 GCA_910583835.1 uncultured Lachnospiraceae bacterium | reverse complement strand
GGGATGTGATGTTTGGGGATTATCTGATGTATTGGTTTGAACATATTTATTCCCTGCGAATTGAAACAACTACGAAAATGATTGGCTCTTATATCCTTTATGAATTGCTTCTGCCTAGCATAGAGAGTGATATTAAGTTGCGGTATGTAACCGTGAAATATTTGGATGCGTTGCTGGAAAGAACATCGAAGATTTGTGTTTCGGCAGGAAATAAAGGGCGGGAATTACTGAGCCTGGCGATGAAAGACGCATTGTTTGAAGGATTCATTACTTACAATCCGATTCCAGAAACAAAGCCATATAAGAGGAAAAAGCCTAAAATCCGTGTGCTTAGCAAAGAAAAAATAAAATTACTGTTAGAAGCGGGGGCAAAAAGCACATGGTATTTGGAAATACAGTTAGGGTTATTTTGTGGGCTGAGAAAAGGTGAAATTCTAGGACTAAAATTCAGCGACTTTGATTTTGAAAAAAATACAGTCAGGATAAGCCGACAGATTGTAGCGAACCCAAAGCTGAGTGGAAGTTTTAACATTGAAGAGTATTCTCTGATTGAGCGTGAACCCAAAACAGAAAACAGTTATCGGATTTTAAGGGTTCCAAAAGCTGTTATGGAGGAGGTGGAGCGCAGGCAGAGGAAAATTCAGCTTGATAAAGAATATGCAGGGGAAAAATACAAGGACAATGGATATGTCTGCTGCCGGGATAATGGCAGACCCCATTCATTAAGTTCTTTTAATCAGGCATTAACAAAGCTTTGTAACCGAAATGGACTGCCGGTAGTTACCGTGCATGGGTTACGCCATATGTTTGCGACTATCTTGATTGAAAGTGGAGTGCCATTAGTTAAGATATCAGGATTGTTAGGGCATAGCTCCATTCATACTACCTATGAATATTATTGTGATGTTATGGATGAAAAAGACAAGATTATCGCATTCATGAATGACACATTTGCGCCGGAAAAGGCAGGAATGGAGGAATAGCATGGAAAATAAGTTTGATTTTAAAAAATATGTAGATTACAAAGTATACTCTGTTACCACAATAAAAAAAGGATATGGATTTCGGGTAGTTTTAAAATTTGCGGATGATACTTCTGTTACGCAGCAGCACGCTGGATTTAAAACCAAAAAAGAAGCGAATGCGGGCAGGGATGAAGTGGTTGGACAGCTCCATCATGGTACATATATTGTCTATGGGAAGATTAAGGTTGCCGATTTCATGGAATACTGGCTTGAGGATGTCATGAGGAAACGGATTGCAGACAATACTTATAACAGTTATAAAAATGCGGTTTACAACTATATTTCTCCGGGAATTGGAAAAATGTATATGTCTACATTAAATCAGGGATATATCCGAAAATTGTATAATTCAGTCGCAGATCAATCCGAAAATGTGGCAAGGCTTGTAAAAACGGTTATGAATACGGCTATGGAATATGCAAAAGCTAAGAACATCATAGCGGTTAATTGTGCAGAGGGGGTTATGCTCCCTAAAAAGGTCAAGAAGAAGGCTTACCGCATTTTGAAGATAGATGTACAGAGGACATTGACAATTTCACAGGTAGCGCAGTTGATTGAGGCAAGCAAGGAAACACCGATTTATATGCAGGTTTTATTTGCAGTGTTAATGGGATTAAGGCGTGGTGAAATCAATGGGCTAAAATACAGCGATGTGGATTATATCAACAGGACACTGAAAATACAGCGGCAGTTAGGGAAAATTCCTAATTCAAGGGCAGAAGATGTTTTGCCAAAAATGTTGACAAAACAGGAGATACCGACAAAAACAGAATCCAGTAACCGAGAAGTGCCCATACCGGATTTTGTTTTTGAAGCTATATTGGAGCAACGGCGGATTTATGAGAAAAACCGCAGGCGCAGAAAGCGAGAGTTCCGGGATCTGGATTATATCTGCTGTTCGACTTATGGGAATCCGAGAAGCAAAAGCTACCATCAAAAATATTATAAAGAGTTATTAGAGTCGCAGGGGCTGCCCGACATCCATTTCCACCAGCTTCGGAATACATACACGACAATCCTGCTGAAAAATGATTTTAACATTAAAGGAATATCGCATATGTTGGGGCATTCCAAGGAAATCATATCAGCGGATATATATGGTGACACTCAGGAAATTATTGAGGATTGTCTGTATGCAATAGAGCCATTTATCGAAGCTGTCATGCCAAAGAATGGAAAAGGGGAGTATTACGATTATTCTGATATGGAAGAAATAGAAATTCTGGCTAAGGAATATTTAAGAGCAGCCTGATGATGCAAAAGATTTGGGGCAATAAAAAAGTACGAATGGGGAAAACAGAAAATCGAACATTTGTACTTTTTTATTGCTCCAAGCTATATACATTTGAAAAGTTTTTTGTTATAATGTTCAAGGTAATCGCATGAATCCTGTTTCATGCCGCCAAGTGATATTTAGTCCTAGAAAATCGAATTTGTGACTTTTGCCTTCCGGGATTCGTAAAAGCATACCGAAAGGCAGTTATTTTGAGGATTTCATTACGAATTATAAAATTGGCTGTTGGCTGATAATAATCGTATCAAAAGTCACAAAATGGAGGTATTGCCATGAATAAATTTGTTTTAAAGGCCCCTTACAAGCCCACAGGCGACCAGCCGCAGGCCATTGCAGAGCTGGTCAAAGGCTTCAAGGAGGGCAACCAATTCCAGACTTTACTAGGGGTTACGGGTTCCGGCAAGACATTTACGATGGCGAATGTCATTCAGGAATTGCAGAAGCCGACGCTGGTCATCGCCCACAACAAGACGCTTGCGGCGCAGCTCTACGGAGAATTCAAGGAGATGTTCCCTGAGAATGCGGTGGAGTATTTTGTCTCCTACTACGACTATTACCAGCCGGAAGCTTATGTTCCGTCCACGGACACCTATATCGCCAAGGATTCCTCAATCAATGATGAGATTGACAAGCTGCGCCTGTCGGCAACGGCAGCCCTTGCGGAGAGGGAGGACGTGATTATCATTTCCAGCGTATCCTGTATCTATGGGCTGGGAAGTCCTGTGGACTACAAGGATATGATACTCTCCTTGCGTCCGGGCATGGAGAAAGACAGGGATGACGTGATACGCAAGTTGATTGACATTCAGTATAACAGGAACGATATGGATTTCCAGAGAGGAACTTTCCGTGTCAGAGGGGATGTGGTAGAGATTTTCCCGGCAAACTTTGGGGAGACTGCGTTTCGGGTGGAATTTTTTGGGGACGAAGTGGACAGAATTACAGAGATTGATGTGCTTACCGGGGAGATTAAGAGCCAGTTAGAGCATATTGCAATATTTCCTGCGTCCCATTATGTAGTCGCCCCGGAGAAAATACGCCAGGCGGCTGCGGAGATTGAGCAGGAGATGGTGGAACGTGTCAAATATTTTAAAGGCGAGGACAAGCTGTTGGAGGCACAACGGATTGCAGAGCGCACGAATTTCGATATCGAGATGCTCAAAGAGACCGGATTCTGCAGCGGCATTGAGAATTATTCGCGCTACCTGGCTGGGTTGCAGCCGGGGGAACCGCCCCATACCTTGATCGATTATTTCCCGGAGGAATTCCTGATTATCGTGGACGAATCGCACATTACGATTCCGCAGGTGCGGGGGATGTATGCGGGTGACCAGTCGCGCAAGACCACGCTGGTGGATTACGGATTCCGCCTGCCCTCGGCAAAGGATAACCGTCCCTTGAATTTTGGGGAATTTGAAAGCAAGATAGACCAGATGCTGTTTGTGTCAGCGACCCCCAACGTCTACGAGAAGGAGCATGAGCTGCTGCGAGCGGAGCAGATTATCCGCCCTACTGGGCTGTTAGACCCCGAAGTGCAGGTGCGTCCGGTGGAAGGGCAGATTGACGACCTTATCGGGGAAGTAAATAAGGAGATTGCAGGTAAGAATAAGGTCCTGATTACCACGCTTACCAAGAAAATGGCGGAGGATTTGACGGATTATATGCGCGAGGTAGGAATCAGGGTCAAATATCTCCATTCAGATATCGACACGCTGGAACGTGCAGAGATTATCCGAGACTTACGTCTGGATGTTTTTGACGTGCTGGTAGGAATCAACCTGCTGCGCGAGGGCTTGGATATACCGGAGATTACGCTGGTGGCAATATTGGATGCAGACAAAGAGGGATTCCTGCGCTCGGAGACGTCTTTAATCCAGACAATCGGGCGTGCCGCCCGCAACGCAGAGGGGCATGTAATTATGTATGCGGACAGCATCACAGATTCGATGCGGGTGGCAATCGACGAGACGAACCGCAGGCGGAGCAAGCAGGAAGCATACAATAAGCAACACGGAATTACGCCCCAGACTATCCAGAAATCAGTCCGTGAGCTTATCAGTATTTCCAAGAAAGTGGCAAAAGAAGAATACCGCTTCGAGAAAGACCCAGAGTCCATGAGCAAGAAAGAGTTGGAGAAGCTGATTGGCGAAATCCAGAAGAAGATGCAGGCGGCAGCGGCGGAACTCAACTTCGAGGCAGCGGCAGAGCTGCGTGATAAGATGATAGAACTGAAAAAGAATCTTAGGGATATGGCATGATATGGCATGATATGGCATGAGGAGGGACCCAGCGAAGCTGGGAGGAGCCCTGATGCCTTGTGGAGCAGCCAAAAGGCAGAGCTAAGCTGATAATCAGAATTGATAAAAAGGAGTTACCATACTATGGCAAAGACAGAGAGAAAATATATCAAAATACGGGGAGCGAACGAACACAATCTGAAGAATCTTGATGTGGATATTCCGAGGAATGAATTTGTCGTGCTGACTGGTTTGAGCGGTTCGGGGAAATCTTCTCTTGCGTTCGATACGATTTATGCCGAAGGGCAGCGGAGGTATATGGAATCCTTGTCTTCTTATGCGAGGCAGTTCCTGGGGCAGATGGAGAAGCCAGATGTGGAGAAGATAGAAGGACTCTCCCCGGCGATTTCCATTGACCAGAAATCCACCAACCGCAACCCGAGGTCTACCGTGGGGACAGTCACGGAAATCTATGATTATTTCCGTCTGCTCTATGCCAGGATTGGTATTCCCCATTGTCCCAACTGCGGCAAGGAGATTAAAAAACAGTCGGTGGACCAGATGGTAGACCAGATTATGTCCTTGCCGGAAGGGAGCAAAATCCAGCTCCTGGCTCCGGTGGTGCGGGGGCGCAAAGGAATGCACCAGAAATTGTTTGAACAGGCGAAACGCAGCGGATATGTGCGGGTACAGGTCGATGGGAATGTCTATGATTTGTCGGAGGAGATTTCTCTGGACAAAAATATCAAGCACAATATCGAAATTGTGGTCGACCGCCTTGTGGTGAAGCCAGGGATTGAGAAACGTCTCACCGATTCTGTGGAAAATGTGTTAGAGCTCGCCGAAGGATTGATGGCTGTGGATGTTATCGGCGGGGAGATGATCAACTTTTCACAGAGTTTTTCCTGCCCGGATTGCGGCATCAGCGTGGATGAGATTGAACCCAGGAGTTTTTCTTTTAACAATCCTTTTGGCGCCTGCCCGGATTGCTTTGGCTTGGGCTATAAGATGGAGTTTGATGTGGACCTGATGATTCCGGATAAATCGTTAAGCCTCTCCGAGGGTGCAATTCAGGTGATGGGCTGGCAGTCTTCTACGGACAAAGGCAGCTTTACCAATGCCATTTTAGTTGCCTTGGCGAGGGAGTACAAGTTTGATTTGGACACGCCCTATGAGGAACTTCCGGCAAAGGTGCGGGATATTCTGCTCAATGGCACCGGCGGAAAAGAGATAAAAGTCCATTACAAAGGGCAGCGCGGCGAGGGCGTCTATGATGTGGCGTTTGAGGGGCTTATCCGCAATGTGCAGAGACGCTACCGGGAGACGGGTTCCGACACCATGAAGCAGGAATACGAACAGTTTATGCGCGTAACGCCCTGTAAAGCGTGCGGCGGGCAGCGCCTGAAACGCGAAGCCCTTGCCGTGACGATTGCGGACAGAAATATCTATGAGGTCACATCCATGTCTATCCGTAAACTGCAGGGGTTCCTGGCAGGAATGGAGCTGACCAGACAGCAGCAGCTGATTGGCGCACAGGTGCTTAAGGAGATTAAGGCACGCGTGGGATTTTTGGTGGATGTGGGGCTGGAGTATCTGACGCTTTCGCGTGCCACGGGAAGCCTGTCCGGCGGGGAGGCGCAGCGCATCCGCCTGGCAACCCAGATTGGCTCGGGCCTTGTGGGTGTGGCGTATATCTTGGACGAGCCGAGCATTGGGCTGCATCAGCGGGACAATGACAAGCTGTTAAACACTCTGAATAACCTCAAGAATTTGGGAAATACATTGATTGTGGTTGAGCATGACGAGGACACCATGTTGGCGGCAGACCATATTGTAGATATCGGTCCGGGGGCCGGGGAGCATGGCGGGAAATTGGTGGCACAGGGGACGGCAAAGGATATCATGAAGAATCCAGATTCCATAACCGGGGCATATCTCAGCGGTAAGATAAAGATTCCGGTGCCGGAGACGAGGAGAAAACCGACAGGTTTTCTTAAGATTAAAGGCGCCCAGGAGAATAACCTGCAGAATATCAATGTGGAGATTCCTCTGGGAGTGATGACCTGCATTACCGGCGTATCCGGTTCTGGGAAGTCCTCGCTGACCAATGAGATTCTCTATAAACGTTTGGCGCGCGATCTGAACCGTGCCAGGGTAATTCCGGGAAAGCACAAGAGTATCGAGGGAATTGGGCAGCTGGATAAAGTGATTGACATAGACCAGTCCCCGATTGGCAGGACGCCGCGTTCCAATCCGGCAACATATACCGGCGTGTTTGACCAGATTCGGGATTTGTTTGCGGCAACGCCGGATGCCAAGGCCAAAGGCTATGCCAAAGGAAGGTTCAGCTTCAATGTGAAGGGCGGAAGATGTGAAGCGTGCTCCGGTGACGGTATTCTGAAGATAGAGATGCATTTCCTGCCGGACGTGTATGTGCCCTGTGAGGTCTGCGGCGGTAAGCGTTACAACCGCGAGACGTTAGAAGTCAAGTATAAGGGCAAGAACATCTATGATGTACTGGATATGACAGTGGAGGAAGCATTGACATTTTTTGAGCATGTGCCTTCCATCCGCAGGAAGATTGAGACTTTGTATGACGTAGGGCTTTCCTACATCAAGCTGGGGCAGCCGTCCACGACACTGTCCGGCGGGGAGGCGCAGCGTATTAAGCTCGCCACGGAGCTGAGCCGCCGCAGTACCGGGAAGACGATTTACATTCTTGATGAGCCAACAACCGGACTGCATTTTGCAGACGTGCATAAACTGACAGAAATCCTGCAGCGGCTTGCGGAGGGCGGCAACACCGTGGTGGTCATTGAGCACAACCTTGATGTGATTAAGACCGCGGACTATATTATAGATATGGGACCGGAGGGCGGAGACGGCGGCGGAACAGTCATTGCCCAGGGGACGCCGGAAGAAGTGGCAGCGGTGGAAGGTTCCTATACTGGCAAATATATTCGGAAATACCTGCAGAGATAAGCCAGCAAGTATCTGGAAAAATCTAGAAAATCTGCTATAATAATGGGAGGAAGGGTGGAAAGGAAATTCATGTTATGAAAAAGAAACGGACCATTAAGCAGACCATTGAGTTCTATGTAATGTCAGTGGCAATTCTACTTGGTGTTCTGCTGACAGTTGTAATGATTATCAGCAGCTTTATCTCTACTAACACAATTTTATTGGATAATCTGCAGTTGATGGCAAAGACCTCCTCGCAAAATGTAGGAGCCAATCTGCATCTTCTCACAGACCGCATGGCAAATCTGGCGCTGGAGGAGGTATTGACGGAAGAAGGGGCTACAGAACAGCAAAAGCAGGAAGTCCTGGATGAGCGGGAGACCCGCATAGAGTTTGTCTGGCTGGGAGGTTATGACCTCTCAGGCAAGAAGCTGTATGGAGATGAGAAAGCTCCGCAAAGCATAGCAGACAAGAAATGTTATGCATATCTGCAGCAGACAGGCAATATTGTGATTGATGAGCCTTATTACGAAGATGATATCTGGCAGCTTAGCGTTGCCCTCCCCATGAGCAAGGATGGGGAAGTGCATTCTTATCTGGTGGGAAGCTACAAATATGACATGCTCAACGATGTGCTTTCCAACATCAATATAGGGGCGACCGGCGACTCATACATAATTAATGAAGAAGGCATAATCATTGCGGACAAGGATATGGAAAACATGCAGAAGCATGATAATGTCTATGAATTATATAATTCCAGGAAAAATAAAAAGATTTTTGACAATATGATAAATTTTCAGACAGGTTCTGAATCCACCCGCTTGCATGGAGTGAGCCACTATGTGGCTTATGCGCCAGTACCGGGGACGAACTGGACACTGGTAATCGATGCGCCGCGGCGGGAATTTCAGACGACATTGTTTATCTCTGTATTCGTCTGCATTATGATTGCCTTGGTGCTGCTGCTTATCGCGCGGTATGTGATTGTCAAAATGGCTGACAGCATTTCGCATTCGCTGTCCCTTGCCACGGGCAGGCTTACTTCCCTGTCTGAGGGCAATCTGAAAGATGAGGTTGTGCTTGCCAGGACAAATGAGGAGGCGCAGATTCTGACGAATGCCCTTGCCAAGACGATTGCCAGCGTGGATGGTTATATCAATGACATCAATTCGTCCCTGGGATATCTGTCAAGAGGGGATTATTCCCAGGAAGTACCGGATTCTTTCAGCGGTGATTTCGTGGCAATCCGCGAAGCCCTGACTACTATCACAGAATCCCTCAATGAGACTATGCGCAGAATCAACGATTCCTCTGTGGCAGTCAATGCCAATTCCTCTGAGGTGTCCGGATATGCCAAGCGGCTGTATGATGGCTCGGTGGAACAGGAGGTTGCCCTGGAGCGTCTGATTAATAGCATACAGCAGATTACGGAGCAGATTGCGCATATCACAGAAAATGCAGGACAGGTCAAAGACTGCGCAAGCGGCGCCCAGAGCAAGGTGGATCAGGGACGTGAGCAGATGGATGGCATGTTGGAGACGATGCGTGACATTTATGAGAACATGCAGGAGATTATCAAGATTAGCCAGCTGATTGAAGAAATTTCCTCTGAGACCAGCCTGCTGGCGTTAAATGCTTCCATTGAAGCGGCACGTGCCGGAGAATCCGGCAGGGGATTTGCCGTGGTGGCTCAGCAGATTGGCGTTCTTGCGGACCAGACAGCCAATGCCCTGAAGCAGACGGCAAGCATCATTGACCAGGCGAATATTTCAATTGAAAAAGGGTTAAAGACGGCGGATGCTACAGCAGAATCTTTTCAGGAGATTTATGAGGCAACGGAGAAATTTACTGGAATTTCCCACAGCATGGCGGCAGTGGTGGAGCAGCAGAAGGAAGCGGCAGCCATGGTGACGGAGGAGGCAGACAAAGTCCGTGAGATTGCCAATACGAACAGGCGGCTTGCCCAGGAGACGGATGAGACGGCAGCGTTATCGCTGACACAGGCAGAAGAGTTGGGCGAGGTAGTGGCAGCAGTGAAGCTGAAAGGAGGCGCTTTAGATTGAAATTAGAAGATATGACAATTTTTCAAGGATTAAGTATTCGCAGATACATCTGCCGATTTGCAGCAAAAGGGGCAGCGGTTCTATTCCTTTGCGGCATGCTGCTGCTGGCTGGCTGCGGAAATAAAATGCAGGATGGGTATTATACGGCAGAGATGGCAGAGTTTTCCCATGGGTGGAAGGAGTATGTCTGTATCCAGGTCAAAGACGATACGATTGTGTCTGCAGAGTTTAACGCCAAGGATGCCAGCGGCTTCATCAAAGCCTGGGACAATGAATATATGCGCAATATGGGGACAGTTTCAGGGAATTATCCGAACCAATATACCAGAGAGTATGTCAGGCAGCTGCTTGAAGGGCAGAAAGATACCCAGGTAGACAGCATGGCTGGGGCAACTCATTCCGGCGATAATTTCAAGAAGCTGATTCCGGCAGTCATAGAACAGGCGAAGAAGGGCGATTCTGCAACTGTGAAAGTAGAGTGAAGAATAAAAAGCTGTGCGGTTGAACCGCACAGCTAGGAGTCGGGGAGTACCTCCTGGATTCCGAAGAACCCAGGAAGCATGAGTTATGAAAAATTATATTAGCTTGTTAGCTAGTACAGGTATTAGTATAACCGGAGAATGTGACCGATATGTGAAAAAATGCAAAACATTTTCAAAAGAATATAAAAAATATATAAACTTCCCTAAGGATTTCCAGGAAATTACTTAATTATGGAAGTTTTTTATTTATTTTGAAAAAAACACTTTGAAAATCACTTCTGATTGTATATAATGTATCTATGTATGGAAAAATAGAGTTATTACGTTCAGCGATATTCAGATAGAGAGACGAAAGGGGACAAACAGATGTCGACAGATATAGGAATCGATTTAGGAACAGCGAGCATCCTTGTATATATAAAAGGAAAAGGCGTTGTATTAAAGGAGCCTTCCGTGGTAGCCTTTGACAGGGATACCAACAAGATTAAAGCCATCGGCGAAGAGGCAAGGTTAATGCTTGGCAGGACGCCTGGAAATATTGTTGCGGTAAGACCTTTGCGTCAAGGGGTTATTTCTGACTACACAGTGACCGAAAAAATGTTAAGATACTTTATTCAGAAAGCCCTTGGCAAGAAAAGCTTCCGCAAACCCCGCATCAGTGTGTGTGTGCCCAGCGGCGTCACCGAGGTGGAGAAGAAGGCAGTAGAAGACGCCACCTACCAGGCAGGCGCAAGAGAGGTCTCCATCATTGAAGAGCCTATCGCTGCCGCAATCGGTGCGGGCGTGGATATCGCAAAGCCCTGCGGCAATATGATTGTGGATATTGGCGGCGGGACGGCGGACATTGCAGTGATTTCCCTGGGAGGCACGGTGGTAAGTACTTCCATTAAGATAGCAGGGGATGATTTTGACGAGGCAATTGTCCGAT
The DNA here is from genome assembly GCA_910583835.1 of uncultured Lachnospiraceae bacterium. Lineage (GTDB taxonomy): Bacteria > Bacillota > Clostridia > Lachnospirales > Lachnospiraceae > Petralouisia. The sequence goes on along the minus strand of CAJTYM010000007.1, from coordinate 89,739 downwards.
ATATGAGAAAGAAGCATAATCTTCTGATAGGTGAGAGGACCGCAGAGGATATTAAGATTAAAATTGGCACCTGTTTCCCGCTGGCACAGAATGATACCATGGATGTGCGGGGACGCAATTTGGTAACCGGGCTTCCCAAGACGGTGTCTGTATCCTCCGAGGAGACAGAGGAAGCGCTGCGCGAGGCGACGCTGCAGATAGTGGAAGCCGTGCACAGCGTATTGGAGAAGACTCCGCCGGAGCTTGCAGCAGATGTCGCAGACCGTGGGATTATCCTCACAGGCGGAGGTTCCCTGCTGCGCGGGCTCGAAGAGCTCATTGAGGATAAGACTGGAATCAATACGATGACAGCGGAGGAACCGATGACTTGTGTCGCTATCGGCACGGGCAGGTATGTGGAATCCTTATCGGGAACAGTCAGGAAGGAAGAGTAATCTTTGGCGCGTACACGGCGTGGCGCGCAGACAGTCAGGGACAGGATAGAGTAACAGATAATCAGCAGACAAAGGAGCAGAGATTATGGTAAAAGGATTATATACGGCTTATACCGGTATGATTAATCAGCAGAACCGCATGGACGTACTCACCAACAATCTTGCCAATTCAGCAACTAACGGATTTAAGAAAGAAGGCGCTACCGCACAGGCCTTTGACGAGATGCTGGCAATTAAGATTAAGGACACTTCATCCTATAATCTGCCGAGGGGCATTGGGGATGTCTCCCTTGGGGTTAAGATTGGCGAATGTTATACGGATTACGGACAGGGTTCTTTCCGTGTGACGGATAATATTTACGATATGGCGATTGACGGAGATGGATTCTTTGCTATTTCTTATACGAATAAGGCGGGAGAGACTTCCGTCAAATATACCAGAGACGGCGCTTTCACTGTGACCCGCGAGGGGTATCTGGTGACTAAGGACGGAGATTATGTATTGAACCAGGCGGCGGCCCAGGCAGGCAATCCGGGGCAGGCTGGTTACATAAGGGTAGATCCCAACATACAGTTGGTTGTGGACGATAATGGCAATCTTTATCAGAACAATCAGCAGGTAGGGCAGATTGGCGTTGTTGATTTTGCGGATTATAATTTCTTAGCCAAATATGGCGAGAATATGTATGACCTCGTGGAGGGCGGGCAGGTGCAGAATTCCACCGCGAGGGTAGAGCAGGGCACGTTGGAGATGTCCAACGTGAATGTTGTCTCCGAGATGGTGGAGATGATTAACATTTCCCGGGCATATGAGAGCAACCAGAAGATTATACAGACGATAGACAGTACACTTGAGAAAGCCGTAGTAATGGGCAAGGCATAGGAGGAAGGCAAATGCGAAGCATTTATGAAATGCCTTCCAAATTATCAGAAAGGAGTTGTTTTTAAATGATGAGATCTTTGTGGTCGGCAGCGTCCGGCATGATTTCACAGCAGACAGCGGTAGATACGATTGCAAATAACCTGGCAAATGTCAACACCACTGGCTATAAGACAGAGAAAGCGGAGTTTAAATCTCTGCTGTACCAAACGTTACAGACAAGGACTACCACAGCGAATGGGGAGCAGAAGCCGATATCCGCACAGGTAGGCCTGGGAACCAGGGTGGCATCCATTACCTCCAATTTTGTACAGGGAGCGCACTTAGACAGCGAGAGCTATACGGCGATGGCGATTGACGGCGATGGGTTCTTTGCGGTAAGAGGTGCGGACGGCAATACATATTATACGAGAAATGGTGATTTTAAGCTGAGCGTGGGCAACAATGGGAATCTTACGCTGGTAACTTCCAATGGCTACCCGGTCCTTGATACGAATGGCAACCCGATTGAGATTCCGGGCGGCGTGAACGCCAGCAAGATGGTTGTTGACCAGGATGGGGCATTTGGCTATAAAGATGCCCAGAATAACTATATTGCCCTCAACCAGTCGATTGGCCTGTACCAGTTCAATAATCCGGCGGGTCTCGACAAGTTGACAAACAGCCTTCTGGGCGTTACGGATGCTTCCGGGCAGCCTTTAAATGAAGCTACGACTCAGGGACTTACGTTAAGCTCCATACGTCAGGGTTATCTGGAAGGCTCCAATGTGCAGGTGGCGGACGAGATGGTCAACCTGATTGTGGCGCAGAGGGCATACGAGATGAATTCCAAAGCAATCCAGACTTCAGACGATATGCTGGGTCAGGCGAACCAGCTCAAACGATAATTGACGGAGAGAGGGAAATATTATGAGTCTTACAATTGATGGATTGAATGCTTTATATAATACCAACAGTACAATGACCGATAATACCACCAGTAAGCTGGAGGAGACATTAAACTCCGATCTGTCCAAAGCTACGGAAGATGAACTGATGGATGTATGTAAAGATTTTGAAGCATACTTTACGGAGCAGATGTTTAAGGCGATGCAGAAGATGATTCCTGAGTCTGAGGAGGTTTCCTCCTACACCCGGCAGATACAGGACTATTATAAGGAGCAGATGGTCCAGAGTTTTGCAGATCAGTCGGCAAACGGCGATGGGCTGGGGATTGCGCAGATGCTTTATGAGCAGATGAAGCGCAATTACGGACTGGAATAGAGACGTGGAGACATTGAGCGGATATGTTGAGCATATCGTATTCCAGAACAGCGATAACGGTTATACGGTACTGAATCTTGTGAGCGGAGAGGAAGAGGTTACCTGCGTGGGCATTTTTCATGGCGTTGGGGAAGGCGAGACGCTGGAACTGGCGGGGGAATACACGGAACATCCCTCCTATGGCAGGCAATTTAAGATGCAGTCCTTTCAGGTCAAGTCGCCGGAGGATATCTTGTCGATAGAGCGTTATCTCGGCTCCGGCGCCATCAAGGGAATCGGCGCGGCATTGGCTGCAAGGATTGTCCGCAAGTTTAAAGAAGATACGTTCCGTATTATTGAAGAAGAGCCTGAGCGGCTCGCAGAAGTCAAAGGGATTAGCGAGCGCAAGGCGATGGAGATAGCAGAGCAGGTGGAAGGGAAACGCGAGCTGCGGCAGGCAATGATATTCCTGCAGCAGTACGGCATTTCCCAGACGCTTTCCGTAAAGATTTATCAGACATACGGACAGGAACTTTATACCATATTAAAGGAGAACCCATACCGCCTGGCAGATGATATCCAGGGTGTGGGTTTTCGCATTGCAGACGAGATTGCAGCTCGGATCGGCATTCATACCGATTCGGATTTCCGGGTGCGCAGCGGAATCCAATATACGCTGGTTCAGGCAGCCACAGAAGGGCATACCTGTCTGCCTGAGCAAGTCCTGACCCAGAGGGCGGGTGAACTCCTGGGGCTTGCTGCGGAGCACATAGAGAAGTATTATATGGATCTTGCCATAGAGAAGAAAGTGATGATTAAGGAGATGGAGGGCACAAGGTTTCTCTACGCTGCAAGATATTATTATATGGAACTGAATACGGCCTCTATGCTGAGCCGGCTGGACCTGTCCTATGATGTGCCGGAGATTGAGATTAAAAGCCGTATCCGTGCGATTGAGAAGAGCACGGGCATGGAGTTGGACGAACTGCAGGCGCAGGCGGTTATCGAGGCGGTCTGCAATGGCACGGTGGTAATTACCGGCGGTCCGGGAACCGGAAAGACAACCACCATCAATACGATTATCCGCTATTTTGAGATGGAGGGGATGGACATTTTTCTGGCAGCGCCCACCGGGCGCGCAGCAAAGCGCATGAGCGAGACCACGGGATTTGAGGCAAAGACGATTCACCGGATGCTGGAACTGAACGGCGGCATGGAGGGCGAGGCAGGATTTGAGCGCAATGAGCAGAATCCCCTGGAGGCGGACGTCATTATCGTGGATGAGATGTCCATGGTGGATATTTCCCTGATGCATTCCCTGCTGAAAGCGGTAGTGGAAGGGACGCGCCTGGTGCTGGTGGGCGATGTCAACCAGCTGCCCAGCGTGGGACCGGGGAGCGTGCTGCGGGACATCATTGACTCAGAACGTTTTCATGTCGTCCGCCTGACCAAGATATTCCGGCAGGCGGCGCAGAGCGATATCGTTGTCAATGCCCATAAGATTAACCGCGGGGAGGAAGTGGCGCTGGACAATAAGAGCATGGATTTCTTTTTCCTCAAGCGGTATGACGCCAATGTGATAATCAGCGTAGTCATTCAGCTGATCCAGCAGAAGCTGCCGAAATTTGTAGAAGCGGAACCATTTGACATCCAGGTGCTGACGCCAATGCGCAAAGGGCTTTTGGGCGTGGAGCGGCTGAATAATATTCTGCAGAGGTACCTCAATCCGCCGGATGGGGGCAAGAAAGAAAAAGAGCATGGCGATATGGTATTCCGCGAGGGGGACAAGGTCATGCAGGTCAAAAATAATTACCAGCTGGAGTGGGAAATCCGCAGCCGTTATGGACTGGCAATTGACAAGGGCATGGGCGTGTTCAACGGCGATATGGGAAAAATCCGCAGCATAGACGATTACCAGGAGATTGTGACCGTGGAATTTGAAGAGGGCAGGCTGGTGGATTATGCCTTTAAACAGCTGGATGAACTGGAATTGGCCTATGCAATCACCATCCACAAATCCCAGGGGAGCGAATATCCGGCGGTGGTAATTCCGCTGCTGACGGGGCCGAGGATGCTGATGAACCGCAACCTTCTCTACACAGCGGTCACCCGGGCAAAGAGGTGTGTGACGCTGGTGGGCAGCGAGCGGACGTTTCAGGGAATGATTGGCAATGTCAGTGAACAGAAACGCTATACCGGGCTGAAAGACTGCCTGAAATAGAAGGCACAGGTATGTGCTGAAAGGCTGCCTGAAATACAAAACAGGGGTTCCGGCGCAACGTATCGCGGAGTCCCCTGTTTTCTGTAGTGTTGCTTTAGGGAAGCACTGATTTAATCAGTGTTTCCCTAAAGCATTATGGGTTATCTTTTTTTGCCTTCTCGGCATTTTCCAGGCATGCGCTGATTTTTTCCAGGAGATTTGCCTGGTTGGCGGGTTTCAGGATATAGCCGGCCGGTTTGGTTGCCAAGATAGAAAGGATGGTTTTTTCATCGGCAGTGCTGGTGAGGAAAATCACCGGGATATCTTTCATGTCTTCATCTTTAAGCATTTCTTCGTAAACCTGTTTTCCGTCCATTCCTGGCATTTTGTAGTCTAAGAGGATTAAGTCGGGTTCTTTTTCCGGGATTATGTGCAAAGCCTGTTCCCCGGAAGTGGCATAGAAGACGGTATATTTGTCTCCCAGGATGTTTTTGATGTTTCGCACCATGATGGCGGTATCATCCACGATCATGATTTTTTTCTTTTCTGTTTTTTTGTAATTAAAATCTATCATATTTACCTCTCTTCTGCAGGATTGCTGTTTATCCTTGCGTTGTTATATGTTGTATTTCGTTTATGTAATGCTCCGCCTGTTCATTGTCCAGGTTAGTAACGGCCAAAAACAGTTTTTCCATCAGGGGTGAAATCTGCTTGGAATAACGGTAAGCATGGAGCTGTGCGGCAATTACATCGGATGCATCGATATCCATATCTGCCATGGCATTGCCGAGCGCAGACAGCAGTTCCAGAATCTCTGCGGGGTCAGCTTCGGCCTTTTCTGTTTCCGGCTTTTCGGTTGAGAAGCGTAGCCGTTCGTGAAGCGCCATCCATTCTTCCAGGAAAGCAGGCGTAATCCGCTCTACAGTATCGGCTTTGCCGTCCCGCGCAGCGTATTCTAAGAGCCTGGCAACGCCTGACAGCGGGACGGCGCCCACCATGCCGGCTGCGCTTTTCATGGAATGTACCTTTACTTCGTATTGCCTGAGAGCCTCGGAATAATTGTCTTCCATTGGGCTGTATGCTTCCAGGGTTTCTGCCAGCAGTGCCAGCTGTTCAGCTTCCGTGGGCATGGTCTGGTAAAAGTCTGTGACCGTTGCAGCCAGCATGCTGCGGTCGTTGACGTAGCGCAAAGCATATTCCCAGTCAATGCCGTCGATATTCGGCAGTTCTTGGGGGGAGGGAGCGTCTGTCTCTGCTTCTGGGACCTGGACGGGACTGCTGCAAAGGACTTTTTCCGGCGGAAGAATTTCTGCCAGCATTTTTTCCAGTTTGTCAGGTATGATTGGCTTGGAGAGGAAATCGTAAAATCCTTCCTTGAGGTATCCCTCTTTTGCGCCCGCCAGCGCATTTGCCGTCAATGCTATCACCGGTGTATTCTGGCAGGGGCCGTCTGCCTGTGCTTTCATGCGGTGCAATGTTTCAATGCCATCCAAATCAGGCATCATATGATCCAGGAAAATCATGTCGTAATGTTTTTGGCAGGTCATTTCCAGGCATTCCATTCCTCCTGCCGCTTCTTCCACCATTACTTTCGTGGCTTTCAGCAGATTTTTAAAGACGCGGCGGTTAAGGGCGTTGTCATCTACTACCAGAATAAGGGCCTCGGGAGCGGTAAATGATACTTGATAGGAGTATTCTTTTGCCTGCCGGGCAATCCGCTCATCCAGATTGCCCACGGGCTCGTGCCCTACAATCCGTTGCTGCAGGGAAAAAGAAAAGACAGAGCCTTTGCCATAGACGCTTTCCACTTCTAATTTGCTTTCCATTAATTCTAAAAGCTGTGTGGTGATGCTCATGCCAAGTCCGGTTCCTTCTATGTTCCGGTTGCGTTCTTCTTCAATTCGTTCAAATTCTGCGAAAAGCTTGGCGATGTCTTCCTGTTTGATGCCGATGCCGGTATCTTTGACACGGAAGCTTAAGATAGCGGTATCATCGTTTACTGTCCCTGATACTGACAAAGTTACGCTTCCTTCTTCCGTATATTTTACAGCATTGTTCATCAGGTTTACCAAAATCTGGCGAATCCTCACGTCATCGCCCCAGAGGCGGGCGGGAATCGTCTCGTCAACTGACAGCCGGATATCCAGCCCTTTGTCTGCTGCTTTTGTGGAAACCATATTCATCACATCGTGGATCAGGGCGCCGAAATCATATTCTTCCGGCAGGATTTCCAGCTTTCCGGATTCCGCTTTGGATAAATCAAGGATGTCATTAATCAGTGACAGCAGGCTTTGTCCGGCGCTTTGGATATCCAGCGCGTATTCGCGGATTGGGGGTTCCGTGCTTTCCCGCAGAATCATGGCATTCATGCCGAGGACTGCGTTGATTGGGGTACGGATTTCATGGGACATGTTGGCAAGGAATTTGCCTTTTGCCACACTGGCAAGCTGGGCTTCCTGCCGTGACCGTTCCAATTCCAATATCCCATGCGCCGTATTTGCCATAGCAAGGAAGAGCAGCAGAATCAAACCGAATGGAAGGAGGGCATGCTTGAACGTATCTGTTCCGGTTAGGGAGAAAGCAATCCTTAAAAAAGAAGCAATCAAAATAATTATGCTGCCTATAGCTAAGGCAGGATACTCCCTGATATGTCCGTTGCGCATATCCAAAAGTTCCGTCATGGCAATCAGTAGGGCAAAAAGGGCTGTGACAGCAGCTGTGCATGGCAAAGTTGCGGAAAAACTGAAAAACCCCATCAGCTTCAGCAAAGAGCAAGCTGTAAAGTTGGCAAGCACGAGAAAGCCCATAAATCGGTAGGCCTTGTGGTAGCGTTTTTGCTGCACCAAATCCATATAAAAGAGGAAAGGCAGCGGTAACAGCATAAAGAGGCATCGGGCAAAGCTGTCAAGGGCGTCATTGTTTTGGCAGAATATCCTGGAAAAGGGAGAGACAGCGATATTCCATACAGTGGCAGCCAATATGCCCCAGCCTAAGTATTCCAAAGAAATGAGCTTATGGTAACGCAGCCGCAGCGAGACGCTTAACGCGATGCAAAGAATGCTGAGGAGCAGGGCAGATGATATAATGATCAGTTCTGCGCCATACTGCCTGAAAAAGGGCCTGATATACTCTTCGTGGAGAAGCAGCTGCCCATTGCCGGGTATTGCCTGTGCCATTATCATTTTCATTACCTCCCATATTTTGGAACGATATATGGTAATATCTTATCTTATGTTGCAGGATATTTCAAGATTTTGGGACATTTCTAGAAAGAACTGGGAAATTTTCAGCTTGAAAGCGCAGCGCGTGCTGCTAAAATTTAACGTAATCTTAAAAAAATATTTATGGAAACATTTATGCATGTGTGTTAGAATATAAACTGCCTAAGAGATATTTTATGGAATACTACATGGAATTTTATAAGGAACATATGCGGCATCTGCTGTTTCCGCCGCGCTGCCCATTTTGCGATAAGGTCATGTTTTCATCGGTGTTTCTGCCGCCGGAGCTTGTCTGTGCATCGTGCAGCGGGAAGGCGGAGTATGTCAGGGAGCCGGTCTGTAAGAAATGTGGCAAGCCCCTGGATGACGAGCGCCAGGAATACTGTTATGACTGTGCGCAGCACGGACATAGTTTTGCACAGGGGAAAGCGCTCTGGGTTTACCGGGGAGCGGTGAAGGAATCTGTTTATCGCTTCAAATACCATGGACGGCAGGAATATGCAAGGTTTTATGCAGGGGAGCTGGTACGTGTATATGGAAGCTGGATAAGAAGCTGCGGGATAGACGCGTTGGTTCCGATTCCGTTGTTCCGAAGAAGGCAGTATCGGCGCGGATTTAACCAGGCGGAGCGTATTGCCGGAGAGGTCGGCAGGCAGATGGACATTCCCATGTATGGGAATTTGCTGGTTCGTGTGCGTGATACGAAGGCGCAGAAAGAATTAAATGATACTGAACGCAAAAATAATTTGAAAAAGGCTTTTAAAATAACGGAAAATAAGGTACAATTAGAACATATATTACTTATTGATGATATATATACAACAGGAAGTACGATGAATGAAGCGGCAGTAGAGTTAAAGCGGTCAGGCGTGGAAGAAGTTTACTGCTTAAGTCTTTGCATCGGAAGAGGATATCAGGAGGAATGAGGATATGGAAGTTAGAAATTGCAAGGGCTGTGGAAGGCTTTTTAATTACATGCAGGGACCACCATTGTGTCCTGCCTGTATTGCGGATCTTGAAGACAAGTTTCATCAGGTCAAGGAATATTTAAGAGACAATCCCAAAGCGCCTATAGGTGTAGTGGCGGAGGAAAATGAGGTATCCATCAAACAGATCCGGCAATGGGTGAGGGAGGAGCGTCTCTCCTTTACGGAGGAATCTCAGATTACGATGGAGTGCGAGAACTGTGGCGCGAAGATTCTGACGGGAAGGTTCTGCAGCAAGTGTAAGAATGGGCTTATCCATGACTTGAATGGCGCTGTGAAACGGCCTCAGGCAACTTTGGTGCAGCAGCCGCAGAAGGGTTCCGATAAGGATCGTATGAGATTTCTTGAGAAATAGGATTGTATGCAGTTTTAGAACATCAGATAGATTATAGGACCTTGGAAAGATGTGATTTTTCAGGGTTTTGTCTGCTGTTATGGATATGGCAGAAATTGTCTGCTGTTTAGGAAACAGAAGCAACAGAGGCGATTTGCTATGTTAAGTGAAGAACGTATTCGTCTGATGACGAAGATGGCCTCCTATGAGGAGGGAGAGGGAAAGGAATATATGCCCATCAAGCAGTATTACCGAAAAGACTATGTGGCGTTGGGAATGCTTAAATCATTTATCACTTCCAGCATAGCTTTTGGGATTCTGTTTTTGTGCTGGATTCTCTATAAGATGGAAAATATTACAGAGATTCTGGCGGGCAGGGACCTGACGGAGCTGGGCGTTTTCGTGCTGGCAGTCTATATTGGCTTTGTTGCAGTCTATCAGGTGATAGCCCTGTTGGTGTATAACAGGCGTTATACCAGGGCGACTTTGAGTATCAAAGAGTATCATTCTTTGATGAAAAAGGTGCAGAGGCTGCAGGAGAAAGAGGAGAGGTCACTGCCCTTGGAGGATTGAAAATGATAGGTTTGTTGGAAATAAGAGAGAGGCTGCGGAATTTTTATGGGAAATATGAGATATATGTCACGGCAGGCGTAAAGTTCCTGCTGGGGCTGCTGGTATTTTTCCTCATCAATGGGCAGCTTGGTTACAGGGAACAGCTGAATCATCCTGCGGTATCATTGGTATTGGCGTTGGCCTGTTCATTCATGCCCATCAATATTATGGTGGCGGCAGCCTGTGCCCTGATTTTACTGCATTTGTCCGCATTGTCGCTGGAGGTCTGCGCAATCGGGCTATGCCTGCTGCTGCTGCTGTTTTTCCTGTATGGCAAATTTGCGCCCAAACATGGCTATACGTCAATCCTGACACCCATTTTGTGTTTCTTTAAAATACCTCAGGTGATGCCGGTGTCCGCAGGCCTGTTGTGCGGGCCGTCCGCATACTTGTCTGTAGTCAGCGGGACGGTGGTATTTTATTATCTGGATGGCGTGAAACTGAACATTGCCAATTTTACTTCTGCACAAGAGGCGGAAGGAACAGCCAAGTTCACGGCGGCGCTGAAGATGCTGACCGGGAATAAAGAAATGTATATGGTGATTGCAGCATTTCTGGTTACCTCCCTGATTGTATATGTGATACGAAGGCAGTCTATGAATTATGCATGGCGAATAGGTCTGATTGTGGGAAATCTGGTACAAATGGTTTTTCTTCTGGTGGGATATGTCGTATTGGGGATGCCTGAGAAAGTTTCGTGGGTACTTGTGGGCACGGCATTTTCCGTAGCTGTCTGTTTTATTCTGGAATTCTTTTTCTATAATCTGGATTATTCCAGGATTGAGCGGGTACAATTTGAAGATGATGAATATTATTACTTTGTAAAGGCGGTTCCGAAGGTTTATCTTGCCAGGAAAGATAAGCGGGTAAAGCGCATAACCCCCAAAAAGACGACTATCAGCAGGAGGGAACTGGCGGAGGAACTGGATATTGACAGAGATATAATGCATTAAAAATACACTGATATTATAGAAAGGAATGAAATTATGATACAGGAATTGTTCGCAATTATAAATTCTTTTGCGTCCAAATATCTGTTCTGGATAGAGATGCCCCAGATTACCAAAATCGATATTGCGGAAATTGTTATCCTTTCATTTCTGCTCTATAATATTTTAGTATGGATTAAAAAGACCAGGGCATGGAATTTATTAAAAGGAATTATTGTTGTGGCTCTTTTTGTTCTGGTTGCAGCAATGTTCCAGATGAGTACAATTTTATGGATTGTCGGTAAGACCATCAATGTGGCAGTCATTGCTATTGCGGTTGTATTTCAGCCGGAACTGCGGCGTGCCCTGGAACAGCTTGGGCAGAAGAATTTCATCACATCCCTGTTTTCTTTTGACTCTCAGAAGAACCAGGAGAGATTCAGCGAGCGGGTCGTGGGTGAATTGGTGAAAGCGACTTATGAGATGGCCAAGGTCAAGACCGGGGCATTGATTGTGATAGAACAGGATGTTGTGCTGAGTGAGTATGAGAGAACTGGCATTGCGTTGGATTCCTTGGTATCCAACCAGCTTTTAATTAATATATTTGAACATAATACGCCATTGCATGATGGCGCTATTATTGTACGTGGGGACAGGGTAGTGTCTGCCACCTGTTATCTGCCGCTTTCTGACAATATGGAACTGAGCAAGGAACTGGGAACCCGCCACCGTGCGGCGGTGGGAATCAGTGAGGTATGCGATGCGCTGACCATCGTAGTGTCTGAGGAGACAGGAAATGTGTCGATTGCCATTGGCGGGGAATTGTACCGGAATGTCGATGCGGAATACCTCAAAGGCAAGCTGAATTTCATCCGCAAAGGCTCTATGGACGTGAGCAGATTTAAGATATGGAAAAGGAGGATGAAGCATGTTTCGAAAAGTGATGAAACACCTGACAAATAATCCAGGGCTGAAACTGTTATCCCTTCTTTTTTCGGTAGTGCTCTGGCTGGTGGTGGTCAATATCGCAGACCCGGATGGCACGAAATCATTTTCCATTCCGGTAGAGATTATCAATAAGGATATCATTACGGAGATGGGAAAGGTACCGAGCGTCGTGGGGGATACCGATATCGCGATGTTTTATATCTCCGGTCCCAGAAGTTATGTGGAGGATATGACATCTGATGATTTCAATGTAACTGCGGACTTAAGCCAGGTGGATTTGAGCCAGGAAGGGGACACGAAGTTAGTCCCCATTGAGATAACTGCGAAGAAGAATGACAGGCGCATTGAGATTGTGCGCAGGACGGTAAACATGCAGATTACATTAGAAGACCGGCTGGAACAGAAGTTTGTGATTTCTGCGGAGTCCACAGGGACTCCGGCAGAGGGATATGCAATCGGAGGTGTGGAGGTGACGCCGAACCTTCTTAAGATATCGGGTCCCGCCTCTGTCGTGTCTCAGATAAAACGTGTGGGGGCAACCATCAATGTCGATGGGGTTTCCGGCGATGTATCAGACAGTGTGATTCCGGTATTGTATGATGAAGATGGTTCCGTCATTTCACCGGATATGTTGGAACTGAATCAGTCGGCAGTGACAATCCGGGCAGAAATCTGGGCAACGAAGAGCGTGCCCATTCAGTGCCAGGTAGATGGAGAACCTGCTGTAGGCTATCAGTTCCGTACTGTGGAGTGTGCGCCGGAGACTGTGATGGTTAAAGGCAAGGCATCGCTCCTTAACAGAATCAGCGTCATTAATATCCCGGGAGGTATCATTGATATTAGCGGGGCAAGAGAGGATATAGAGGACACGGTTGACATCACCCCCTATCTGGATGCGTTAGGGATTTCCCTGGTGGAGCCGAGCGCCAGCCAGGTGGCTGTGACAGTCATTATTGAACAGAAAGAAACAAAAGCTTTTGATTTTCCCACAGCAGACATTAAGATTAGCGGTCTGCCCACGGAATATGAATTGAATTTCAGTGCGGAAACGTTATCGGTAAATGTGCGGGCACTGGGAGAGGATATGGAGACGCTTACACAGGAGAATATAGAAGCGCTGCTGGATGTCACGGACTTGACTCCTGGGACTTATACGAGGCAGCTGACCATCAATTTGCCGGGAGATAAATATGAGGCAGTCGGCATTGTAAACGTGCAGTTCGTCATTTTGGATAAGAGGCTGCAGGTGGAAGAAGGGGATGTCCAGCCATCGAATCCAGATAATGGGCAGGATGAAAATACAGGTGACGATGACGGGCAGCCAGAGGATGAGAATAATGGCGGGACAGAGTAAGGAGCCAAGGATAAGGATAATGATGGTACAGAGTAAGGAGTCAGAATAGAAAATATAATAGAAAGTGTGATTGAGGTAGATGTTATGGCGAGAATGTTTGGAACAGACGGAGTAAGAGGAGTAGCAGGCACGGAGCTTTCCATTGAACTGGCGATGAGGCTGGGGCAGGCAGGAGCTTATGTGCTGACGAAGGAGAAAGCGCATCAGCCGACCATTATCGTTGGCTGTGATACGAGAATTTCCGGTGGAATGCTTGCAAATGCGCTGATGGCTGGTATTTGTTCCGTAGGGGCAAATGCAGTGTATATGGGGGTTATGCCCACGCCGGCGATTGCTTATCTGACCAGGAAGCATAAGGTGGATGCGGGGGTAGTCATCTCAGCGTCCCATAACCCGATGGAATTCAATGGAATCAAGTTTTTTAATGGGGAGGGCTATAAGCTTTCCGATGAATTGGAAGATGAGATAGAGCGGTTGATTGAGAATGGGATGAAAGACGTTCCCTTGCCTTTGGGTTCTGGGATTGGCAGAATCAGCTACCGTTTTGACGCCAGGGAAGAATATGTTTTCTTTATGAAACAGACCGTGCCGGTGGACTTAAGCGGCATGAAACTTGTCATTGACTGTGCGGAAGGGGCTTCCCATTATACAGCCGTGGAGACCTTGAAGGGTCTGGGCGCCAATCTGGTGGCAATCCATACGAATCCAGACGGCACGAATATCAATGCGAACTGCGGTTCCACCCATATGGATGAGCTGCGCGCACGTGTAGTCTACGAAAAGGCGGATTTGGGCATTGCCTTTGATGGGGATGCAGACCGTATGCTTGCCGTGGATGAGAAGGGCAATATTGTGGACGGCGACCAGGTGATGGCAATAATCGGCAATGAGATGAAGAAGAACGGTACGCTTAAGAAGGATACCATTGTGGGAACGGTTATGAGCAACCTTGGATTTACGATTATGGGCAAGAAATGTGGCATCCACATCGAGCAGACCAAAGTGGGAGACCGCTATGTATTGGAGAATATGAGAGAAAATGGATATAATATTGGCGGGGAACAGTCCGGGCATATCATCTTCCTGGATGAGAATACCACGGGAGATGGGCTTCTGAGCGCGCTTCACCTGCTGGAGGTGATTGTCAAGACCGGCAAGCCCCTCTCAGAACTGGCAAGCATTATGGAAGTGCTGCCGCAGGCATTGGTCAATGCGAAAGTGCCCAATCATAAGAAAGAAAAATTTATGGATTACCCGGAGATTGCCCAGGCAATCGAAGAGTTGGAGAAGAAGTTTGCCGGCGAGGGAAGAGTGCTGATTCGCCCCTCCGGCACGGAGCCGTTGGTGCGGGTAATGATTGAGGGCAAGGACCAGGAAGAGATTTCCAAAGACGCCGAAGAGTTGGCGGAATTGATTATGAGAAATATGCTTTGACCTAAGGAGGGACCCGGCGAAGCCGGGAGGATGCCTTAGGTCTCATGCCGGAGCCAAAGAAGTAAAATGACCTAAGGAGGGACCCGGCGAAGTAAAATAACACGAGGAGGAAAACTATGGTTAGTCAGAAAGTGATGATAAAAAATCCTACCGGGCTGCACTTACGCCCGGCAGGGATTTTATGTAAAGAAGCAGTGAAATATCAGGCGCTGATTACCTTTAATTTTAAGGGCGGGACGGCAAATGCCAAGAGCGTGCTGAGCGTGTTGGGGGCGTGTATCAAGTCAGGTGACACGATTGAATTTGTGTGTGACGGAGATGACGAGGAACAGGCGCTGCAGGCGGTGGTAGCTGCAGTGGAAAGCGGTTTGGGAGAATAGCGAAAGCCTATGGAAGAAACAAAAGTGCAGATTCTCATGTCGACCTACAATGGGGAGAGGTTTCTCAGGGAACAGCTAGAGAGTCTTTTGCATCAGAGCTGGAAAAATCTGGAAATATTAATTCGCGATGATGGCTCAAATGACAGAACCCCTGATATTTTGCAGGAATATGGTGCAAAATATAAGCAAGTCAAAATCTTTTTGGAGGAAAATCAAGGGGTCAACCGCAGCTTTTTTGCATTATTGGAAAAAAGCGATGCAGACTATGTGGCGTTTTGTGACCAGGATGATATTTGGCTGGAAGGAAAGATGGAGGCCGGTATCCGCAAGCTGGAGGGGGAACAGGGACCTGCGCTGTACTGCAGCAATAAGATTCTGGTGGACAGCAAGGGAAATCTTATGGAGAAGCAGGACAGGAGAACGCGTATCCCCGGGTTTGGCAATGCTGTGGTGGAATGTATCTGTACCGGCTGTACAACCGTGATGAACCGCAAAATGGCAGAAATTATCAAAGACAGGCTGCCCAGTCATGCCATCCTGCATGACTGGTGGTGCTATCTGGCGGCAACTTATATGGGGAAAGTGATTTTTGATGAACATGCATATATTAAATACCGCCAGCATGAGAGAAATGTAGTAGGCGCCAAAGCTGGTTTCTGGGGCGAGGTTCGTGCCAAGGCAGCTTATCTCAGGAAAAACCGGGGCAAGCTGGAAGCTCAGCTTACGGATTTTGCAAGGCTTTACCATGGAGATGATAAGAAAGATGCTCTGGTGCGGGAGGTACTGGCGGCAAAGCGTTTTCCTGGCAGGATAAAAATCCTCTTTAACCGCAGGATATACCGCCAGAGCCGGTTGGATGGAATCATCATGCGGATGTTGTTTTTGGCAGGCAGGATGCTGTAGCGGAAATGGCCATAATCTTATAGAAGTAATGATGCTGTGACGGAAACAGCTATAATCTTTAAGTAGTAATGATGATATAGCAGGAGGAGATAACATGAAAAAAATTCTGGTTACCGGCTGCAATGGGCAGCTTGGACGGGCCATCAATCAGGAATATGGAAATGAGGCGGAATTTATCAATACGGATGTGCAGGCGGGCGAAGGTGTGACCGCGCTCGACATTACCAGAGTGGATGATGTGCTTGCACTGGTGCGGGAGACGAAACCGGACGTGATTATCAACTGTGCGGCGCATACGGCGGTTGATTTGTGCGAGCAGCAGTGGGACAGCGCATACAGAATCAATGCTATCGGGGCAAGGAATCTGAGTATCGCTGCCACAGAGACAGATGCCAAGCTGGTGCATGTGTCCACGGATTATGTGTTTGACGGCAACGGAAGCAGGCCGTATACAGAGTTTGATGCGCCCAATCCAGTCAGTGCATATGGCAAGACCAAGCTGGAGGGTGAGAATTTTGTGAAAGCGTTTGCCAAGAAATACTTTATCCTGCGCACGGCATGGCTCTATGGCGATGGCAAGAATTTTGTGAAGACAATGCTGCGGCTGTCAGAGAATCATGACAAAGTCACAGTGGTAAACGACCAGGTGGGCTGCCCCACCAGCGCCGGAGAACTGGCAAAGATGATTCATTTCCTGGAGCCCACGGAGAATTATGGGCTGTTCCATGCGGTCTGTGAAGGAAGCTGCAGCTGGGCAGATTTGGCGGAGGAGACTTTTAAGCTGGCAGGCAAGGATACGGTGGTGGAGCGTGTGACCACGGAGGAATACCGGCGTATGAATCCAAATCAGGCGCCGCGCCCGGCGTATTCCATTCTGGAAGACTATATGATTAAGCTGACGAGCGATTTTCGGATGGCTGATTGGAAAACGGCATTAAAAGCATACTTTGACGTATAGACAGAGACGTATGTAAGTGATAAGGATATTGAGATTTTAGGAGAGAAGGAGAAAATTATGAGAACTTATCTGGTAACCGGAGGGGCCGGTTTTATCGGTTCTAACTATATTCATTATATGTTCCGCAAATACGGCGATGAAATCCGTATCATCAATGTGGACAAGCTGACCTATGCGGGCAATCTGGAGAATTTAAAAGGCGTTGAGGACAGAGAGAATTATACATTTGTCAAAGCAGATATCTGTGACAAGGAAGCAATCAGCAAGATTTTTGAGGAGAATGACATTGACAGGGTCGTGCATTTCGCCGCCGAGAGCCATGTAGACCGCAGCATCAAGAACCCGGAGGTGTTTGTGCAGACAAACGTGCTGGGTACGGCGGTGATGCTCAACTGCGCGAAAGCAGCCTGGGAGCAGGAGGATGGTTCGTTCAAAGAGGGCAAGAAATTCCTGCATGTGTCTACGGATGAGGTGTACGGTTCCCTCACGGAGGACGGAGGGTTTTTCTATGAGACGACCCCCTATGACCCGCACAGCCCTTACTCCGCGAGCAAGGCAAGCTCTGACTTCCTGGTGAAGTCTTACATTGACACTTACCATTTCCCGGCGAACATCACGAACTGTTCCAACAATTATGGACCTTATCAGTTCCCGGAGAAACTGATTCCGCTGATTATCAACAATGCCTTGCAAGGGAAGAAGCTTCCAGTATACGGCGACGGCAAGAACGTCCGCGACTGGCTGTATGTGGACGACCATGCCAAGGGCATCGACATGGTACAGGAGCATGGCAAATTAGGCGAGACCTACAATATCGGCGGTCACAATGAGAAACAGAACATTGAGATTATCCACATTATCATAGAGACCTTGCTGGAGATGCTGCCGGAGGGCGACCCCAGGAGGGAATTGGTGAGCGAAGACCTGATTACCTTTGTGGAGGACCGCAAGGGACATGACAGAAGGTATGCGATTGCCCCGGACAAGATTAAGGCAGAGATTGGCTGGGAGCCGGAGACCATGTTTAAAGAGGGAATTAAGAAGACGATTGCCTGGTTCTTTGAGCATGAGGAGTGGATGAAAAATGTAACCAGCGGAGATTACCAGAAATATTACGAGGATATGTATCAGAACAGGTAAGAGAACTATGGAATTCAGACCACAGGACCATACATTTGCAATCTGTGCTTACAAGGAAAGCCCATACTTGCGGGAATGTATCGAATCATTAACCAAACAGACCGTTGCTACTAATATTATCATGACCACCAGCACGGACAATCAGCACATCAGGAATCTGGCCGAGGAGTACCAGATTCCTTTGTATGTGAATTCCGGTCCCGGCGGCATTGCCGGAGATTGGAATTTTGCTTACCATTGCGCCAAGACGGAGCTGGTGACACTGGCGCATCAGGATGACAGATACCAGCCGGGGTATGCGGCCGATATGCTGCAGAGAATCAATGCTTCCAAACATCCGCTGATTTATTTTGCAGACTATTACGAACTGCGGGACGGCGAGGTGGTGGAGAAGAGTTCCATGTTAAAGGTCAAGCGACTTCTGCTCATCCCCCTCAAGGTCAGGAAGTTTCAGGGGATTTCTTTCTTCAAGCGGTGTGTGCTGGCTTTGGGGAATCCCGTGGCATGCTGGTCTGTGGCATATGTGAAGAAAAATCTTCCCAAGACCGTGTTTATTTCCCAGTTTCGCAGCAATCTGGATTGGGAGGAGTGGGAGAAGCTCTCCCGCGAACAAGGCGAATTCGTGTATTCGACCAATGTAGGGACCTGCCACCGGGTCCATGAGGGTTCGGAAACCTCCAATACCATCCGTGAGGGAAATATCCGCGCCCAGGAGGATTATGCGATGTTTCTCAAATTCTGGCCATCATGGATTGCCAAGCTAATCATGCGTTTTTACATCAAAGGAGAAAAGTTAAATGAAGTGGATCACAGGTAAAGAACTACATGTCCCGCAAATTTCAAAGGACGTCAGGAAGCTGTTTCTTATCCTTGCAGCGGCGGCGGTGCTGTCACTGGGGCTGGAGCGGGTACTGGCAGCGCTGTTTTATGGCAATGACGGATTTTACTGGGCAAGGTATGTGGGTATCTTTGTGATTCTGGAGCTGGCAGCGCTGCTTGTATGCTTCCGCGAAGTGGTTGCCAAAAAGGCAGAGATTGCAGTCCTGGTGATAATCCTCAGCATCGGGACACTGTATGACGTTGCGCTTCCGTCCTCCTGCGGCATTTCCTGGGATGACGAATGGCATTATTATTATCCGATGCTGATATCCCATGCATTGAAGCCTGGCATCACCGAGGCGGAACTGTATTACATGAATAATTTTCCGCAGACCGCGTTAGACCATAAGAATTATGATAGGGAGAGCCAGAAAATAACGTATGAAGAGATAGAGAGCGCCTATGACCCGCAGAAAGCGGCCCTGAACGAGCGTACTTTGCCTGGTTACCAGCGGCTCTGCTATCTGCCGGCAGCGTTTGGGCTCTGGCTGGGGCGGCTGCTTCACCTGCCCTACCATATCACGTTTATGCTGGGGCGCTGGTGCAACCTGCTGGTGTATGCCGCCTTGATATATTTGGCTATCCGCAAGCTGAAATCGGGGAAAATGCTGGCGGCAGTGGTGGCGCTGATACCGTTTAACCTCTTTATGGCAGCTTCTTATTCATATGATCCCTGGATTTCGGGGTGGCTGATGTATGGCTGCTGCTGCTTTTTCGGGGAACTGCAGCAGCCGGAGAAAAAGATGAATGTGCGCGAATGGGTGTGTATGCTGTTGGCATTTTTTATCGGCGTGGGACCGAAAATGCTCTACATCCCCCTGGTATTGCTGACCTTATTTCTGCCCAAAGAGAAATTTGTCAGTCCCAGGCAGCGCAAAATCATGCTGGCGGCGGCGGTCTGCGTATTTGCGGTGGTCTGCGTAAGGATGCTGTTTTTGTTTGCTTCACCAGGCGGCGGGGCAGTGCAGGATGCGCGCGGCGGAGAGGGTGTGGATGCCCTCGGGCAGATTTCCTATATTTTCTCCCATCCATGGGAGTACACGAAGACATTGTTGGGATTTTTGGTCGATTATGCATCGTTGAAATCAGCTACCCGGTATTTTTCCTATTTGCATTACTTTACGGAGTTAGAACCAACCGTGCATTCCTCGTTGATGGTGGCAACCTTGATGGTAGTAACGTTTACTGATAAGAATGAGTACGATGCGAAAGTCAGGACATTGCCCAGGATTGTATGTTATGTTCTGTCATTTGGCGTCTTATGCCTGGTAGCAACCTCTATGTATATTGCATTTACGGCGGTGGGCAGCGATACGGTGAAAGGATGCCAGTACCGCTACATAGCGCCGGTATTGTTCCCTGTTCTGTATTGTATGGGAACCTCGAAGATACAGAACAGGATAAAGAGGGAGTATTATAATGGCATTGTATTATCTATCTGTGCGTATGTGTCAATTTATGCCGTGTGGGCGTATGCCATTAACCTGTATTAGGAAAGGAGTTTACAAATGAAAGAACAATTTGAGCTGACAATACTGATGCCCTGCCTGAATGAGGCGGAGACATTGGCAACCTGTATCGGTAAGGCAAAGACCTTTCTTGCAGAGAGCGGCGTGAATGGAGAGATTGTAATTGCGGACAATGGGAGCACGGATGGTTCCAGGCAGATTGCGGTTGAAAACGGCGCCAGGGTCGTGGAAGTGGAAGAGAAAGGCTATGGAGCGGCGCTGATTGGCGGCTGCAATGGCGCTTTAGGAAAATATGTGATTATGGGCGATGCGGATGACAGCTATGATTTCCTGCATCTGATGCCCTTTGTAGAGAAACTGAGGGAGGGATATGACCTGGTGATGGGCAACCGTTTTAAGGGGGGCATTGAGCCGGGGGCGATGCCGCCGCTGCACCGTTATCTGGGCAATCCTGTGCTGTCCTTTATCGCCAGGCTGTTCTTTCCCTGTAAGATTGGCGATTACCATTGCGGCCTTCGGGGATACCGGCGGGAAGCAATCCTCAACCTGGGGCTGGTGACCACCGGTATGGAATATGCCAGCGAGATGGTAGTAAAGGCAACCTTGAACCACTTGAAGATAGCCGAGGTGCCGACAACCTTGAAGAAGGATGGGCGTTCCCATGCGCCGCATTTAAGAAGCTGGTCGGATGGCTGGCGCCATCTGAAATTCTTACTGATGCACAGCCCGAATTGGCTGTTCATGTACCCAGGGTTGATTTTGTTTGTGATTGGCTTGATTCTGACGGTTGTCTTAAGTCTGGGAAATATCCAGATTGGTTCGGTGGGGCTCGGCGTACACACGCTGATGTATGCGGCTGCAGGCATGATGGTCGGAGCCAACCTGGTGATGTTTTCCCTGTTTGTGCGTTCCTATGCCAGCATCACGGGCTTTATCCCCACGGAAGGAAAGCTGGATAAATGGCTGGAGGATACCAGCACGGAGAAAGGGGTTGTCATAGGGCTGGTACTGTTTCTGCTGGGCGTGATCATCACCATCGCCGCGTTCTGTATCTGGGGGAGTACCGGATTTGGCGGTCTGTCACCGGAGAAGATGATGCGGATTACGATTCCGGCAATGCTTTTGATGGTGGTGGGGATTGAAGTGGTATTCGGCAGTTTTTTCATTGGGATTTTGCATATCAAGCATAAATAAAAGCCAGGAAGGAAGACGGGGAAGAGAGAACAGGAAGAGGACCAGAGATTAAAGGAAAGGCTTATGAGAGATAATATATTAACATGGATAAAAGGACATAAACTGCTGATGGCATTTCTGGCAGCTGCGCTTATCAAGCAGCTGCTGGTGATAGGGCTCCCTATCTGCCCGGCGGTTGGTACGCCTTGCGATGATGAACTGATGCGGGACTGGGCATTTTCCATAGCGGGATTTGACTGGCTGGGGGATTTCAATGCCTACACGTTTATGAAGGAGCCGGGTTTTGCGATTTTCCTTGCAATCTGCTACAAGCTGCATCTGCCCTATATTTATGTGGTTACCTTTGGCTATTCCCTGGCATGCATGGTTTTTAGCATGGCATTGAAGCACATTTTTTCTTCCGGGAAATATGTGCTGGGCATTTATTTGGTTTTGCTGTTCCACCCTATTTCCTATTGCAGTACCGTCCTGCAGAAGATATACCGCAATGGGCTGGGCGTAACGTTGACGCTTTTTGTGTTCGGCGGGCTGCTGCACCTGTATTTTTCCATCTATGAGGAGAAAATGCAAAAGCCCTTGTTCTGGTCGGCTTTTACCGGGCTGTCGCTAGGTTTCTTGTGGATAACCAAGAGCGATACTGTGTGGATTCTGCCTTTTGCAGTGACAATTTGTCTGGTAATGCTTATCATGCTGCTTATCAGATGCAGGAATTTTCAAAGCCTGCCCAGGTATCTGTGCCTGATTCTTCCGTTTCTGGGAATACTCCTATGTACAAATGGTATAAAATTTCTGCATACCCAGCGGTATGGCATCTCTTCCATAGAATATTATGGGGCGGCGATGGATGAATTTACCCATATCAAATCGGGGCAGAAAAATGATAAAATCCTGCTGTCCAGAGAACAGCTGAGAAAACTTTATGCGATTTCACCGACATTGGCAAGCGTGAGGGAACAATTAGAAGCTTCTATGGACGAGCACACCTTGTATGATACGCATCCGGCGGATGACGAGGTGGAGACCGGCTGGCTGGGCTGGGCACTCATCCGGGGCTTTAAGGATGCCGGCGTCTATGAGGACAGCGAAAAGGCGAACATCTTTTTCAAAAATCTCTATGAAGAGATGGAAGCCGCCTTTGCGGACGGCAGGCTGGAAAAGACGGTGGTACCCAAAGCGCAGAAATATTATGTGGACACGCCGGCGCACCGCAGGGAGCTGCTGGGGCATACCTTGCAGGCAGTCTGCTATATGGCAAGCAACCGCAAGACAAGTGCTAGGCTGTATTCTGCAGAAAGTAAAAAGACAGAGGCAAGCGTCAAGGCTTTTGAGCGTATTGCCAGGAATGCAAATGTGCCCCACAGCCACAAACACGATTATGCCATAGAGGGATGGATTGTGTTCCCGGAATATGAGGGGCAGAAACTCAATGTGTATGTGGAGGATGAAAGCGGCAAGCGTTACAAGAAACTGAAATTTAAACAAAGTGAGGACGTCTATACATATCTTAAGGATGAACATCCCGAACTGGAGAGCGCGCGTAAATGCCATTTTCGTACCGGCTGGAATATTGGGGATGGCAAGACGGATACCCCATGGTATCTGGCTGCCTATGTGGCAGATACCTCATCTGCCGGTAAAGGATGGGAAGCAGGAACATCGCCGGTAAATAAGCGGCAAATGGCAGCAGAAACATCGTCGGTAAATGAGGGGCAGCAGGTGGCAAAGGTGCGGATAGAAGAGGATGGATTTGTGTCAGAATCCGGTGCAGAATTTCTGGCATCCCTGGATATGTATTCCAGCAGGCCAGAGGAGGGAGACCGGGCGGCTGTGGGAGCGTTGGCGGTCAGGCGGCTCAACCGCATAAGGGCAGTTTACCGCGCCAATGGCATAAATCTGCTGCAGCTGGGCCTCTTTGCCTATGTTATTTTGACGGCAGTCTTTCTCTGGGGCTTGCGGAAGAAAGACTACAGCTGCGTAAATGCCTGGCTTATCGTTACCGGTCTGGGACTGAGCGTCCTGGTCCTGGCAGCGGGGATTGCCTATGTGGATTTGACCCAATGCCCGGCAATCAAGACGCTGTATCTGAGTTCCGGGTATCCTCTGCTGATGGGAGCGGAACTTATCAGTTTATGCAAATGCGTGGAAGTAGCAGCCTGCCAGATAAAAAAGGCGAGAGAACAATCACAGTGCAGCGCAAGGAAACAAGTTATGGAATAATTATAAAATATAGATATAATATTTTTGGAATATGTGCAGACGTTAAGGAGGAATGGCATGGATTTTAAGACACAGGCTGGCATGGGAATGCGCCTCTTGAGGCAATATGGAGCCAGAGATTTTTATTGCAGGTTTCGGGAGTGGTGCAGTTTTCAGACCGGGAACCACCGTTATCAGAAGAACCGCAGCAGTTATTTCCCGGACGAGCGGGAATTGGAAAGGCAGCGCAGTACAGTGTGGGAGTATGCGCCGCTGATAAGCATTGTCGTGCCCACCTATGAGACGGCGGAGCATTTTCTGCGCCAGCTGATAGATTCTGTGCTGCGGCAGACCTATGGGAATCTCGAACTGTGCCTGGCTGACGGCAGTTCCTCCGATTGCGTGGAAAAAGTGGTAAAGACATATCAGGACAGCCGTATTTCTTATAAACGCCTGGCGAAAAATGAAGGCATCTCGGAAAATACGAACCAGGGGTTTGCCATGGCGAAAGGAGAATACCTTGCGCTTTTGGACCATGATGACCTGCTGACAGAGAATGCCCTGTATGAGATGGTGAAAGCGCTGAATGAGGAAGAAGTGCGGCCGGACATGGTATACTCCGATGAGGATAAGATGGTGGGGGATTCCACAGATTACTGCGACCCCAATTTTAAGCCGGATTATAATGAAGAATTGCTTCGCAGAAATAATTATATCTGCCATTTCCTGCTGTTTTCCAGAGAAATCCTGGAGAAAGCGGGTGGGCTGGACGGAACTTATGATGGGGCGCAGGACCATGAGTTTGTCTTGCGCTGCCGCAGATATGGCGCTAAGTTCTGCCATATTCCCAAGGTTTTATACCATTGGCGGGTACATCCGTCCTCTACCTCCTATAATCCTGAGTCCAAGCTATATGCCTATGAGAACGGCAAGAAGGCAATCGGGGATTATCTGAAGAGCTGCGGCGTGGAGGCAGAGGTGGAGCTGACTAAAGATTTGGGCGTATACCGCATTTCCTATGTGCGCAGCCGGAAGATGCGCGTGGCGGCGCTTGTGCAGAATGAGCAGCAGCTGCAGGCGTTAAAGGAACATACAGCCGTTTCTGAGCTTACGGATATTTCCTGGCTGTGTAGCGAAAAGCATGGGAACCGGACAATAGAAAAAATAAATGCAGATTATATATTGATTGCGCGTGCTGGAATGATGCCGAAGAAGGAAGACTGGCTGGAGCGGATGCTAGCGTTTGGCCAGGAGGAACGCATAGGCGCTGTCAGCGGAATTTTCCGCGATGCCAGGAATAAGATTCTGCAGAATGGCATGATGGTATCCAAAGAGGGGAAGGTATATCCCTTGTTTGCGGGCCTGTCTAAGATTTATACGGGGTATGCCCACCGGGCAGCGATTCCGGGAAATGTCAGCACTTTGCCCCTTGACTTTATACTGCTGTCGAAGAAAGCCTGGGAGGAAGCGGGCAGATTTGATGTGGGATACTCCTTCCCAGCAAGGGAAGTGGACTTTTTTGCAAGGATGCGCGGCTGCGGGTATGAAATCGTGGCGGATCCTGAGGTGGAGATTCGCTGTCCCCGCGGGTTTGCCTGGGATTATAATGTGAAGCCGCAGGAGTTTGCGCGGCTGAAACAGCGGTGGGGAAAAGACTGGCAGCATGGGGATATGGCTTACAATGATAATTTCTGGGAGGGAGACGGAACGTTTACCTTCCGCAAGCAATAGAAAGCGTGGTTGTTAAGTTGGGACAGAACAAGCAGAATCTGAAAAATGTGCTTATGGTGGTGAGCAGCAATGTGCTCACGATACTGGTTTCGTTGTTTACGGGATTTATTTTGCCCAAAGAACTCAGCATAGAAGATTATGCGTATTACAGGGTGTACGTGCTGTACATTGCCTATGCAGGATTCTTCCATTTTGGCTTTGTAAACGGCATTTACCTGAAATATGGCAATCTGGATGTGGACCAGATTCCTAAGAAAATCTTCCGTACCTACAGTTATTTTATGGTACTTATGCAGGCATTGGCAGTTGTCGGGCTTTCTGCCATACTGTTTGCGGGCGGGTTTTTTATGGAAGCAGATAAAGTAATCGCCTTTGCCTTTGTGGTCATCAATATCCCGCTGATAAATGTCAAGTGGTTTTACTCTTCAATTAATCAGTTTACGAAGCGGTTTGTGATTGACAGCTATGTCACGTTCCTGCAGAATATCCTCAATTTGGCAATGGTATTGTTTGTCATACTGTTTGGATGGTATGATTACAAGATACTGCTGGTTATTTTAACTGTCTGCAACCTCCTGTGCATGGTGATTGCCATGGGGCAGAATAAGCAGATTCTCTGGGGAAGGAGGGAGCCGCTTGGCGAAGTGGGGATTCCCGCCCTGATTAAGAGCGGGTTTTTCCTGATGCTCAGTGAATTTATCGGGCTTATCATCCTGGGCATAGACAGCATGTTTGTCGATAACCTGTTTGGCCAGACGGATTTTGCCATGTACTCGTTTGCAGTATCGGTGATTGCGGTCATCTATACCTTGATAACCGTGGTTTCCAACCTGGTCTACCCATACCTGGTCCGTGTATCTGAGGAGAAGTATGCCGAATATTATGGGCTGATGAGCGATGTGCTGGTGGTTGTGTCAATGTTTTCCATGCTGGCGTTTTATGTGGCGGAATTTGCCATCCTTCAGTGGCTGGGCAAGTTTACGCCGAGCATTTCGGTGATAGCGATTTTGTTCGGCACCATTGTGTTCCGTACCTTGATTACCTTGGTATGCGGCAATTACTTTAAAGTCCTGAAGATGATAAAGGCGTACACGGAAAATAATGTGTTTGCGATTGCGATATCGTTCGTCCTCAATGTGGCAGCGTACCTGCTCTTTCATGACTACACATACATCGCCGTGGCAAGCCTGCTGTCGTTTATCATCTGGTATGTGGTGACGGACCGCATATTTATCCGCCAATTGCAAATTTCTGTGCGCGGATATGCGGTAAGGTACATTTGCATTTTGGCAAGCCTTGTGTTATTTTATGTACTTAAGGATGTGGAGCCGATACGCGCATTTTTCATTTATTTTGCCGGCTGCGCCATCATTTCTTTGCTGTGCTTTCACAAGCAGATGAAAAAGGTAATCTCCCTGGTGCGCGCAAGATAGCATGGCGCAGATATGCTTTGCGATGAAGCCAGAGGGGAAGTTGGAGGAGACGAAAGAAGAAATGAAGAAAATCAGTTTGATTATTCCCTGTTATAATGAGGAAAGCTGCCTGGCAGCTTTTGACAGGGAAATCGCCAAAGTTATCGAACAGATGCCGGAATATGAATTTGAAATCCTCTATGTCAATGACGGTTCTGCGGATGGGACCTTGGCGATGATACGTGGGTTTTCCCAGAGCAGGCCCTATGTCCGCTACCTTTCTTTTTCCCGGAATTTCGGCAAGGAGGCGGCGATGTATGCGGGATTTTGCAATGCCGCCGGAGATTATGTGGCAGTCATGGACGCAGATCTGCAGGATCCGCCCCATATTTTGCCGGAGATGGTGAAGATTTTGGAAACCGGGGAGTACGACAGCGTTGCCACGCGGCGGGTGGACCGGGCAGGAGAGCCGCCCATCCGTTCTTTCTTTGCAAGGATGTTCTATAAGGTAATCAACAAGATTTCCGATGCCGACGTCGTGGACGGAGCCAGGGATTACCGCCTGATGCGGCGGGAAATGGTGGATGTGATTGTGGAGATGGGAGAGAGAAACCGTTTTTCCAAAGGGATTTTCGGCTGGATCGGCTTTCGCACCTACTGGTATGATTTTGAAAATGTGGAGCGGGCTGCCGGGGAGACCAAATGGAATTTCTGGAAACTGTTCAAGTATTCCATAGATGGGATTGTCAGTTTTTCCCAGATGCCGCTGACCATTGCCTCCTGGATGGGCGTGGCTTGTACCGGATTTTCCTTGCTGGCGATTATGTTCATTATCGTGCGCAAGCTCCTGTGGGGCGATGAGGTGCAGGGCTGGGCGTCTAATATGTGCGTGATGATTTTTATTGGCGGCGTGCAGCTGTTCTGTCTGGGAGTCATCGGACAGTATGTGGGCAAGACTTATGTGGAGACGAAAAAGCGCCCTCACTACATCGTGAGTGAGTGCAGCGATGAAAAGATAAAGAAAATTGGCTGAGATGCTGATGAGGAGTGGCAAAATGATTGAGGATATGAAAAGATTTGCTAAAGTACATAAGAAAGCATTGTTTGTAAATGCGGTCATGGTATGCGTCTGCTACCTGCACATGGTGTTTTCGCAGAATGTGGGGGTCGATACGGAGCGGATGATTATGGATGCGGGACCGCTGCTCGATTCCTGGAAGGCGATTGGCAGGCAGGGGCTTGTCCTGAGCAAGGCAGTGTGGATGCCGGGAGGTTACAATCCATATTTTGCGGGAATTGTATTTCTGGCGGGTTTTATGCTGCTGGGGGCGCTTATCGCTTACCTCTGCTGGGCAATGGGCGGCAGGGATGACAGGTATCCTTATGGGCTGTTTATGGTGCTCTTCAGCGTGTGCCCGGTGTGGATGCCGCAGTTTTATTTTGCGCTGCAGAGGATGGAAGTGGTGCTGGGACTGCTCTATGCGACAGTATCCGTCTTTGCCCTGGCACGTATGGTGTTTGCCAGGGAATATAAGGTATCCTGGGCAGCTGCCTATCTGGCGTTCGGGGTCTGGAGTTTCTGTTCTTACCAGGGCTGCGTGGCATTCTATATCGGGCTTTGCATTATGGTGTTCCTCATGGATTTTATGCAGGGTTTTGAAGAAAGGCCGTGGAATCTGTATGCATTGGCAATTCTTAAGCTGATAGGCGGTTTTGCGGCAGTCTATCTTGTGAATGCGGTGATTACGCGTGTATTTTTCGGACAGGGACAGTATCTGACGGGGCAGATTCTCTGGGGGAATGCCCCTGTTGCTGATATTGTCCGCAATATCTTACGCCATGTGAAAAACGTTCTCTTGTGGGAGGGCGCGTCCCACCGCTCCATTTACCCTCTGGTATGTATCTGCCTGGCGGCTGTCTGTCTGGCGTTCTGCCTGAAAAAGGGTGTAAAGAAATCAGTGAAATTTGTATTTTTCCTTGCCTTGGCAGGTCTGTTGGCAACGCCGTTTTTGCTGACTGTCTATATGGGGAACGCTCCGGTGGTGCGCTCCCAGTTTGCATTGCAGCTGATATCCGCATTTGGCTGTATGTTTGCGTACGGACTTTGGAAAAGGGAAGGGGGCAAGAGGTATCTGTGGGCGCGCAGGGGCATGATGGCAGCCAGCGTGATTGTGGTCTGGTTCAGCGTCAGCACGGTTTCCAGGCTGCTGTACACGGATGACGTGCGCTATCAGGAGGATGTACGTGTGGCAAGCGAGATTGCCCGGGATATACAGCGGACGGAGGGGACAAAGGACCTGCGCGTGATTTTTGTGGGAGGATATGGGGCGCGCCTGAACAGCGCTGCAGAGGGCAATGACATGTATGGCGTCTCCATGCTGGGATGGGATTACACACCGGCCAACCCGATTGGCTCCACAGCCCGCGTCATAGACTTCATGCATACCTTGGGCATTGAGGTAAATGGGACGCTGGACCATCAGGAGGAAGCGGTGGAACTGGCCAAAGAGATGGAACATTATCCGAATCCCGGATATATTTCCGTCCAGGACGATTACGTCATCGTCAAGCTCTCCGATATAAATTAAAAGGAGGTGATGCAGACAGGAGGACTGGGGAGAAAAGGGGAATCAGGCTCTTCAAAAGAAAGGGATAAGAAGGGATAAGAGAGATTCAAAAGAAAGGGATAAAAGGGATTAAAATGAAAAAGAAGAGGATATTATGCATACTGTTGGCATCCATACTGTTGTTTACCATGGATGGAGGCAGTCTCTATGCGATGGGGATCGCGCAGGAGCCGCAGCAGTATCAAGAAAATAAGCAAGAGGTGCGTACAGCGCCGGAAGAAGGGGAAAATCCGCCAGAAGAGGGGGAGAATCCGCCAGAAGAGGGGGAGAACCCGCCGGAAGAGGGGGAGAACCCACCGGAGGAAGAGACGAGATACACAGTTACGTTTGATTTAAATGGGGGCGTCACAGTGGCGGGAACGAACAGCTTTTCGCTGCGTGTGAAAGAGGGAGAGGCAATCGCGGCAGAAGACGTGGCAGAGGTAAGCCAAAAGGGCTATCTCTTCCAGGGATGGCTGGACAGCCAGGGGAACTATTACAGCTTTTCTGCGCCGGTCATGGAAGATATGACATTGTCTGCTTCCTGGACGCCGATTACATACCGTGTACAGTTTGACCTTAATGGAGGCAGCGGGGAAGCGCCTGCGGAACGGCTGATGGCTTATGACGAGGAATTAAAGCTTCCGGTAAGCGGGCTGTACAAAAAGAATTATGTGCATATCGGCTGGGAGCAGGAAGGCGTTGGCGTCTACCAGGAGGGAGCTGCTGCCAAGAACCTCACAGACCAGGATGGCGCAGTGGTAGTGCTGAAAGCAGTCTGGAGGCGTGGAGAGTACAAGGTGAGCTTCCAGGCGAACGGCGGAAGCGGCACCATGAGCGCGGAGGCGTTTTCCTGCGGCAAGAGCAAGAAACTGACGAAGAATAAATTTACGAAGACGGGCTACACCTTTGCGGGCTGGAATACCAGGAAGGACGGCAAGGGCAAAACCTATGGGCAGCAGGAAAGCGTATCTTTTGCAGACCAGGCGGATGGGAGCACCGTTGTCCTCTATGCTATGTGGAAAGGAAATTCTTACCAGGTCACATACAACGGCAATGGGGCAAAGAGCGGTTCTGTTGCCAACACCAAGCATGTGTATGGCACGGCAAGCAGGCTGGGCACGAACCGTTTTCAGCGTACCGGTTATACTTTTGCAGGCTGGAACACCAAGAAGGACGGCAAGGGCAAGACATATGCGAACGGAGCCAGTGTGCAGACGCTGACTGCGGAAGCGGGGGGCGTGGTGACGCTCTACGCCAAGTGGACGCCAATCAATTATACCATCAAGTACCAGACCAGGAATGGCAAACTGGCGAAAGGGGCAAAGAAAAAATACAATATCCAGTCCAAGACATTTTCCTTACCCATCCCTACCAGGAAGGGTTACGATTTTGACGGCTGGTACCGGGACGCAAGGTTAAAGAAGCGCGTCAGTGAGATACAGAAGGGAACGACCGGCAATAAGAAATATTATGCAAAATGGGTCAAATGCACGCGCAAGCCGAACACGAAATATACAAAAATCAAAACCTGTAAAGTAGTTGGAACAGGAAAAGTCAGCGTTAAAGCCACTGTGACGAGCCGTGTGGCGAGTTCGGACGACCGCTATTACCTGGTGTATGTCAACCCTTACACGGGCAAGCCCTACAAAGCGGCAAAGAAAGTATACAAGAAAAGGAATCTCAGTTTTACGCTGAAGACCTCGGAGAATCAGGGCTATGTGATGGCAAAGTTTGCCATTGCCGTGAAAAAGAAAGGGAAATATTATCTGATCAGCAAGCCATCCTTTGTCAGCGGCCCGCAGAAAGCGGCGAAGAACAAGTCCAAATACAAACCGGGCGCAACGAAGAAGGGGATGCAGTTTTACAATAATATGCAGGAGATTGATGCATGCGGGGCAAAGAATAATTTCCTCAACCTGACGGTTTCCTCTGTATGCGTGAATCCGACCGTGCCCTACAAATATAATGGGAAGACATATTATTTCAATAGTATGGATTCTTTGAAGCAAATTGTATCAGAATGCAATAAAAAGGGAATTAATGTTACCATGCAGATTCTTTTGGACTGGGTAGGCGGCCAGCTTGACCTGATTGACCCGAGTGCAAGGGCGGCAGGGGCAGCGCCCTACTATCTGTGGAACGTGCGCCGCGATGGCGGTCGGGAGAAGATGGAAGCGATGTTCTGTTATCTGGGCAGTGTGTTTGGCACTAAGAAATGCTATGTGTCCAACTGGATTTTGGGAAATGAAATCAATAATCCCAGAAGCTGGAATTATGCGGGTTCCCTTTCGGCGAATGCTTATTTTAAGATTTATGCCCATGCGTTCCGTGCCCTGTATGTTGCCGTGCGCAGCCAATATTCCAATGCCAAGGTATTCATCTGTATGGATAATCTCTGGAATACGTCTGTCCCGGGCGGGTACAGCGTAAGGGATTCCATCGCTGCGTTTGTGGCGCAATTGGCAAGAGTTCAGAGCGGGATTCAGTGGAATCTTGCCTACCATGCGTATTCCGCCCCGCTGACCTACACGAATTTCTGGGATGGCTATGGCATCACTTACGATGAGAACAGCCCCTACATTACGATGAAGAATCTGGATGTGCTGACGAATTACATCAAGAGGAATTATGGTTCCAAGGTGCGCGTGATCCTCTCTGAGCAAGGCTATGCCTCCAACTGGGGACAGGCAAACCAGGCAGCGGCAATTGCAGCCAGCTACTACATTGCGGCGTGCAATCCAACGGTGGATGCGTTTATCATCCGCAGCTATTACGACCATCCGGTGGAGGTTGCCCAGGGCCTTCCCATGGGAATCGCGGGAAAAGAAGCCTTTGAGGTCTATAAATATATGGACACGGTCGTCACATTCCAATACACGAACCGTTACCTGGGACTGATTGGCATTTCCTCCTGGGATCAGCTGGTGCCGAGATTCGTGCCGGCAAGGCTCCACATCATGTACCGCAGATAGGGCAGATGGATAAATTTGCATTTGCTGTGGGATGGTGTTATAATTAATGAAAAAATTAGGAGAAATAAACCATGCAGCTTGCAGTATGCGTACTTGTGCTTTTACTGTTGGGAATAGAATTTGCGGTATTCGGCGTTGCAGCCTGCAGATTATTCCGCTTAAGCCCCAGAGGATATGAGACAGCCATTTTAGGTTTCTTTGTATATTTCGGAATGTTTCAGGTTGTTGCACTGCCGTTAATCTTTCTGCAGAGGCCGTTTCATGAACTGGTATTCTTGTGGCTGGTTATCGCAGCGGCGATTAATATTTATGCACTTTGGCAGGGCAGGAAAGAGTTGGGCAGTTTGCTGTACAAAAGTTTTGCCGGACTGTGGAGGAACCGGGGGCTCCTGCTTTTGGCAGTGATTCTGCTGGTGTTGTTTTGCTGTTTCTTTGCAGCGCTGCAGCAGTATTTGGGCTGGGATACCAGTTACTATGTGGGGACAGTCGACATCACGGTGCGCACGGATTCCATGTACGCATACGATGGCGCTTCCGGCGCTCCGGTGAAATCACTGAATCTGCGCTATGCGATTTCCACGTTCTATATGCATTCTGCGTTGTTGTGTAAACTGACCGGTATCAGCGGGATGGTACTGCACAGATATGTGGTTGGCATGCTCTGCATTCTCATGCATGGCGGGATATTGTTTGCCATAGGCAGGCAGCTTTTCCCGGATGAGGAGAAGAAAGCGCTTTTCCTGACGGGGCTGGTCTTTGCCCTGCATTTGGGGTTCCATACGAATTATACCGTATCGGACTTTCTGCTGGTCCGGGGCTATGAGGCCAAAGGTTTTTGCGCCAATGTAGTAATTCCGGCAGTGTTTTATGCCATGCTCTGCCTGTGGAAAGACAGGCAGAGGCGTGAGCATTGGTTTCTGACGTTTGCAGTCTGTTTTGCCAGTGTGCCGTTATCAATGTCCGCACTGGTGATTGTCCCGGCGATGGTTGCCATTGCCGTGCTGGCGGAGTGGCTGGCCGAGCCCCGATGGGCAATCCTCTGGCGCGCCTTTGTCTGCATACTGCCCAATGTGGTTTATATGGTTTTGTATTTTATGTATACCAAGGGGCTGCGGATTACGGTCGGGTGATTGTATCCGGGCGTGGACTGCAGCCAAAGAATATGGTCGATGATGAGGATAGAATATGTATGTTGTGGAGAGTGTGGAGCAGGTGTTTGAGACCTATATGGGGCCAACCGTGTTCCTGACCTTGTTTCTGGTCTGCCTGATTTATTGTTTCTGCAAGGTAGATGAAAAAGGGCGCAAGCGTCTGTTGTTTGTAGTTTTGCTGAGTGTCCTGTTTGTGTTCAATAACGTATCGCTGCGGCTGGTAGGAAAAGTGACGTCGGATTTGACCTTCTACCGGTTTATCTGGGCAGTGCCGATTTTGCTGCTGATTGCCTGGGCGGGCACGAAATCTGTTATGGAGCGCCGGAAATTCTGGGAGAAAGCGGCAGTACTTGTGCTGCTGATTGCTTTGTTTCAAGGTGGGACGAGCACTTTCCTGACAGAAGGAAGCCTGCGTATGCCGGAAAACATCTATAACCTGCCTGGCGATGTGGTACAGGTCTGCGATATCATTGAGCGGCACAACGATGGGGAGATAGAGAATCCTGTCGTGGCATTTGATATCGAATGCCAGGTGGCGGCGAGATTGTATGACCCCTCGCTCGTGTGGGGAATCAGGCGCAAGGCCTATCTGGATTATAACCATACGGATGGATATAAGAATGTAAAGAATGGGTACAAGGCGGAGAAAACGATTATCCATGCCGTGAACTTCGGAAGGAAGGATGAAGAGGAACGTCTGTCCAAAGCCCTTGCAAAGAGAAAGATTGATTATATTGTAACGTTCAGTTCTTTTGAGATGGATGGTTATTTTGCCCAGCTTGGCTATGGGCTGGTGGAATCTACAGGGGCAAGAAGCGTATATGCCCGAGAAAAAAATGATTTGGAGGTTAACCAATGAAAGGAATTATTTTAGCCGGAGGTTCCGGGACAAGGCTGTATCCATTGACGAAGGCAATCTCTAAGCAGATTATGCCGGTGTATGACAAACCGATGATTTATTATCCCCTGTCCACCCTGATGCTGGCAGGAATCCGTGAGGTGCTGATAATTTCCACGCCCAGGGATTTGCCGGTGTTTGAGGATTTGCTGGGGGACGGAAGCCAGCTTGGCATGAGGTTTGCCTATGCCGTGCAGGAGGAACCGAGAGGGCTTGCCGATGCCTTTATCATCGGGGAGGAGTTTATCGGCAAGGACGCTGTGGCTCTGGTGCTGGGGGACAATATCTTCTATGGGCAGAGTTTCTCCAAAGTGCTTATGCGTGTCGCAGAGAGGACGGACAGCCAGCCGGGAGCGACGATTTTCGGATATTATGTCCGGGACCCCAGAGAGTATGGCGTTGTCGAGTTTGATGAGGAAGGAACGGCCATCTCCATTGAGGAGAAGCCAGAGCAGCCGAAGTCCAATTATGCAGTGCCGGGACTGTATTTTTATGACAATGATGTGGTGGAGATTGCCAAAAATGTCAAGCCTTCCGCGCGCGGGGAGATTGAGATTACCAGTGTCAACAACGAATATTTAAGGCGCGGCAACTTGAAAGTGGAGACTTTGGGACGTGGATTTGCATGGCTGGATACCGGGAATCACGATATGCTTCTGGCAGCGGCTGATTTTGTGTCGGCATTCCAGAAACGTCAGGGGCTTTATATTTCCTGTATCGAGGAGATAGCTTATAAGCGCGGATTCATCAATGAAGAACAGTTAAAGAAATTGGCAAAGCCTCTGATGAAGACGGAATATGGGCAGTATCTGATGGAAATTGCCCAGGGGCTGTAACAAAGCTGACAATGAGAATAACATGCGCTTAGACTTGTCTATAAAATAATTTACATCCAGAAGGAGGAGGTTAAGATGGGAAAGATTAAAGTGACGGACAACTGCAATGGGATTGTAGGGCTGAAGGTGATTGAGCCGGCGGTGTTCGGGGATGAACGCGGGTACTTTATGGAGACATATAATTACAATGATTTCAAGGAAGCGGGGATTGACTGTGATTTTGTGCAGGACAACCAGTCAGCATCTAAGAGAGGCGTGCTGCGCGGACTTCATTTCCAGATCAATTATCCGCAGGATAAGCTGGTACGTGCGGTTAGCGGCGAGGTGTTTGACGTGGCTGTGGATCTGCGCGAGGGTTCCGAGACGTTCGGCAAATGGTTCGGCGTCATCCTGTCAGCGGAGAATAAGAAGCAGTTCTTTATCCCTAAGGGATTTGCACATGGGTTTGTCGTGCTGTCCGATTATGCAGAATTCTGTTATAAGGTGACAGATTTCTACCATCCCAATGATGAGGGCGGGATACTGTGGAAAGATGAGAAGATTGGCATTGACTGGCCATTGCCGCAAGGGATGACGGAGAAAGATCTGATAATGTCTGACAAGGACAAGGTCTGGGGAAGCCTGGATGCATATGTGGACAGCCGTAACAGGAAGTAATGAGAGGTTTTGCAAGGAAGGGATTAATGAAGCAGTAAATTATGAAGGAGGGAAATCATATGAGAACACGCATTTTATCGATTTTGTTGGCGGGGATCATGCTTTTTACGGCATTGCCAGCAGATGCGTCTGCGACAGTTTCTCCAGATGAAGCTACCGAAGCGGGATCAGATTATGTCGGCGGCATGCAGCTGGAGGCGATTGATATTTCAGATGAGACAGCGGAGGAAATTGGTATCCTGAGCGCGGAGGATTTAACAGCGGGCGGGCAATTGTGGCGGTATTCTGACACTTATGGCTCACAGCAGTATAATTCTCCCTGGGATGTATATTCGTCCAACTATATTTATAACCGTTTAGACGAGAGGGCGCGCCAGTTCTGGGATCTTCTGGATGCGGAGTGCAGGAAATATCTTGCCACAGCCAATAACGCGAAGCTGGTGACAGTCAGTGATGAGATGGGGGCAAAAAGTTCCTGCTATGCAGCGCTGGGGGTAGAATTCCAGACCCTGGGCATGACTTCCAACAAAGCGAGCAACGTATACCTGATGTTTCTTTATGCCAATCCCCAGTACTATTTTCTGGACAGCTCTTATCTGCGCAGCAGCAAGTCTCTGACGCCGGTATTTTATGATAAGTTTGCCAATGGTTCGACCAGGAAATCAGAGACACAGAAGCTGAAAGCAAAGATTAACGATATGAAAGCGCAGGTCGAGAAAGGGGCTACGGAGTTAGAGAAGGCAAAGATTGCCCATGACCTGATTATCAAGAAAGTGCAATATGACCATGCATATGCCTCGCAGCGCCCCAATACCCTGTACCATCAGAGCGCATACAGTGTATTTTGTGATTCCTATACGGTCTGTGCAGGTTACACTAAAGCGTTTGAAATCCTCATGAACAGTGTGGGGATCGATGTCGTAGGCATCACCAGCCGCAAGGTAATGGGTTATGATTTTTCTGGCAGCCCAATTGTGGAAGGACATGCCTGGAACGCTGTCTGCCTGAACGATACCTGGTATTATGTGGACTGTACCTGGGATGATCTTGATGGGGAATATGGGCTTGAACTGCAGTATACCTGGTTTGGGCTTGGTGAGGCGACATTTACCGGTCCCATGGATAAGCAGGGCTTCCATACAGCGGAACCTCTGTATTCCGGTTTGATTCCCAAGTGTACCAGGGACATGGGTTCTACCCAGGACCAGGTGGGAACCGCGTATCTGCCGGGACAGACGGTGGCAGCGCCCAAGATAACGCAGAGAAGGACGTCCAAAGGCGTGAGCGTGACGCTTAGCTCGGCAACGCCGGGAGCGGATATCTATTATACGACAGATAATAATGAACCTTCCGCTTCATTCAGCAGAAGTTTTCATTATACAGAACCTTTTCTGGTGAATTCAGACGTGACAGTGAAAGCAGTTGCCGTATGTGATGGCAAGAAGGACAGCGAGGTTACCGCTGCCGCAGTCAAAGGCAGGCAATTTACCGTTAAGTTCGATACCAAGGGCGGAAGCAAGGTTTCTTCACTGAAAGTGTGGCCGCAGGAGACAGTAAAGAAACCCGCTAACCCTAAACGTAAAGAATACCAGTTTGCTGGCTGGTACAGCAATCCAGACTGCACCGTGAAATGGAATTTCAGCAATGGGGTAAGCGGAAACACCACGCTCTATGCCAAATGGACCAAAGTAAAGGTAAAGAGTACCTCTGTCAAAAAGCTGAAAAAGCGGTCGGGCAGGAAACTTGAGGTTACCATCCGCAAGGTCAGCGATGCCAAGGGCTATCAGATACGCTATTCTACGAAGTCAAATATGAAGTCTGCGAAAAAGGTACAGACAACATCAGCGAAAAAGACGATTTCCGGCCTTAAGGCAGGAAGCAGGTATTATGTGCAGGTACGCGCCTATAAGCTGGATTCCATGAAGAACAAAGTTTATGGGAAATGGAGCAAAAGTAAGAAAGTCACGATAGGAAAGTAAGACGGAATATGAATCAGAAATCAAAAAGTCTTGTGTTGGAACTGATTGAGAACCGAACGCTGATAAGGAGCCTGGCAAAGAACGACTTCAGGACAAAATTTGCTGGCTCCTATCTGGGCACGGTATGGGCGTTTGTACAGCCGGTAATCACGGTGTTGATTTACTGGTTTGTTTTTGAACTGGCGATAGGGGCCACGGCGTCCATCCGCGGGGAACTGCCTCTGCCCTATGTATTGTGGCTGGTGGCGGGCATTGTGCCGTGGTTTTTCTTTTCAGACTGTGTCAGCGCTGGGACTGCAGTGCTGATGGAATACAATTACCTGGTAAAGAAAGTGATGTTCAACATTGACATCTTGCCGGTGATAAAGATATTTTCTTCCATTTTTGTACATGTGTTTTTTGTGGCATTTATGGTGGTTTTGTTTATATGTTATGGTTTTTTCCCTGACTTTTATGTGCTGCAGGTCATCTACTACAGCTTTGGCGTGCTGCTGCTGGCGTTGGGCATCAGTTATCTCACGAGCGCAGTGTCCGTATTTTTCCCGGACGTCAGGCAGATTGTAAATATTGCTTTGCAGGTGGGAATATGGGCAACGCCGATTATGTGGAAGCTGTCAGATATGCAGGGAAGGATACCTCATGCAGTACTGGTAGTGATAGAACTGAATCCGTTTTTTTATATTGTACAGGGTTACCGGGAGGCTTTGATTGACAAAGTATGGTTTTTTGAGCATCCGTGGATGACCTTGTATTTTTGGTGTTTTACGGCGGCAATCTGCTTTGTTGGCGTGACGGTATTCCGGCGGCTGAAAGTGCATTTTGCGGATGTATTGTAGGAGGGAACCATATGGAACAGACGGCAATCAAGGTGACGCAGGTCAGTAAAGTCTATAAACTCTATGATACGCCCTCCGCGCGGCTCAAAGATGCGCTGGGGCTTGCGAGGAACAAAAACTACCGGGAGCATCAGGCATTGCGGGGCGTGGACCTGGAGATTAAGAAGGGGGAGACCATCGGCATCATCGGCACGAATGGCTCCGGCAAATCTACGCTGCTCAAGATTATCACGGGCGTACTTGCCCCCACGGGCGGCACCGTGGAGGTAAGGGGCCGCATCTCGGCGCTGCTGGAATTAGGGGCAGGATTTAACCAGGAATATACGGGAATCGAGAATGTCTACCTGCAGGGCACGATGATGGGATTTACCAGGGAAGAGATTGCAGGGAAGATGGATGATATTTTGGAATTTGCAGATATTGGGGAGTTTGTCAACCAGCCGGTCAAGACATACTCCAGCGGCATGTTCGTGCGCCTTGCCTTTGCAGTGGCAATCAACATTGAGCCGGAAATCCTCATTGTGGACGAGGCATTGTCCGTAGGGGACGTGTTTTTTCAGGCTAAATGCTACCGCAAATTTGAAGAATTTAAGGAGATGGGCAGGACGATTCTCTTCGTCAGCCATGACTTGAGCAGTATCACCAAATACTGCGACCGGGCGGTGCTCCTGAACAAGGGCGTGAAGGTGATGGAAGGAACGCCCAAGGAGGCGGTGGACCGCTATAAGATGGCTCTGGTGGAGCAGAAGGAAGCGCAGCGCCTGGAGAATACGGCCTTGTGGAAGCCCGAAGACTCCGCCGGTAAATGGAGGGATAATATCAGCATCAATCCTGAGACTCTGGAATATGGCGATAAGCGGGCGGAAATCATAGATTTTGCCATAGTGGATGAGACCGGCAAGCTGTCAAATGTGATTGAGAAAGGCGCACCGTTCACGATTAAGATGAAAGTGCAGTTCCATGAAGATGTGGCAGAGCCGATTTTTGCATTTACCTTAAAAAATCTGATGGGAATTGAGTTAACTGGCACAAATACCATGATTGAGAAAAAAATGTTTGAGCCGGTGAAAAAGGGAGATACAAAAACCGTCAGCTTTTCCCAGAAAATGACGCTGCAGGGCGGGGAGTACCTGTTGTCTTTTGGCTGTACGGGATATGAGAAGGAGGAGTTCAAGGTGCACCACAGGCTCTATGATGTGTGCAGCCTGGGAGTTGTTTCCGAGAAAAATACGGTGGGCTATTTCGATATGGAATCCACTGTGGAGATAGAGTAGAGGGACAGGACATATGCTGGAGAAGTTTAACGTAGTTAGAGTCAGGTTTCACATTGAAGATGATGATGTGCTGGTTATCCAGGGCTGGAAATATGGAATGCCAGACAAAGAAAAGCTGGCAGTGACCCTGGATGGGGAGCAGCTTCCCGTGGAAACGAAGAAGTATGACGGCATGGAAGTGCGCCAGCGTTATATGATATATGATTTGGGGATTGAGGAAGAATATTTTCTTTATGTGAGGCTGCCACGGGATTTTGAGTGGAAAAAGGAACTTCTGCTGTGGGCGGGGAAGCAGCTTGTCCGCAGTTTTAAGGTGTCAGAGCTGCGCAGGCAGCAGCGGCAGCTGGATGTGTTCGTGGAGCAGACCATACTTACCAAGGGGCAGTGTTATATCAAGGGGTGGGCAGCCTGCGGGGAGCCTATCGCTGTGCGGGCAGTTGGTCCCGGGGGCAAGGAAGCGCCCTGTGAAGTTTCCTGGCATGAGCGCAGGGATGTGGCACAGGTCTACCGTGAGGTGGAACATCTGCCCGCTGCGGGCTTTGAAGTGAGAATGCCTCATCGCGGCTTGTCCCAGGTAAGGCTTGAATTTGCCGGTCATTGCCGCAGAAGCAGGGCGAAGATTCCCATTGTGACCACGTTCCTGTTTGAAAATGTGATGGGAAGCAGCTATCTCGGTAAAGGGATGCGTTTCCTGCAGCGCCATGGACTGAAAGAGTTCTGTACCCGCACCATGCAGGTACTGCTGCAGAAATCCGCCCCACAGGGGGATTATGAGAAATACCGCCGCGCCGTGAATCCAACGGAGGAGGAGTTAAACCGGCAGCGTAAGCAGAACTGGGAGAATGAGCCGCTGTTTTCTATTGTCGTGCCCTTATACCGTACGCCCATCAAATATCTGGAGCAGCTGGTAAAATCCATCCAGTCGCAGACCTATGGTAACTGGGAACTGTGCCTGTCGGACGGCAGCGGGGCGTCTTCTCCCTTGGAGGGTTATCTGAACAGGCTCAAACAGCGGGAGGGGCGCGTGAAAGTCATAAGCCACGAGAGCCCATTGCAGATATCTGATAACACGAATGCAGCTATCCTGAAAGCAGCCGGGGATTACCTCGTCTTTGCGGACCATGACGATTTGCTGGCAGAGAATGCATTGTATGAATGTGCCAGGGCATTGCAGGAGCAGCCGGATACGGAACTGATTTATTCGGATGAGGACAAGGTTTCCATGAATGGAAAACGGTATTTTGAGCCGCATTTTAAGTCAGACTATAATCCGGATCTTCTTTGCAGCATGAATTATTTCTGCCATCTGGTAGTGGTCAGGCGTTCGCTTGCCGAACGGGCTGGTCTGCTGGACGGTGCGTTTGACGGAGCGCAGGATTATGATTTTGTGCTGCGCTGTACGGAACATACCGACAGGATTGTCCATATTCCCAAGGCGCTGTACCATTGGCGCGCCCATGAGAATTCCACGGCGGAGAACCCAGAGAGCAAGCGGTATGCCTTTGAGGCGGGGATGCGCGCCGTCCAGGCGCATTATGACAGGCTGAACCTTCCGGCGGAAGTGGAGATGGGGGAATATCCTGGTCTTTACCGGACTGCCTGGCTGTGGAAAGAGCAGCCGCTGGTTTCCATCCTGATTCCCAACAAAGACCATACCGAAGACCTTGATAAATGCATAAGTTCGATTGAGCAGAAATCTGCTTACCGCAACTATGAATACATCATTATAGAAAATAACAGCGAATCAGAGGAGACGTTCGCTTATTATAAGAAACTGGAAGCGGAGAATGAGAAAGCCCATGTGGTGTACTGGGAAGGGGAATTCAATTTCTCGGCAATCAACAATTTTGGCGCTAAATATGCCAAGGGGGACTATCTGCTGCTGCTGAATAACGACACAGAAATCATCCATCCCGACTGCCTGTGGCAGCTGTTAGGCTACTGTATGCGGGAAGACGTGGGAGCAGTAGGGGCAAGGCTTTACTACGAGGACGGCACAATCCAGCACGCCGGGGTAGTTCTCGGGTTTGGCGGGATTGCCGGACATACGTTTATCGGATTTGACCACAATGCCAACGGCTATTTTTCAAGAATTATCTGTGCCCAGGATTACAGTGCGGTCACGGCTGCCTGTATGATGACGAAGAAATCAGTATTTGAGGCGGTCGGCGGGCTTACGGAAGAGCTTGTGGTAGCTTTTAACGACATTGACTACTGCATGAAAGTGCGGGAATTGGGGAAATTGGTGGTATATAATCCTTATGCGCAGCTTTATCATTATGAATCCAAGTCCCGCGGCCTTGAGGATTCTCCCCAGAAACAGGAACGCTATTATAAGGAAATGAAATATTTTGTGACCAAATGGAAAGAATCACTGGACCATGGAGACCCTTACTATAATCCCAACCTTACGCTTTCCAAGGCGGATTTTTCTCTCAAACAAGTATAGGAATAGCCGCCGTAGGCAGACTTCTGCCTGAAACAGGTGTAGAAGCCGGCGGATTAATGCAGGAAGGGCGGGAGTGCGGCATAGGTTGCAGAGAACGGAGGAAGTTATGGAGCGAATCGGAAATGTCATTCTGGATGATACCCACTATCCGGGGGAGGACCTCTACAGCGACGGAGCAGTGGAAGACCATATATTAGAACTGGTGAAGGATTATCCTGAGGCGGAGTACCCGCAGGTGATTGCCAGGGAAAAAGACTGGGCAGTGATGTACCATCTTGCGCATGAGCGTGAGAATATTTTGAGCTGGTATCCGTTTGTACCGGGGGCGAAGGTGCTGGAGGTCGGTTCCGGCTGCGGCGCCGTCACCGGGGCAGTGGCGGCAACCGCCAGGTCTGTGACCTGTATTGACCTCTCAAAGAAACGAAGCACGGTCAATGCCGTCCGCCATAAGGACAGCGGCAATATCACCATCCGTCTGGGCAACTTCCAGGATGTGGAGAAAGACCTGGAAAATGATTTCGACTATGCAACGCTGATTGGCGTGTTTGAATACGGCAAGGGCTATATTGGCGGGGAAAAGCCTTACCATGGCTTCCTCACCACGGTGATGGAGCATGTGCGTCCCGGCGGGAAGCTCCTGCTCGCCATTGAAAATAAATTTGGGCTCAAATACTGGGCAGGCTGCCGGGAGGACCACGTAGGCGCGTACTTTGAAGGGCTGGAGGGTTACCAGCATACAGAAAATGTCCGCACCTTTTCCCGGCCGGAACTGATACGGATTATGGAGGAGTGCGGCTATACGGACTACAAGTTTTATTATCCGTATCCTGACTACAAATTTCCGGCAGTCGTGTATTCGGACGACTATCTGCCGCAGCCAGGGGAACTGAACCGCAATATCTGCAATTTTGACAGGGACCGCCTGGTGCTGATGGATGAAGGGAAGGTCTATGACCAGATTCTGCAGGATAATCTGTTCCCCCTGTATGCCAATTCATTTTTTGTGGAGATTAGCAAACCGGGAGCAGCAGATTCACCATCTGAGCAGCTGCTCTATACAAAATATTCCAGCGGACGCAGCAAGCAATTTTCCATGCAGACCCGCATTGTCCGTGACAGGGATGGAAAGAATATCGTATATAAAAGGGCAGAATACCCCGAAGGGCAGGCATTCCTTGCGCATATTGCCGAGGCGGCAAAACAGCTCAGCTGCTTTTGGCAAGAGCGCGGGCAGTTTGCGGCAAACCGCTGCCTGTCGGGGGATGGCTGCCTTGAATTTGAATATTTGCAAGGGATGACCGTGGAAGAAGAACTGGACGGCTTACTGTCTCAGGGAGATACACAGGCGGCGGCAAAGGCTCTTCGCGAAGCGGCGGGCAGGATAAGTGGCAGCGCTAAGACCAAGGAATTCGAGATGACGCCGGGATTTCATCAGGTGTTCGGGGATGCGCAGATTCCAACAGGAGAACCTTCCTTTGCCGTAGCGGATATAGATTTGATTTTTTCCAACCTCCGCAAGACAGCGGATAACAGGTGGAACGTGTTAGATTATGAATGGACATTTTTCTTTGCCGTGCCGGTAAAATACATTTTATTCCGCGCACTGCACTATTACTTGGAAAGCGCCCCCCTCCGTGCGGAATTTGGCAGATTGTTTGATTTTTATGGGGAGTTTGGCATCACGCCGGAATATCTGGAAATTTTTCAGCAGATGGAGCGGCAGTTTCAGAATTATGTTGCCGGTTCCGGTATCTCACCCGGAAGCCTCTACCACACGATGGGCAAACAGGCGCTTCCGCTGGGGGAACTGCTGGCGGAGACGGAACGCAGGAGAGTTCAGGTGTATCTTGATTATGGACAGGGCTTTTGCGAGGAGAACTCCTATTTTGTGGAGGGTGGAAGCGGCAAAGAACTGCATTACACTGTCACAATTCCCGGGCAGGCAGTGGGCGTGACCATAGACCCGGCATTCAGCGCATGTTTTCTGAAAGATGTGAGCTTGAACTGGATAGGGGAAGATGGGCAAAGGCTTGCGCCGGTCAGCTATGAGACCACTGGCTACCGGGCAGGGACGGACGGATATGTGTTTGACAATTCTGACCCAAAGATTATAATAAAAGAAATAATGGAGACGAGCCGCAGGATAGAGGTTTCCTACCGCATCAATCTTCTGGAGGAGGAGACGGTGGAACTCTTACTGGGCAAAATGGATACGAAAGGGCGCGACAGGAAGAAAGTGCGCAGGTTGATAAAAGGGTAAGTGTATGGGAAGAAGAGAGCAATACAAACATTTGTTGAATCTGTTTGCAAACATGATTATGCTGATGATAGAGGCTGTCATGTTTGGCTATCTATGGTATCAGGTATATACGCCGATGCTGCATAAGGCAAGCCGTTTTTGGAACAGGGGAAA
Source organism: uncultured Lachnospiraceae bacterium (assembly GCA_910583835.1). Lineage (GTDB taxonomy): Bacteria > Bacillota > Clostridia > Lachnospirales > Lachnospiraceae > Petralouisia. The sequence goes on along the minus strand of CAJTYM010000007.1, from coordinate 44,829 downwards.
CTGGGCAGTTATCGGCATGTATGTATTGATTATGTACTTTTTTACCAGGACCTATGGCGGTTACCGCATTGGTTACCTTCGTATCACCGACATCTGCCTGTCCCAGATTCTTGCGATACTTTCTGCCAATGTAGTCGGTTATATACAGGTCTGCATGATTGCCAATGATTACATGCCCATCCATCCGATGGCAGCATTGATGGGTGCGGAACTTCTGGTAATCCTGCCAGGCGTTTACCTGGTGCGTTTCATTTATACCAGGCTTTACCCTCCCAGGAGGATGATTGTCATTTATGGACAGCATTCCCCGGATGATTTGATTGAGAAAATCAATTCCCGCCGGGATAAATATAATGTCTGCGCCACGGCAAGCGTGTATATGGGGTACAAGGAACTCTATAAGAAGATTCTGGATTATGAGGCAGTGGTGCTCTGCGACCTGCCCACAAAGATGCGCAACCCCATCCTCAAGTTTTGCTTTGACCAGGGGAAGAGGACGTATATTACACCGAAAATTTCTGATATAATCCTCACGGGGACGGAGCGGATCCACCTCTTCGATTCTCCTTTGATGCTCTCAAGGAACAGGGGGCTGACAATTGAGCAGCGGTTTGTCAAGCGGACGATGGACATCGTGCTGTCCTCCGTTGCCATCATTATCTCTTCCCCCATCTTGCTGTTGATTGCAGCGAGCATTAAGCTGTACGACAAGGGACCGGTGTTTTACACCCAGGAACGCCTCACCAGAGACGGAGAGATTTTCCGTATTATCAAATTCCGCAGTATGCGCATGGATTCAGAAAAGGATGGGGCGCAGCTAGCCCGCAAAGATGATGACCGCATCACCCCGGTCGGCAGGATTATCCGCCGGACGCATTTTGACGAGCTGCCCCAGGTGTTTAACATACTGAAAGGGGAAATGTCTTTTGTCGGGCCGCGGCCGGAGCGCGAGGAGATTGCCCATGAATACGAACAGGTCATCCCGGAGTTCAGCTTCCGCCTGAAAGTGAAAGCTGGGCTGACCGGATACGCCCAGGTCTATGGGAAATACAATACCACGCCCTACGATAAGCTGAAACTGGATTTGACTTATATTGAGAGCTACTCTTTCTGGCTGGATATTAAGCTGATGCTGATGACGTTTAAGATTATATTCCAGAAAGAGAACACCGAAGGGATAAATAAGGAGCAGGTAACTGCTATAAAAGATGACCTAAGGAGGGACCATCTGACCTAAGGAGGGACCCAACGAAGTTGGGAGGATGCCTTAGGTCACCTAGCGTCACCAAAGAAGAAAAAGAAGTTGGGAGGATGCCTTAGGTCACCTAGCGTCACCAAAGAAGTAAAAAGGAGAATCACATGAATAGCCAGACAACCGTGTCCGTAATCATGCCGGCATATAATGCTGAAAACTATATTGCACAGGCGATTGAGTCCGTCTTATGCCAGGACGTGCCGCTGGAGCTTCTGGTGATTGATGACTGTTCTTCGGACCGCACGGCGGAAATAGCCGGACGGTATGCAGATGGGGAAAAGGTGGTACTCATCTGCAATGACAGGAACCTGGGAGTGGCGGAGAGCCGCAACATCGGGATACGCCGTGCCGTGGGGAAGTATGTGGCATTTCTTGATGCGGACGACTGGTGGCGCGAAGGGAAATTAAAAGCGCAATGTGAGGAACTTGAAAAATCGGATTCCGTGCTTTGCTGTACCGGCAGGGAACTGATGAATCCTGACGGTTCCTCTCAGGGCAAGGTCATAGGGGTGCCCGGGCAAATCACATATTCCATGCTGCTGCGGACCAACAGCATCCCTTGTTCTTCCGTAGTGATGGAGACGCAGGTGGCGAAGGAGTTCTATATGTGCCATGACGAGCTGCACGAAGATTATATCCTGTGGCTGCGAGTGTTACAGAAATATGGCGCGGCATTGGGCATAAATGAGCCTCTTTTGCAGAGCCGTATGAGCCAGGGCGGAAAGTCCAGAAACAAACTAAAGTCGGCGAGGATGCAGTTTGGCGTGTACCGCTATATGGGATTTGGCATCCTTGCCTCTTGCTACTATTTCCTGATGTATGCCTTAAACGGCGTCAGAAAGTACAGTGCGTAACTGTAATTATAGAGTATGAAGGGCTGGGCAATTTTGTTGCATTTATAAGATAAGTGTGATATATTTATAAAAATGTGGCAATCTATACTATAGAAATACATTCCAGAGGATACGGAGGAAGAAAGTGAAATTAATTATACAGATACCTTGCTATAATGAGGCGGAGACATTAGAGATTGCTCTGAACGACCTGCCCAAACAGATAGAGGGGATAGACGAGATTGAATACCTGATTATCAATGACGGAAGCAAAGACAATACCGTAGAGGTAGCAAGGAAATGGGGCGTCCACTATGTTGTGGATTTAAAAAGGAACAAGGGACTGGCGAAAGGTTTTATGGCAGGTCTCGATGCTTGTCTGCGCAACGGCGCGGACATTATTGTCAATACGGATGCGGACAACCAGTACTGCGCCGATGACATTGAGAAACTTGTACGCCCGATTATTGAAGGCAAGACAGATATTGTCATTGGCGAAAGGCCGGTGGATGATACCGAGCACTGGTCGCCGCTGAAGAAGCGGCTGCAGCATCTGGGCAGCTGGGTAGTCCGCAAGGCTTCCCGCAGCGATATTCCCGATGCGCCGAGCGGATTCCGCGCTTATAGCCGGGAAGCGGCTATGCGGCTCAATGTAGTGAATGAATATACTTACACCCTGGAGACGATTGTACAGGCAGGAAGAAGCAAAATTGCCATGCAATCCGTGCCCATCCGTACGAATGCGGAACTTCGGCCTTCCCGGCTGTTCAACAGCATGTTCGGCTACGTGAAGAAATCCATGCTCACAATCCTGCGGGCATTCATGATGTACCGGCCGCTGATGGTCTTTTCCATAATCGGAAGCATCTTTTTTCTGTTGGGGTTTGCGATAGGGATCCGTTTCCTCGTGTTCTATTTTAACGGAAGCGGGGCCGGGCACATGCAGTCCCTGATTCTGGCAAGTACGCTGATGCTCTTAGGGTTCCAGACGTTTATTGTGGGCTTGGAAGCAGATATCATCTCTGCGAACCGCAAGATATTGGAAGACGTGCAGTACCATGTGCGCAAACTGGATTTTGACAAGGATGCAGAGAATAAGAGAAAAGAAAATGAAAGCGGCAATCTGCCCAAAGTGCAGGCGGAATCCGGCAAGAAGAAAAAACATGGAAAATAATGTGGGGTGCTGTGTGCAGAGGAAGGGAATATGATAAAAGTTTCAGTAATTATCCCAGTTTATAATATGGAGAAATATCTTGGACAATGTCTGGACAGCGTGCTTGGGCAGACGCTGGGGGAGATAGAGGCATTGTGTATCAATGACGGCTCGGCGGACACTTCGCTTGATATCCTCAGACAGTATCAAAAGAGAGATCAGCGTGTGACGATTATCGACCAGCAGAACCAGGGTGTGGCGAAAGCCAGGAACAATGGCATCCGTAAAGCCCAGGGCAAATATGTGATATTTATGGACCCGGATGACTGGTATCCGTCAGAAGGTATCCTGGAGATGCTTTATGCGGGAGCGGAACAGAATCAGGTCGCTGTCGCTGGCGGAAGTTTCATGGATTACCATGAGGGAATTTATAATGAAGAATTTGAGGAACGGTATTATGGATACCATTTTGAGCAGGATGGCGTGATAGAATATAAGGACTATCAGTTTGATTTTGGCTATCAGCGCTTTATTTTCCTGCGCAAATTGCTGTTGGATAACAATATTTTCTTTAAGGAATATGTGAGGTATCAAGATCCGCCGTTTATGGTGGAAGCCATGATTGCCGCGGGCAGATTTTATGGCATAGATAAACCTTCCTACTGTTACCGTTATGGCCATGAGAGCGTGTCATGGAACGAGAGGAAGGTTTGTGATGTCTTAAAGGGCATACGGGACAACCTTGATATTTCCAGGAAGCATGGGCTTACGAAGCTGCATCAGCTGTGCGTAATGCGGCTGAATGAGGAATACCGGCAGCTGATGGGGGACAGTATCTTTTATGAAGATTATGCGGTCTCTGTATACGAAGCCCTGATGGAGACGCTGCTCCATATTGACCAGGGAATGATGGAAGGCATGGATGTCAGTATTACGCAGATATTGAGCCCGATTATTGCCAGAATCCGTGAAAATGCGGCCATGTTTGAAGAGGAGCAGGAGAGACTGCAGAATCTTTGTGACCGCAAGGAGCGGGAGAAAATAGGGCTGAGGAGCGAAATTGCCAACCTGACGATTGCCATGCGTTATCTGGATAATGACAGGAGATATTTAGAGGACGATAACCGTGCAGTTTATAATTCTTTTTCCTATCGGTTTGGGCATGGGGTGACCAGCGTACCGCGTTGGGTTTACCGGAAGCTGGGAGGAAGCTAAGGCATGGAAAAGCTGTTGAGCATTGTGGTTCCGACCTATAATGTAGAGAAGTATCTGCGCAGATGCCTGGACTCTTTTTGCATAGAAGAGATAGGGGACAGGATGGAAGTGCTGGTTATCAATGATGGGTCTACGGACAGTTCCGCAGAGATTGCCGGGGAATATGTAAGCAAGTACCCGCAGATTTTCCGCCTTGTCAATAAGGAAAACGGAGGCCATGGTTCCACGATTAACCGCGGGATTGAGGAAGCGAAGGGCAGATATTTTAAGGTGGTAGACAGTGATGACTGGGTGGATGAGGAAGCATTCTGCAAGCTGTCTGCGTATTTGGAGGGCTGTAATTCAGATGTTGTCTATACGAACTACCACCATGTCGATGACAGGACTGGTAAGAAGAGCATTGAATTTGCAAGCCCTTTTCCTGGGGTGGAATATGGCAGGGAGTATCATTTTTCGGAGATTAAGGGCAATCTTTTTCTGAAAATGCATGGATATACGATAAAGACAGAGCTCTTAAGGAATATTCCTATGATAGATGAGAACTGTTTTTATGTGGATATGGAGTATGTGCTTTTCCCGGTTCCGCAGGTTGAGACGATAACATTTCTGGATATCTTTGTGTACCAATACCGGGTAGGGCTGCCAGGGCAGAGCATGAATATCGAGAAAATGAAGAAAAATGCCGATAATTATGACCGGGTGCTGGCACGGGTGCTGGATTTCTATAAACAGTGGCGTCCTAAACTGCAGCCGGCAAAGTTAAGCCATATGGAGCATGTGCTGGGACGTATGGCAGCCAGCAGGATTAAGATTTACTTGAGCCAGCCTTACAGCAAGGAGAACCGGGAAGCTATCGAAGCATTTGAGGAAACGATGAGGAAGAATTATCCGATGGTCTATGCTGCTGTGGAAAATAAGGCTGTTTTGCTGCTGCGGCACAGCCGTTACAGGCTGTACATGGCAGCCAGGGCGGTGTATTACTGGAAAGAAAGGCTGAGTTAGTATGAACAGAGATAAGACTAAAATCAGAATAGAAACCTTCATTAAGTATTCAGAATTGATGAAACAATTAGTAGTCAGGGATTTAAAGCTCAAATACCGCAGGAGCCTTCTGGGGTATGTGTGGAGCATTTTAAATCCGCTTTTGATTATGCTTGTCATGGTAGCGGTCTTTTCCAATCTCTTTGACCGCAGCGGTTCTATTAAGAATTATGCCGTGTATCTGATTGCGGGGCGGACCGTGTTTGAATTTATCACGACCTCCACAAATGATGCCATGCGTTCGATTATCGGCAATGCTTCATTGCTCAAGAAAGTGTACGTGCCCAAGTATGTCTTTACGCTGTCCAAAGTGACAAGCGGGCTTGTAAACATGGTATTTTCTATGGGCGCACTGCTGATTGTGATGGTATTTACCCGCTCGCAATTTACATGGTATTTCCTGCTTTTCCCGGTGGTGCTCGTGCAGCTTTATCTTTTCTGCTGCGGATTAGGGTTCTTCCTCGCCCAGGCGAACGTTTTTTTCCGGGATGTCCAATATATTTATAAAGCGTTTACCACCGCCTGGATGTATATAACGCCTATCTTTTATTCAGTGGAGCAGATGGACGGCTGGGTAAGGTTCGTCATAGAATACCTGAATCCTGCCTATTATTATGTGAATCAGTTCCGGTGTTTCGTGTACGAGGGCTGTCTGCCGGATGCGCGCATATTTGTAGGCGGCTGCCTCATATCCGTGTTTTCCTTTGTAATCGGACTGCTTTTCTTTAAAAAGTCGCAGGATAAATTTATTTTATATATATAGGGTGATGAATATGGAAGAAAGAATCATGATTGATGTTGACCATGTGACGATACGTTTTAACAAGGCAACGCAGAAGATAGACAACCTGAAAGATTATGCGATTAAGTTTATCCGCAGGGAATTGATGTTCCAGGAATTTCTGGCGCTGCAGGATATTTCTTTCCAGGTGCGCAGAGGGGAAGGCTGGGGACTGATTGGCACCAATGGATCCGGCAAAAGCACGATGCTTAAGGCAATTGCCGGGATTATGAAACCATACAAAGGCTCGATTACCACGAATGGGACAATTGCCCCGCTGATTGAGCTGGGGGCAGGGTTTGACTCCAACCTGACGGCGCGGGAGAACATCTACCTCAACGGCGCTGTCCTGGGCTATTCCAGGCAGTTCATGGAAGAGCATTTTGAAGAGATTGTCGAATTTGCGGGTATCCGCAACTTTCTGGATTCGCCGATTAAGAATTATTCCTCCGGTATGAAAGCCAGGCTGGGATTTTCCGTGGCTACAGTGGTAAACCCCGACATTCTGATAGTAGATGAAGTACTGTCGGTAGGGGATGCGAAATTTAAGAAAAAATGCAACCAGAGGATGGAGGAGCTGTTAGCCAATGACACAACGCTGCTCTATGTTTCGCATAATATTAAGTCTGTGTTGAAGCTCTGCAGCCATGCGTTGTGGATTGACAAAGGACATGCCGTGATGAAGGGCAGGGTGGAAGAAGTATGTGAAAAGTACATGGAAGCACAGGGACTGACGATGGAAGATTAAAGGAGAAGGAAGATGAAATTACAACAGTTAATTCTGCGCGATGTTACCCGGGAGAATATTCTGCTGCCATTATATATCACGGAAGAAAATATCCGAAGGAAAAGGATGGTGACCGAGGAACTGTATGTGCGCATGGAGGAAGCTTCGTTTCTCTCATATGGAATTGAAGGGGTTTATTTCCGGATGGGAGGCAAGGCAGGTCTTGACACCTTCCAGAACAGCTTTTCCTGTGGCAAGTGGAAGAAATATACGATTATAGAGCATGTGTTTATTACCCTGGAACTGAAAGGGGATTTCAAACTCCAGCTGATGCACGCCAGGCTGCAGGATGGCGAAGTGGTGGAGACGCTGCTGTCTGAGCGGGAAATCCATACAGAAGAGCTGATAGAAATCACAGAGGAATTCGGCGCCTTGCAGGAGGAAGGGATTTTTTATGTGGTCTTAGAGGCTCTGCAGGCAGGTAGCTTATTGTGTTCCGGCTACTATGGCACTGAAGATTTACAGCCAACGCAGGAAGTGAAGCTGGCAATTGATATCTGTACATTTAAGCGTGAACAGTACGTTGCCAGGAACATGGAAATTTTAAAACGGGATATTCTGGAAAATGAAGATTCTCCATGTTATGGCAAGGTGTGGGTGCACATATCTGACAATGCCTCCTCCCTGGAGGGAATTGTCGATTCCCAGGAGCATATCACTGTTGATAAGAACGCCAATCTTGGCGGGGTGGGCGGATTTACCAGGGGAATCATCGAGACCCAGAAGCGGGCAGGGGAAGGATATACCCATGTCCTGCTGATGGACGATGATGCGACCATCAGTTCTGCGGCGGTAGAGGCGAATTATCTTCTGCTTGCATATTTAAAACCGGAATATTTTGGATATACTGTAGGAGGGAAGCTGCTTGTACTGGGGCATCCGTTTGTACAGTTTGAGGTGGGCGCGCAGTGGAATGAAGGCAAGATTGTGGCACTGAAGAATAACCGCGACATCCGCCTGGTGGAAGAAGTGCTGGACAGTGAGCGCGAGGATGAGACCGTAGAATACCAGGGCTGGTGGTATTGCTGTATTCCGCTGCAGGAAATTGACCCCGCTAATCTGCCGCTGCCGATTTTTATCCACAGGGATGACGTGGAATATGGGTTGAGAGTCGGCAGGGAACGCTTTATTTTCATGAACCGCATCTGTATCTGGCATGAGGCGTTTGCGGGGAAGATGCCGGGACCGCTGGATTACTATGATATCCGCAACCATGCGATTACCAACGCCATTCATTGCCCGCAGTATACGAAGGAAGATTTCAAGAGATTTGTCAGCAAATGGATATGGGGCAATATCGGCAAATACCGCTATAAATATGTAGATTATAACGTCAAGGCGGTGGAAGATTTCTGCAAGGGAATTGACTGGCTCCTTGATACCGATGCGTTCGCCCTGCACCAGGAACTGTTTGCCATGAATTATAAGGCAAAGCCCATCTCTGAGTGGGTTGGCTTTGAGGGAATCACCGAGGAGCAGCTGGAACGCAGGGAGAGAGGGTTTAAAAATCCCGGAGCCCTTGGGCGCAAGTTTCATATGGCAACGGCAAATGGATTTTTCTTTCCTGTCAAGAGCCGCAAGATTGTGATTTCCGAACCTTATGGCAATGTCCACATTCTATACCGCAGGCCGAGGACGATTGTTGTCGACAATTATGGGAACGGCGTATATCTGGAACGCGACAGGAAGCAGTTTTGGGAATGTAAGCGAAAGCTGGAAAAGGCGCTCAAATTAATCGATGAGAAATATGACGCTGCGGCAAAGAGTTACCGCGAACGCTACCGGGAACTGGTGAGCCGGGAGTTCTGGGAGAAATATCTAGGGATATAACGCTTTGATCAGCGTTTGCATAGGAATATCATAGGAAGCATTGGCCAAAATATAGGAAACAGTTATAGGAGCAATGTATGGAAAATAAAATTGGGCAGCAATCGGAAGATATAATTGAAGAATTAGAAGGGAAGCATTTTGACGTTGGGATTGCGGGCGTATGGTACGGCGTGAATTATGGAAGCGTGCTAACCTATTATGCGCTCTACAAATTGCTGATAAAACTGGGATATTCAGTGTTGATGATTGGCAAACAGCGCCTGATTGAATATGATTGGGAGATAGACAGCAAAATTCATTCCAGGATGTTCGCCATTAAGCATTATAAAGATATCTCACCCAACTTGAAAATGCCGGAGATGCACCGCCTGAACCGTTATTGCGATACGTTCCTTATGGGCTGCGACCAGGTATGGAATTACGATGGTGTGGCAAGGCATTTCGGGCTGAATAATTATTTTGATTATGTGGCGGAGGATAAGAAAAAGATTTCCTATGCTTCTTCCTTTGGACATGATACATCCTTTACCCCGGTGGAAAAGATGCCCATCGTCACCAAGCTGTTCCACAGGTTTGATGCCATTTCTGTCCGTGAGGCGGAGGCGGTGCGTGTACTCAAAGACGAATTCGGCATAGAAGGCACACAGGTAGTGGATCCCGTCTTTCTGCTGGATAAGGAGGAATATCAGGGAATCCTCGAGGAGAGCAGGGTGAAAGCAGCAGATAATAAGTACATGCTCTCCTATATATTGAATCCGACGCCGGAGGTTCGGGAAGCTTTGCTTTACGTGGCAAAAAAGAAAAACCTGGAACTTATCAATATTTTGGATGCGGTGGTTTTCGATGCAGAGGGAAACAGGAAGAAAGATAAAGAAATTCTAAACCTGCCGAATACCTTTGATGCTTTGGATTCCCCAACCTGGTTGTGGTATATCAAACATGCGGAGTTTGTAATCACGGATTCCTGCCATGGGGTCAGCTTCTCCCTGATATACCATCGGCCGTTTATTGCCGTAGCCAACAGGGAGCGGGGGGTATCCAGGATGGAATCGCTGGTGGACATGCTGGGTATCCGGGAGCGTTATGTCTATGATGTCGGGCAGATTCAGAAGGATGAGAAACTGTTGTCCGATATGGATTATGACAGGATAGATAAGATCTTTGATATGGAGCGGGAGCGTTCCCTCAACTGGTTAAAATCTGCACTCAGTAAGGAAAAGAAGCGGCCAGTCACCGTCAAGGACTGCGTCAGCAAGAAGGAATGCTGCGGCTGCGGCGCATGTTTCCAGACTTGCCCGGCAGATGCCATCCGCATGGACTACGATGAGGAAGGAATACTCTATCCGCTGGTGGACGAGGAGAAATGTATCCGTTGTGGCAAATGTGTGCGCGTCTGTCCGGCGCTTCACCCTTACGATAAGAATAAGAAAGAGCCGCAGTGCTATGCGGCATTTGCGGATGATGAAACCCGTGCGGTCAGTTCCTCCGGCGGCATATTTTCCCTGATGGCAGAGCAGGTGCTGCAGGAGGGAGGGGCAGTCTGCGGCGCCATGTTTGACGATAAATTCCATTTATCCCAGAAAGTCATATATTCGAGGGACGAACTGCCCAAACTGCGCGGTTCCAAATATATCCAGAGCGATACCGGGCATACGTTCCAGGAGATAAAAAAGGTTTTGGAGGATGGGAAACCTGCGCTGTATGTGGGAACTCCCTGTCTGGTAGCAGGGCTCAGGGGGTATCTGGGCAAGGAATATGAACAGCTTTTTACGATTGATTTGCTGTGCCACGGCGGTCCGTCTCCGGTGGCTTTCCAGAAGTATTTACAGGAAGTACATGGCAAAAAAGAAGTTTCCTATGTGGGATTTCGGGATAAAGACCATTTTGACTGGCAGATCAATGCCACCGGCATGACTGTAAAATACAAGAACGGCAGCAGCTACCGCCGGGCAAAAAGCGAGGACTTATTTTACCGGGCGTTTACGCCGTCTTTGATGGTACGTCCGCAATGCCAGGCGTGCAATTATGCCAAACTGCCAAGGCTTGGCGATGTCACGCTGGGAGATTTCTGGGGCGTGGAGAACTATGACCCCAGGATGACGGATGGCAAGGGCACGTCCATTGTCTCGGTCAACAGTGAAAAGGGGGCGGCGCTGCTTGGCAAAATCAAGCCAAAGCTGCAGCTTTTAGAGAAAATAGATATCAACCATATCCTGACCCATGGGCAGCCCTATGCGAAACCCTATAAGAATAACCCCAGGAGATACCGTTTCCTGCGGATGGCGCGGGACTGTTCTTTCCGAAAAAGCCTGGAATGCTGTGAACAGAACAGATTTGATTTTGCCTTGTTAGGAATGAACGGCGATTCCTATGGGGAGATTTTCGGCTATTATGCCCTCTACCAGGTGATTGCGCGCAGAAATTGCTCGGTGCTGATGGTAAAGCGCCCACGGGAGTGGGATGAGGAAATCACGCCCCTGAAATACCGCCTGACAAGCTTTGCCAACCGTTATTACCCAACAGTGAGCGCCCATGAGCGTTTGGAACGGCTGCCCATGCTGCAGGACACTTGCAGGGGGTATATCGCAGACAATGCAGCTGCCTATGAGAAATATCTGGGGGAAAAGAAATTTTTTGTAGACTGGACAAAAGCCCTGGCTGGGCTGGACAAGGAATTCCTGCTGGGCAGACAGGATTATGAAAGGTTTACAGCCTATGCAGACTGTGAACTGCCAAAGCGGTATATCGCCTATGACTGCAGGAGTATCCAAAGCGGGCTGGAAGACAAAATCTTTCAGTATGCAAAAGAACATTCCTTGTCTGTCGTGCAGCTTGCCGAGGACAGGATGGCGGAAAACTGGCTGTATCTTATCCAACAGGCGCAGTGCGTTGTCAGCAACCAGCGCGACGTGATAAATTTTGCAGCTATCTTTGAGAAGAAACTGATTATTCCCCAGCTGGGACTGCAGGAGGCGGTAAAACGCCATATATTGGATATTGGGCTTAAGGACAGGATTTTTGGCGAATCAGAAAATCTGGCGGAGAAAATGTCCGCCCTGGAAAACATCGGATATGGAAATATCCTCGATATCATAGATAAGAGACGTGCCTGTGCGTTAAAGGAGCTAAGCAAGTCTTTAAAAACCGTGTACCGGAACATTCAGCGCAGGGACAATCCCCTGCCCGGCAGGGTGAAAAGAGGCGGTATCCGAATTTTGAAAAGAGCGCTGCCGCCGCCTGTAAAGAACCAGGTGAAAAAGCTGCTTGGAAGATAGGAAGCAAAGAGCACGAGGAGGTAAGATGGGAGAAAAGTATGATGTTGGCATTCTGGGCGTATGGTACGGCTGCAATTATGGAAGCATTGCGACGTATTATTCCCTCTACTGTGCAGTGAGGGATATGGGCAAGAGCGTTCTCATGGTACACCGCCCATGGATAGAGCCATTCAATGAAGAAGAAATGGAAAATAGGCATTCCATGAAATTTGCAAGAAAACATTATGATATCAGTAAAGCGTATCATGTAAATGAGATTGCAGTGTTAAATGAGCAGTGTGACACATTCCTGTTGGGTTCTGACCAAATCTGGAAATACGGCGTAACCAAGGTGTTTGGACATGGCTACTTTTTAGATTTTGCACAGGAGGATAAGAATAAGGTGGCATATGCCACCTCCTTTGGCGCAGATCGGTTTATGGCGCCATGGGATTATGCGTGGAAAGCGCTTGCCTGCATGCGCAGGATGAATTATATCTCAGTAAGGGAAGAAGTGAATGTAAATATGTGCCTGAAGCAGTTTGGGGTAGAAGCGGTACATACGTTGGACCCGATTCTGCTGTGTGAAAAGGGACGCTTGGCTGAGATTGCCCGGGAATCCGCCCGCGAGCAGAAAAAAGGCTATATCGCGGCGTATGTGCTGGACCCCACGCCGGAGAAGACGCAGGCGCTGCTGTGGCTGGCAGAAAAGCTGGAAAAAGATATTGTCGTCATGCTGGACGGCTGGCCGCATCTGTTTAAGAAGAACAAGGAGAAAATGGGGCTGCCGGAATACACAATTTCTGACCTTACGATCAACGATTGGATATTCTATATAGAGAACAGTGATTTCGTGATGACCGATTCTTTCCATGGCACGTGTGTGGCGCTGCTGTTTGAGAAGCAGTTTTATGCGCTTGCCAACTATAAGCGGGGAAAAGACCGGTTTGAATCGTTGGCAGGGGACTTTGGGCTGGCAGATCATTATGTCCATTCGCCGAAGGAGATTATGCAGCGGGAGCTGCCCATGCCTTTGGATTATAATAAGATAAATGCGGTATTGGAGGAAAAGCGCAGGTACTCCATGGAGTGGCTGAGGAATGCAATCTGTGAACCAGAGCGGAATCACAGTGTGAAAGTAAAAAAAGAAAAGCTGTTTCGTTTGCGGATGTTAAAGTCTGTCCTCCGTTATCATAATATCATAAAATAATAAAGGAGATTAGTATGAAGTATGATTATTTAATCGTAGGTGCAGGTCTGTTTGGGTCAGTGTTTGCCTATGAAGCGAAAAAGGCGGGCAAGAAATGCCTGGTGATTGACAAGAGGGACCATATTGCGGGGAATATCTACTGTGAGGATGTGGAGGGAATCAATGTGCATAAATATGGGGCGCATATCTTCCATACCAGCAATAAAGAAATTTGGGATTACATCAGCCAATTTGCGGAATTCAACCATTATATCAATTCCCCGGTGGCGGCATATAAGGACGAGACTTATAATCTGCCGTTCAATATGAATACCTTCAGCAGGCTGTGGGGAATCCGCACCCCTCAGGAAGCGCAAGACATTATTGAAAGACAGCGGGCAGAGTATGGCGTGGCAGAGCCGAAGAATCTGGAGGAGCAGGCATTGTCCCTGGCGGGGAAGGATGTCTACGAGAAATTAATCAAAGGTTATACCGAGAAGCAGTGGGGCAGGCCCTGTACGGAGCTGCCGGCGTTTATCATCAAGCGTCTGCCGTTCCGCTTTATCTATGACAACAATTATTTTAACGACAGGTATCAGGGAATCCCCATCGGCGGCTATACGCCCATCGTAGCTAAGATGTTAGAGGGCATTGAGGTCAGGCTAAAGACAGATTACTTTGATTTTATCAAAGAGAATCCTGATGTTGCAGAGATTATATTATTTACCGGCATGATTGACGAGTACTATGGCTATCAATTGGGCGCTTTGGAGTACCGCACGGTTCGTTTTGAGACGGAAGTCCTTGATTGCGAGAATTATCAGGGCAATGCCGTGGTAAATTATACAGAGCGGGAGGTGCCGTATACCAGAATCATCGAGCATAAGCATTTTGAATTCGGCAAGCAGCCGAAGACCGTGATTTCCAGGGAATATTCTTCGGAGTGGAAGCCGGGAATTGAGCCATATTACCCCATCAATAACGAAGAGAACAACAATCTGTTTGCAAAATACAGGGAACTGGCAGACAAGGAAGAGAAGGTCATCTTTGGCGGAAGGCTGGGCAATTATAAATATTACGATATGGATAAAGTAATAGAGGCAGCCCTGGAGCTGGTAAGAGAGCAGTTATAGGTGAGGATATAGAGGAGTGTTTAGTATGAATGATGGGAAAACATATAAATGGGACAAGCTGGCGGTTTTTCTGGCGGCATTTATCCCAAGAATAATATTGATTATTTGTTTTGCGGGAATCTTGCGGACTCCTATGGATGAGATGAGCACAATGGCTACGGGGGCATACTTTGGCGGCAAGGATTGGACGGGGCTCACCACGTATGCCAGATTCTATTATGGCGGCGGCTTTTCTATTTTGTTTGCCCCCCTGTACCGGATATTTGACAACGTAGTGGTTTACTACATCATCCTCAGTGTCTGCGCAGTATTACAGAGTATCAGCGCGCCCATCAGCTATACGGTGCTGCAGAGGTTCCTGAAAGTTGAGAACAGGAAGTATCTGATTGTCACTTCGCTGGCATGTTCGTATCTCGTGGCGACCAGGGCGATGATGGTCTTTAACGAACATATTATCATTGGCTGCGTGTGGGTCTGCGTATTTTTACTGTGCAAGCTGACGGAGGATGGCAAATATAAGCCTGGCTATACGGTGGCTCTGATGGCGGTGCTTTCTTATATGCTGACGACCCATACCAGGGCAAAGGTCGTCTGGATTGCTTTTGTGCTGGTTGTCCTGTGCTACCGTCTCCTGTACCAAAAATGGCTGGTTTCTGTGCTGCCTGCCATTGTGTCGGGCGCTGCCGGTTATTTTTTGGCAGGCAGGTTTAATAATTTTGTGAAAACAGTAATCTGGGACTGGCACGAGGGGGAATTCCTGCGGAATGCAAATGTGAGCCTTAACCTGCATTTATCGGACTTAAAAGATCCCGTTGCCTGGCAGGGCGTCAGTTCCATCATATCGGGGCAGCTGAATACCGTGCTCATATTTACCGGGGGAATTGCAGCAATCTTTCTCACGGCGCTGATATATTTCTATTGTGATACCATCAAAGCATGGTTTTTGGAGCATGTTATCCATAAAAATTCCAGGGCGGACGCGCCCTCGGAGGATGAAACGGAAGCTGCCATCAAGACAATCAGCCCCTATCTTATCGTTATATCCCTGGTGTTTCTGCTCTGTACGGGCGCGATGATAGCAGCTCAGAGCCTTACCTGGCTCAGTAAAGTCATGGGAGTGCTGAAAGAGTATACGTTTGCCAGCAAGGCTTATAATTTCAAGGCGCTGACGTATATACGCTACATGGGTCCGTTTTTGGGACCGGTCTTCTTGTGCGGAGCCGCGCTGGTGTACCATAAAAAAGAAAAAATGCGCAGATACCTTCTGCCGTCTGCGGCGGCTGTGCTGATCTTGCAGTTCATCTGGGCAGGATTCGTGCTCCCCCATATATACAGGAACAGGGCAACTTCCGAGGTATTTACGGCATTTGGCGGTTATGATATCGTAAACAGCACATCGCTCATGGGGCTTAAGGTGTACCTTCCCGCAAGCATTGTGCTGGTCATTATTTTTACAATCTGTATTATCTGCTATTACCGCAGGAAAATTTTGCTGCCGATGGCGTTGGTACTGTGCCTGTTCGTGTATGAGTATGCGTATGGGGCAATCTTCTGGGATGGATCCTATGCGGCTCAGTATAGTTCGCGTGCAGATGCAGGTACGCAGCTGATACGCCAGATTGAGGAAGACGAACGGTATCGTGGTGACTTGCCGGAGGAGATTTATGTGTTCGATGGCATCAAAGGCGTTCAGAAGAGATACTATACTTATCAGATTCAGTTGGATAACCATACCATAATTGTCGACAGGCCGCGGGATGAAGGTAAGCATATTGTATTTTCACGCACGAGAAGGGATTGGGAATTGTTAGACCGGGGATATGAGGTAGGCAAGATGGACGAAAATGAATTTGTCTATGTAAACGACCCTCATTACCAGGAAATGTTTGAGGCTCAGGGTATCAAATTCCGTAAGCCTAAGCTGAAATAATTATATGGGAAAGAACGGATTGGAAGGGGTAATCAACCTATGCGCAAGCCATCAAAAGAACAACTGAAAAAAGCCGGGAAAATAATTGGCAATGTCGTATCCTTGCTTTCAATATTGTTTATTATTTATGCTGTCTGGAAGCTGGGATTTGATTTTGATTCCATAACCAACTGGTATTCCTTCCTCGCGGTGGCATGCTTAAGCGTGGTTTTGAAAGGTATCACTGTGTATATATCAGGATTTGCCTGGGCGAGCTGGCTGCGCTTTTTTGCCAGGCATGACATTGATATGCGGGAAGCAGTCTGTGTCTATGCGAAAGCCAATATCGGCAAATACCTGCCGGGAAATGTCATGCATTATGTGGAGCGCAACTTGTTTGCCACTAATCTGGGCATCAGCCAGAAGAAGCTGGCGGTAAGCACGGTGCTGGAAGTCATTGGCCTGGTGGGCGCAGCATTTCTGCTGGCAGTGAGCGTATCGGCAGGCCAGCTGGAGCAATCCCTGCAGGCGATTTTCGGTGATTCGTACCTGCAGATGATTGCCCTGGCAGTGGTGGGAGGATTTGTGCTTGTCATCGTGGCATGGCTTGTGCTTCGTAAGAAACTTACTCCCATATTGAAAGAATATTCGTGGAGTAAATTTGCCCGGACAGCTTTTTTTGCTGTTGTGGAGTATGCCATTGTGCTGGTTTCCTTGGGGCTTATCATGGTTGCCCTCTATGCCTATATGGGCGGTGCGGTTACCTGGGAGAATGGATCGCTGATCGTGTCCGGGTATGTGATTGCCTGGGTGTTGGGATTTGTGATTCCGGGGGCGTCCGGCGGGATTGGCGTCCGGGAACTGGTGATTACGCTTTTGCTGGGAAGCGTGGTGGGGGCGGAGATGGTGCTGACTTTGTCAGTCATCCACCGGCTGATTACCATTCTCGGTGATTTTCTGGCTTACCTGGTTATGCTTATATTGCGGAGGAAATGAAAATGGGAGATATCGTGGTCGCTATCACGGCGGCAAGCTACAGTGGAAACAAAGGCGCAGCGGCAATGCTGCAAAGTTCAATCAAACAGCTTCATGACAAGTATGGGGAAAGCCTTAACATCAACCTGATGTCTGTGTACCCTTCCGAGGACAGAAAGCAGCTTCCCCATGATTTTATCAAGGTTGTCCCCGCGCAGCCGGAAAAGCTGCTGTTTCTGGCATTTCCGATGGCAGTGCTGCATTGGCTGTTTCGGTGGTGTCCTCCGATACGGAAATTATTGGAGAAGAATAAGATTCTCAAAGCCTACAAGGGAACGGACCTGGTCATCGATGAGGCGGGAATCTCCTTTGTCGACAGCCGGGGATTTGTCATGAACACCTACGCGTTCGTCTGCATGGCAGTGCCATTGCTGATGGGCGTTCCGGCAGTCAAATATTCGCAGGCCATGGGCACGTTCCATAATCCCTATAACCGCTTTCTGGCAAAATGGATATTGCCCAAAATGAAGCTGATTTGTGCCCGCGGGCAGGGTACATACGACAACCTGAAGGAAATCGGCATCACCGACAATGTGATATTATGCGCGGACGGCGCGTTTACGATGGCAGACAGCATACCAAGCCGTAAGCGGGTAGATATGAGATGCGCAGGAGATGCATTTTACAATGGGAAAGTGGTCGGTTTATCCATCAGCTCCGTGGTCTTAAAGAAATGCAGGAAGCTGGGCATCGATTACCCGCAGATTATGGCTGAGTTTATCAGCTATCTGAACCAGAAAGGTTACGGCGTGCTGATGATTGCCAATGCGGCGAGGATTAACAGTGAGAAATCCCGCAACAATGACCTCCTCATCGGAGATGAAATCTATGGGGCAGTCCAGGACAAGACGAATGTCCGCTGGTATCATGAAGAGATGGACGCCGAGGAAATCAGGGAGTATATCAGCCATTGCCAGTTCCTGGTTGCCTCCCGTTTCCATGCCATGATAGGGGCTTTGGAGAAAAAAGTCCCGGTCCTGCTGATTGGCTGGAGCCACAAATACCAGGAAGTCCTGGATATGTTCGGATTGGGGCAGTATGCAGCGGATTTTTCGGGCCTTAACATAGAGAGTCTGCAGAAAAGTTTTGAAGGGTTTGAGGCGGATGAAGCGCCGATCCGCGAGAAACTTGAGAAGAACCATGCAGCAGTTTTGGAGAGTTCTTATGACAATATCCGTAAGATTTCCGAGGCGCTGGACGATATTTTGAAAAATCGCAGACAAAAAGCGCCCAAGCTTCTGGATTACAGCCATCCCGAAACGTACATTGGCAATTACCTGGCATTGCGCAAAGGCTATGCCCTTGATTCTGATATCCGAGATTATGCGGCATCCGGCGGGATGGTCACTGCTTTGCTGTGCAATCTGCTCAGACGCAAGGTTATTGATGGAGCGTGGGTGACGAAGACGGAATTTGTGGAAGGCAGACTGACTTATAAGACATACATCGCAGTCACGGAACAGGAAATCCGGGAAGCATCTTCGAGCGTCTACATGTTTATTCCCATCCTCAAGCATATTGATTTGCTGGAGAAGTTTGAGGGTAAAGTTGCGGTCGTGATGACGCCCTGTATGATGCATGGCTTTACGAATATTTTGGATAAGAGGCCGGATCTGCAGGAGAAAGTGGCGCTGAAACTGGGGCTGTACTGCAGCGGGACCCATGATATCCGCGCTACCACCTTATCTATGGAGAAAGCTGGAATCAGCACGCAGGATGCCAGCCGCCTCTATTACCGGCGCGGGCATTGGCGCGGCATGTCCTCCGTTGTCTATAAGGACGGAAGCGAGAAGACTTTTTCTTATTCCAAATTAGTCTGTGCCTACAAGAATGCATACTTTTTTGAGAAAGGCGGCTGTATGCACTGTAAGGACCATTTTGCTGCCAGCGCGGATATCAGCTTTGGCGATATCTGGCTTAAGGAGATGAAAAATATCGACATTAAGCATACAAGCTGCGTCATCCGAACTCCCAGGGCCATGGAATATTTTACGCAGGCAGTGGAGGATGGGGCTATCGCGGCTTCGCATATGAGCGGCAAAGACATGGTGAGGAGCCAGAAACGTGCGTTGGTATTCAAGTACAATTGCGCGGATAAGGACAGGAAGCGCAAATGGAACCACAGGCTGGCGTATTGCCTGGCGGAAAAGAACCGCAGGTATTCCATGGAGAAGCTGCAGAAACTGGAGAAGGTACCGTCTTGGTTCATCTATTATTATATGTGCTTTATCCGCGTGCTCCTGAGTTTCTGAGGGGATTTTTAAGAGAAACAGGATAGTAACAGATAGCGTTTTACCGGAAGGATTGTGAAGTCAGCGTTGGCGATGATTCTTTGTAAAAAGTGTTTTTAATGTCGCAATTTTCGTTGTAAAAAGTGTTGCCGATGCTGTGAATTTCGTTGTAATTTTTGTATTTGTGTGCTATGCTGTGTCTATATCTCTTTGTGGAGGTGTGCTTATGTACCGAATGGCAATGGAAAAATTATACGAATGGAAAGACAGCAAACACCGCAAACCGCTGATAATTGAAGGAGCAAGGCAGGTAGGAAAGACCTGGCTGATGGAAGAATTTGGTCGAAAAGCTTATGAAGATACCATGTATATTAATTTTGATGCCAATTCTCGCATGGCAGAGTTGTTTGCTTCTGATTTGAATACAGATCGCCTGATTATGGGGATGGAACTGTATGCCGGCAGAAAGATTGACCCGGACAAAACGCTTCTCATATTTGATGAGGTGCAGGAGGTGCCAAGGGCGCTTTCCTCACTTAAGTATTTCTATGAAAATACACCGCAGTACCATATTGTCTGCGCTGGTTCACTGCTAGGCATTGCCTTGCATGGGGGCACTTCGTTTCCAGTGGGCAAGGTGGATTTTCTAAACCTGTATCCATTATCTTTCAAAGAGTTTTTGATGGCAACGGTCGGTGAGCGCTTTGCCGAACTTCTTGGCAGCCGGGATTATTCCATGGTTACCTTTTTTAAGCAGACTTATATTGACGCGCTCAAACAATATTATTATGTCGGCGGCATGCCGGAAGCGGTGCAGAGTTTTGCAGAGGATAAGGACTTTCATGAAGTCCGGGAAATCCAAAAGCGCATACTGGCAGCTTATGAACAGGATTTTTCCAAACATGCCCCTATCGAAATCGTACCCAAAATCCGTATGATATGGAATAGCATTCCTTCTCAGCTTGCCAAAGAGAACAAGAAATTTATCTACGGCCTTGTGCGGGAGGGCGCAAGGGCAAAGGAATATGAAGCGGCGATTATGTGGCTTTGCGATTGTGGGCTAGTCCATAAGGTCAGCCGCGTGAATGCGGGGGGAATGCCGCTGAAAGCTTATGAGGATTTGAGGGCTTTTAAGCTGTTTATGGTTGACGTAGGGCTGCTCGGCTGCATGACCGGTCTGAGTCAGCGCATATTGCTGGATGGCAATGATTTATTCGTTGAATTCAAAGGCGCGCTGACGGAACAATATGTGTGCCAGCAGCTTAAAACCATAGAAGATTTGGGTGTTTACTACTATACCAATGACCGTGGTTCCTGTGAAGTGGATTTTATCGTTGACACCGGCGAGAGGATAGTACCCTTGGAAGTCAAGGCGGAAGTCAATCTGAAAGCAAAGAGCCTGAAAACTTATCGGGAGAAATATAGTCCGGAGATTTCCGTTCGTACTTCGATGGCGGACTACAAAAGAGAGGATGGGCTGGTTAACCTGCCAGTGTATGCGGTGGGAGAAATGCTTGTTTGCTGCCATTCATAGCTTAATAGGAAATATTTGGCGATTAAATTATTGGTGGTTGAGATAAAATTTTCAGAGATAATAAATATAAAAAGGATATTTTTCTGTGTATTTAATGATATTAACATAGAAGAATATCTTTTTTACATTTGTAAAAATATTTTTGTATTCGGAATAATTAGACTTGTATAATTTTTTGTGATATAATTGGAAACAATAACTATTAATTTTTTATAATAGGAGATACAAAATGAAGATAAAGGATAAAAAATGGGTATATTATCTTTTGGCATGCATAATTCCTACAATCGTTGTATGTATTGCAATGTTTATAAAAGGTATTTTCCCTTTTGGTGATAAGACGGTATTTCTTTGGGATTTGTACCGATGATGTACTTTGATAAGAGGTTTGACAAAAGAAAAAAGTGGCATGTTTTCTCTTCTCACTTTTTATTTTCCTGAGTTTTTCTTTCGTTCCTTTAGACGTAATGAGGTTTATATTGTCAAATACACTTTTTTAAAATATGTAATAAGTAACGGAAAATTTAAAAGTTATGTTGCAAACACGGATAGAGTAATTACGGAAATAAAAAGAAATCACCAAGATGAGATATTACGGCTGTCTCTGACGGACTGTTATATTGTTACAGGAAAGCTTGGCAAGGAGATAGTTCTGCATATGTAAGCGGAGAGTTTAAGCAACCCTATTTTTCTAAATTTATAAAAATGTCATATATCTTGGTGAGTATAAGAAAGGTGAAAAAGTCAGCGTTTCCATTGATGATGATAAGGATTGCGCCGTTGACCATGGTTTTGAAGCGTATGCTGTCAATATGCCGTTATTTAATGCAACAATGGACAGTTTGAGAGAAAATTCACTGCAGCAGGCAAGTGTAAAAGGAAGAAGGAGAGCGAAAATGATTTATTTTAATGTGCCCCCGATGGTGGGAACGGAAATTAACTATATAGAAGAGGCAGTCCGGTCACATAAAATCTGCGGTGACGGACAGTTTACCATAAGATGTTCTCAGTGGCTGGAGGAGAGGATGGGAGCGGCAAAAGTACTGCTTACGACATCCTGTACCCATGCAACGGAGATGGCAGCCTTGCTGAGCCATATCCAGCCTGGGGACGAGGTAATCATGCCCTCGTATACTTTTGTTTCTACAGCGGATGCTTTTGTTCTGCGCGGCGCAGTTCCGGTATTTGTTGATATTCGTCCTGATACCATGAATATAGATGAGACATTGATTGAAGCTGCCATTACGGAGAGAACGAGGGCCATCGTCCCGGTTCACTATGCGGGCGTTGCCTGCGAGATGGATACTATAATGGATATTGCAAGGCGTCACCAATTATATGTTGTGGAAGATGCAGCACAAGGCGTTATGAGCACATATAAAGGGAAAGCATTAGGTACTATTGGAGATTTTGGCTGTTACAGTTTCCATGAGACTAAGAATTATTCTATGGGCGAGGGCGGCTGTTTGCTCATACGCGATGAAAAAAATATAGAATTAGCGGAGATTATCAGGGAAAAAGGAACCAACCGCAGCAAATTTTTTAGGGGGCAGATAGATAAATATACTTGGGTAGATGCTGGTTCATCTTATCTTCCAAGCGAACTGAATGCAGCGTATTTATGGGCGCAGCTGGAGTTGGCAGATTTCATCAATCAAAATCGTTTGTCAAGCTGGAACAGGTATTATGCTGGATTACTGCCATTACAGGAAGAAGGATTGCTTGAATTGCCGAGCATTCCCAAGCATTGTGGACATAATGCCCATATGTTTTATATCAAAGTAAAAGATATTGAACAGCGTACCAGCTTGATTTCATATTTGAAAGAAAATGATATATTGGCTGTATTTCATTATATCCCACTGCACACAGCGCCGGCTGGGCAGAAGTATGGGAAATTTTTTGGTGAAGATAAATACACCACGGCAGAGAGCGAACGATTGTTAAGACTTCCTCTTTATTATGGAATTAAGGAGGAAGAAATAGACAAAATAATAGGTGTAGTAACAGATTATATGCATAAGCGGAGGTGGCAGCATGGCTGTTAGTTTTGATGAATTATATATTGGTCAGGAATATAAGAAAGTTTTTAACGTAACAGAACAAAAAGGACAGGTTTTTGCAGAGGTATCGGAAGATTATAATTTATTGCATCTCGATGAAGAGTATGCCAAGAATACTATGTTTAAAGGAAGAATAGCGCATGGTATGCTAGTTGCCAGTTTTATATCAGGCGTATTGGGAAATGATTTTCCCGGATATGGAACAATTTATCTTGGGCAGGAATTGCAGTTTGTTCGTCCCGTTCATTATGGAGATGAGATATCGGTGATTATTAAAGTTTTGGAAATAGACCAAGAGAGCCGAAAAATAAAGTTAAGCACGTTATGCCAAAATCAATTTGGCAAAAATGTAATCGAGGGATATGCGCAGATATTGAAGAAAGAATAAGAGGTGATAAATATGTCTAATGTGTCGTTTGTAGATGATAATCTGATTTTGAGTGAATGTTTTGTGCAAAGGAGATATGATAACTTAAAAAGAATGATTTTGGAAAAGAGTTTTGAATTTACTGACTTTATTATAGAAGCCAATGAAATTTTTGCTTTTCACGTTTCTAAAAATAATCCGTTATCTAAGATATATGAGATGGATTGTTATGTTGTAAAGTTTGTATTTTCAAGCATTTCCCAATTACACGAAGATAAGCAAGAAGAAATATTACGGCAATTACTTGAAAAATTAGATAATTACATTAAATCCCACAGTGGTTATTATAATTTGAGGATTCCAACGCATATTGTCGATCTGTTAAAAGCTGTGAATATAGTTTTTGAAGATACTATTTTTTGCGGAGGTACGGTTGAGGAAGTAATCCATGGTAAATTTGTGGATAATTGCAATGAAAATAACTTGGATATTAAATTTCCGGAGAAAGTTTTAATTGATGAGAATAAGGAACTTTTAATGGGAATGACATTAGAATCATTTAAATCCTATCAGGGTCAGTATCATGTATCAAATGTGACTCAGGGCAAAGCAGGGATAATATATGAAAATTGGATACGAGAAAGTATGGAATCAATAGAAAATAAGAACATGGTTGTTGCCAGTAAAGATAATATTCCGGTAGGATTTGTAACAATTAAGGAGACAGATAATGCAGTAGAAGGTGTTTTGTCGGCAGTCGACCCGGGAAATAGGAAATTGGGTGCTTACCGGGCAATGATATCTTTCTTAATTAATTATGCAAATGAGAATAAGAAGAGTTTTGTCACCAGTACACAATTTGATAATTACATCGTTCAGGGAGTATGGAATTCTCTGGGGTTAAAGCCTTTTTATTCTATTTATAATATACACATTGATAATAGATAAATGTTAATTACAGAGTGCTGTAATTGATTTTATAGAGGTAGGGTGGACGTATGAAAATTTCAGTTGTAATTCCTTGTTATGGCTCAGAACATACAATTGAAACTGTTGTAGAAGAGATAAAAAGTACAATAAACCAAAGAAAAACAGAATACGAAATTATATTGGTAAATGATTGTTCGCCAGACCATGTCTGGGACAAAATTACAATGCTTTCTCAAAAGTATAAGTCTGTAAAAGGGATTTGTTTTGCCAAAAATTTTGGTCAGCATGCTGCCCTTATGGCGGGGTATCGGGAATCCACGGGAGATATTGTGATTTCCATGGATGATGATGGACAGACGCCTGCTGATGAACTGTATAAATTAGTAGATAGGATAGAAGAGGGGCATGATGTTGTTTATGCTACTTATGAGAAGAAGAAACACAATATTTTTCGGAATTTTGGCAGCAGACTTAATGATTTCATGTGCGATGTACTTCTTGGAAAGCCCAAAGGGCTTATGATTACCAGTTATTTTGCAGCAAGAAAGTTTGTGATTGAGGAGATTTGCCGTTATCAAAATTCTTACCCTTATATTGTTGGGCTTGTATTCAGAAGCACCAAAAATATTGGGACTGTTCCAGTGCATCACCGCGCTCGAATGGAGGGGAACTCAGGCTATACTTTTGGAAAATTACTTAGCCTTTGGCTTAATGGTTTTACAGCTTTTTCTGTAAAGCCGCTTCGTTTTGCGACCATGATGGGAATTCTTATTGCCGGTTTGGGATTTCTATATATTATTTATATTGTGATAAATAAGATTATGAATCCCAATGTTCTGTTAGGTTGGAGCTCTACTATGGCAGCTATTTTTTTGATTGGCGGGCTAATTCTATTTACGCTTGGCATCAGCGGAGAGTATCTAGGCAGAGTCTATATCAGCATAAACAATGCGCCGCAATATGTTATTAAAAAGAAAACATCAAGAGATGAACGTTTAAATGACGAACAGTGAAAATAAAAGAGAGTGACGAATATGGAGTTTGATATTAGAAAGACAAATATGGTAAAGTGCATGGCGATTATTTTAATGTTGATTCACCATTTGTTTTCTGGAGCCCCAGAACTTTGCATTAAATATGGAACAGAATCTAGAATATTTGCCTGGAATGATATCATGGCATTTAGTGAAGCCTGTAAAATCTGCGTGGGGATGTTTGTCTTTTTAACAGCGTTTGGAATTACCAGGGCATATCGTGTTGAATGTGTAGAAACAGGAATTGCCAGTGGTAATGCATTAGGAAAGTTCTGCATTAAAAGGTATGTTAAACTAGAAATGAATTTTTTGTTTGTATATATGCTCACGATTATGACATATTTTTTGCGAGCGGGAGGAGTGCGGCAGATATATGGTATTTTCGGAATCAAGAGGGGAATTTTATATGCCGTGATTGATGCTCTTGGATTTGCAATCCGTTTTTCAACGCCTACGCTGAATCCCACCTGGTGGTATATGTCAACAGCAGTTTTATTGGTGTTTTTAATTCCAATTTTGGTTCAACTATACAAAAAGTATGGAATATGTACAATTGTGTGCTGTGCCTTTTTCTTTTCTGGAAGAAGTTATGATGGTGTTTCGGAGTATGTATTGTGTATGTGTGTGGGAATTTTTTGTGCTGAGACAAGAGTGCTGGAAAAGATGTATAGGAAAAGATATATAAAACAGAATATTTTTAACAGTTGTGTGAAAATGCTTGTATATTTATCTCTGATTGTGTTCTTGATTTATGTTAGAATTAAAGTTGATTTACATTTTTTTGTTGATGCAGCTATACCTGTTTTATGTAGTGGATTCTGTATGGAATTATCCAGTCTTTTTCCGGTAAGTGAAAAAGTTATGGGTTTTATAGGGGAGTATTCCATGAATATGTTTTTGATTCATACATTAATATTCTCATATTATTTTCCACAATATGTTTATAGACCTAAAAATTGGTTAGCGGTGCTTTTTGTTTTGCTGGTTACCTCCTTGATTTTATCTATTGTAATTGAAAAATTGAAGGAATTGTTAGGTTATAAGATAATAACTGAAAAGGTGATAAGATGTGTAAATTAAAGCATTTAAAAAATGAAAATATAAGGTATATCATCTATTTGCATTTATTGATGGTTTTTTACTCCATGGGTACGGTCTGTTCTAAACTGGCTTCTGGCTACCCGGTACTGTCCGTGCCCTTTATAGCGCTCTATGCCATTGTACTGTTGGTACTTGGTGTGTATGCCATCTTATGGCAGCAAATACTGAAAAAGATGTCGCTGATTACTGCTTATGCCAATAAGGCGGTTACGGTGGTCTGGGGAATGGTCTGGGGAATGGTATTTTTTAAAGAACAGATTCGCTTCAACCATATCATCGGTGCAGCCATTATTATTTTAGGGGTCTGCTGTGTAGTGTCAGAGGAAAGGAGTTAAGATGGACTATATCATTATTTTTTTGTTTTCAGTGTTAATCTCCTCCATATCACAGACCATTCTAAAGGCAAGCGCGAATGAGAGCCACGAGAATTCCTGGAAAGAATATCTGAATCTGAAGGTTATATTTGCGTATTTTCTGTTTTTCTTTTCCAGTTTTATCACTGTTTTTGCATACAGGAAAGTATCTTTGTCCCTGGGACCGGTGTTGGAGGCCAGCGGCTATATTTTTGTAACAGTTCTAGGAGTAATCTTCCTGAAAGAAAAAGTTGGCAGGAGAAAGTTGGCAGGGCTGGCAATGATACTTCTGGGGATTGTTGTTTTTAACCTTTGACGCAGATATATTCATAAAATTTGTCTTTGTTATTAAAGGGAGTTAATTATGAGAAGAAAACGGATTGTAATAAATGAATTTTGGATGGCTGTTGGAATTAATCTTTTGTTTGTTCTCTTTTATGCGTGTTTCTGCCACCCTGTTTATGAGACCTCGGATGACAATGCAATGGCATTTTTTGTGGAAGGGGCGTATGGAGACCGTACGGCGCATCTTGTGTTTGAAAATATAATTTGGGGGAAGTTCTTGTCTTTGCTTTATGGTATTATACCTGGAATAAAATGGTATACGGTGGCTCATTATGCGGCAATGTACTGCGCTTTTGTGGCAATTTCTTATTTTATGCTGAAAGTTGGAGGAAAAAGATTTGGTTCTGCCGGCAGTGTGTTCCTGCTGTTGGTTTTGGGCATGCAGAGTTACCTTCCTTTTCAATGGACCAGGGTAGCAGCCATTACAACCATAGGTGGGATGCTTTTGCTGTTTTATGGTATTGAATATGCAATGGGCAAATGGGAAAGTATTGTCACTTCAATTTTGGGGGCTGCCCTCTGCATTTTGGGTAGCATGATACGTTTTCCTTTTTTTGCAGTATGTGTTGTACTGTCAGGGGGAATAGCCCTGTTGAAGATGGTGGAAATGGTAAAGGTACGTGCAGAAAACTGGAAAAAAAGGCTTGGTATGTACTTTCTGGTGTTTGGGTCTGTGGGAGCAGCAAGCATTGCTATTTACAGTGTTGACCGTGCTTACTATCTGAAGGATGAGAGTTGGCGCTATTACCTGGAATATAATGAACTGCGTGGGGAATTATGGGATTTTGGATTTCCTGATTATGAGAAGAATAAGGAATTGTATGAAAACTTGGGAATCAGCAGAAATGATATTGAAATGTACCGGAACTGGAATATGGATGATGAGAAGCTGCCTGTTGAAAGCATGAGGGCTCTTGTGGGGGCTAAAGAAGAACAGAAATTTTCCGGGGAACTTGTGAAAGGATTTATAAAGGATTTAGGGAAAAATTTTTTGTGTCTTCCCCTGTTTGGCATATTTTTGGCAGCATCCGTGATTTCCATTGCTTTGAATAAGAAAAAGCTGCTTTTGGTACTATACGAAATTATGGGGATTATGACGTTTGAACTGTATTTTTACTGGATTGGCCGGTTTGGGCTGGCAAGAATGGATGCTGGATTGCTGATAGCGGGGACTGCTGTCATTATGTGTGGAATGGCAGAGGATTTGAAAGGCATAGTATTTAAAAGACGCTGGACAGCAGCGCTAATTTGTGTCTCCCTATTCCTATATATGCCAACGTATAGTGAGAGGATTCTGCAAAAGCGCACAGATAATACCCGGGCGCATGAATTTTTTGATATGTTGGCGGAAGATAAGGACAGATTGTATTTGCTGTCTGTGCGGCTGAAGCCTTACAATCTGTGTTATAGCGTATATGATTTCTGGGAGCCTGTGCGTGAGGGAGGTCTTTCCAATATTTGTTATATGGGTGGCTGGGAGTTTAATGTTCCGGTAAAAAAGGCTTTGCTAGGGAAATTTGGCGTTACTAATATTTATCGCGACAGTATTGACAATCCTGATATATGCCTGATAGTCAATGAGAAAGCAGAGATTATTGAAAGGTATATCAGGGAAAATTATAATAAAAATGCTTATCTGTGTCTTCTGAAAGAGATAGATTCCAATAAGATTTGGGGAGTCAGGAGCAGGGACATGGAGCCAGAAGGAAATGTCAATGGAGACTTATCACAGATAGAACATAACTTGAACCTGAAAATGAAAAATGGTAAGCTGAAAGTTTCTGGTTATCTGTATAAGCGGGGAACAGATTCATTTCAGCAGCGTGCTTATCTGAAGCTAAAGAATTTAAAAAATAATAAGATAACATATAAAGAGCTAACGCTTTCTGAATGGAAGGGTTCCTCAGATTATCTGAATGGGAAATATTCCTGTGTTGCTGGGAACTATGATATTGGGGTAAAGAGTCAGTTGGAAATCAGTATTGTTTTGCAGGCAGATGGTGAGTTGTATGAAATACACCATCTCCTAGAGGAGTAGATTATTATGAGAGAAAAACACAGCATGAATTACTTTGATGTGGAGAAAGAATTTTTCCTAATAGATTCGGACAATTTGCGAGATATAGAGACAAGATTATATGGTTATTCTGTCCAGGAGAGTGGGATTTATGAGAATGATAATCTGACAGAAACAGCAGTATTGGGATTGGATGGCTGCGGTGCATATGTTTATGTGGAAGTAAAAGATGGGAAAATTGCCATTCAGCAGGATTTCAACGGAAGTTATGGGATTTATCTCTTTCGGAAGGACGGTTATTTCGCGCTAAGCAATTCATTTCTCCGGCTGTTGGAATATGTAAAGACCAGATTTCCTGTATCATTGAACCGCGATTATGCAAATCATTTTCTTTTGGAAGTCTTGGTCAACAGTGTTGCGTATTCGGATACTCTGATTCAGGAGATTACAACTTTAGATAAAGACGCTCTTATTGAAATAGATATACAAGATAAAACGCTGGAGTTCTATCTGTTAGATTATGAGGAGTCATCGGAGTGGATTAATTCAGAAAAAGGATTGGCAATATTAGACAGATGGTTTTTGAAATGGACGAGTATATTTCGGAAACTGAAAAATAAGACAAATCAGATAATGATAGATCTTTCCGGCGGATATGATAGCAGAGTTATATTTTTACTGATGCTGCAATCGGGCATCAATTTAGGTGAAATATATGTAAGGTCCATTAATGATACCTTACATACGCACAAGGAGGATTATGAAATTGCATCGGAGATTGCTGAACGTTATGGATTTGAATTAAATAATAAAAAAATTATCAAGAATGCCGCTCTTCCCTACAGTATGGAAGATATCTTAAACATTTCATTTTACACTAAATTAGGATTTCATAAGGAAATGTATTTTAGACATTCAAGAAATGAATGGAAAAGATATCGGATAACAGGTAAGGGAGGGGAAACGGTAAGGGCTTACTGGAATATGACGGCTGAGCAGTTTAAGGATAAGATGTGCGCTCCGGCACGACAATATAGCCAAAATATTTTGGGCGATATGGTGGAATCTACGCATAGGTTGATTAATTCTTCTTATAAGGCAATGAAAGAAAAACATCAGATTGTCGATGACAATTCCAAGGATTATCCAATATATATGTACCGGGAGATAAGGAATAGAGGGCATTTTGGAAAATGGTCCGTGGAAAATTATTTTTCTAATAATTACGATTTGTCTCCATTTATGGATCCTCTATTATTAAAGTTGCGGTTGAACGATCCTCAGTGTCAGGATAATAATCTTCTTATGGCTATGATATTTGTCCGATATTGCCCGTTATTATTAGAATTTAAGTTTGATGGGGGAAGAATCATTGACTTTTCAACGATTGAGTTTGCACATAAAATAAATGAAAGATTTGAGGGAAGATTTGGAACTGCAGAAGAAAGCAGAACATTTCATGTTAATGTAAGAGATATGCAGATATCAAGATTAAAAGATAATACTGACAATCCGTTTATTCCGTCCGGAACTCCGGAAAAATATCTGAAATCCGTATTTGATTCTACTGGATTCCGCAAGTTATTTGCTACCTGTTTTGATGAGGAGATATACCATAAGGCAAATTTGTTCTTTGAAAAAAATAGTTATTATCCATTGCGGCATTGCTATTCCATTATTGCAATTGTAAAAGCGATAGAGGATGTGACTGCCAGCCAGGACAGTATTTTTCCTGCACCGGTGCAGAGTATGGAGAGATTCATACACAAAAATTACTATGAGGCAGACGATGGTAAGGA
The DNA here is from genome assembly GCA_910583835.1 of uncultured Lachnospiraceae bacterium. Lineage (GTDB taxonomy): Bacteria > Bacillota > Clostridia > Lachnospirales > Lachnospiraceae > Petralouisia. Next base: position 13,640 of record CAJTYM010000007.1, on the reverse strand, counting down.
CATAATTGAAAGATATAAAGATTATATTACGGCAAGGATAGATTTTAAGTTTTCTGGTGTCGGCAATCTAGAACCTGAAATTGTTTCCGTTTCGGATGAAAGGGCAGTAATTACTAAACCTCAGTGGTTTCAGGAAGACGGAATTGGATATGTCGTAGAATCATATGAGGGAAAGTTGGATATTTCCTTTCGCCCAGATTCAGATTGTGCGTTGAAAGTATGGGAGAGAGGGAGAGATGTCCGTGATGGGGCAGGAAATAGGATTCCATATTGGATTGAATATCAAAATGTTGAGTGTAATGGCAATGTTATGTTAGAGGCGCAAGGTACAGTAACTCATGATAATCCGATCTGTTTGGATTATTTGGCAAGAGGGGGGGTTGCAATTTCTTTTCACATTGAATGGAGTCCTTACAGGGGTGATTATAAGGACTTGGAAAAGATAAAGTCTCAGGCGAATATAATTGAAAGCCTGCACAAAGAAATAGTGGACAAAGAGAGAGAAATAAAAGATAAAAGAGCTGAGATAAAGAATAAAGAAAAGGAGATAAGAGACAAAGAGAGTGATATAAGAAGTAAGGGAAGAGAGTTAAGAAATAAAGAAAAGGAAATAAGCGATATAAAGAATTCGCGCACATATCGTGTAGGATGCATTTTGATGTATATTCCGAAAAAGATAAAAAATGGGCTGTCTACAACGAGAAACAAGGCAATCAGGATGTTAAAAAAGATTTTCGCAACACGGTAACAGGCTGCTTATATAATTATAACTCATATACTGGCGAAGAGGAAAGGGATATAAGGGGTGACTTTCTCCGAGGAGTGTGGTTGCAATGCAAAAAAACAATAGGGGTTTAAAATTTACCATTTTACTGATAACCGGTGTTCTTTTATCGTGGATGCTGACAGCTATGTACCTAACAGAAAGTATGAACTGGTCATGTTTTTATGACGTAGGAAATCTGTATGATATATCATCGGGGTATTACCGTCAGCCGGGAATTCGATGGACTTATGATAGCACTGCGGGAGTAATCCAGACGGAGGGGAAAGATGCTAGCTGCTGTTTTTATGTAAACAGCAGACAGAAAAACTGGAATTATCTCTATCTAACGATAAGGGATTTAGATATGGAAAGTCAATGGCAGTTTGAGTTCCGTGACCAGGATGGCAAAATACTTTTTACAAAAAGCCAGACAGTGCAAAATGGACGCAACATTTTGCAATTGGAAGAAGGAGAGATTTATGCTGTCAATATTATTGTGAATGAGCGGACTTCTTTTTCTATACGAAGGATTCAGTTTCGGGAAAAGGAGCAGAATTTTGCGTGGAATCAGCTGCCATGGACATTTCTAAGGGTATTGATATCGTATGTTTTGGTTGTTTTTATTATTTATGGATTTGTGCGGTATTATAAGAGGGCGGAGCAGCCTAATCCAAGAAGAGGGATATGGGCTGTAACTACGCAAAAAATGTATGCCCATATGTTGGGGTGTTTTGGGGAATTGTTTCAGAGAATTCCCCAGGCATCAAAATCAGGTTTGCGCAAGCTGCTTTTTTTGGCAGTCTTGTTGATCCCATATATAGTAAATAAAATGGGGAATAACACCATTATAGTTGCGAGAAGAGAAAACCTGCTGTTGGCATCCTGCTTTTTTCTGATAGCAATTCTGTCCTGGGAGCGAAGCAGACAAAGGGTGGATTGGAGAAATCCCCTGGTTTATTCCTGGCTGGCATTATGGCTGATGGTTCTGGTCTCGGATTTTGTGTTGGGGAGGAGCATTCAGAGTGCAGGTATTCTGATGATGGGGGCAATGGCTCCTCTCTATATGGCGTGGAACAGCATGAGGCGGCCGGAGCGGCTTACGCGGGATTTTCTGGCAGCATTGCGCTATCTTTATTGGGCAGGGAGTGTTTACTGCCTTTTTTTCCAATCTTATGAGCCTGGATATCGCTATACGGGGATATATGGAAACGCTAATCTGTTTGCCAGTTATCTTACAACGGTAAACATCTCTTTTTTGGCAAACCTGAGTGAGAATTTGGGAAAGGAAAAGCTTAAGAATCGCGTTTTAGCAGAAAATATACTGGGTCTTGTGACCATATGGGGATTCCTGCAGATGACGGAGAGCGTCACTTCCCTGGTGGCATATATTGCGGAGTGGACAGTGTTTCTGTGGGGGCAGTTTCCGGCGGAGAAGAGAAAGTCCTATCAACGGAATCTGAAAAGGGCGCTGGCAATGTGCCTGGTTTGCATTGTGATAGTAGGAATTTCGGGGAAATGGTGCCTGAGCAATATCCCCAGAGTATGGGAGGTACAATTGAAGGAGCAGGAACGCCAGCCTTTGACTGGGGAAAATCCATTGTCTTTGGTTGCGGAGGCTTCTGGGCAGAGTGCAAATGCCAGCGGGATTTCGGAGCGAGTGCGTGAGAAAGTTACCAGTGGGGAATGGTATGATTTGTTTGCCGGCAGGGATGAGATATGGAAAAATTATATCCGCAGCTGGAATTTGTTTGGACATTATGGTTATCTTGAGTCTTTGGAAGGGAAAACTATGAATGCTCATAACGCACTTTTACAGGTGATGCATTCCAATGGCATTTTTATTGCCGTACCATTCCTGCTTATGCTTTATTATAGTTTGAAATATAGCATCGAGGCTGTCTTTGTCAAGAAGAAATTCGGGCTGTTTTTCCTCTTGGCAGCGGTGAATTATATAGTGCAAGGGCTGGCGGAGAGTACATCTTATCTGGGTTATTGCTGGCTGATTTATTATATTGCGCTGGGAGGGCTGTTTTCACAGCCTGGGGAGGCAGACGCGTAAGAAGGTGGAGAGATGAAAAAAGTTGGCAAATTTCATATATTCCTGCTGCTTCTTGCCGGAGCGCTTATCAGCGTGATGCTTGTGATGATGCGGTTGGGAGGAAGCATAAATTTCCAGGAATTCATGTCGGCTGGAAGGGTGTATGATGTTGAGCCGTGCGAACTGCAGCAGAATTCTAAGAACTGGATTTATGAGAGGGAAAATGGAGGGCATCGTCTGATAAAGGAAAAAGCCCAGAAACGGTTTTTTCTGGACGGCAGCGTGCAGACCTGGGATTTCCTCTATGTCACGGTGGAGCAGCTGAGCAAAGAGCCGGTAGATGGGGTACTCAAGTATTATGATGGCGAAGGAAAGAAGCTCTTGGAACAGCCGATTTCCCTGAGCCGGGGAAATAATATGGTTCAGATGGACAGTTCGCTGCCCATAGGCTGGATTGGTATCCTGCTTTCTGACGTGCAGGGAGAATTTATCTCGATTACCAAGATACAGATCCGCACAACGCCCTCCTGGTTTACGCCCATGCATTTCCTCAGCCTGTTTGCCGTTGCCTTTGCCGGAGTGATGGCAATGCTCGTCCTCCTTGATGTTTTGCTGCGCAGGCTTCGTAAAGGCAGAAAAGGGGGTGTTGCGTGGGTTATTTTGGCGGGCATACAGTCTGGCGTAAATGTGGTAGGGAATGTTTTGGGAGAAAGGCTGGGAGGCCGGCTATATCATCAGCAGAGAGAGTCCCTGCGCAGGTTTTTATTCAGCGTACTGTTTGTATGGATGATGGTTGGCAATGCTGCAGGCTGGTTAAAGAGCGCGCAGATGTACCGTTACCATGCATTAGTCTGTGCAGCGCTGCTGCTGTTTATCTCTTTTGTATCCTGGGAGAGACCGCTGCAGAATCGGTCCTGGCGCGGACCGCTTATGAAAAGCTGGCTGGGCATCTGGCTGGGCGTGATACTCTGTGATTTGTTTGTGGTCAGGCAGGTGGAATCCATAACAGGGTATGCAATGCTGTTTGCTGGGAGTATTTTTGTATACTTTTGGCAGAATATGGAGAGGCCGGGCAGGATGCTCCTTGATATGATGGAGGCTTTGGAGGCCACGTTTTTTCTGGGCATTATCTATTGCATGATTTTTCGTATGAAGCGGCCGGCAGTCGACTATAATGGGATTTTCAAAAGCCCGGAAGAACTTGCAATGTACGGTGTGCTGATGGCAGCTGTTTTTTTGACCAGGCTGGATTGGTTTCTGGCTGGGAGGCTTGCGGTGTCTGGCAGGCGAGGAGAATCTGCGGCTAGAACGGGGGATTTTGCTTTTTGCATAAAGAATATTACTGGCGGCGCATTGTCGCTGTTTCTCGTGCTGAGAAGCGGTCATGCAGTAGGAATTGCCATATTTATGATGATTGGCATATTTTATATTCCCAATTTGGCAAAGAAGCTGTATAATATGGCTAGAAAGCGCCGGGTACTGTTATTGGGTATTGTAATGGCGGCAGTTTTCGCATATGCGTGCACAGCGGTGGTTTTTGTCAGTATCAAATACTTTCCGGGGATTCTGGGCATGGACTTGAAATACAGGAATGAATTGTTTTTAACGGGACTTATGGAAGAGGAGCGGGAGCTTTACCTTTTGCAGTATCCAACAGGTCTGTATGGCGTGCAGACGAAGGAGCCTGAGAAGCTTCCTATTATCTGGCAAAATTATGGCAGGAGGCTGAATTTATTTGGGCATGGCGGAGACGTTGCGGTGTTTCGCCGTGTCATCCAGCCTTATAACGGCTATCTGGATATGGCATACCATCATGGGATTTTCATTTTGCTGCCATATGTGGCGTATCAGGTTATGGTGATTGCCTTGGGCATAAGATTCGCAGTGAGAAAGAGAGGCAGACGGAATCCATTGCCACTGTTTCTGGGAATTTCTTACCTGTGTTTTTCTTTTTGTGCCAATGTGGAGATTTCCTGGGGACATCCCCTATGGCTGTGTTATTATCTGTCAGCAGGATTGCTGGGAAGGGCAGAGGCAGAAAAAACTTAAGAAAAGAGGGATTTGCATGAAGATGTGGATAGAGAGGAATCAGCTTCTGCTGAAAAAACTTGGGCTGGCAGTCTATGACGTGTTTGCCGTGGTGGTATCCAGCCTTTTGGCGCTCTTGCTTCGATTTGAGGGAAAGTACAATGAGATTCCGCAAGAGTATATTGACAGGAGCCTGCAGTATATTTCCATCGTGATTGTCGTCACGCTGGTGATTTTTTATGTGATGAGGCTTTATGGAAGCCTGTGGACTTATGCGGGCGCCACAGAACTTATGAATATCGTGATTGCCAGCAGCTTGTCAGCCGGAATTCAGATGGGCGTCATCGTGCTGATGGATATGCGGATGCCCAGAAGTTATTATGTGTTTTACGCCATGTGCCTGTTTGTCATGGTGACAGTCAGCCGTTACTCCTACCGTGCACTGCGCACGGTCATTAAAAGGCAGAAAGACAGCGCTTCCCGGACCAATGTGCTGGTGATGGGTGCAGGCGGCGCCGGAAATATGCTGGTGCGCGAGATTGCCAACAGCAGCCATGTGAACAAGCGTGTCGTCTGTATTGTCGATGATGCCAAGGCTAAGCAAGGCAGCTACCTGCATGGCGTGAAGATTATGGGAACGCGTGACGATATTCCCAGGCTGGTGAAAAAATACCATGTGGATGAAATCATGCTTGCCCTTCCTTCTGCCCCGGCGCAGGAGATTAAGAAAATCCTTGATATCTGCAAGGAGACGGGCTGTGAGCTCAAACGTCTTCCAGGGATATACCAGCTTGTGAATGGCGAGGTGGGCATCAGCAAATTGAAAGAGGTAGAGGTCAACGACTTGCTGGGGCGGGAACCGGTGGAGGTGGATTTATCGGCAATCCTTGATTATGTGGCAGGAAAAACCGTCTTGGTAACCGGCGGTGGCGGCTCTATCGGTAGTGAAATCTGCCGCCAGGTGGCGGAACACAACCCGAAGCGGCTGGTGATTGTGGATATCTATGAAAATACAGCTTATGATATTCAAAATGAGTTAAAAAATAAATTCCCCAATCTTGATTTAGCAGTATTGATTGCTTCCGTACGCAATACAAAGCGGATGGACATGATTTTTGAAAAGTTCCGCCCGGATATTGTATATCACGCGGCAGCGCATAAACATGTGCCCCTGATGGAGGATAGCCCCAATGAGGCGGTGAAGAACAATGTCCTTGGCACATGGAAGGTCGTACAGGCGGCAGACCGCTGGAAGACAAAGCGGTTTGTGATGATTTCTACAGATAAGGCGGTAAATCCCACGAATATCATGGGGGCGACCAAGCGAATCTGCGAGATGATTGTGCAGACGTATAACAACCGCTCCCAGACGGAGTTTGTCTCCGTACGGTTCGGGAATGTGCTGGGCAGCAACGGAAGCGTGATTCCGCTGTTTAAAAAGCAGATTGCCCAGGGTGGTCCGGTGACGGTCACCCACCCTGATATCATCCGTTATTTTATGACGATACCGGAGGCAGTGTCTTTGGTACTGCAGGCTGGGGTATATGCAAGGGGCGGCGAAATTTTTGTCCTGGATATGGGGGAGCCGGTCAAGATTGTTGATTTGGCAAGAAATCTGATCCTTTTGTCCGGGCATAAGCCGGATGAGGATATTCCCATTGTATTTACCGGCCTTAGGCCGGGGGAGAAGCTCTATGAGGAGATGCTCATGGAGGAGGAAGGGCTGAAAGATACGGAGAATAAATTGATACACATTGGTATGCCGATTAAGTTGGATGAAGACAGGTTTCTCATGCAGCTGGAGAATCTGGCGGATTATGTCGTGCAGGAGCCGGCGGACATCCGTAAGTGGGTGCAGGATATTGTGCCGACGTATCATCCGCAGTCAGGAGGAATGAGATGAAACAGCATATTTTTCTTGCCTCGCCCCACATGAGCGAGGAGGGATATGAGAAGCAATATATTAAGGAAGCGTTTGACACCAACTGGATTGCTCCGCTGGGCAAGAATGTGACGGAATTTGAAAATGAGATGGTGCGCAAGCTAGGCGCAGGCAGGGCGGTAGCGCTTTCTGCCGGCACGGCTGCCATACATATGGCTCTGAAAGCCGTAGGTGTAGGCCAGGGGGATATTGTATTCTGCCAGTCGCTGACTTTTTCCGCCAGCGCCAATCCCATAGTCTATGAAAGAGCAGTGCCGGTATTTATTGACAGTGAGACGGAGACTTGGAATATGAGCCCGCAGGCATTGGAACTGGCATTTGATAAATATGCCAAAATGGGAAGAAGACCCAAAGCAGTCATTGTCGTACACCTCTATGGCATCAGCGCGAAGATAGCAGAAATCAAAGAGATTTGTGGCAGATACCAGGTGCCTTTAATTGAGGATGCGGCAGAAAGCCTGGGAACCGTATATCAAGGCAGATATACGGGCACGTTCGGGGACTATGGAATCATCAGCTTTAATGGGAATAAGATTATTACAAGCTCCGGCGGGGGGATGCTGCTGGTGAACACCGAAGATGCACAGGAGAAAGCCCAGAAGGTGCTGTACTGGGCAACACAGGCGCGGGAACCTGCGCCCTGGTATCAGCATACGGAAATCGGATATAACTACCGTATGAGCAATATTGTGGCAGGAATCGGCAGAGGGCAGCTGAAAGTTTTGGACCGGCGCGTGGAAAAGAAACGTTATATTTTGGAGTATTACCGCAAACATCTTGGTGATTTGCCAGGGATTTCTTTTATGCCCATGCCGCAGGAGGCATACTGCAACTGCTGGCTGTCGGTCCTCCAGCTTGCGGAAAATTGTCCGGTAAAACCGAAGGATATCATGCGGGCGTTGGCGGAAGACGATGTGGAAAGCCGCCCCGTGTGGAAGCCCATGCATCTGCAGCCCATATTTGCAGGTTGTGATTTCGTGTCACAGGTGCAGGATTTGTGTATATTAGAGGAGGAGAGCGGCGCGGATTCCAGTGTCAGCGGGCAGATATTTGCGCGTGGCATTTGTATGCCCAGTGACAGCAAGATGACCGATGAAGATTTGCAGAGAATCTGTGATGTGGTGCGGGAACTGTGGAAGTAACGTTACCACAGTTCCCATACCCTTATTTATCGTTGGGATGTTCATGGAAGAATTTCACCTGCCTCTTTACGATATTCTTGTGCTTGGGAATCAAGGTGCGGTAGAGGCGGATGAGCTCAGCTTCGTCCGCATTCAATGCGGATGGGGCAGGTCTTTTCTCATCGGACAGCCCCAGCAGATAATCTGCGGACACGTCAAAGTAAGCTGCCAGCCTGGCGAGCATTTCAAAATCCGGTTCCCTGTAACCGCTGATATAGCCGTTAATTGTGGAATTGGCAATATGAAGGTCAAGGGCCAGCTGTTTCTGTGTCACATTTTTCTCCTCAATGAGGTTTTCAAGGCGAATGTTAAAATCCATGTGGTAGTACCTCCATTCTTTTAAATGATGTAATTTCCAAGACGGACATTGAATTCCATAGTAATACCTCCGTTTGCATAAAATAAAATGTGTCTGTATCTTTCACTAATGGTAATAAAATGTGCATTGTCCCAGCGGAAAATGCGCGAATAGCGAAAAAATAGTATGCGGTTGGAGAGCCTGCGCAGACATGGACAGCCAGCCTATGCATATATCTTATGAAAGCGCTGATTGTAAATGAGGGAGAAGTATAGTAGAATGAGGGTAAGCTGCCAGGCAGCACGCCGGCAGGATGTGGAATTATAACGATTGGCAGAAGAGAGGTGGAAAATATGGCATTTAAGCCGTTGCCGATTGGCGTAGATGATTTTGAGAATATTTTTGATAAGGGGTATTATTATGCAGATAAGACATTGATGATAAAAGAGCTGCTCGATAAGAAAGGAAAGGTAAATTTGTTTACCCGCCCCAGGCGCTTTGGGAAGACCTTGAACCTCAGCATGCTGAAATACTATTTTGAGGACACCGGGGATGCGAACAAGAACTGTAAGAATGCCGAACTTTTCAGGGGGCTTGCCATTATGGAGGCGGGGGAAGCGTATACGGCAGCGATGGGGCAGTATCCGGTGGTCATGCTGACGCTGAAATCTGCCAAGCAGAACAATTATAAGATAGCCTATGCCTGCCTGAGGGAAGCCATAGCGGAAGAGTTCGACAGGCACGAGGAGGCAGTGCTGGAGCGGTTAAAGAATCCAGAAGATGTTGAGAAATATCGGGCAGTCCGAGGGAGAAGGGCAGAAGACACGGACTATTTTACCAGCCTTGCGTTCTTGTCGAAATGCCTTTTTGAAGCATATGGCAGGAAATGCATCATCCTGATTGACGAGTATGACGTCCCGCTTGAAAGTTCCTATTTCAATGGGTATTATGAGGAGATGGTAGGGTTCATCCGTTCCCTGTTCGAGTCCGCGCTGAAGACGAACCCTTACCTGGAGTTTGCGGTGGTTACCGGCTGCCTGAGGGTGTCGCGGGAATCCATCTTTACCGGGCTTAACAATTTGAAGATGTGCTCTGTCCTGGATGAAAGCTACAGTGAGCATTTCGGATTCACAGAGAAGGAAGTCCGTGAGATGCTGTCCTTTTACGGAAGGGAAAGCAGCTTTGAGGAGGTTAGGAGATGGTATGACGGCTATTGTTTTGGGGAAACGGAGGTCTATAACCCATGGAGTATACTCAACCGTATGGATGCCATCTGTACCAACCCCCAGGCGTTCCCCAAGCCTTACTGGGCAAACACCAGCTCCAACAGTATCGTGAGGAGCCTTGTGGATTACGCAGATGATGAGGACGGGCAGATGAAAGAGCAGCTGGAGCGCCTGTTGAACGGCGGTACGGTGGAGAAGCCCATCCATGAGGACATTACTTATGACAGCATCTATGATGCCGAAGACAACCTGTGGAACTTCCTGTTTTTCACCGGATACCTGAAGAAGGTGTCCATGCGTATGGAGGGGGAGGAATGCCTGGTGGAGATGGCAGTCCCCAATATGGAAGTTTCCTATATATATAAGAATACCATCCGCAGCTGGTTCGACAAGAAAAAGAAAGGATTTCAGGTTGCCCCCCTTTACGCGGCGATAGAAAAGGGCGACACGGAGACGATGGAGCAGGAAATATGCGGGTTCCTGGAGCGGACCATCAGCTACTTCGACTATGGGGAGAGCTACTACCATGGCTTTTTGGCAGGGCTGCTGGGGCTGAACGGTAAGTACCGCGTACTGTCCAACCGGGAGACCGGCCTCGGACGTGCGGACATCGTCTTGAAGACCCCCCGGATACGCAAGGGACGTGCAGTCGTCTTAGAGATTAAGGTTGCGAGGGATTTCCAGGATATGGAGAAATGCTGTGGGGAGGCGCTTCGCCAGATAGAGGAGAAGAAGTACTGTGAGAGGCTGAGGCATGAGGGGTATGAGGACATATTGGCATATGGGATATGTTTCTACCGTAAGGAATGCGTGGTGGGGATTGGGGAAACTCTATCATAGGAAACGGCTTTGCGTTTCCCATGATAGAAAAGCAGATATGTGCACGTCAGTGTGCCCATCCATCCCTATCTATCTTCAGGATGTTCATGGAAGAATTTAACCTGCCTTTTTACGATGCTTTTTTGCTTGGGAATCAAGGTGCGATAGAGGCGGATGAGCTCAGCTTCGTCCGCATCCAATGTAGATGGGGCAGGTTTCTTCTCATCGGAAAGCCCTAACAGGTAATCCGTGGATGAATCCAGGTAAATTGCCAGCCTGACGAGCATCTCGAAATCCGGTTCCCGGTAGCCGGTGATATAGCCGTTTATCGTGGACTTGGAAACGTGCATGTCGATAGCCAGCTGTTTCTGTGACACATTTTTTTCCTCAATCAGGTTTTCAAGGCGGATATTAAAATCCATGTGATAATACCTCCATTCATTTGTTTATGTAACTGTTCCTTAATCTTAAAGGGATATTCGTTTTACAATCGGAAAATGCGCGAACAGCGGAAAAGTGATACGCGATAAGAGTTGGCCTTTAGTCTGATTCCGGAAGGCTGTGGTAGAATTTGGCCTGTCCGCTGAGGAGCTCCCGGCGTTCCGGTGTGAGGGAACGGTAAAGCCGGATTAGTTCAGATTCGGCAAAATTCAGCGAAGAAGGGGCTGGTCTTTTCTCATCAGAAAGTCCTAGCAGGTAATCAGCGGATACGTCAAAGTAAGCTGCCAGCCGGATAAGCATCGCGAAATCCGGTTCTCGGTAACCGCTGATATAGCCGTTTATCGTGGAACTGGCAATATGAAGGTCAAAAGCCAACTGTCTTTGTGTCACATCGCTTTCTTCAATCAGATTTCCAAGACGGACATTGAATTCCATAGTAATACCTCCATTTTCATAAAATAAAATGTGTTTGTATCTTTCACTAATGATAATAAAATGCGTATTGTATCAGCAGAAAATGCGCGAACAGCGGAAAAATAATACGCGAACAGAGACTCAAAAATTTTTCACAGATATATAGGTCAGTTTATGAATATATTTATAAAAGTGCTGATTGTAAATGAGGGGGAAGTATAGTAGAATGTGAATGAGTGGATGCTTGGCAGTAAAAATATGTAGTTTTTTATGATTTGAGAAAGAATGTATAGTGGGAATAGATAAATTTTCATAAATTTGCATGGACATAGTGGAGAGAATTTGATGAGAAAAATATTGATATATGGGGCTGGAGGATTTGGGAGAGAAGTTCAGTGGTTAATTGAACGAATCAATAAGAAAATACCAAGTTGGGAAATCGAAGGCTATTTGGATGATGGCGTGGAAGAAGGGACGGAGATTAATAGTTATAGGGTGCTGGGCGGAATAGAAAAGTTAAGAGAATATGATTTTGATACAGCAGTCGCAGTTGCAGTTGGGAATTCAAAGACAAGAGAAAAGATTGTGGCAACGATAAAAGAAATTGGAGATTTCCAATTTCCCAATTTGATTGATTCCAACGTGCAGATTTCTGATAAGGTGTCAATTGGAGAGGGAAATATTATTTGCGCAGGAAATATACTGACGGTAAATATTACAATCGAAGATTTTGTAATTGTAAATTTATCCTGCACAGTGGGTCATGACGCTGTTCTGAAATCTTTTGTGACAGTTTATCCAGGAGTAAATATTTCAGGAAATGTCCTTGTAGAACAGAGGACGGAATTAGGGACTGGAAGTAAAATTATTCAAGGTATTAGAATTGGAGAAGACAGCATAGTGGGGGCTGGCGCTGTTGTGGTGCGCCCCATTCCTTGCGGGTGTGTAGCTGTGGGGATTCCCGCAAAACCCGCAAAATAACCGGGGGGTATGGGAAACTTTTAATAGTTGGAAATGGTGGGCATGGAAGAGTAGTAAGGGAACTTGCTTCTCAAATAAATTGTTATCGAAGAATACAATTTTTAGATGATGATTCTAATTATAAGGAAGATGGCTCTGTTCTAGGGGGAAGTAAAGAAGTTTTTAACTATAAAAAGGAATGTGATGTATTCATTGCCATTGGTGATCCTGGTAGCCGCAAACGGCTGCAGGAATCATACGAAGCGGCGGGAGTTTCTGTCATATCTTTGATTCATCCTCAAGCAAATTTGCCAATGGAAATACCAGAAATAGGGAGAGGCACTGTTGTTATGGCAGGGGCAACTATTCAGGTGGGTACGTTGATAGGGAAGGGCGTTATTGTAAATACAGCGGCCTCGATAGACCATGATTGTCGAATTGGAGATTATGTACATATTGCGGTAGGCGCTCATTTGGCGGGGAATGTGGAAGTTGGAAATGGTACATGGATAGGAGCAGGCGCAGTAGTAAGAAATAATGTGAAGATCTGTGAGGATGTAATGATTGGGGCAGGGGCTGTGGTAGTAGAGGACATTGTAGAGAACGGAGTTTATGTGGGAGTTCCGGCAACAAAATTAACTAAACGGTAGGTAAAGGTTAAATGAAAAATAGGAAGAAATTTGAAATAGCTGTTGCAATCATTGCTTTACTAAGTATCTTTTGGGTTAATAGACAAAAGAGAGGTAAAGATAAGTTAGCTGGCAAGGCTGTAAACACTCATAAACAAAATATATATGAGAAATACATAAAACGTCCGCAGGATTTTTGTTGTGCAGTTTTGGGAATTATTTTCTTGTCCCCTGTAATGTTGTTAGTAGCCATTTTAGTTCGTTTAAAACTTGGTTCACCTGTCATATTTAAACAGGAGCGACCAGGTCTTGGCGGTAAAGTATTTGTCTTGTATAAATTTCGTACCATGACTGAGGACAGAGATGAAAATGGAGAACTGCTTCCGGATGGAGTTAGGCTTACAAAGTTCGGCAGATTTCTTCGGTCCACGTCTTTGGATGAACTGCCGGAATTATGGAATATATTGAATGGCACTTTGTCTATAGTAGGACCGAGACCTCTTTTGGTACGATATCTGCCTCTATATACCGAACATCAGGCGAGGCGTCATGAAGTAAGGCCAGGACTTACGGGGTATGCGCAGGTACATGGACGGAACGCATTGACCTGGGAAGATAAATTTGATAAAGATGTTTACTATGTAGATCATATTAGTTTTTTGGGAGACTGGAAGATTATTTTACATACTATTAGCAGTGTTTTGAAGAGAGAGGGCATTAATTCAGAAACTTCAGAAACTATGGAAGAATTTAAAGGTACAGCAAATACGTCTTCAGATAAAAGTCTTGCTTGAGTTGGGCATATTTGTTTTAAGAGGGTGGCAGAATGGAATCAGCTATTGTAAAAGGGTAGTGTAAATAAGTTTGTGTTTTTGGAAATAAATGGCTCCTTTTTGGT
>CAJTYM010000006.1 GCA_910583835.1 uncultured Lachnospiraceae bacterium | reverse complement strand
GGTTAAGAAGATGATTATGAAACAGGAACAGCAGATGTCCGGCGGACAGCAGTAATCAAAGGTCCACAGGAATCCGTCATCAGAAATATTGATACTTGCAATATAGAAATCCCCCTGCTTTGGCAATATGCCGGGCGGGGGGATTTGTTTTTCTGATTCCGCCACCTGTATTTCTAGAATAACCGTCTGTCGTAAATCTATTGAAAGCATAATCCTTTTTCCCTATAATGATGTCACGCAAGGAGGTGAGCCCATGAAAGTTGAAGTCAAAATTGACAGTTCCTGCACCGAGCCGAAAATTATCATCATGGCTTCTTCGGTGACGGAAGAGGTCAATAACGTCCTTAAAAAATTATCGGAGGATACGCTGCAGATTATTTCCGGCAGCAAGGATGGAAAAATCAAAGTGCTGGAACAGGAAGATTTGATTCGGATTTACGCCAGCGATAAAAAAATCTTTGCAGTGACCGACAAGGGGGAATATGTGCTGCGCCAACGGCTGTATGAACTGGAAGAACGGCTGGACACACGCTGGTTTGTGCGCATCTCCAATTCCGAGATTATCAATTTGAAAAAAGTCAGCCACTTTGATTTGAGTATTACCGGCACAATCTGCGTCAGGCTGTCAGACAATACGACAACATATGTCTCTCGGCGTTACGTCTCCAAAATCAAAAAAATATTAGGAATATGAGGTGATTGCTATGAAAAAGAAAATTATGCTACGCTGTGCCCTTGGTTTCCCCATCGGCATCACGATCGGACAGATGATTTCGATTGTTATTTCCCTGATTTGGGCAAAAGGGTATTATGCCCCCTGTGTGCCGGAACTGGCCACTGCCATGGGAAATGAGATTAATGCCGTCATTCTGCAGACTGCGCTCTGCGGACTGCTGGGCATAGGCTTCTCCGGCAGCAGCATTATCTGGGAAATAGAACATTGGAACCTTGTAAAACAGACGGGAATTTACTTCCTGATTGTCTCTGCCTTTATGATGCCAATTGCGTATTTTACTTATTGGATGGAACACAGCCTTATCGGTTTTCTAAGCTATCTGGGAATTTTCACTTTGATTTTTGTGATTGTTTGGGTAATTGAAGTTACTATCGGCAGAAAAAATATTCGGAAAATGAATGAAAATTTACAGTCGTACAGGAATCGCTAAATTTGTACCATTCCTGCCCTTTTGTTTACAGGTCTTCCGTGAAACATTTCCCATTCACGGAAGACCTGATTTGAATTTCATGCTTTTTCAGTTTGGTTAATTCAGCCAAAGCCGTTGATCTATCCGCCTTAGCTTTTATTCCTTTAAATGGAATTTAGATACCAGTTCTTTCAGGGCCGTAGCCTGACTTGTCAGTTCCTCACTGGCAGCGGCGCTGGATTCTGCCGTATCCACATTGCTCTTTACAACTATGGCAATCTGGTCAATGCCATGGCTGATTTCCTCTGCCGTGACAGCCTGCTGCTGCGTATAGTCTGCAATACCGCCAATCAGACTGTCCATTTCCTCCGCCAGCTCTGCTGCCGCCAACATGGAAGTCGCTGTATCTTCGGCTGCAGCGACCCCTTCTTCCATAGAATCAATCGTCTCTCCAAGCAGTTCCGTAGTCTCCTGAGCCGCATCGGCAGATTTGCCTGCCAGAGTCCGAACTTCTTCAGCCACCACCGCAAAACCTTTTCCTGCTTCTCCTGCCCGGGCAGCCTCAACCGCTGCGTTAAGGGCAAGGATATTCGTTTGGAATGCAATATCATCAATTGTCTTCACTATCTTATTGATTGCATTAGATTTCTCACTTATTTTCTGGATTACTTCGGTCATATTCTGCATCTTGGTGTTACTCTCCATAAGCCCCTCTTTCACTTCCCTGGAAATGCTGCTGGCTTCCTGCGCACTCTGGGCAACCTTTTGCACACTGTCAGTCACATTTCCAATATGCCCGGCCAACGCTTCTACTTCTGCCGCCTGCTCCGTGGAACCTTGGGACAGATTCACGGCAGTATTGGAAACCTGAGCTGCACCGGCTGCAACATCTCTCGAAGATACGCTCATCTGACCAATCACAATATTAAGTTCAACCGCAATCTCCTCCAGAGATTCCTTAATCTTCGCAAACTCACCGATATATTCATTTTCCAGTTCAAATGCCAGATTACCCCGAGCTATCTCCAACAAAGTATCTGAAACTTCGTTGATATATTTTATGTAATCACGCAGCCTTATCGTAATCTGGTTAAAACCATTCGCAAGGACGCCCAACTCATCCCTAGATCTATAGCGGATAGCCTGGTCCAGCTCACCCTCCGCAATCCGGGTAGCCACTCGGCTCATCTCTTTTACCGGCCTGCCGATAATTCGCCGGATCTGCAGGACCACGAGAAGAGTCAAAATGAGAATTGCTATGACTGACACCGTTACCATGGTTTTTGTCAAATCATATAACTCTGATAACACCTCTGCTTTGGAAACATAAGATACTGCCATCCAACTGCTCCCCGCAACTTCGGCTATCTCTATGTAAGTGTCCCCATAAAGGCTAAGCCCTGTATTCCCGGCTTGTATCTGTTCCTCAGCATAGGAGTACATTCCGCCAGCCTCGCTCAGCTTCTCCCCTACTACTGCCTCATCCTTATGTCCGATAATCGTATCCGTACGCGTATCAACCAGGAATATGCCGCCGGTATCCTCAATCAGGATATTGCTGACAATATCCGAAATAACATTCAGATACACGTCTGCCGCCGCAACGCCGCGCACTGCACCGCTGCCATCCTTCAGCACGCCGGATGCACCCACCACATATGACTGGCTGTCCTCATCAAAATATACGTCCCCCAATATGAAGTCTTCCGATTCCAGTCCGTCCACATACCAGCTTTTTACAAGAGCATCAAAATCCGGTCCTGGCACGAAAGAGGCATGGTACAAGGAACCGTCCGTCAAAGCCACATATAGTCCCGCCGGATAAGCTTCATTCTGCCCTTCCGTATGCTTGATGTATTGCTCCAATTGCGGAATATCCATATCTTCATACTCTATGGTGTCCCTCTGGGTTTCCAGCATAGTAAGTGTCCGGTTCATCCATGCCTTGGTCTCCTGAAGCGTCTTGTCTGTAGTGGTGTGCAGTATTTCTTCACTTTTCTCCAGCAACGTCCGGGACATACTGTCATAAACTACCGCCAGCAATGCTGACACAGCAATGATAACGCTCGCAACAATGGCTGCCACCAATTTTACGGTAATCCCTATCCCCCATCGTTTTGAACTTCCGGCTCCTGACCTGATTGCTTTTGTCTGGCTCATGTTCGTTCCTCTCCTTCTCCTCCATAGGTAATATTTTCCAAAAAAATTATAACATAGAGGAAAATGTAAAGCAATCTCCATTTCATTTTTGGCTTATCGCATGGATTTGATAAGATGAAAAAATAATTTTTAGGACGCAGACAGCTAACTCCTTTACAACACCCCCTAACCTGCCTTATAATAAAATCACTTAGGAAAATACTGATTAAGGCGCTTTCTCAGAAATGACGCAGCACCTTAAATAATGGAACACAGGAGAACCCTTATGGAAATTGAACGTAAATTTTTGCTGAAAAATCTGCCTGATAATCTCGACAGCTATCCCTTTCACCAGATTGAACAGGGCTATCTCTGTACAGACCCCGTGGTGCGCATCCGCAGGCAGAACGAAGAATATTACCTGACATACAAATCGAAAGGACTGATGGTAAGGGAGGAATATAATCTGCCCCTTACCAGGGAAGCTTATGAACATCTGCTGCCGAAAATAGACAGCATTTTGATTTCCAAGAAGAGATATCTGATTCCTACAGATTCCAATCTGACCATTGAACTGGATATTTTTGAGGGGGCATTGGCGCCTTTAATTCTTGCAGAAGTGGAATTCCCCACAGAAGAAAAGGCGCTGGCTTTCACGCCCCCAGAATGGTTCGGGGAAGACGTAACTTATTCCCCGTATTACCACAACAGCGTGCTCAGCCGGAAAACTTGAATCCATTTACCTGCTTTTCGCTTATCTTTGGCAAACTAGGAGGGGCTGTCATAAAACAGCCCCTTCTTAAAACATATCTCAAATATTCTTCACCTTCGCAATGTCAATCAGGTTCAGTTCCTCGCCAATGCTAGCATGTTCCAGGCTCCTTGCCAGCGCATCGGCAGTGTCCATCGCCGTGATACAGTACACGCCGGTCTCAATGGCATTCCTGCGGATTAAAAAACCATCTCGGCTCTTGTCGCGCCCCTGTGTGGGCGTATCTATGACCAGGTCAATCCTGTGCCCCAGGATCAGGTCCATTACATTGGGAGATTCCTGGGCAATCTTATTGATGCGCCTTGCTTTCACGCCGCGCGCCTCCAAATACTTTGCCGTGCTCCTGGTAGCATAAATTTTATACCCTAACGCTTCAAACCGCTTTGCAATGTCCACAGATTCCGGCTTATCTGCATCCTTGACGGTCATAATCATCTGCTTATACTTGGGAAACTGTACGCCGGCGCCCAAAAATGCTTTATACAACGCCTCGTCAAAGGTTCTGCCTATCCCTAAGCATTCCCCGGTCGATTTCATCTCCGGTCCCAGGCTGATTTCTGCCCCGCGCAATTTCTCAAAGGAAAATACCGGCATCTTGATTGCTACATATTCCGCTTCCGGCGCTAGCCCGGTGGGATACCCCATGCCCTTTAAGGTATTGCCGATAATCACCCGCGTAGCAAGGTCCACAATGGGAATGCCGGTCACTTTGCTGATATAAGGAACCGTCCTGGAAGAGCGCGGATTTACCTCGATGACATACACTTCCTCGTCCATAACGATAAACTGAATGTTAATCAGGCCCACGACATGGAGCGCGCGCGCCAGCCGCTCTGTATAATCAACAATCTTCTCTTTCACTTTCCAGCTAATCGTGGGGGCTGGATAAACGGAAATACTGTCGCCGGAATGCACGCCCGTGCGCTCAATATGCTCCATAATGCCCGGGATTAAAATATCCTCGCCATCGCAGACCGCATCCACCTCAATCTCTTTGCCCTGCAGATACTTATCCACCAGAATTGGATGGTCCTGGGCAATGCGGTTGATAATCTCCATAAATTCCTCAATCTCTTCATCCGAATAGGCAATCTGCATCCCTTGCCCGCCAAGCACATAGGACGGACGCACCAATACCGGATAACCCAGGTGATTGGCAACTTCTTTCGCTTCCTTTGCGGTAAATACCGTTCCTCCGGCAGCGCGTGGAATCTGCGTCTGTTCTAAGATTTCATCAAACAGCTCGCGGTCCTCCGCAGCATCCACATCCTCCGCTTTCGTCCCCAAAATGGGTACGCCCATCTTCATCAGGCTTTCCGTGAGTTTAATCGCCGTCTGCCCACCAAACTGCACGACTGCGCCGTCCGGCTGCTCCAAATTGACGATGCTCTCCACATCCTCCGGCGTCAGCGGTTCAAAATATAATTTATCTGCGATATCAAAATCCGTGGAAACAGTCTCCGGGTTATTGTTGACAATAATCGTCTCATAGCCCTCTTTGGCAAATGCCCAGGTACAATGCACAGAACAATAGTCAAATTCAATTCCCTGACCGATGCGGATGGGACCAGAGCCCAACACAAGCACTTTCTTCTTATCCTTGACATATTCTGCTTCATTTTCACTGCCAAAACAGGAATAATAATAGGGCGTCTCCGCCGCAAATTCCGCCGCACAGGTATCTACCATCTTAAAGGCTGCAGTAATTCCATTTGCGTAGCGCAGTTCACGGATTTCTGTTTCCTCTTTTCCGGTCAGGCGGGCAATCACGTTATCCGGGAACTCCAGCCGTTTAGCCTCTTTCAATAATTCTACGGTTAGCTCCTCTTTTTCCAGACGTTCTTCCATCTCTGTAAGGATGGCAATCTTATCAATGAACCAGTGGTCAATCATCGTGATATCATGGATTTCCTCATAAGACATCCCCCTGCGCAGTGCTTCTGCAATCACCCAGATCCTGCGGTCATCGACCTTTTTCAGCTGCTTTAACAGGCCTTCCCGAGAAAGCGCCGTAAAATCATAGGAACGCAGGCAGTCCACATGCTGCTCCAGAGAGCGGATTGCTTTCATCAGCGCGCCCTCAAAATTCGTACAAATGCTCATGACCTCCCCGGTCGCTTTCATCTGGGTTGTCAGCGTACGCTTCGCCGTAAGAAATTTATCAAACGGTAAGCGCGGAATCTTCACGACACAGTAATCCAGCATGGGCTCAAAACTGGCGTACGTCTTGCCGGTGATAGCATTTTTGATTTCATCCAAGGTATAGCCGAGGGCAATCTTTGCCGCCACCTTGGCAATCGGATACCCGGTCGCTTTGCTCGCCAGCGCGGAAGAACGGCTGACCCTGGGATTTACCTCGATTACGCAGTACTCAAAACTCGTAGGATGGAGCGCATACTGCACGTTACATCCTCCGGTGATATTAAGTTCCGAAATGATGTTCAGCGCAGACGTCCGCAGCATCTGGTATTCCTTATCCCCCAATGTCTGAGAAGGGGCAACGACAATGCTGTCCCCGGTGTGTACGCCTACCGGGTCAATATTTTCCATATTACATACCGTAATGCAATTTCCGGCACTGTCACGCATTACCTCATACTCAATCTCTTTCCAGCCGGCAATACAGCGTTCCACCAGCACTTCCCCCACACGGCTTAGGCGCAGGCCATTGGTAAGAATGTCAATCAGCTCGGTCTCGTTGCGGGCAATGCCGCCGCCGCTTCCGCCGAGCGTATAGGCCGGACGCAACACGACCGGATAGCCGATGGTATTGGTAAAAGCTATGCCGTCCTCCACATTGTGCACGACCTGGGAGGGTGCGCACGGCTCGCCAATCTTCTCCATCGTGTCCTTAAATGCCTGGCGGTCTTCCGCCTTAAAGATGGTCTCGGAGGTCGTGCCAATCAATTTGACATTATGTTTTTCCAGAAAGCCGGATTCCGCCAGCTCCATGCCCAGGTTCAATCCTGCCTGTCCACCCAGCGTAGGCAGTACGCTGTCCGGCTGCTCCTTGCAGATAATCTGCTCCAATACTTTCACAGTCAAAGGCTCAATATAGACCTCATCGGCGATCTCCTTGTCCGTCATAATCGTTGCCGGGTTGGAATTCACCAGCACAACCTCCACGCCCTCCTCTTTCAGGGAACGGCAGGCCTGCGTGCCCGCATAATCAAATTCTGCTGCCTGTCCGATGACAATCGGACCGGAGCCAATGACTAATACTTTCTTAATATTTGGATTCTTCGGCATTACTGATTCCCTCCCATCATATCGATAAACCTGTCAAACAAGTAACTGCTGTCCTGCGGTCCCGGACAGGCTTCCGGGTGGAACTGCACCGTGAAGATATTTTTGCCGGTGTATTTCAAGCCTTCATTCGTGCCGTCATTGACATTGATAAATGCCGGCACTGCCACCGCCGGGTCTAAATGCTCCGTATCCACGACATATCCATGGTTCTGGGAAGAAATGTACACTCTGCCAGTCTCTAAATCCTTGACCGGATGGTTACCGCCGCGATGCCCATATTTCATCTTGTGGGTGTCTGCGCCATTCGCCAAAGCCATCAGCTGATGCCCCAGGCAGATGGCGAATATTGGCGTATCCGATTGATACAGTTTTTTGAGTTCCTCAATGATCTCCTTACACTCCTTGGGATCGCCCGGTCCATTGCTGAGCATTATCCCATCCGGCTTGTCTGCTAAAATCTCCTCCGCATTCGTATGCGCCGGATAAATAGTAACCTCACAGCCTCTTTGCTGTAAAGATTTGACAATATTGTTCTTGGCGCCAAAGTCCATCAAGGCAACCCGTTTACCTTTGCCTGCCAATCTGGATATGCCATCGGATGTCACCTTCTCCACCACATTTCCAGTCTGATACGCTTTCAGCCGGGGCAGTATTTCCTCAAGATGGTAATTTTCATTGGTGGTAATCATGCCGTTCATGGTTCCCTTTTCGCGAAGAATTTTCGTCAGCGCCCGGGTATCTATCCCTGCAATGCCCGGAATGCCATGCTGTGCCAGAAAATTCTGTACCGTTCCCTCACAGCGGAAGTTGCTGGGCATTCTCGACAGTTCGCGCACAATATAACCGTCCGACCAGGGCCTTGCCGACTCCATGTCCGGCGTAATTCCGTAATTTCCAATCAATGGGTATGTCATGACGACTGCCTGTCCGGCATAAGAGGGGTCTGTGAGAACTTCAAGATAACCTGTCATAGAAGTGTTGAATACAATTTCACTGATTACTTCCCTGGCAGCGCCGATGCTGCTGCCTTCAAATACTGTTCCGTCTTCCAGTATCAGAAATGCTTTCATGTACCTACCACCCTTTCTTGTGTTGGCTGAATTTTGTAAGGGTTCCTGGACTAATTGTTTTATGCCCAAATTGTAGAAATTCTACCACACTTCTTTTGCTTTTTCAAGGGTTCTCAGGAATTTTTCATTTGATTTATGGATGCTCTTCCAGCCAGCGGACCGCACAGTACGCCAAACAGGCGGATCCGATTGGACAGACGTCCTCATTGAACCGGACCTTGGGATTGTGGGCAGGAGCATCGCCCCGCTCATCCATATACCCTGCCGAAAGATACATGAATACGCTGGGCACTTTCTCTGCGATAGACGCAAAGTCCTCAGAAGCGCTGGCTGACGTGCCGGAAACAGGAGTCAGACCGGGGATTGGCAATTCTTGCATATATCCTACCACCTCGTCAGTCATCACAGAATCGCAGACCAGCGGCGGCACCTCAGAAATCATCTCAATCTCTGCAGAGCCGCCAAATACCTCAGCTGTCTTTTGGACAGCCTCCTTCAGCCGCCGGACCAGTTTCTCGCGGCTGCCGCCGTCATTGGTACGCAGAGTCCCTTGGAGGACAGCGGTATCAGGGATTATGTTGGGCGCCGAACCTGCAGAAAAATTACCAATGGTCAACACACAGGCTTTGCTGGGATCTGCCTCCCGGGCAATCAGCGATTCCAGGGCAAGATAAATATGAACGCCGATATTGATTGGGTCGATGGAACTGTGTGGATATGCGCCGTGGGCGCCCCGGCCATGAACCGTAATCCGAAAACCATCCACAGAGTACATCATCGTCCCACCACTGTTGTACATAAATGTCCCCACTGGAATCCTGCCGGAGCCGACATGATAGGCCAGGGCTGCGTCCACGCCCTCCAAGATACCGTTCGCCATCATATCTTTTGCACCCTCAAAGGTTTCTTCCGCAGACTGGAACATAAAACGCACCCTGCCGGACAGCATGGCTTCGTTTTCTTTTAATATCTTTGCCGCCGTCAGCAGCATAGCTGCATGGAAATCATGACCGCATGTATGAGCCTCCGTACCGGTTGGGCAAGCGAAACTCTCGCCGCTTTCCTCCGGCATAGGCAGCGCGTCCATATCCGCCCGGAGCAGGAGCGTCCTGCACCCTCCCCCGCCCAGTTCTGCTGTCACTCCATGCCCGCAGGGATGCGGATCCAAGCCATAGGCCTTTAACTGTTCTATGATGTAGGTCTGTCCTTTCGGCATATGCAGCCCTACCTCCGCATTTCTGTGCAGCCAGCGACGGTGGGTAACTGTTTCCTCTCGTAATTCCAATGCCCTTTCATAAAAATCCATGATATACCTCCTCAATCTGCCATGAAAAATCAAAATACGCGTACTGCATAAATCATCTATCATTTCAGCCTTCCAACCTGCTTGTCATGCTTTGGATTCCTAAATACACTTCTATTTGGTCTATTGCCATGCCTAGGCTTTTTATCAATTCTCTCTGTTGATTATCACTCCGAAAAGGCTGAATTTCATCCCTATGTCCATTTTGCCTCAGTATAAGTATTTTCTCATATGTTTCAAACCAATATGGCATATTAATTTTCTGTATCTGATTTATCAAAAATGCATCTACAGAGCTAAATGCCTGATTGCTTGTCATCTGCTCATAGATATTGTTAGCTTTTAATAAAAAATCATAGATACCATCTACAACAAAATCTGATTCCAAGACCTTTTTCCCCTTTATCTTAAAGTCCTCTACAAAAATTTCCCCATCGCTATTTCTATACTGATATAGCGGCAATTCATCCTCACATTCAGGCAATTGTGTAAAATCATAATCCTGTAATACCTCATAGAACATCCTCGCATTTCTCAAATACGATTTCAGATACAGTTCCAATGATTTCAAAGCTTTTATTTCCCTATTTCTCTGGGGAAAATATACCTGAATAAGATAAAAAACATAACAAGAAAAATAACCTATTGCAATATCGTATGGAATGCTGTCATCTGGAGTGGGTCCAATAAGAAATCTAAATCCGGGCAACGCAGGATATGTACTGTATCTTGCGATAACTATAATGGAAACAAACATCGGAATACTTAATTTCAAAAGCAGACGGTTCCTTTCTGGATATATTAACTTCTTCATTTATTTCAGCCCTCTCCTTTCTGCAGACAAAAACCTGACCAATAGGAAGCTGCCTTAAACGGATAGTCTCCGTTTCCTTTTTCCGAATACAGAATTCGTACTAATTGCTTGTTACCGGAGATCCTCATGATAAATCTGCAAAACTTTCCTAAATCATCTGCTGTATAATTTTTCAGGCTTTGAACAGCGCAATAAAAAGCAGTATCTATTATTCCTGTTTCTTTTAGAAATCGAAAAAACTCATATTCAAATATCAGTGACGCACTTAAGGAAACATCCCATAATGTTTCAATCGTATACCCTACCCCTGCCATCCGAAATGCTTTACCCATACTATAAGTACCAAAATTATAATAATCCGTCCCATTCCCGCTTTGGCAAACTGGCAAAAAAGCCAGTTCTACATTAGATAAATCCTCACTTATCACGTCCTGGACATATAGCCTGCAATTTGCTTCTATCTGTATATAATTCTTCTTTCCCTCTGGTATTTTGGCATCATCAATATAAATCCCATGTCCGGAGATACTGATAATATTGTACTCCCCGGAAATCATGCTGCTCCCCTTTGTATTCTGAAAAATATCTTTTACAATCTGACGATCTAATGAAACGCTATTTTCAATAAATCCAATCCTGATTTCTGCTATTTCATCCTCTTTTTTTTGCTTTAACAATTGATACACAGATGAAACAGTAATTACAGATATCCCCGTCAGCTCATAAATGAATGAGGCAATTGGGAATTGATGCGTCTGCTTATGTAAATTCAAATACGCTTTGCTATAACCTTTCATCTCTTCAGCCAAATGTTCTGCTATATAAGAAGCCCATTTTAAACATTCCTCCAAGGTATAATCCATTTCATCTAAGTGCTGCTGCAAATCAAATGATTCTTCTATATATGGCACATCTTCATCCGGCAGCCAATCAATACATTTATAACTGATTCCATTTTTGCTGATAAAAAATACATTCCAGGAATCTGCCGCCTGCCAAATATCAATAAATATTTCATTTGCCTTGCACAAATTATCTGAAACTTGTTTGACCAGCGATTCCCTTTTCAAGCTATAATTTTCATTTCTATAAAGATATTCAACAACTTCTATATCTGCGGACAATGTCTCTGCAAATTTTTTACGCATTTTATCATCCGCTTGTAAAAGCTTGTAACATTGCATATCATAAGAAAGATTTTTACATCCTCCTATCAGGTCATAAAACTCCTCAAGATCAATAGGCATATCCAGTCCAATACTATTAATCAGCATCCAAAACATCTGAGTAAACTCATATTCAAGAATATCCATATATTCATTCTGCTTCTCAATGCTATTAATGTAAAATGCCTGTTCAAGCATATCCTCTATATTTAAAAACAGCAGCCGATGAAGTTTTATTGATTTTCGGTAAATGTTTTCGGTATTCCTCCTTTGAATCCAATCAATCAGTTCATTACTCTGTACTGCCCTTGCATACCAATATAACGCATCAATGGTTTCCCGATGCTTCATTCCGAGAAATTTTTTCTTTGTCAGAAAACACGCTTCCAAAATTGGTTCCGTATCCACTTCGTCCAGCCATTCAGGCGTATCCATCAACCCCTGTTGTGTTTCCAGGCACAAAGCCGCATAACGCAGTTTCACATCTGCCGTTTCTGGATTATCTTCTGAAAAAATTTCCGCACTTTTATGCCATACCTCCTCCAGTGTGCGAATAGCCGTAAATATGTCGCCTTTTTCAGCCTGTACTTCTGCTAAATTCCGTTTGATAAGAAGTGAAAAGGGATTCCCTTTCCTCCTTCCTATTACTGAATGCTCATATGCATCTTGTAAATAATATTCAGCGTCATTGATATATTTGCCTTTCTCATCCCCATCTACTTTATGATATATTTCAAAACAAGCATTGCCAAGATTCATTTCATATAAAACAGTCTCATCGTTATTTTCTCCTAAAAACAACCTGCTTTCCTTATACAGACTAAAAATCTTATCATACTGTTCAAAATGGTCTCCCAAACTGCCCAGGATATTGCTCAAA
This sequence comes from uncultured Lachnospiraceae bacterium, assembly GCA_910583835.1. Classification (GTDB taxonomy): domain Bacteria; phylum Bacillota; class Clostridia; order Lachnospirales; family Lachnospiraceae; genus Petralouisia. The sequence goes on along the minus strand of CAJTYM010000006.1, from coordinate 107,378 downwards.
ATATTGTCAAATTGATATTTGGAGGGATGCTGCATTTTTTTATCGCTTAGTTCTTGCTGTAATTCAAACCCAATCACTGCCGCTTCAATTTGGTTGCCATTAAGATAATATGCGTGAGCCAGCTGCGCTTTGATATTCATAAATTCTTCTTCACACTCTTTTGGATAGCAGCCCTCATCTTTTCTGACGCTTTCAAGAATATCTATTGCCGCATTGTAAAGTGTGCATGAAACGTAAATTTCAGAAATCCTACGATATAAATATGGAATCAGGCTATCTTGTTCCGATAAATTCCCACGCATCCACTGACGGAAATGTTCTGCATTTTTTATAGCCTCCTGCGGCCATCCAACTTCCGCTAATAATAATGTGTATTCTATCCACGCATTCAGTTCTTCAATATCGTGGATATTATCAATTGGATGTGTTTCTTTCCATTGTGCAAAAGTTTCCATTGCACGCTTTTTATTCCCCATCCTCACATATTCATCACTAAGCATAACAGGAATAAGCGTACCATATAACGGATGCTCATGATGCTGTACAAATAGTTCTTCAAGAATCTGCAGAACCCTCCCAAAAGAATATTCATCATCTGTCATCTGTTCCTGTACAGATCCCTGCCCATTATCCCTCTGCTCACATAAGTTGCGTATGCATATCGCAATCTGCAGCCTGCATTCAATCGTTTTTTCTCCATATTCACCATATAATGCCCGGCATCCTGTCAATGCATGTTCATAAATAGGAATTATTTCTTTATAATTTTCCTCAAGCTTTTCAGCTTCCTCAAAATAAAGATCTATTGTTGTTGGATTATCTAATCCCCTTACCTGCTCAAATACACTGGCAAGGGTTTGATTCTTTAGAAGACCGCAGCATTTCTCATGACATTCTTTAAACTGATTATATTTCTCAACATTATTAAGATCCGCATTATATTCATCCAACAATTTCAATTCCTGATCATATAATTCACAAATCCTTACTAATTTATTTCTATCCATATCCGTATCCCCACATTCCCCATTTCCATCATAAAAGAAGCTGTATATTCATCCAGACATTCCTCATATTCCGCAGAAATAACGTTATTTTCCATATGTGTCCCAGTTGCATTATCAATAATTATTCTGAACATTACATCTCCGAAAATATTTATTATATACTGATGTCCTGCGCCCTCCTTTCCCGTAATAGAAAACTCATGCCCCATAAATTTAAAATCCCCAGAATACAATTCATCTGTTTTATTTCCTCTCAGACAATGATCTACACACTGGAAAACCTGTACGACTTCTTTTGTCCGGGCGTTTATTCTGTAAATTTCAGACCCACGTATTATAATTTCAAAAGACTCCGTTTTCTTTTTGTTACCATCCTTTCTTTCCTTGTCCGGTATGCTATTATTCTGTCCTTCATTTCCTAAATTATTTTTATCCATTGCAATATTCTCCCCAACTTTCACAGTACTGCCATACACTGGCTTTGCTTTTCCTTTCTTTTGATTTTTTCTTAGTCTCTGCATCAGCAACTAGTACACCTATCAACACCACCCCCTCATTCCAGTTCTTTTCCAACTGAATCATAATAATTTTCAATCACTCCTTTCGTACGCCTTATCTGTCAAAGGTCCACTATTTCTAAATAAAAACCTGAATCAAAGATACTTTTACATTAATTCCGAAGTTCGAGATTCACTGGCTTGCTTTTTCCTTCAAAAATTCCTCCAGTATAAGTCCATCCGGTAATCCTCCCACCGATATAATCTCAATACAATCATCAAACATGTATACCGCCGGAGGTGTCTGTCTTGACCAACGATTGTGCAGACATGCATTCAGCCATGCTTCCCGGAAACCTTTTAGCTGTTCAAAAGTTAATTCCTGATTATTCGCCTCCCTATTTACGATGGAATCTGATATACTAAGCATCAGATGACGCAACTGCTGTGGTGATATTTCTCTGTCTTCGTCCGCCGACCTCATATAATACAACACTTAATAATCGTTTCATCAATCAGGCGCATGATTGATAAAACGATTATTAAACTTTGGATATGAATCTTCGCGGCTTACCCCTCTGCATCAATTCTTTCAATTTTAAAGATAACCGGTCTTGTCCCATCCGAACAGCAGGCTATCATTTCATTCTCTTTTTTCATCCAGCCTTTCATAATCGAACCGCCCTGCAGCCCCGCATAAATATACCGCGCAATAGCGTCCCACGCCTCCGAACAATGCGGCATCTTCGGTCCTCCCGCCACAGTGTCCGGGTTGGCAGTCGTTTTCACAAGCGTATTCAGACCGCCATGCCAAAAATGGTCATTCTCTTCATCCCTCTCAAAGATAAATTCATCCCCCACATTATAGCAAGGGCATACCCCGGAATTGGGATCGGTGCAATACTGCTCCTGTAATTCGGGATACAGCTTCTTGTCAATCACCGTCACCTTAACTTGATATTTCATAAAGCACCTCCATAGACTTCCAATCTTTTCCTTCTATTATACGGCATATCCCATAAAAAATCACCCCTTATCTGCTTTGAGCTGCCGCTCCATAAATGGTTGCCCATTTATTTCACAGCAGCTCCTCCGCTAATTATTAGCACAATGCTGAACAAACTTATGAAAAACTCCCGACAGCTCTGCCTATTTCACGTATTTCTCGCCATTTAACTCAATATAGTCAATCTGGGAAACATCCAGTAGCTTCGTAAATTCCTGCTGCACATACCAGGTATATGTGGTATCCGTCTCATCGATTATGGAACCTGCCGCGCCGCCTTCTCCCACAATGTCCTCGACCGTTTTTGTCTGGCCATCTACAACAACCTTCAAATCTTCTAAATCCATAAGGTCATATACCCCTTGAGTCTTTTGATAGTTGTCCTTATCATCCGTCAATGTCAGCGTCATGCCCAGCGGACTGATGTCAATAAAGTCTTCCTGCTTGCGCTCAGAGACGAAACGTCTGCACGCAATGTCAGCGCTTTTAGGCAGCACAACCTTCAATTTATCATTGATGTCGCCAGCATTTTCAAGGGACAGCACCAACTCCTGCTCCGTTGCATCTTCCTGGGAAACGCTGTAGCGTATGCCAATCAGATATCCCCCATCCTCCGCCAGTTCTCCCGAATAATACGACATATTTCTGGAAACCCGCATTTTATCAGGATTGCCACTAATCATGAAATACAGCGACCGTTCAGCTTTATCGGTATTTCTTTCCTGAAAGTCCTTTGCCGGCATCACGCCATTTTTCTTAAGGATTACTTCTTCCTCCTGCGCCTGGTTCCAGATATCCAGGTGTGTATGCTGTTCCTGTAGAAATTGGAACGAGCAGAGGATTAGTCCCATCTGCTGGTCTTTGCTGTACACATGGTTGATGACTGTAAATTTGTAATTGCCGTCTTGCGCTTCCACAGTCTCTGTGCTTGCCTTTAAGGCAATTTCTTCCATAAGTGCGGATTCCTGGTTCCCATTATCAAAGAACATCTGGAACCAGTGGCTATGGACTGCTGCATAGACAGTCACCGTGGTCCCTATCAGGCATAATGCAAGCGCTGCCGCCACAGCATACCGCTGCCAGATTGGCGTGATATTTCTCTTTTTTCCTGCCTGTCTGCCCAATTCCTCTTTTAACTGTTCATACTGCTCTTTTGGCATATGCATCTGGTCTATCATCTTATAATATTTACTCATAATAAAACCTCCTTTTAATCAGTAACGGCACGCGCCGCTTTCCTCCTTCACTGCTAATCATCCTGCAAATATTCTTTCATCAGTTCCTTTGCTTTGGCGAATCGGGAGCGCAAGGTAGAAGCATTGGTCTTCAGCAGCGCGGCAATCTCCTTTAACGAATACCCTTCGTAATAGTACAGGTATAAGATGACCCGGTATTTCTCCGGCAGACCCATCATCGTCTCATATACGTCTGTATATTCTGCTGCAACATGCTCTGCTTCCAATGGTTTCCCCGACTCCAGGCAAATCTCATGTTTCCTGCGGCTGCTTTTCAGGACATCCTTACAATAATTCACCGCCGTCCTTATCAGCCATGCCTTCTCATGTTCTTCATCGTGAAAAGATTTGCCATAATTCATCAAACGGATAAATGTTTCCTGCGCCGCATCATACGCATCGTGGGAATTCCCAAACCGCACCAGACAGATACGCCAAACCATATCATAGTACTTTTCATATAAATCCATAATTTCTTGCTGCGTACGCCTCATATTTTATCTCCTTTCACCAATAACACGATTCGTATCAGCATTATGTCCAATGTGGCAAAATTTTTTCAAAGTGAAATACCCCACTGAAAGCAGTAGGGTATTTGAATCCACAAAACTGAACTGTCACAGTAAAATGTTATCATCCACACACGCTTTCACCACGGCGTATTCTTCGTGGGAAAGCCCAAAAATATTTGCCACCTTGTTATCTAAAACCTCATAGTCTTTTTCAATGGACGTATCATCGGGCGGTGCAATCAGCCTTTCGGCTAAATGTATGATTTCTTGCTGCCTGTCCTCTCCCACTGCCGGAATCGGGATTTGTTCAATGTGGGAACGCAGGACTTTCATGGACTGAAAACTTTTCTTGAAATAAAACTGCGCAATCCTCGAATTGAGCACGGCAAGGATATATTTCATCTGCAGGCCGTCTATCTGCGGTATCACCACATTGCAGCTGTTTAAGGACAATGTCTGCCTGTCATCATAGGCAAATACCAGTTGGCTGCAGATAAAACGGTATAAAAGCTTCTGCGGCGCCCGGTAAAATGACAGAGGCGCGGTCTGCTGAAACAATTCCGGTTTGCAGACAATATAACTGCCGCCCTCGTTATATCGGAATTTGTGTATATCCGCACCCTTCAGCACCGCTTCATTTTCAGCAGTTTTTTCATGTGAGATATATTTCTTATTATTCCCTGTCACAATCCCCAGCGCAAATGCGGCATGTCCGGCAAGCGTCACCTTATGCCTGACATGCTCTATTTTCTGCAGTATCCTGTATTCCTCATCAGTGACGGTAAAATTAAAACATTCCTTGCGGACTCTGCGTTCCTCTGCAATCGTAAATACACGGTCCCCATCCTTCACGGTCATGCCTACGCAGCTCAGCGGTCTGTGGTCATGCTGCACCTGCAGGATAATGCTGGGGCAATTCACTCCGCCAAACACCTCTCCTAAAAATTCCAGATACTGCACGGAGCTGCCTTCCATCAATAAGCTGCGAACTGGCATATGCGCCCTCACATTTAATATGGATTCCGGCAGCACGAAAGATAACACGCCCCCACATTTGAGATTGGAAATTGCCTGCTCCGTAAACACATCATAAGATTCGATATTTTTTGCCTGGGCGCAGAGATACTTTTCCCTCAGGCGTTGCTTTTCCTGTTCCGTAAATTCATAGCCCCAAGGGGGATTGCCGATAATATAATCAAAAGATTCTTCCGTGCCAAATAACAGGTAATCCCTTTCCCTGATATGCTCATAAAGGATTTCTTTGCTTGGCATCCCAAACTTCAACGCCAGATTGATTCTGGTGATACACACACCCACCTCGTCAATGTCACTGCCATAGATATGCTCCAGGCTTATTTCCTCCGGCAGCTGAAGCAGGAAATTGCCGGTTCCGCAGCATGGGTCGAACACCGTCTTTGACTCTGCACGATTTTCCTCGAACAGTCTGCCGACTAATTTCTTTACAACGCTGGTAGGCGTATAATAAGCGCCTGTGGATTTTCGGCTCCCCAGATTCTTACAGGAAATATAGAGCAGCCCCAGAATATCCTCGGTCTTCTCATACTGATATTCCACTGCAAACCATTGCGGATATCTTTCCATACAAAACAAAGTTCCCGCCTTATCCGGGAGCAAATCGTCTATCAGAAATTCATAGCCATGTAAGGGAACTTCGCCCCTTATATACCGAAACAATAGATTCGTTCCGGGAGAAACGACATCGCTCGCCCAGTGGCTTGCTGCCCGCGAATCGTCAATACCCTCCTTCACTGCCAAGGAATCGTCAATGCCCTCCCTCTGCAGGATGAGCTGCAAGGCGCATTCTGCAAGCAATGCCCGCAGTTCCATATCAGCTAAGACAGCTTCCCCACTGCAGACCGTCTGCCAGAGATGTCGAATCTTTGGCAGATTGACAGAGGCAGCAGTAATATAAGATTCATAAACGCTGCTGCCTGAAATAAATTTCTTATTGCGCCTGTTCTTTAAGGCACGGTTCTTCCCTGTCATTAAATCGTTTTTAAGCCGACTGACATACTCCTGCGTGAACAGGGGCAGACCGTCCATTTTAACCTGAGGATTAAGCTTTCCAAGCCTTAACCAATTCCTGCCAGTGGGAAGTGTGACGGAAAGTTCTTCACACACCTCCTGCAATGTCATATATCTCTTTTCCGTGTCAGACATTTGTCACTGATTCCTCACACTTTCTTATTGAATATTGACAAGTCCTCGCTCTCCTCCATACTGAAAAACTTCGCATGGTCATTATGCGGGAACAAGAGCTCCATATAAAGGCTTCCCAACAGTTCCTTCACGGTATCTGTATCCACATTCTGGATAGGAAGTTCCTCAAGTTCCATCTTCCCTAAATTGTCGAGAACCGTTTCTATCTTCTGTTTATCCGGCTGGGGCCTCTCTAACGGCGGCACAGGCGGGGCGGGAACCAATGCCGTCCCTGCCTGCGTCTTCTGAGGCTGTAAAATTTCCTTGGTCTCAGGTATTTTATATACAATGTTCTTGCATGTCTTCTCAAAACATTCTGGGTCATATTTCGACAGATATTTCAAATCATCCATCGTCAATGTGCGGTTGTTGTGGATTTTAATGTAAATATTTACTAGACGCGTATCTTTTCCCATAAGCCAACCCCCATTCTTTTTCTTTTATTATACTGCCTAAATACCGAAAGTACAATTACTTCTTGGTTTTGACGCTCTTAACTTTCGACCAGCCAGAATAATATTTGCTCCCCTTCACTTTGTGGTAAACCCTGACCCTAACGTAATACTTCTTATTCGCCTTTAACCTCTTAACGTTAAGCTTCACGGCAGACTTTTTCACACTCTTGGTAACGGTAGCCTTTTTCGTGAACTTACGGCTTGTGGAATACTGCACCTGGTATCCGGCCATATTCTTTGTCTGCTTTTTCCATTTAACAAGGAAACCTCTGCGCTGTGCCTTTATCTTTCCTGAAATAGAAGTACCCTTAGGATTAATTATAAATGTGCTTGTAATTGTTCCGGTATAATTTCCCTTCCCTGTTACCACCACGGATGCCAAACCAACATTGGTATTATTCTGATAAGCAAGCGTATAATCGCTGTCTTTGCTCAGCTTCTTAGCGCCAAGCATGACCGTCACGGATGGGGTTTTCTTCCCGCCGCTGTAAGTATAAACGCTCTGGCTTAACGTAACTTGCGCCGACTTGGAAATGTCAGTCTTGTCTGCCGGCTGCGTGGAACCGGGCGGATTAGGCTGCGTGGGTCCAGGTGGGTTGGGCGGTGTAGGCTCAGGTATTTCCGGTCCTTCTGAACCGCCTGGTCCGCGTTTCGTATTGTCCACAATGGCAATCCAGCTAATCTGCATGTCTGAGCCTTCCCCCGTATTCTTCGGCGTAAGGGATAGCTGCAGACTGTCTGTGCCCACAAGTGACAGATTGCTGTAATTCACAGACACGCCGCTCCCCTTGCCGCCACAGGTCGCTTCCCCGCTCTTCAAGACCTTATCCTTCTGCTGCAGCGTGACCTTTGCCACACGCTGCCCTTCTTTGTACCAGGAAGATGGGTCGTAAAACCCAAGATAAACCGTATAATCTCCCGCCTGCAAATCATCAAACTGATAGGTAAGCGTCCGCTTCTCACTGTCCTGCACATACCGCAGCCGCTCATAAAGGTCCAAACTGCCAAGGGAACGCTGCGCAGTATTAGCGCCGACATATCCCCATTTCTTTTCATTGCTGTACGCCTGGTCTGGCGCCTCACGGTTCTTAAGGTTTTTGCTGCCCTTGACCATCTGATAGAACGTCCCGCCGCTTTCTCCTTCTGTGCCGGCATCGACAAAATAAACCATATCCTTGGGCGCGGCCGCCACCCGGATCTGCACTTCGCGGTTATCCAGGTCCGTCATCTTGCCATTAATTGTCTTTACCGCAAAATAACTGTTATCAAAGTCCTCCCATTTCACCGCAGTATCAAAGGTCCCCGCATCCGTGGTCACATTGATTGTTGCGGGGAGTTCGTCTATTGTCTCAATCACCGTAGGAAGCTCCGTGTTCACCAGGGGCTTATCCAACACAGACAAATCCCAGTCGGAAACATTTCTTATGGTAAGCGTTTCATCGTCATTCACATCAATGGGCAGCCATACATAACTGGAATCCCAATGCGCCGAATCCGTATTGCCCTTGTCATCGGTGATGGTATAACTCCAGCGGTCGCCCATGTAAATAAATTTGCCCCGCGCTGTATCCACAGGGATTACGGCTGTCGGCTGCGAGACAAACGTACTGTTTGACGTGCCCTCACAGGGGTCACCCAATGACGTCCATGGTCCATAGATATTCTCTGCACGGAAATAAGATGCTGCATTCGCCCGCCATCCGCTGGTCCCGGAGGTAATCATATAGTAATAGCCGCGGTATTTGAAGAGGGCTGGCGCTTCCTTATCGGTCGCCGTTCCTAGCACACGGTCTGCAAACGTCTGAATCACCGTCCCATCTTCGAGCGTCATTGTATCTGCCGTCTCCTGCGTGGCAGGCGCCGTATATTCACTGTTCAGCAGAGAGACATACATGTATTTGTTGGATTCGCTGGAATAAATGGCATATGCATCCTTGACCCCATCCTGATTGATGTCGGTATCGTCCAGAAAAACGGTCATATCACGCGCCATGCCCTGGTTGCTGTCATAATTGTCCCCGGTCTTATAATTCATACGCTGCACATTGACAAGCTTGAACGGTCCATAAGGCGTATCAGACACGGCAAATCCCATGCTGGCACGCGTATAACGGCTGGGAAACTGGCTGTTGTCTTTCAAATACTTGAGGATATTGGCATCGGAAGGCCCATCTGCATGGTACAGCAGCACATATTTGTGCGTAGCGGCATTGTAAAGCATTTTCGGACGCTCGGCAATGCAATAGCCGGAATAGAGATACTTATATGCCTTGGCGAGATTCTCTTCATCGTAGCCATTCTCTGTCTGATATGCTGCAAGAAAGTTCTTTGCCATCTCTATCTGGGCTGCTGAAACATCTGCGGAAGAAGCCGGCATCTGCGCCCAGCTTTTCAGCTTATTAAGCCCTTCGGTATCCATGGCAACGCCATCGCCTGCGGCATTCAGCTTATCCGGCAGCATATCATGCGTGTAAAGCGCCATCCCCCGGTCTGTCCAGTTATACAGATCTGCTGAAGTATAACAGTGGATGCCGTCAATTGGCTTGCCATTGCGCGTCTTATCCTCGCCATACCAAATCCAGCCGCCCTCTGCGCTGCCGTCCTCATCCAAATCCAGGGTAGATAACCACTGCACCTGACCACCATGCGCCTGAATATGGCTGCCATTGGTATCCAGCCATTCCGCCACCTTGACATCATTGCCCAGCTTGCCCCCATAACTTTCCCTGACGCCGGAAAATGCATGGTACGGCTGGTAACGGCTGACATTTTCCAGAGTGTCTGCCGTCACGGCGGTATCTTCCACACGGATATCATCATACACGCCCTCCACCATAAACCCGGTTCCCCGGCCGCTGCCAATATTTGCTCTCACATCAGCAGCAGTACTGAGTTTGAAGCCTATATCCGCCTGGTTCAGCACCTTTTTCCCATCTATATAAACGGTTACCTTACCAGAAACATTATCTTCTTTGTACGACAAGGCTACCGAACTGAATGCCCTGTCCTTGGTAGGATTCTCGGTAAAATCCGCCGAACCTGATATCTTACTTCCAGTCAGCGAACCGTTCCCCACCAGCCGGAGGTTGAAATAATTATCGCTGTTGCCTACGGAAAATGCCACCTTGCTGTCCTTGCCGGCATTGCCGCCATTTTCCAGACGGTACACGTTCATATACAAGGTAAACTCCGGTTTCTGAAAACAGCTGGGATTCTGAAAAGAAGCTGATTCCTCCAGCGGATCCACCGTCTTGGAGTCCACCCAGCTCGTATTGATGTGTACTGCTTTTCCACCCCTGTCATTATCCACCAATACGGCATGGCTGCCCAGCACAAAACCTGTCTGCGGGTCTATCGCAGCAAATGCGTCTGCCATTGGCTGCACCTGCCTATCTCCCATGTTCTGTGAAGCTTCCCCTCCTATGCCTGTAGCAGATACAGATACCGGAAAACTCCCCAACGATACCAATACGCTCAAACATCCTGCCAATATTTTGCTCCCCAGTTTCCTGCTTTTCCTCATAGATAACCTCCTCGCCTACCTGTCTATCGCTCCCAGTTCCTGTACGTCTGCCTGTCTATTATCGCTCCCAGTTCCTGTACGTCTGCCTGTCTGCTGTGCCATCTCCTCCACAATCGCATCTAAAATTTTATCTGCCGCCTGCGCTTTCGTCATCTTCTGCAAATGCCTGGTCTTATCCGCCGTAATTAAAGTAATCACATTCGTATCAGTCCCAAATCCAGCTCCTTCTACCTTAAGGTTATTTGCCGCCACCATATCAAGATGCTTCCTGTCAAGCTTTGCCCTCGAATTCTCTTCCAGGTCGCGCGTCTCCATGGAAAAGCCGCAGAGAAATGCTTTCAGTTCTCCCTTTTCTTTCCTGCTGCCAAGCTCCCCCAGGATATCCCTGGTGCGCTCTAACTCAATATGGGGCGTCCCTTCTGATTTCTTAATCTTGTCTACTGCTACCTCTGTTGGACGGTAATCCGCCACCGCCGCTGCTTTAATAATAATATCGGCCACAGAAGCGCGCGCCATGACCTCCTGATACATTTCTTCGGCTGACACCACCGGCACCATCTCCGTAAACATCGGAGGTTCCAACGAAGTCACCCCGCTCACCAATGTCACCTGCGCCCCCCGGAGCATCGCCTGGCGTGCCAGGGAATACCCCATCTTGCCGGTGGAATGGTTGGTGATGTAACGCACCGGGTCAATTGCCTCCTGCGTGGCTCCCGCCGTCACCAGGATTTTTTTCCCCTGCAAATCCTTCTCATAGGCAAGTTCCCGCTTGACATACTCGACCAGCGTTTCCTCTGAGGGCAGTTTGCCGTCTCCCAGGTCTCCATTTGCCAGCATTCCATGCGTGGGCGGTATGACAAAATATCCGAATTTTTGTAATTTCTGCAGGTTATCCTGCACAATCGGATTGTGGTACATGTTATGATTCATCGCCGGCGCCAGCAAAATCCTGCAGGTACATGCCATCACGGTTGTCGTCAGCATGTCATCCGCGATTCCCCCGGCAATCTTGCCGACCAGATTCGCGGTGGCGGGCGCAAGCAATACCAAATCCGCCTGTTTCGCCAATGCCACATGCTCCACCGAAAACTCAAAATTACGGTCAAACGTATCTATCAGGCATTTGTTCCCGGTGAGGGTCTCAAAGGTGGTCGCCGTGATAAAATTGGTGGCATTTTCTGTCATCAGCACATGCACCTGGCAATGAAGCTTCTTCAGCATACGCGCCACGTTCGCCATCTTATAAGCCGCGATTCCGCCGGAAATCCCCAGCAGCACTGTTTTTCCCTGTAACATTCTCCATATCCTTTCTGCAGGTCAGTTCTGCATCAGCTCTCCATGTTTCTCGTAGGCAGTCACCTTGGAAATCTTATTATCCTCATCTACAAATACCACATTAGGCCGGAACTCACGTGCCTCCTCCGGCGTCATCTGCGCATATGCCATGATAATGATATGGTCGCCGGTCTGGACTTGCCGCGCTGCCGCCCCATTCAGGCAGATCATGCCGCTTCCCGGCTCTCCGTTAATCGTATAGGTCTCAAACCGGCTGCCGTTTTCGATATCTACAATCTGCACGTTTTCATATTCTAAAATTCCCGCCGCTTCCATCAGCTTGGGGTCAACTGTGATGCTTCCCACATAATTTAATTCCGCCTGCTTCACGACCGCACGGTGGATTTTGCCCTTTAACATTTTCAAATACATTGGTGTGCTCCTTTCTTACATCAGCCAACAAGGGTTAAGAATAGACATTTTCTCATACAGAAACTGATAAATGCAATTAAGACCAAATTTCGTTGTCAATCAGCCGTGTCTTCCCTATATAAACCGCTGTTGCAATCAATGCCTCGCCCTCAATGATATCAATATCTTCCAGAGAATCGGGATGCACAATCTCCACATAATCAACTTTGGCAAGGGGCTCCGTCTCCATATTTTGAATGATTGCCGTCTTGACTTTGGCGGCATCCCGCTCTCCCTGCTCCATCATCTGCTTGCCCAGCAGCAGAGATTTATGTAAGATCAATGCCGCCTTGCGCTCCTCCCCGCTCAGATACGTGTTGCGGGAACTCATGGCAAGCCCATCCTTTTCCCGGACAATTGGACAGCCCACAATCTCAATATCAAAATTCAAATCGCGCACCATCCGCCGGATAACCGCAAGCTGCTGGGCGTCTTTCTGCCCGAAATAAGCCCTGTCCGGCGTCACAATGTGAAACAGCTTGGAAACAACTGTGCAGACGCCCCGGAAATGCGTAGGCCTTGTCTTGCCGCACAGCCCTTTCGTCAGTTTATCCATATTCACAAAGGTACAATTGTCCGCAAAATACATCTCCTCCGGCTGCGGATGGAAAATCAGATCCGCTCCTGCCTCCTCACAGACTGCCGCATCCCTTTCCATGTCCCTCGGATAGCTGGCAAGGTCCTCATTCACCCCAAACTGGGTAGGATTGACAAAATCACTGACCACTACCCTGTCGTTTTCACTGACTGCTTTTACAATCAGGCTTTTATGCCCTTCATGGAGATAACCCATCGTGGGCACCAGCCCCACGCGCAGTCCCTCTTTTCTCCACCCCTTGACAATGGGGCGCAACTCCTCTATCGTCTTGATAATCTGCATATCCTGCCTCCTGATTTTCAACTAAAACTCTCTTAATATAATTTCTCTATCACGTCATCATCTATCTTAAAGGTGTGTTCCGGCGCCGGAAAAGCCCCGGATCTGACCTCCTCAATGTACTTGCCAAATGCTTCTTTCATCATCGCGCCAATCTCTGCAAACTGCTTGACAAACTTAGGTTTGAAATCACCGAACATGGCAAGCATATCCTGGTATACGAGCACCTGTCCATCACAGCCCGCGCCTGCGCCGATACCAATCGTGGGGATATGTAACTGCCCGGAAATCAGTTCTGCGAGTTTCGCCGGTACGCATTCCAACACCACCGCAACAGCTCCTGCCTCCTCCACTATCTTGGCATCTTCCACCAATTTCCTGGCTGCTTCCTCCGATTTCCCCTGGACCTTGAATCCGCCAAAGGCATTTAACGATTGCGGCGTCAGTCCGAGATGTGCCACCACCGGAATCGAAGCGTTGGTAATTGCGCGGATATGTTCTGCAAATTCCCTGCCGCCCTCCAGCTTTACCGCCTGTGCCCTTCCTTCTTTCATAAGCCGCCCTGCGTTGCATACGGCATCGTAAACAGAAGTCTGGTAGGACAAAAAAGGCATATCCGCAACAACCAGGGCATTGCTTGTTCCTCTCGCTACCGCCCTCGTGTGGTGAATCATGTCCTCCATCGTCACGGAAATGGTATCCTCATAGCCCAACATCACCATTCCCAGGGAATCTCCCACCAAAATCATGTTGATTCCTGCCCCGTCAATCAGCTTGGCCATAGAATAATCGTACGCGGTCAGCATTGTCAGCTTCTCGCCTTTCTCCTTTGCCTGCCGGATAGTTACTACTGTGTTCTTCATGCTCTTTACCTCCTGTAATGCACCCATCATGATAGTAAGCGACAAAATAATTTGTCCCTTACTATACCCTTCCGGGGGGATGCGCACGATTTTGCAAGGAAAATGCTGCGTTTCACGCAGCCAAAATCGGCGCAAGTGAACGACAAAAACAAAGATTTCTGTCGTTCACTATACAATGTGAAATCTTTACTGAACGCGTAAATTGGACGGGCAGGAGACGTCTCTTTGTCTCTGCCCAATTTGGGAACACATCACTTGAAAATGATACAGTTTCTTTCCAGAATACCGTTCATCAATAATGTAGCATATAGAAGAAAGAGTTGCAAGGGGGAATGATACACAGTTTCAAGAAAAACCACCGTACAAGGAATACCTATACGGCGGCAGGTAAAATCATTTTCCTAACAAATCGCTGTGTGAGCCAGTGCGCGATAGGGTCAGTACCAAGACGTCATTGTCAATGCGGTAAATCAACAGCCAGTCTGGCAACACATAACACTCACGGTGCCCACCCCAGTTCCCTGACAAGGCGTGATCCCTGTTTTTCTCAGGGAGGGGAATCCCCATAGCAAGGTGGGCAACCACATCCTCCAACAGCCCAATATCCAGTCCACGCCTTATTGCCAGCTTGTAATCTTTTTTGAACTGTGTCGTGGACTTGACTGTATATTTTAAGTTCTTCATGCTTTCAGGTCTGCGAACAGTTCCTCCAGGTCGGTATACCCTTTCACGGATGGGTCTTTCGCAATCCTTTCTGCCTCCTGCATGGCTGCAACCGTCTCGCTGTTAGGCTGGTTTAGGGAAATGTTAAAAGGAATCCGCCCCTCACGAAGAGATTGGCGGACAAAGATATTGAAGGCCGTTGTCAGGTTCATGCCAAGTTCCCCGAACAGCCTGTCAGCCTGTGCTTTCAAGTCTGAATCCATGCGGATACTGATGTTTGTAGTAGATCCAGCCATAGAATCATCTCCTTTCTCACTGATAATTACAGTATATGCTATCTGCACAAAAAATACAATGCTTTGCACGAAAAATTGTGCCTGTTTCGTTACTATTCAGCCTTGAAATTTATAGTTACAGTTTTCACAGCAGTTCTCTTCGCTGATAGGAATGAAAATATTTATGGGATATTTGTTGAGTTCAACGGATTTCCCCTCTTCTGCCAACGGCAGACTAAACCGGAATTTCTAGTATCCCTAGTTCCAGGGAGGAGGAGGTAGCAGGTGTCGCACAGCGTCACCTGCCATGTCGTCGGAAGGCATTAATATAAATGCTTCGCATTTGCCTTCCTCCTGATATTAATTTCCCCAATTCAAAACTCGCGTTTTCCCACTGTCTTGTAAAATGTCGCCATCGTAAATGGTTTTTCCGGGGTAGGAAGTCCTTCGTAAGTTTTCCTTACTAGAGGTATCGGCACGCAACGCTTCGCGTTACCTGCCATGTCGTCGGAGGGCATTATATAAATGCTTTGCATTTGCCCTCCTCCTGCATCATAAAAGCACGAATGGGTATTATCATAGGTATCACGCGCATCAAAGCGCACTACGTGCGGGGCGCGTGAGCAGGTAATCAATTTACTTCGTAAATTGGTTACAAAGGCCGGGTAAACTGTCCCGAGTTTCAGAGGCATACCCTAATCGAAAGTGCTTGCTGCCGCTGTTAGGAAAACCCACAGGATACCTCTATGCCACTTCGGGCAATTATAAGGAAACAAGAAGGGCTGTCCGTGAGGAAAAACCATTTCCGTTATGGCGATGTGGTATAAGCAGTAGGGAAAACGCTCAGACAGTTGACATTGGGGAAATTAATGTAACCAATTTGCAAAGCAAATTGATTGCCTACTTGCCCGCCATCTGCGGAGCAGATTTCATTGCGGGCAATTCCCGAAGCCCCTCCTCTGGAAGCAAGAGATACACAAAATTCCTCAAATGTCTGCCTTTTGGCAGAGGAGAGGAAATCCATCAAATCCATAAATATCCCATAAATATTTTCTACTATATATGCAGAGAACTGCTGTGAAAACTGCAAAAAGATATTTTAAGGCTGAATAGTTACCCTACTTCTGCAGTTACGCTCTTTTACGGCTCCTTCTCACCGGTTCCTCCCCAATCCTGTGCTCGATAGAGAACACAATCGCCATCTCCCCCGCCAAAAGGCAGAACACCGCCGTTCCTCCATAGGAAATAAAGGGCAGCGGAATACCCGTATTGGGCAGAAGCGCCAAATTGACACAAATGTTAAAAATAGCCTGCAGGGTAAGGTGCGCAAACACGCCCAGCCCCAACATGCCCCCGAATAAATCAGGCGCGGAGACCATCACCCGCGCAATTTGGTAAATCAGGTAACCAAACAGGTAGATTAACACCAGCGCTCCGATAATCCCCAGTTCCTCACAGATAACAGAGAAAATCATATCGTTCTCTGCCTCCGGTATCTGCCCTAACTTCTGTATGGAACCGCCCAGCCCTTTGCCAAACACACCGCCCCTGCCAATCGCATACAATCCCTGCAAGGTCTGGTGTCCCTGGTTAGCCGCATACCGTTCCGGATCCAGCCACGCTGCAATCCGGCCTACACGGAACGACATATCCTGCAGTTCCTCGGCGGTCGGCATATCGCTCCAGATACTCCAAACATACATGGCAACCACTAAGATAGCGGCAAGAAATACCGCAATGTGCAGCTTCTCCGTCTTCGTGCTGATAAAGCTCATAATAAAGCAGATTCCCAATACCACGGCGGAACTGCTCAAGTCGTTGCTAAGTTCAAACAGAAGAGCTGTGGGGATTGCCCCGGCAATCCACAGATAAATCGTCAGTTTCACGGAACCTAAATGCTGCTTATTGCGGTCAATCAGATAGGCCAGAAAAACAATCACGCATATTTTGACCCATTCACTTACCTGAAACTGCCCGATTCCAGGCAGGTTCACCCAGCGCGTTGCCCCATTTGCCGACACGCCGAGAGGTGTTTT
This sequence comes from uncultured Lachnospiraceae bacterium, assembly GCA_910583835.1. GTDB lineage: Bacteria > Bacillota > Clostridia > Lachnospirales > Lachnospiraceae > Petralouisia. The sequence goes on along the minus strand of CAJTYM010000006.1, from coordinate 90,463 downwards.
CAGCAAGAAAATGGAAAGAATCCCGCTGAGGTAGAGAAGCACCGCAAAATGTTTGAGGATACGGTAATCCATAAACTGCAGCACCAATATGCCGACAAACCCCGCCCCCATGAACATAATCTGCCGCTTCACCAGATAGAACGTATCAAAATTATATTTTTCCGATATCCCGCATTGATAAGAGGTGGCAGAAAATACCATCATCGCTCCATATGCACACAGGAACACAAGGGCAATCCACAGCATATAGTTATTCCTGACAATAATCGGCGTTTCTCTTCTGTTCAAGCTTACCGCTCCTTTCCAAATTTCGCCTGCAATTCCTTGATTATCCCCCATAAATTCTTTAACTGCTCCGTTTCACCCTCATCCATCACAGAAACAGGAGGAGATAATTCTTTTGATTCCCCAGGACCGAAAACCGCCTGGACTCTTATCTGCTGGCTGTCCCAGTCCACTGCAAACTGCTGCCTTCCCTCCTCATCCTGCCTGGTATCCATCTGCTTCAGAAGTTTCAGGCTCGCCAGAAAACCTTGTGACGGTAATTTTTCCGGTAAATACTGCTGAAACATGCTTCTGACGTCAACCTGAAAAATCCCCTCCATCTGTTCCAGGGAAATATAATCATGGTACTGCCAGTCGGGCAGCAAGCTGCCCATGAACGGATGGGCAGCAGAAAATTTATGCTGCAAAGCCTCATAAAGCATTCTGGCGTTCACCTCTGCACTGCTCCCATCCACATATACATCCGTCACCGCTCCGTCCAAGCCCTCACAGAATAGCTGCGCATATGCCTGTGCCCCTCTGATATGCCCTTTGATTTTCCAGGACATACAAGCTTCCTCATCTGTCTGCAAAATCCAGGAAATTTCCTGCAAAAACTTCCTCTGCTGCTCTGAAAGCTGCTTCTGTTCCAACGATACATTTACTTCAAAATCTATATTTTTCTCCCTCAGCATCTGCCGCAAAGTCCTTGCCGCGCGAAACGCCGGCAGAAAACGGACAGCCGCAAACACCACAACAGCCAGCAGGATACACGCCCCCAAAATGATTCCCACGAGGTGATATTTCTTTTTACCAATGCCCATAAAGCCCACACTCCTCCCACATGCCTTTCGCATTCTCCCTATCAAAACAGAATGTCCATTTCATTTACATGATACCTAATTCCCATGGCACTGTCAACATCTTGGGTTTTCCCAACCGGACTAACTGCACAGCTGCATCGGGTTTGGAAGGGTGAAGGTTCTCAGACTCCTACTTCCGCGTTTTTCTTATGGAATTTCGTCCAAACTGTATCGCTCTCAGTACTATGTAACACAAATAAGAAAGCGCCAGCCACAATGCTGCCCGCACCGTTTTGCCCAGGTAAAGCAATTCCGAAGCCCGCTTTTCACATCTGATCCACACTGACATACGTTCTGCTTTCTCGGCAATCCAGCGATTCCAGAACTCGAAGTCCGACCATTTTGTAGGAATCATGTCTTCCGGTATCTTCACCTGAGAACAAAGGAATACGACCAAGATGACGGCTATCCCCAATATACACCCCAGACGAATTGCAAGCCCTTTTACATAAACAGGAGCCATCTTATTTCCATTTCCAACATATTCAGCGACCTGTATATTTTGTTTCCGGTACGCTTTCAGTTCTGCTGCCATCAGACGGAGCAGCCAGATCCACAATAGCAGGAACAGCCCCAAGCCCAGCAGCCCAATCAGGCTGTTTATAAACCTGTAATCCAGCGCTGTGCCAGAAAAACCAAGCTGCCCTTTCACGCTCCGTTCCAGGGAAGACAGCGCCACATCACCGGATACCCGGACATTCATCCTGTCCAGCGCTGAAGTATCCAGGTCTTTTGCCAAAAACACAGCCCCCTGCGCCCCATCTTTCAACATTCCGAGAACTACATACCTGCTGCTGTCCATAGTAAGGGAAAGTCCCGTCGCATCAGCGACTCCGAAAAGCGCCTGGGCTGCCTCCTCCCCGATGAGGCAGCTTTTCCCTACCATGCCATCCAATATCACAGTGGAGGAAAGCAGCAAGTCGCTGCTCCCCTCCACAACATACACTTCCGCCTGCGTGTCACGTCCCAAATCCAGGTTCTGCAATAAACGGACTCCTTCGTCTCCCCAGAGGGCATAAGAAAACGGAACCTCAGCCTCCTGGTTGCGCAGCCGCATTTGTTCTGCTTCCGGGCAGGAGTAAGCATTTCCATCCGTGCGTATCAGCGTAACCCGATTGTCATATATTTTCAGTTCCTGTCTCTGGACGATACCCAAATCATAAAAACAGAAGCCAAAAACAATGAGCAGAACATAAACTGCTGCCACGGCGGCAGCTTCTTTAAATTTACTGCGCAAATCTCTTAATTTTTTTCTGTATTCTTCCATCACTCGATTATTTTAACCCTGCTTCCGTCTGTAATGTCCTTGCTCGCGGATACAATCACGTCTTCGGAGACAGCCTCCTGTATCGCCGCGTATTTCTCGTTTTTATCCAGTACCGTCACGGGCATTTCTTTTGCGACCATATCTTTTCCAAATACTGTATCCTGCTCTGCTGCCACATAGATAAAATACTGGTAATTTCCATTCTGCCTCAGACTTTGAAGCGGAACGCAGGTATTATATTCCTCTGATTGATTGTCAATCGTTACCGAGATGCTGCTTCCCACCGGATACAAATCCTCCGGGATGTCTGACGAGAGGCTGTACTCGGACAAAACGCCGGTTTCTGAAACGTTTTCTTCTGATATGGCGATGTTGCTGGCGACATAGCATTCTTCGCTTCCTGCCAGGCTTTCCCCTTTCAGGATGACGGTACTGGCTTCTGTAATATCCTCCCGGTATTCCTCAGAAAATGTTGCCACAAAACGGACCCCTCCGGCAGAATCAGTAATCAGCGCCGCGGTTCCTGCAGCCGTTTCGGCGCCAGCCTCCACAAAAATCCTGCCGACTATCCCTGAGTGCTTTGCCAGATACTGTCCGTCATTCTGCAGGTATGGCTGCAGCTCCTTCAGGCTATCTTCCAGCTTTCCGGCGTCCTGATCCAGTTCAAAATCCTCTTTCATCTGCTGAAGGGTATCTGCCGCTGCCCGAATCAGCTTATCCTGTTCCCTGCACACAGCCTCATACCCATCCAGCGCAGTTACCATTTCTGCATAATTGCGGTACGCCCGCGCCTTTTCCTCTTTGGCATCTGACACCGCATTCTGATAAGCTTTTTCTGCCCTGGATATGGAAATGGCTTCCCGCCGCTTTGCCTTGGCAATCTCCGCTTCTATGTCTCCCATCTTCTCCTGAAGCTTCTGCGTATCCACCGTGAACAGGACATCCCCGGTCTCCACGCGCTGTCCCGGACTGACCTGAACGCTTTTTACCATCAGGCCCGACGGTACATACTGCATAAAGCTATCCTTTGCCTCTACCATACCGTTCATCTGAATCTCATGGGAAATCGTTTGCCTTTCTGCTTTTGTAACGGCAACCTTGGCCTTTGTAACGGATGACGCCGCTCTGGAAAATATGGTCAGCACAAGCATCAGAGCAAAAAAAACGACCGCAATCCGCACCCATTGTTTTTGTTTCATGGTAATTTATCCTTTCGCTTTTTAATCTTTGCCACCGATAGCCGCAATCCCCTGCTCCAGATATCTGCGCCTGCACAAAAAGACGAGCAGCGGAGGAAGCAGCGCAATCAATGCCGCCACAAACGCCACGCCCACGTTCTCTCTGGTAATGGTTGAGATGTAGAGCGACAGCGGTTTTAAACGGTCAGACCTCAGAAAAACCGCCGGCTGTTCAATCAGGTTCCAATATTCCAAAAAGGACAGCACGACCACCGACATGACTCCCGGCATCCCCAGCGGAATGCCAATGCGCCAGAAAATCTGCCACTCATTTGCGCCATCCAGCTTCGCCGCCTCCATGACATCCTTGGGAAGCTTTGAGAAAAAACGATACATGATGAATATGGGAAATGTAGAACATGCCCCCGGCAAAATCAACGCCATGAGCGTATCCATCAGCCCCATGCGGTCCAGAATCAGATATTCGGATAGCATCAGCACCTGAAATGGGAACAGCATCAGCACGATATACAGGGACATGAGGATTTTCTTCCCAGCAAATTCCCAGCGGGCAAATCCCCATGCTGACGGAAGCCCCAGCAAAAGCTGACCCACGATCACTCCCCCTACAATCTTCACCGAGTTCCAGAACATGACAAAGTATCCCGGTGAATCCAGCAGCAGTTCCACATAGTGCCGCAAGGTAGGATCCCATGGCAGCCATGACCATGCAAGCTTCCCATCTGCCGCCCAGAGGGGCGCAAGGTCCTTGCCCAGCTCCTGCGTGCTTTTCAGCGAGCCCCCAAGCAAAAACACCAGCGGGTAAACTGCGCAGAATGCCAGAACAAATAACAGCAAAAAAATGAAACATTTTATCGTTGATTGAAATACCTTCTTCATCCTATTTAAATCCCTATTCTTTATTCCCGACTTCCGCCTTATGAGGTTTCCCGGTCAAACAACTTCTGGAAGACCATGATTAATCCAAACAGCACAATTCCCATCAAGACCGCCCCTGCCGCCAGCTTATTTACCTCCAAATCACGGAACCAGTTGTTAAACAGGTGCTGAAGCAGGTAAATATGCTCCTGCGGATAATCCCTGGCAATCAGATATGCTTCACGGAAAACTTTAAATCCATTAATCAGCGATAACGTCATGATAAGAAACAGCGAAGACCAGAGGTTCGGCAGCGTGATATAAAAAAAGCATTCCTTTTGACCGGCTCCATCTACTTTTGCCGCCTCATAACTCTCCGGCGGGATGGTCGAAAGGGCAGCCAGAGTATGATATCATATCCCAGGTTTTTCCTCATGTAACTGAACACAAGAATTCCAAAAGAATACTCTGTATTCATCCAGTTTTGGCCCGTCACGCCAAACAGTTCCAGAAAATCGCTGAGAAATCCATTCTTTGCAAACAGCACATTCCACAACAGCACAATCGATGCTACCGGCATTGCCATGGGAAGCAGGAAAACGCTTTTGCTCCATGTGCCGACAAATTTGTTTTTCTGCAGATATACCGCGATCAGTAGGGATAACAAAATCAATAACGGAACACAGACAGCCATAAAGCGAATGGTATTGGCGGACGCCAGCCGAAAAGACTGGTTCGCAAACACCGTTGCATAATTTTCCAGCCCGACAAATTTCTTGCCCGCCCCATCCATAAAGGATCTTCGGATTACATCCAGATAAGGGAATACGAACAGAATCAGCACACCCAGCAGGCTTGGCAGCAAAAACAGGCAGACAGTTTTATTATTATGTGGTTTCTGACGTTTGCGTCTGTGAATTGACCCCATCTTCTCTCTCCCGAATATAGATTTTTTTATCCTTTGTCCAGCTTACCATTTTATCCAAACCGCAGGCCTGACAGCATACTGCATACTGGTTACGCCGGCTGCGCCCAACTCCTGCTGGATTTGCCCATAAACTGTAACTGCCATCGGCCTGTATCCGTCAGGGGCAGACTGATTTACAGAGCACAGCCACCAGTCACATGCATCCTTATTCAGCGGTTTGTTCCAAACATCCTCATCCCCTACTCCCCCAGATACAGATTTATCCTGTTCTCAGCAGAAGAAACCGCATCCTCCAAGGATGCAGAGCCTGACAGATAAGACTGCAGTGCTTCCATAACAATGTTTCTCAAAATTACATCATCCGTAAACACATTGTCTATCCCTTTAATTTCCTGTTCTAGGGAATCAATCTCATCTTCCGTCGGACGATAAACCTTAAAACTTTCCTTTTCCCCTTCAAGGGATATTTCCGCCACAAGGCCATCCGGGTCTACATCCATGCCCTCTCCCCTGGCTGTGTTGCGAAATCTTTCCAGCGCAACTGGATGAAAATAGCCCGAACTCATCTTCTGCGCGGAATTACCCAATGAAAACTCTATAAACTTCCTAGCCATGTCGGCATACGCCGTATTGGCATTCACAGCAAGAATGTTACATGGCTGATACATAGGATAAAGACGGTACTCCGCTTCTTGATTTTTCTGTTCTTCAACCAAAGCTGCCAAATCCATTGCATCTAAAACCATACCCGCCGATACCTTCACTTTATCATTATAATGAATCTCTACCGCACCCGGAAGTATACTGTTTGTAAAATAATCTTCCTCTGGCAGACCCTGGGCAGATTTTTCTGCCAATTTCCCGCAAATGCCCATGTATGCTTCCAAAGCTTTCCTGTCTGCCGCCCCATTTGAGGCAATGCTGTTCGCATAAGCATCATATATAAACTGTGTATATTGAAAATATGCATTATATTCAGCGGTGTATTCATATCCTTCCAGACCCGCTTTATCGGCATTGGAAAGAATCCATTGGCACAGTTCTGCCGGAGAGGTAATCTCAGAGGGCATATCTGCCGAACCCTGTATCGCGTGAAGCCAGAAACCAATTGGCACTGCATACAAAGCGCCATCTCTTTGATACGTTTCCACTATATTTTGAAAATACTTTCCTTCCAGCTGTTCCAGCTTAATCTGCTGCAGCAATCCCATATCCACATACTTTTCAACCGAAAGGCCGTCCATGATGATAATATCCGCTCCACCTTTCGCCATCAGTTCCGTATTCAGCTGCTTGATGGCATCTGTCCGGGTAAGAGCCGCTTCATCTTCCATTCCCACCCGGAGCTCTACTTTCAGTTCAGGGTGTTCTTGCTGAAAAAGCATTGCGATTTGTGAAATAATCGCATTTTTTGTCAGGCTGTAAATCGAAAAAACATCCTTATCCGTTTCTTTGTCCGCTTCCAGCCGCCACAGCCTGGTCTCTTTTGCTGCATATCCGCTCACATAATATGCATTGTCTTCTCCCTTGCATATCGGAAACATGCCATTGAAACTGTTCCCGCCGTTTTGCATATCCGGAACAGACAATGTCCGTACCGTTTCCCCCTCCCTATATTCATAAACTGCCTCTGCCGTAACACATATAATGTCATCTTTATATGTATTCATAGGCGGAAAAACCGTATCACCATTCTTTTCATACATAGAAGCAACAAACTCCTGCAGACTTTTATCTGCTTCCTGTTCTTCCAAAGTATCCGCATTAAGGCAGTAGGCAACCTCTTTTCCATATACTAAAAACTGCTTTGGCATGGATAAAAAACCCACTGTGTACGAATCATAAGATAAGCTTTTTATTATCTTCTGCTCATCTGTATCATATAAAACACACTCCTCCCCACCTGCCAGGGAAATAACGTGCTCATTCACAAAACTGAGATTCCACACTCCGCCTCCAAGCCGTTCAAATACTTCGCCCGCTTGAAGTTCCTCGCAGGTATTTTCTGTGATTCGGTATAATCGGTTGGCATTCCCATCTAGTGTTCCATCCGCATGTTCCGAAAATACTGCAAAGGCTTCTAAGCCATCTTTTCCAAGCCTCAGGACTCCTGCGTGAAGTTCAAAGCCATCCTGTAATGCCTCCGGCCAATACAGCGTTTCCTCCCATGTGTCGCCACGGTCAGAACTCCTCTAGGCAATCACAGGGGCATCTTTTGAACTTTCTCCCGAAAAATTATCTGTAAAAGCAAAAATATCACCCGCATCATTTGCCAGAAGATTATAATAATAAGCGTCTTCTATGCTAATTTCAGATGATATTCCAATTCCGTTCTCCAATGTCCCTGCGCTTCCAGCTTCTGCATCGGTATTCTCATTCTGCCGCCCAGTCTGGGCAGAGCCGCTGCACCCCGCCATAAGGGAAAACATCATCCCCACCATGCAGAACACCCAAAAAAATTTTTTCATGTAATCCCCTCCTTATACCCTTCGTAATCCCAAATCCAAACCATAGCCATTAAAAAACTATTTCTTAAATAACACCCTGATATTGCAGGAACAGATGATAATATCTTTTTTACATAGCGCAAAAACGGCTATCGTGGCAATGCCACGATAGCCACCGTTCCATACTATCACAATGCGTTACACTTGTTTCGGGGGCAAATATAAGTCCTTCCCGTTCCATATCTAACGTCATGCGCTGGACCATTGTATATATGAACTAACGTATGTTTCGATTTAGGACAATATAGTTCCCAGCCAGCTACCCCATCTCTGCTAGCATAAAAATTATCATGCTTCCATGCTACAGCCGTATGTCCTCCAGTAATTTTCATGCTCATCTGTTTTGATACTTTTTTCAGGAGGAAAGCAAATGCGAAGCATTTCTGGAATGCTTTCCGACGACATGGCAGGTGACGCAAAGCGACGCGTGCCAATACCATATTTTGTTTCCCCCTTCGTATTATTTTTCACCATTATTATTTCAATATTTTTCAATATTTCAATACTTTATCAATGGTTTTGAAATTTGAAACACAGACCCCACTGATTTGGGAAACAAAAAGGCAGAGAATGCCCACGAGGCATTGAGAAAGCAGCCCATCTAACTTCGGTTCAGCCATCCGACAGACGCATCCATGGCAGCACGGCAGGCATTCGTCTGATCCAGTGCATTGAGCAGCACAAAATCATGTATGGTCCCCTGTATCTGAATAGAAGTTACATCCACGCCGGCACACCGAAGTTTTTCAGCAAAGTCTTCTCCCTCACTACGCAATACATCTGCCTGCCCATTGATAATCATCGTCTGGGGAAAGCATTTCAAACAATCCAAGCCCGCCCGCAACGGAGACGCTGTTATCTGATTTCGGTCCTCCATAGAGCTTGTATATTGCTGCCAGAACCATTTCATCCCTTCACGGTACAGGTAATAATCTGTCGCGAACTGACGGTAACTCGGTGTGTCAAAGCAGGCATTTGTTACCGGATAATACAATAGCAGCTTGTGAATGCCCGGACCATGCCGCATTATTGACATAAGCGCCATCGCGATTGCCATATTTCCGCCCACACTGTCGCCTGCAACTGTCAGCGGAGGACAATTGACAATTTTTAACCGTTCCCCGATGATTTCTTTCAAATGAGAAAGGATAAAATAACACTGTTCAATTGCTGTAGGATATTTTGCTTCCGGCGAGCGGCTATATTCAGGGAAGACAACCAGTGAATCAGTCCTCGCTGAAAGCTCTCTGACCAGTTTCTCGTGTGTATGAAAGCTTCCGAATACCCAACCTGCGCCGTGAATATAGAATATAACATTTCTGATTTGTCTGCCCTTTGGCACAATAAAATATACTGGGATACTGCCCCATATTCCAGTGTTTATGCAGTCAGAGGATATTTCTGCAGGATATTTATATACAGGCGTATCCTGTGCTTCTTCCAATACCCTTCTGCCTTGCTCTGGCGGAAGCTGAAAAATCAGCGGAGGTACGGAACTTTGATTACAAACTTCTTCAGCAGCCGGTTCCAGCGGAACGCATCGTTTCATAATATCATTCTCCCTTAATACTATAATTGTATATTATATAATATGCGGTTCTTGTTCATGGGGAATATCAAATACGGCGACCGGTAAAAAATATTATTTTTCTTGATTTATTGTGTATTGTTGTGTATAGTCTAAGCAAGATGAAGGAAATGATACAGCTGCTTAATGCCAGCCAGGCACGATAACCGCATACAATGACCAGGAAAGGAAGTGTTACTATGCCACCAGCATTACAACCGCAAACGGAAACAATTACTCTGGAGCAGTACGAAGCTCTGCCGGAAAACAGGAGGGCAGAAGTCTTTGATGGTGTTGTCTATGATATGGGCAGCCCATCACAGATACATCAAACGCTATCTATGGAGTTATCATATATTTTCTATAACTACATCAAAAGCAAAAAAGGAGCCTGCCAGGTATTCAGCGCTCCGTTTGATGTAAAGCTGTCGGACAAACCCCTTACAATTGTTCAGCCTGACATTATGGTTATCTGTGACAAAGATAAGCTGGATGGAAAGCGCTGCAATGGCGCCCCAGACTTCATCATTGAAATTGTTTCCCCCAGCAATCCGTCAGAGGATTACATCCGCAAGCTTTACTATTATAAAAATGCTGGAGTTCGTGAGTATTGGATTGTGGATCCGCGGAGAAAGACCATTACTGTGAACTATTTTGAGGGAAATTTGCTGAACATCCAATATTCTTTTGATTCCACAATCAAGGTTAATATCTATGACGATTTATATATCAGTTTTTCAGATATTGCCAATCTGCTGAACATTTGAGCAGAGGAAAAGGCATGTCACCGCTGCGTATGCCTTTTCCTCATATATAAAATAATTCAATTTATCGGTGCAAAACCGTTATCTTATTTTTACTTTCTTTTTCCCGCTCCAATTGCCATAATATGTGGTTCCGTTTACTTTCTGATAAGCCCGGACCTGTATATAATATTTTTTTCCTTTCTTTAGCTTTTTCAAGGTGATACCGGATTTTCCCGCACCGGCAGCTTTCGCTGTCCTGCTGGATTTCATGCTGCTCTTTGCGGAATAGCGAATCTGATAGCCAGATACCTTGGAAGCTTTTTTCCAGCTTACCTTGCATTTGCCGCCAGACTTTGCCTTTGCTTTGACCCCGCTGATATTTTTGGGTATTACGGTTATGGCTGTCTTTGCGCTCGCCGCAGCGTATTTTTCGTCTGCATTGGCGGTTATGGTAATGACAGCCTTTCCAACGCCGGTAATTGTTACCTTTCCATTGTTATCTGCTTTTGCCACTTTAGGATTGTCGGAAACATAGCTTAGTTTTGCGCCTGTTGGAGAATAGGCGTTTACACTGAATGCTTTGCTTCCGAAGGTTTTTTTGAGGGAATTTGTTACGGTCAGCTGGTGGGGGTTTGAGGGCTTTTGGGGCTTTTCCTGCCATTTATTTTTATCAGCAGAAAACGATTTTCCATCTGCACCTGCTACCTTTGCATTTAAAAAGACCGTATTTCCTTCCTCATAGATATGGATTTTCTGCCAATCTTCACTGGTCCCTTCATACTCAATGCCGGATATGCCAGAATTTAAAAATGCATTTTTATATATAATTAAGACAGACTTCGGAATAGTTAATATTTTTAAAAACTGTGCATTTTCAAAAATATACTCCCCGATGCCTGTAACTGCATATCCGTCAATACTAGACGGTATCGTGATATTGGCTTCGGATGAATTGCATTTTGTTATGGTTATGGTTGTTTTATCGGGATTTATTTCATATGCATACTTTGCTGATTCTTTTGCCAATAATATATCAACTTCTGTCTGGACCGGCGGAACTGTCATCCACTCCGTCCATACTGTCTCATAGCCATCCTTTTCGCATTTTACTCGCCACCATCCCTCAGGGACATCCCATGCATACTTGCCATCAGCATTCGTAAGCAAGGGATTCATCTGCTCGTACTCAAGCGCATTCCAAACCGTGCCAAAATTATCAAAAGCAGGGGGCTTGTCCCAAAAATCCTCTGTATCATCATATGGTATCCAATACGCGGTGACTACGGCATTTTCCATTGGTTCTTTTGTCTGCCAATCTGTTACAATGCCACTGGGATCTATCACCCAATTCGGCTTAAATATTCCTCCTTTATATTGGGCTATTCTCATATCAAAGATAACATCGGACAGCGCAGACATGATACTGAGAATCCCGGAAAAGACCACTCCTGCTGCTGCCATTTCGGGACCTGCCGCTATCAATGGCAGAACCATCATCACAGCCGTAAACGCATACCTATCGTATTTTAACTCGTTAGCTTTTCTCAATGCTTCCCCTTTATTTTTAATCGTACCGGACTGCATGATTTCTTTCTCTAATTCTGCATTATCTTTGTATATTCCATACATATTATAAACAGCTTTCAACGTTTTGGAAATGCCGGAAATTTTTTCAGCTTTGTCAAACAGCTTTACATAGCTTTCCAGGTTAATATTCTCATTCATTTTCAACTGGAAAGACGCAATCTTGCTTACACCTTCAGAGACGTCGTAAGCGGCCATTAAAAGATTCTCTGGGTCTGACCAGTCAACATTATAAATATATTTTTTGTCATCTACTCCAGGCACGACATACGAAAGTGCATCTTTTGTAAAACCAAGACCATCTAATATATCACTGGCAGAGGTCCCCACTTCCACATCAATATATTCTACACTGGCATTTATCACAGCATCAGAAACGTCTTGGAAAACAGATGACAGGTCTATATTTGCTTCAATTTTATTTTCCTCTTTCGTGACATATTCTATCTCGGCATTCTGCAGATTCTTATCAAGCATATTTTTAATCGGTTGAACATCATAACTTTCTGATACGATGACAGGAGTTTTCTTTTCCGTGTAGTCAACGCTCAGCGTACCCGGGACATAAGACGGATTGTCTTTGTCAAAATACTGGTCTGTCAAATACATTCCGGTCTGCGAATCATAAATTGCTTCAATAGTTTTCTTCTCATTATTCCTGGTACTGGTCACATACACTTTATCTATTTTTTCGGCATTATCAAATCCCACCTGAAACTTAAATTTACATTCCGGCACATAATATATTTTTGGTTTCACTTCTTTTGCATTCAATAAATCACAGGATTTTGTCTCTTCATGTTCCTGATACTTCACCTTAAACGTATGAAGTTTAGGGGCTGAAATCCTATATGAGACATTAGTAGCTGCACTGATTTCCGTTCCATACTCGTCAATTGATTTCGCTTCCATACTGTAAACATAATTATCAACCGGCGCCTCCAAAGAAACATCTGCAGACCAGGAACCAGTTTTAGATGAATTTACAGTTTTTATTTTATTCCCATCCAGATAAATATCAATAGCAGAATCAACGGGACCAATGCCGGAAATATCAAACTCCTTACTGCCCACTGTCTCCGCAGCTGAAATTGTAATACCCTGAAATGCCTCATTAATCACGTCAATATTTTCTATTTCCGTGTTTCCGTTTTTATTTGCAGATAAATAAGCATAAGATATAATCGGTTCCTTCGATTTAATCTTTATATTATACACAATTTTACCCGCATCTTTCCCAGTCGGTATGGTTAATCTCCTCGTTTGTTCATCATAAGTATAATCATCAATAAACTTACCATCTAACTGAACGGTGTCTTCCATTAAATCTGTAAACCGGGGAATATACGCCACTATTTTCTGGTTGGATATTTCATTTGTCCATTTTCTCTTTACCGAATAATTTATATTGATAGGAACACAGCCATTAGAAGTCGCACTATTTATATTTGCAGCATACATTGATTTCTTCCTATCAATCATCAGATTTTCTGTATCGTTATACCCTGAATCAGATGGGGCAAATGGAAGATTGTTATCAATACAATAAATTGGATGATTTGTATGATAGTTACAATAAACAAGTAAATTTTCGCATTTGCCAAATACATTTTCTCCGATTGTTTTAAGAGTACTTGAAAGTTCTATAGATTTTAAGTTTTTACAATCGTAAAATGCCAAATCTGCAATTCGCTCCACCTTATCCGGGATAACCACTCCCTCCAAAGACCTGCAGTGCGCAAACGCCGCCCACTCTATCTGGCTCAATCCCTCTGGCAGTTCCACCGTTTTCAGATTCTCTGCCAACGAAAACGCCGCCCTGTTGATCTTTGTCACTGTTTCCGGTATCTCTATGCTTTCCAGACCAGTGCAGCCCGAAAACATGTTTTCCGCTATCTTGTCCGTTCCATTTTCAAACGTTACCGTTTTCAGGCTCGCGCAGCTATCAAACGGTCCTCCTGCCGTTCCGTCAAGTATATCGTGCGTCTTCTCACATTTTTCCAACGACTTCGGTATCTCTATGCTGGGCAAAGACGTACACTTTCCAAATGCGTTATCCCCCATTTCCTTGAGCGATTCGGACAGCTTTACTGAACTTAAATTCTTACAGTCGTAAAATGCAAGAGACGCAATTCGCTCCACCTTATCCGGGATAACCACTCCCTCCAAAGACCTGCAGTGCGCAAACGCCGCCCACTCTATCTGGCTCAATCCCTCTGGCAGTTCCACCGTTTTCAGATTCTCTGCCAACGAAAACGCCGCCCTGTTGATCTTTGTCACTGTTTCCGGTATCTCTATGCTTTCCAGACCAGTGCAGCCCGAAAACATGTTTTCCGCTATCTTGTCCGTTCCATTTTCAAACGTTACCGTTTTCAGGCTCGCGCAGCTATCAAACGGTCCTCCTGCCGTTCCGTCAAGTATATCGTGCGTCTTCTCACATTTTTCCAACGACTTCGGTATCTCTATGCTGGGCAAAGACGTACACTTTCCAAATGCGTTATCCCCCATTTCCTTGAGCGATTCGGATAATCTTATGGAGTTCAGCCGACTGCATTCAAAAAAAGCATGATGTTCAATTTTTGTAACCGTATCTGGAATATTTAGTTCTGTCAAACTTTTGCATCCTGAGAAAGCAGAAGCCCCTACTATTGTTACTTCTTTATCCTCTATAGATGATGGAATAGCGACAGAAACATCACTGCCCATATATTTTACAATCACAACTTCATTATTATCATTAAGCTTGTATGTATAATCTTGAAATATCAAATCATTTCCAGTGTCTTTTGCAATAGTATCCACTGTATCGGCATACTCACTTGCAATGCTAGGAAAATAAATTAAATTTACAATTAAAATTATTGATACTATTCCTGCCAAAATTTTTTTGTACATGCAAATCTCCTTCCTAAATTTTTATATACTTCATCGCAATCTGTTCTTTGATTTCAATCTTAAACCATATCCGCTAAAAACCACAGCCTTTCCTTTTTTCAGTCCTTTCACAAAATTTGACGCAGAATAAATATTGCGATATTTAACCGCCGAAGCAATGCAACGCATACGTTTAATCTATTTCGTCTTTTTTCTTACCATAGACCATTTTCCGTATGATTTTTGTGTTTTTCCATTTGCATCTTTATAGGTTTTATATGCTCTGATACGTGCATAATACATTTTTTTTGCTTTTAAGCCTTTTTTTGTATAACTTCTCTTAGATTTGGATATGGGTTTTATCTTTGCGCCCTTAAAGTTCTTTTTTGTGCTGATCTGGACTTGATATCCGGAAGCTCCGGAGAGTTTTTTCCATGACAGCGTTAACCTCTTTCTTCCTGCTTTTGCTTTGAAAGATTTCACTTTTGGTACGGATGGCTTTTTCACCGGATTTTCTGCATTCCATCTGCTTTTGTCAGCGGAGAATGTTTTGCCATCTGAACCTGTTACGACAGCATTCAGGAATGATGTATTTCCTGCTGCAGCAATCGTTATCGTTTTCCAGTCAGCGCTTGTCCCTTGATATATGATATTTTTGATGCCGGAATCTAAAAATGCATTAGCAAAAATTATTGAGATTGATTTCGGAAGATTTAATGTTTTCAGTGAAGTACATCCTCTAAATGCATTTGGCCTTATATATTGTACCGAGTCCGGCAATATTACGCTGCTCAAGGAGCTACATCCGCTAAAAAGCCCTTCTGTGACATTTTTCCGGCCTGCATTCAACTTTGCCGACTGCAATGACACACAGCCTTTAAATGCATACTCACCAAGGTTTATCAGTGAATCCGGCAGAACTACCGTTGTTAAAGCCGTGCAGCCTTCAAATGCGTATTGACCGATATTTTTTAGCCCTGCAGGAAATGAAACCGTTTTCATGGATGATATATTTTGAAAAGCTTTTTCGTCTATTCCTGTAACCGCATAGCCGTCAATGGATGATGGAATTATGACGTCTGTAGCGGATGATGTGCATTTTGTAATTGTTATGGTGGTTTTATCGGCGTTTAGTTTGTAGACGTATGCTGTGAGAATTTCCGTCTTTTGAACTACCCGGACTTTATATTCCGCCTGTTTTTCTCCATCTTCTGATGTAACCGTGAAAACCACATCCCCGACTCCAACCGTTGTTACAGCCCCTTCTTGCGTAATCTCTGCAATTTCCGGATTACTGCTTTTCCATAATACTTTCTGGTTTGTTGCATTAGATGGGATAATTTGCGCAGATAAAACAAAATTTTTCCCTACTTCTATTTTTCCGTCTTCTATGCCGTCCTCGGGTGTTACAATCCTTACTTCTGTAACGGGAATATGCCCGCTTTCTTCTCCTGAAAATAAACGGAAGTCCATCCCATTATTTTTTGCATACGTCTCGGCTTCAGATCCGGAAATACCATATATGATAAAATTAGGAATTTTCTCCAACTCGAAATATCCCAATGAATACTCCCCGATGCTCGTCACACTTTTCGGAATGTTTATACTTTTTAAACTGCTGCAATCAGCAAATGCCCCATCTCCGATGCTCGTCACACTTTCCGGAATACTTATGCTCTCTAAATTACTGCAGCCATTAAAGGCGTCATTCCCGATACTCACCACATTATCCGGAATTATTGTATTCTTACAGCCACTGATAAGTTTGTTAGTTTTTGTCTCAATAATAGCATTACAATTATTCCTGCTGTCATATACCGGATTACCCTCTTCCACTCTTATATCCGCCAAATTACTGCAACTACAGAATATTCCCTCCGTTCCAAAAGACTCTCCCCCCTCTTCTCCGATGCTTATCACACTTTTCGGAATGATTATGCTCTCCAAACTATTGCAGTCATCAAAAGCTCCCAATTGGATACTCGTCACACTATCCGGGATGCTTATGCTCTTTAAATTTTTACAGTCGGCAAATGCAAAAGTTCCGATAGTTTCCACGCCATACGGAATACTGATACTCTCTAATCTGTCACAGCCGGAAAATGCCCAAATTTCAATACCCGTCACACCTTCCGGAATAATTGTATTATTGCACCCCTTTATCAGTACGTTAAGGCTTGTCATAATAAGCGCATTACAGTTTTCCCTACTGTCATATATGGGATTTGCCGCATCTACCTTAATACTTTCTAGATTGTAACAACCCTGGAACACATACGTCCCGATGCTTGTCACACTCTTGGGAATGCTTATGCCCTCTAAACTCTCACAACAGCGAAATGCCCAACTCCCGATATCTGTCACGCTTCCCGGAATGTCTATGCTCTTTAAACTGCTGCAGTAATCAAATGCTGCAGCTCCAATTTTTGTCACGCTTCCCGGAATACCTACACTCTTTAAATTACTGCAATCAGCAAACGCCCCCGACTCAATACTTGTTACGCTATTCGGTATGCTTACGCTTCTTAAACTGTCACAGCCGTAAAACACATCCTCTCCAATAACCGTCACTTTGTTCCCATTAATTTCTGATGGTATTACCACATCTCCACCCTCTCCGGTATAACCAACAAGAACCCCATCCTCTATTTGAAATACGCCGAGGCTATCTTCCGTAATACTACCGGTATAAAAACTTGCCGCCTTTACTCCCTGGCAATCATATAGAGGCACACATGTCAATATCATCACTGCGGCAAGAATTCTTGCAATTTTTCGCTTCCAATTTCTTTTTAATTTCATATAAATTCTCCTTTACCATAAAAAACTTTCACTTTAACGACACATGTCAGCGCAAACCAACGCAGAGCGCAAACCAACGCAAGCAAAAGACGCTATTCGCTCCACCTTATCCGGGATAACCACTTCCTCCAAAAACGTGCAGTGCGAAAACGCCGCCCATTCTCTTTTCCTAACCTTGCTGTAGCCTCCATACACCTTACTCCCCATGGAGTCAATTTCATAAGCCCTGACATGCACATAGTAGACCTTTCCTTTTTTCAGTCCTTTCATAGATTTTGACAGGGATCTGGTGGAAGTCCTATGAACGCCTGATTTAAATTTCTTTTTCATGGAATAAGAAATTTCATAACCTTTTGCCCCGGAAGTCTGAGACTGCGTGACTGCCATTCCGCTGTCTATTTTAATTCCGCCTGTTTTCGCCGTATACCATCCCTCAAACATGTAATTCTTTCTCTGGACTGTAGGCAGTTCCCAAAGAATCTGATTTTCTTTTACCGTGACAGAATTCTGGCTGAGATTTGTCCCGCCATTTCCCACCGCTGTAACTTCACCGGACTGGCTTACCGTTGCAACAGAAGGGTCTTCGCTGCTCCATCTTACAGATTTATCCTTTACGTTGATGGGCGTAACTTCCGCCGCTAAAGTTTCCGAGGAATTTTCTACTGTCAATGTTAACTTCTTTTTATTGATAGTTACTGCCGTATTAAATTCCTCCCACTCCATTTCCGGCTATCCCGCTTGACGCCGCAGCATTCACGCTCAGCGCGGACGCAAACAATACCATTATGGCAACAAACAATATCAGACTTTTTTTCTTATTTTCCATATGTACCCTCTCTTTCTTCCGTCTCTGATTGAAAAATCCATTCTTTCTTCTTTCGGGTTCTGATTAAAGAACCTGAAACAAATTCCCATGCCCTTCGGCATAAGACTGTGCCGTGGAATCTTTATATCCATAAATCTTCGTACCGTAAGGGATGGTCGTCTCCCATTTCTCATCGCTGCGTAACTCTTCTATCATACAGGCTGGATTTTGTATGATGATTTCCTGCAATCCTGCCCTGCAAAATGCATTCCCTTCTATCTTCCCTACACTCTCCGCAACCGACACGCGTGTTAAATATGGATTGGAGCCAAAGGCCGAACGTCCAATTACCTCTACGCCGGAAGGAATCTTGTACTCTGCCTGTTCCCTTCCTGCTGGATAGGCTATCAGCTTTGTTTTTGCTTTGTCAAATAAGACGCCATCTTCGCAGGAATATGTTGCATTTTGCGCAGCAACTGTTATCGTTTTCAATGCATAGGCCGCTTCAAACGCACCCTCTCCGATATGGGCAACACCGGCAGGAATCGCCAATTCCATAAAGCTGCAGTTTAAAAATGCCCATGCGCCGATTGTCTTCAAACCACCAGGCAATGCCATTGTTTCCAGGCTTTTGCAGTTGTAAAATGCACCCTCGCCCATCTCCTGCAGTGACTGCGGCAAACTGACCGCACACAAATTTGCACAGCTAAAAGCGTAATCGCCAATCCTGCAGACCCCTTGCGGAATCTTATATTTTTCCTGCGCCTTTGCTGCCGGGTACGCCAGCAGTTCTGTCTTTGGCTTGTTAAAGAGCACACCGTCCTCTGACCGGAATGCTTTATTTTCGCGTGCCACATCAATTTCCCTCAGCTTTCCACATCCGGCAAACACCCCTTGCCCAATCTCATTGACGCCCGCTGGAATCGTAACGTAACTGAGGCCGGTTTCAATATTATTTTCATCCCGGTTATAGCAATACTGAAACGCAGCATCCCCGATAGCCGTCACCTTTTTCCCATCCAGCACAGCAGGAATTTCCACAACCGCTTCCATGCCATGATACCTTGTTACAGCAACGGTTCCATCTTCTAACAGCTTCCATTCCCAGTCTTTATTGGCTGCTGCACCTGGCTCTGCAATGGACGCTGTGTTTTCCTGCCAATTCTGTGAGTCTTCTTTATCCGCCTTATCTCCCGGCAGGAACAGGCTGGCAGCAGTAAGGCAAAGCATAAGCGCCGCTGCCAATGCCCGTTTTTTCATTACTTCCACCTCATGGTGTAGTAGCCGCTCATGCCTTCCCAGGTAAATGCCCTGATGTAATATGTTCCTTCCGGGAGCGTTGCCGTAAGTTTATCTTTTCCTTTCATTTCCCAATAGACGGAATTATTTTTTGAAACTGTCTTTCCCTTTTCATCTACCTGCTGGTAACTGCCGCCTTTTTTTATCAGCAGTTCAATCCCCATACTGTCCAGCAGCCCTCCTCTGACCTTGGCATTAAACGATAAAGTAATCTTGGTTTTTTCCTTAACTGTGAATTTATAATACTGGTCTTTATCTCCATACAGCAGATTCCTGACAGTTGCGCCTTTCTTCAGATTCACTGCCTTTTTAAGACTCTTTCCGGTTTTGCTAACCTTGGCCACAGGCGTAAATGTGTACCGTATCTTATATTGTTGGTCCCCCTCTGCGGAAATGTAATAAGTCCCTTTCTTCACTGCTGCCGTAAATACCATTTTGTTTTTTCCCGAGAAAAAATTAGAACAAGAACCAACTTTTTTCTTTTTGGAATTCAGCAGGTATAGGATGGTAGAGGCATCATCCTCCTCTTCCAAACCGTCACCTTCACCCATGTAAGCATCATATTCTTCCTTTCCCGGAATCTTGGAAGTCTTGACATCCACCACGATATAGCCTTGCTTTGGTATCTGGATTTTATAATAAGACGTCCCATAACTCTGATAACTGTCCTTTTTCCCATCTTTATCCGTGTCTATATAGGCTCCGCCCTGCCCGGTTACCCATTTTTTATTTTTCATGGCAGGGTTATCTGCGGACGCCGTCACGCCCATCGCAGCTATGAATAACAATACCAGTATTGCTCCCGTCCATATCTTTTTCTTCATCTTTCTGTCCATCCTTTCATTTTTTCTTGTAAATGCTTTTTGTTTCATAACACTCCTCCTTATTTTATTACTATATATTTTATAGTTATAGATTATTATACTATAACTATAAAAATATTACAATTAGATTATATAAATATTATTGGGTAACGAATATGGGAAACGGAAAGAATTAAAATAAGACAGGAGGAATGTATGATTATGGAAGATGTGAATTTCGCCCTTATTGGCCAGAGAATACGGGAAGTCCGCAATGAGAAAATGCTGACTCAGGAATATATTGCGCACAAGACCAATGTAAATGTCTCCCATATCAGCAACATAGAGACAAATAAAGCCAAGGTTTCCCTCTCGCTCCTGGTACGCATCTGCAATGCATTGGATACTACTTTAGACTATATTTTAGAAAACGAATACCATTCGCCGGATTCTGTAATTGAACATGAATTAATCAATACCTTAAAAAATATGGACAAACCCAGGCAGGAAACTCTGCTGCGAATTGCCAAAGTATTGTAAGGAAAAATCCGGCAGACACACCATAACCGTATGTCTGCCGGACTGTTTCCCTAAAAGATAACCATATGGATTTAATTTCTTCCCGGATTTATTATTTCTCTGGCGGAACAATCTTCTCCTGACCGCCCATATAAGGACGCAAAGCTTCCGGTATCTTCACGCTTCCATCCTCGCATAGATTATTTTCCAGAAATGCAATCAGCATACGCGGCGGCGCTACGACCGTATTGTTCAAGGTATGCGCGAAATACTTGCCCTCTTTGCCGGTTACACGGATTTTCAGGCGGCGTGCCTGGGCATCTCCCAGGTTAGAACAGCTTCCCACCTCAAAATACTTCTGCTGCCTGGGGGACCATGCCTCCACATCCACAGATTTCACTTTCAAATCAGCAAGGTCACCGGAACAGCACTCCAACGTCCGCACCGGAACGTCCAGGGAACGGAACAGATCTACCGTATTCTGCCACAATTTGTCAAACCACATCTTCGACTCATCCGGCTTGCAGACCACAATCATCTCCTGCTTTTCAAACTGATGGATACGGTACACGCCGCGCTCCTCTATGCCGTGCGCGCCTTTCTCCTTGCGGAAACAGGGAGAATAGCTGGTCAGGGTCTGCGGCAGCTGCTCTTCCGTGAGAATCGTGTCAATAAATTTGCCAATCATCGAATGCTCGCTGGTTCCGATTAAGTAGAGGTCCTCCCCCTCAATCTTATACATCATGGCATCCATCTCTGCAAAACTCATCACGCCCGTCACAACATTGCTGCGGATCATAAAAGGCGGGACACAGTAAGTAAAGCCACGGTTAATCATAAAATCCCTTGCATAGGAAATCACTGCTGAATGCAGCCTGGCAATATCTCCCATCAGATAATAGAATCCATTGCCCGCTACCTTCCTGGCGCTGTCCAAATCCAGCCCGCCAAAACGTTCCATGATTTCTGCATGGTAAGGAATCTCAAAATCCGGCGTCACAGGTTCGCCGTATTTCTGCACTTCCACATTCTCACTGTCATCTTTGCCAATCGGCACAGAGGGATCGATGATATTGGGAATCGTCATCATTATTTTCGTGACTTGTTCCTGCAGTTCCCCTTCCATCTTCCCAAGCTCTGCCAGACGCTCGGCCCCGGCATTGACCTGGGCCTTGATTTCTTCCGCCTCTTCCTTCTTGCCTTGTCCCATCAAGGCACCAATCTGTTTCGACAGCTTCTTCCTGTCAGCCCGCAGCGCATCTGCCTCCTGTTGGGTCTTTCTCGCCTTTGCATCCAGCTCGATTACCTCATCTACCATGGGCAGTTTGCTGTCCTGAAACTTGTTGCGGATATTCTGTTTCACAACATCGGGATTTTCTCTTAAAAATTTTAAATCAATCATAAATTCCTCCTAAAAACATTAACATTGCATTTAAGCATTATACATCCATTTACTTCTCCAGTCCCGCCACATAACCTAAGGCATCCTCCCAGCTTTGCTGGGTCCCTCCTTAGGTTCACTCATGTCGCAACGCTTCTATCGGATTTAAGTTCGCCGCCTTATAGGAAGGCAGAAGCCCAAACAGGATACCAATAAACATAGAAAATACCACTGCGAGCACTGCTGCCGGAACACTGATTGCCATCAAGGTACCTGTCACCCTGGAAATCACTTCCGCAAGCACAATTCCCACAATCACGCCTACCAGCCCTCCAAGGCTGGTCAGAACAGCCGCCTCTGTAAGGAACTGCCCGAGAACCTTGCCTTTCCTGGCGCCAATGGCTTTCTTCAGGCCAATCTCCTGCGTACGCTCCGTAACGGACACCAACATGATATTCATAACGCCGATACCGCCTACCAGCAAAGAAATCCCAGCAATCCATATCAGCATCATATTCGTGGACTGTCCTAATTTCTGAATATCCTCGGCTTTCTTTAATAAGTCATCGGCCTTGTATTTCATAGTGTCATCCTGCACGTTGATTTTGGTATTTAAGATTTCTGCCGCGCTCCTGCCCGCTACTGTCATGTTGTCCACACTGTCAAGCTTCAATACCGCCGACTGCGGCTCATCGTAACTGTACAAGATTGGCCAGGTCGTATCAGGCACATACAGTGCGCCATTGTTATTCTGCGAATAATCGTAATACTCTTCAATCGTATTGATAACCGGCTCAAACTGAGAAGACTTTGCAATAACGCCAATTACTACAAACGGCTCCCTCTGGATTTCCAGAGTCTTCCCGATAGGTTCCTCTCCCTGAAATAATGTCTCAGCGCTGCTCTCATCCAAAAGCGCCACCTTGCGGAATTTCTTATAGTCAGACTCCGTAAACCCACGGCCCTTTTTGATAATATAATTGCAGGTATTGAGATAATTACGGTCTACTCCATATATCCTCCCGCCAGACAATCCAGTATTCTTATAATATACCACATTATATGCTTCTCTTGAAGTATAAAGTGAGGCTCCTTCCACATGCTTTAAATCAAGCAGCTGCTGCCTGGTCTCCTCCGATATAACCGGAACGCCATCGGGAATACCGTTATAGTCTATCTCATATGGGTAATCCCCCTGATAGAACTGGATGTTTACGGTATTATCCCCAGCGCCAATCAAGTTTTCCTTAATCTGCTCGTTGGTTCCTTTAATCGTTGAGACAATCGCTATAATTGCTGCAATACCAATGATAATGCCCAGCATGGTAAGAAAGGAACGCATCTTATGTGACCACAATCCCTGTAAGGACAATCTGATATTCTCTAACATTTTTCCTCCATTCTGTGCCAGCGCTGAATTACTCAGCGCTCTCCACTTTTACGCCTTCCTTCGCGTTCTTCCCATATGGAAATGCAATCTTGTCTTCCGTAGAAAGCCCTGACAGAATCTCCACAGAGCCGTATGCCGTCTTGCCTGTCTTGACATACTGTTTCACCAGGCAATGGTTCTTATCTTCTTTCAACACATACTTACGGTTATCCTCCTGCCGGACATATGCCTTCTCAATATAAATGCTGTCAGACTGCTGTCCTACATTATTAGGCGTCATCGTCAAATCCACATATTCTCCGTTATGAAGCCCTTCCGTGTTCTCAATATACGCCGTATACGGATAATAAGACACGTTAGGATTCCCCTCTCCCCAGCTCTCATAATTTGTGGAAGGATAGGGGGAAATCTCTGTTATGGAAGCCTCAAAGTTATTGCCGCTCTCCCACGAATAAGCATACACTGTCTGCCCGACTTCAATATCCTCCAACTGCAGTTCGCTCAGATAGCCTTTCACGTACAGCCCTTCCGAGCCTGCCACTGTAAGGATAGGGGAACCGTCCACAGGCAGATTGTCTAACTCACTCAATTCCTTAACAATACCATTTATCTCCGCCTTGATTATTCCGTCGCTGGACATTTTTTTCATCTGCTCCAATTCCAGTTCCCCCTGCCGTTTGTCAAGGTCCAAATCACGGATTTCCTTTTCTTTTTCTTTGATTTTATCTGCAAGTTCCTGTGCGGTATAACCTTCCTCCTCTTCCGGTTCCGGCGTTTCTGGTTCCTCCGGTTCTTCCGGTTCCTCCGGCAGTTCCGGCTCTATCACTTCCTCAATAATCTGGGACTTCGAGCTGACAGACCAGCGGGAATCATCCGCCATCATTGGAAATCCGCTTTTTCCGCTGATTTCCCAACGGCTGAGCAATTTCCCTTTTAAAGTATTTTTTTTATGGATTTCCAGGCTGACATATACTGGCTTTTTTTCATTTCTGGAAAGGTTATTGATAAATTCTCCATATACATAGCAATCCGGCATACAAAGATATACATATGGGTCTTCCTCCGTGCCTTTTCCCTTATTCGGCTTTGAATCCGGTGTGATGAAGTTAAATGCCTCACCGCTTTTCTCCGGTTTCGGCGGCTCCTCAGGCGCTTCTGGAACATCCGGCACATCGGGAACTGCTGGCTCACTGGGAGTTTGCGGTTGTTCCGGCTTAGGCTGAATAGGCTTTATCTTCTTCAGATTCTCAAGTTCCTGCTTCGCCGCCTGTATCTTCCCTGCCGTAGTCGCTACATCCAGTTCTTTCATTTCCAATTCCAGATTCGCCAGCGTCATATCAAAGGAAACGAGGGGATCCCCAGCTTCCACAGTCTGCCCTTCCTCCACAAACACTTCCAGGATGGTTTTATCCTCCAGGGGATATACTTCCTGGGAATAATCATTTGTCAGCATACCGGAACTGCTCATCTCCGTGCCTCCATAATACATATTGAGGTTAGACACACTCTGCACTTCCGCCGTCAGGCTATTGAACTGGTGATTCTGATATAACTTGATTCCTCCATATATGGCTCCGCTCACAGCACACACAGAGATTAGTGAAATAATAACTGCTTTTTTACTCATTCTCCGCCTCCTTGCCTACTTCTTCCACAGCCATACCATTTGCCTGAGGTTCTTCTTCCCTCGCAAACATATCATCCGCCTGCGATATTCCTTCTTCCTTCGCAAACGTATCATCTGCCTGCGATATTCCTTCTTCCCCCACAAACATATCATCTGCCTGCGATATTCCTTCTTCCGTAATCATACCGTCAATGATATGTATGACACGTTTCGCCCTTGAGGCAATATTCCTGTCGTGGGTAATCATCACAACTGTTACCCCTTCATCATTCAGCTGGCGGAACAAATCCATAATCTGTTCTCCTGATTTGGAGTCCAACGCTCCGGTGGGCTCATCTGCCAGGAGAATCTTCGGATTATTCACCATGGCACGTGCAATTGCTACACGCTGTTTCTGGCCGCCCGACAACTGGGTGGGCTTAAATGTCATACGGTCTCCAAGGCCTACGCGCTCCAAAGCCTGCGCTGCCCTTTCCTTGCGCTCCTTTTTCTTGATTCCGGCATAGCTCAGCGGCAAGGCAACATTGTCCAGCGCCGTCTGCCTGGCAAGCAGATGGAAACT
Organism: uncultured Lachnospiraceae bacterium; assembly: GCA_910583835.1. Lineage (GTDB taxonomy): Bacteria > Bacillota > Clostridia > Lachnospirales > Lachnospiraceae > Petralouisia. The sequence continues at coordinate 64,618 of CAJTYM010000006.1, read as the reverse complement.
CTGGAACACAAACCCGATGCTCCTCAGCCGCAAATCAGACATCTCTTTATCCCGGCACTTCAATACATCTTCTCCGGCAAGCAGGTAATTTCCTGAGGTGGGGCGGTCCAGGCAGCCGATAATATTCATCAATGTCGTCTTGCCGGAACCGGAAGGACCCATGATTGCCACATATTCCCCTTCCTCTACCTGAAAGGAAACATCCTTCAGTACCGGAACCACCAACTTATCCTGCTGGTAATCTTTATATATATTCTGCAAATCTAATATCATCCTAATTCATCCCTCCGGTTCTTATTGCAGCGTTCCAAATCCACCAAGATCGCTATTGTTTTCGTTCCCTCTCAGGGAATCCTCTAAACCGGACGATCCACCACCTGCAGAGGTATCCTCTCCCGAGGTGTCATCACTGACTGTCTCATCTTCCGTTGAGCCATCCTCAGATTCATCCTCCGAAGACATGTCATCTTCGTCCGAAATATCTTCCATGTCAGAGAGGCTTTCATCCATCTCTCCCCCTCCAGACATACCCTCATCCATCATCTCACTGTCACTCTCAAGGCCGCCGTCTTTCATCATTTCTCCGTCCTCAGAAGGCTCCCCATCTTCATCGGCTTCGCCTTCCTCGCCCTGGTTATATAATGGTGATGTATAATCTACCTCATCTATGCTGGTGACTGCTGTCACTCCCTCATACAGCCCTTCCATGGGGAATGCAATGTAATCATCCTCCGTAAGGCCGGACAAAATCTCATATGCCCCCAGGGCCTCATCGTATTCACCCAATTCCACCTGGCGTTTCTCTAATCTGTTCCTGTCATTCACCGCCCAGACATAAGGAGTCTGGTCTTCTGCTTCTGTTCCGTTTCCTGCGCCTGAATTCCCTTCTGTATTATCTGCGCCTGAATTCCCTTCTGTATTATCTGCGCCTGAATTCTCCTCTGTATCTTCTGCAGAGGAATCCTCTCCGCCCGCATTATCTGCCAGCAGATCTTCTGTGCTTGCATCATCTGATTCCAAATCCTCTGAACCTGCATCACTTGACTGCAAATCCTCTGCACTTGCATCATCTTCCAGAGAAACATCTGTACTTGCATCTGAGGATGCCAGTTCATCGCTGCTCAGTTCACTATCTAACGCTTCTTCTATATCTAATGCCTGCGCATCGCCCGAAGCGGAACCCATTCCCATTCCTTGTTGTGCATCTCCCCTGACAATATAACCCTCAAACAGCCATATTCCTTCTTTTTCCTCTGTCTGCCCTTCATCCAGCTCAATAAACAGATGCTGTCCCATCATCAGGCCATCTGTGGAATCCATCGTAATATAAAACGGATATTTTGTCGCCTTCTCAGCGCCGCTGTCAGAGGCATACATCATCATTTCACTATTGCTATCACTCGCTTCATTCTGGGTATCGATCTTACTGATAGTTCCTGTCCAGGTCTGGTTCTCATCAACGCGGGAACGCAGAATTACCTGCTGCTGTTCAGAAAGCATCTGTACATTGCTCTCACTGACGGTTCCTTTCACGCGAAAATCCCCTACCGCAAGTATTGTCATGTAAGCAGACTCATCCTCCGAAGCATAATCTCCGCCGCCGGATGATTGGTTGATTGACTTCACCACTCCTGCAATCTTGCTGGTTACTACAGCATTGTCAATGCTCTCCTGCTTCTTCTTCATCTCGGCTTTTTTGCTTTCAATGTTATACTCTGTCTGTTTGATGCTGTTCTCTTTCTCCTGAATCTCCGCCGTATATTGGAACTTTTCTTCTGACGGTGCAGAATTTCTCTCCTTGGTCAGCTGGGCAATCTGGGAATTCAAATCCGTAATCTCATTCTGCAGCCCTTCCAGTTCCAGCTCTGCCTGGGACAATTCAGACTTGAGGTCATCCATGTTATATTCAAACAGCGAATCTCCCTCTTCCACCATATCGCCTTGCTCTACAAAAACTTCCTTGACCTCACGGTCCGCCTCTTTATTTACTTTCCAGCTCTCCTGTGCTTCCACTACGCCGGAATACCGGTTCTGCACTCCTGCATTGGCAACATTCAGCGAGGACACCTTTTCCACATATACTTTGTCCGCACTGTTGCCGATTCCCATGTTCCCATTCAGGAAATACCATGCCCCCCCGCCGGCTGCCGCTGCGATAATTACAACTACAGCAATAATAATACCTATCTTCTTCTTACTCATTCTTACCTCCATTCTGCGCACTTCCCGGCACAAACAGGCAATCAAATCACAAACCTCAGCTTTCTGCCTGCTTCATTCAGACGGTTTTCCCCATCATTAGTAACCATCTTATCATAAAACCATAACGATTGCTAACAAAAATTATTAATAATTTATTAATAGAAGAACAAAGTGGGCAAGCCCACTTTGTTCTCAAGTTCCCCATTTCTTATTCAAAGCTGCTGTCAGGCAGCCCTGCGCCAGATAGTAAACCACCCAGTTCCATACCTGCACTTCCTTTGCTGCGTCTATGCCAAAGAGCCAGAAGAGCAATATCACATCCGATAACAAAAACAGCACGCCGCCTAACATAATCAGCATTACGCCATATTGTCCTTTCTGTCGGCAGCGCCAAAGCGACAATGCTTTTACCACCATAAAAGATATGACTGCAGCATAGCCAATCAATACAGGCAGAAGTCCCTGAAAATCAAAATTCCCAAGACACAACACCAGCACAAGGCACACAAATACTGCAAAAGCCATGGCAATATCTGCCTTTGTGGCAGCACAGATACTGCAAAAAGCTGCTGCAAACAGCACATGGGCGGCAGCAAAACTTGCAACGCCGATTACGAATATCATTCCCTGGCTGTCAAGGGCAAGAAACACGTCCCCCGCCATGCAGCAAATAAACCCCATCAGCATAAACCTGGAAAATCTCCGGTTCTCCCTGTTCCTAATATAGCCGCAAACGCCTGCCAACACAAAAAACAGGCTGGCAGCAGTCTTAAATAAAATTGTCCCAACAAAAAAATCATTTAGGAATGCGATACTCAATGCCAGCAGGAACACAAGCATCCATCCCTCAAATACCAGATACAGCCTGGCTTTCATTGTCTTCATTATCTTCCTCCTCTTTATCTATCTGGCTTATGTTGAATAACTCTTCTGCAATCTGCTTGACATTGGAAAACGTTTCTCCCGTCCTATCCGTAATCTTGCCCTGGCTATCCGCCTCACTCACAATGGAATCCGCACAGTTCAAAGAATTCTGTACTAAATCCGCCATCTCTTTTGCCATCTGCAAAACCTGCATGCTGTGCTGTTTTGTCTCCCCGCTGTTCACTACAATCTGCTCCGTTTTCTCACGTGAATCCTTCTGCAGGTTCCCCAGGAACTTCGCTTCTTCCCTTGCACTGGAAATCTGCGTAATTCCCGCATCCACCATCATCATATTCTGTGTATTGGAGTGCTTCACGCCATTGAGCATCGCACGCACATTTTCAATCACGGATGCAACGGAATTGCTGGCTCTCCTGGAACTTTCTGCCAGCACACGGATTTCCTCTGCCACCACAGAAAAGCCTTTGCCCTTCTCCCCTGCATGCGCTGCCTCAATGGAAGCATTAAGCGCGAGTAAGTCTGTCTGTTCTGTAACCTCAGAAATCTCACCGGCAAATGATGATATATCCGCTATTATGCCTTCCATATTCTGAATGGATTCCCCTGTAAGGCCCGCAGTCTTCTCAATCTCCCGCATACTCTCAACTGCATGGTCCATCAGCCCCACATAGCTTTCCATTCTCTTCCAGATATCGTCAGAAATATCCAACATTTCTTTGGTTCTCTCATCAATCATGCCAATCACCTGAACCATCTCTCCCACTGAGTCCTGCATGGAAGTAACATGGTGCAGGCTTCGGCTGCAGTCCTCTGCCGTATCTTGGGCAGAGCTCACAATGGCTTCGTTCACCCTGCGGGATTCCTGCATATTTTCCGCAAGCTGTTCTGTCATGGATACCAACTCCGAAGACACTTTCCCACAAGTCTCCACCACAGCTGCCACCTGGTTTGCGCTGTGCAGGTTCTCCAACAATGACCTGGATGCCCCGGCAATGCTTACAAATACAACTCCCATTACAATCTGCTCAATGGTAAATCCCACCGAACGTGTAAAGAACCATTCCAAATTAGTCGGATATTCAATCTGTTTGACATTCAGAGAACGCAGATATAAAGAAGCAATCAGAAAAAAATAGCTTATAATGGCAATCCTCAATGTAAACTTTTTGTCAAAGAACATACAGCTGAAAAGCATTGCCAGCCCATAAGTCATATAGATGCCAATGGCAGAGTTTCCGCCCAAGAGCATAACAACAAAACCTACTGCCAACACGCTGATATATTTCATCATCCTGGCGGGCGTTCCTAATCTCTGCAGCACACTGGGCCCTATAGTACAGACACAACCGATTGCCGAAAGAACTGCCAAATCGCCGTACTGAATTTGAAACACTCCAAGGGCAGTTGCCAGAAATAATACTGGAAATACCAACGTCATCCAAAACAATACTTTTGATAGCCGTTTGCACACTTTTCGGTCATTCAGTTCAAAAAAATCCATCTGTCCTTCCATAATAACTCATTATCCTCCTACAAGATTGTCGCTTACTGTAGCTTTATGTTATCATGGCAATTCCTTTTCGTACTGTCTCTGGGACAATTCAGTTTTTTTCTGGTACGAATTGCCAACCACGCAAATTTCCCTTATAATAATTTTCATATACGACAAAACCATGGAGGTAAAGACGATGAATTTTGAAGACGAAAAAGATTATATCATGAGAATTATCAAAGAAGCAGTCCGGGTATTATTCTCTTTCCTGCTGGGGAAGACATACGTCTCTGTGGAAGAGGAACGGAAGAACCACTACGAGGTGTCCGGGCAGAATTTGAACGGATTGTTGGAAATGATAGACGATGGCAATATCAACGAAGCGGAAAACATCTTATTAAGCCGCATTGATTACCGCAACAAGAATGAAGTAGCTGCCGCCGCCCTCTTCTATCAGTATCTGGCAGAAAAAGAAGAGCGTTTCCTGTTACAGAATAATTACACCAAAGAGGAAGTCCTTGACGGCTTAAAACAGCTGATGAAGAATGCTGGCTACGATAATTTAGAGCTCCTATAACAGCCAGAGGACTAAATCGCAAGAGAACCGGGGAGTGCCTGTACCGACCGCAAAAGCAAGACTTTTGGAGGTCCGTACAGACACTGCCCGGCTCCTTATTTTACAACATGTCTTATAACAAGGGATACTTCGCTGTCAGTTCTTTGACCATTCCGCGCACTTCTTCCGAAGCCGCCTCTCCCTCTTTAATCATCTTGGCTATGCACTCTGCCACCTGATCCATATCCTCTTTCGTAAATCCTCTGGACGTGATTGCCGGCGTTCCAAGACGGATACCGCTTGTCACGAATGGGGATTTCGGGTCGTTAGGGATGGTATTCTTATTGCAGGTGATGTTCACAGAATCGAGTAATTTCTCCACTGCCTTACCCGTTAAATCATAAGGAGTCAAATCCACAAGCATCAGATGGTTGTCCGTGCCGCCGGAAACAATCTTAACCTCCCTGTCCATCAGCCCTTTCGCCAATGCCTGGGCATTCTCTGCCACATTCTGCTGGTATGTCTTAAAGCTGTCATCCAGCGCTTCCTTAAAGCAGACTGCCTTTGCCGCAATCACATGCATCAGGGGGCCTCCCTGGATACCTGGGAACACAGCCTTGTTGAAGTTAAACTTGTCCGCCATCTCCTGACTTGCCAGAATCATGCCGCCCCTCGGTCCGCGCAGCGTCTTATGCGTCGTAGTGGTAACCACATGGGCATAAGGAATGGGGCTTGGATGCAGCCCAGCCGCCACAAGTCCGGCAATGTGCGCCATATCCACCATCAGATATGCGCCGGCCTCATCTGCAATCTCCCGGAAACGCTTGAAATCAATGGTCCTCGCATAAGCGCTTGCTCCCGCGATTATCATCTTCGGCCTGCAGTCCAGCGCAATCTCCCGCACCTTGTCATAATCGATAAATCCTTCGTCATTTACCCCATAAGGTACAATCTTAAAATAAGTACCGGAAAAATTCACGGGGCTACCATGTGTCAGGTGTCCGCCGTGGTCGAGATTCATGCCCATCACCGTATCCCCGGGCTCTAACATGCAAAACTGCACTGCCATATTCGCCTGTGCGCCGGAGTGGGGCTGTACATTGGCATATTCACAGCCAAACAGTTCTTTTGCCCGCTCGATAGCAAGGTTCTCCACAATATCCACGCACTCGCAGCCGCCGTAATACCTCTTTGCCGGATAGCCCTCCGCATATTTATTGGTCATGGGGCTTCCCATAGCCGCCATCACCGCCTTGCTCACCCAGTTCTCAGATGCGATTAACTCAATATGGCTGTTCTGCCGCTCCATTTCCGCTGTGATGGCATCTGCCACCTGGGAATCTGTCTTTTTTACTTCATCAAATGAATACATGTTCCTTTTCCTCTCTTCACTGAACGTTTTTTACCAGTTACAGATAATAATATATGGTTATTTTTTGAATGTCAAGAATAATATCAAACACACCTGCGCTGCCAGAATCAGGGGCATTCCCAATACAAACTGCCAATGCTTCGTTTTATGGCGGAACGTATACATTCCCAGCCAGCAGCCAACGCTCCCGCCAACGAGACTTACGCCGAACAACGTTTTCTCTGCAACCCGCCATCTTTTGTTCTTTGCTTTCCATTTATCCAGCCCCATCAGCAAAAAACCAAGGGCATTGACCAGGCCAAGATAACAGAAAATGCCCATTTCCCATGACGCCATCGTTACTCTTCCCCTAATTTCAGGGATATGAGAACCCCTACCAGCAACGCCACGATACCAGTCAGGACGGCAACGACATTGATGGTCCCCATGCTGCCCATCAGAAAGATTGCCACCGGCGATGCCACAATCAGCCCGATAATTGCCCAATAGGCATGTTCCGGGAACTTCTGAAATATAACCTCAATCAGCTTGGCAATGCCGACAATTCCCACTGCCACGCCGATTCCAAATGGCACAAGCACCTTGCACCCCTCTAAGATTCCCGGCATGTTAAACTGAATCAGGCTGTCAATAAAATCATTGATGGTGTTCAGTACCGGATTGTAGTAACCCATCAGCATCAGCATCATCGAGCCGCTGACTCCCGGTATGACCATGGTAGCAGACGCCACGATGCCTACGCCGAATAATTTCAGGACATTGACCAGATTAAAACTCAAATCTGCCGCAGCCCCCTCCTGCTCGCCCATCATTGCCAAGCCAGCCACGACTGCAAAGAACAGCAGGCATACCAGGATATGCCCCAGGCGGATAGTCTTGCCCTTGACCTTCTTGGTAATCGCAGGAAGCCCGCCAATAATCAGCCCGATAAACAGCAGATTGGTCTGCAGGGGTACTCTTGCAAACATATACTCCAGGATTCTCGCCAGCGCCACAATGCCAATTCCCATGCCCAGGATAATCGGCAGCAGCAGTTTCATGCTCTCCTTAAATTCCGAGATAAAATGTGTCGCCGCATGGATAATCTTATCGTAAATGCCCATGGACACTGCCATCGTTCCGCCGCTGACTCCGGGAATAATATTTGCCACCCCCATCATCACGCCCTTTAAAATCAATTTAATCATAGATTCTCTCCTACATATTTTTCTAAAAATGCGATCAACGTTTTCATTTCCCCATCCGTGCCGATGGAAATCCGCAGATAATTGTCAATCCGCGGTTTTGCAAAATACCTCACATAAATTCCCTGACGCTTTAAAGCCTCAAACAGCTCCTTTGCCGGACATTGCGGATGGCTGGCAAAAATAAAGTTGCTCTGGGAATCCTGGAATGTAAAGCCAAGCCTCAGAAGTTCTTTCTTCGTCCATTCCCGGGTGGCAACCACCTTACCGACTGTCTCCCGGAAATACGCTTTATCCCTGACCGCTTCCACACCCATGGCAACAGTTACCGTATTCATCGTATAGGAATTGAACGAATATTTCGCATCATTTAAATACTTTATCAGCTTCTCATTGCCAAAAGCATAGCCAATCCGCATTCCTGCAAGGCTGCGGGACTTTGAAAATGTCTGCACGATTAGCAGGTTATCATATTGGGGTATCAATTTGACCGCAGACTCACCTCCAAAATCAATATATGCCTCATCAATGATAACAATTACCTCGGGATTAGCGGCAACAATGCGCTCCAGTTCTGCCAAATCCCGCGCTACGCCGGTCGGCGCATTGGGGTTGGCAATCACAATCCCGCCACAAGGCTTTAAATAATCTTCGGTACGAATCTGAAAGTTCTCATCCAGGGGCTGGCAATCGTAGGGAATCCGAAAGAGCTCCGCCCACACGTCATAAAAAGAATACGTGATGTCTGGAAACAGAATCGGCTTCTTGCCATTAAAAAATGTCAGAAAGCTCATTGCCAGCACATCATCGGAACCCACGCCTACAAAAATCTGCTCCTTCGGCATATGATAACACTCTGACAGCGCCGTAACAAGAGCATCTGCCGTTGGGTCAGGGTACTTGCGCAGTATTTCCAAAGGCATTTCCCGCAATATGCGTTCCACCTCCGGCGATGGCGGATAAGGGTTCTCATTGGTATTTAACTTGATGATATCTGTACGGTCAGGCTGTTCCCCCGGCGTATAGGGGATGACTTTGCGCACATTTGTTTCCCATGCAGCCATAGTTGCCTCCAATCTATTATCTACATTCATCGGCTTATCTAAAAATCTCAAGACTGCCCTTATGCCAAGCCATATTCCCCTGCCAGTTTTTCAAATGCCGGCAAGGAACGTTCTATCATCTCATAGGAGACACAGTAAGCCAGCCGCACATAGCCAGGACAGGAGAATGTCGTCCCGCCTACCAGCAGGATATGGTATTTCTTAGCCGTTTCTACAAATTTCTTCTCGTCCGCATCCGGGGATTTGATAAAGAGATAAAATGCCCCCTGGGGCTTGGCGCAGGTAAACCCGAGTTCTGTCAATTTATCATAAATCAGCTTGCGGTTCCTGTCATAGTATGCCACATCCGTGGTCGCCTCAATCGCTTTCGCCACCGCTTTCTGCATCAAAGACGGCGCATTGACAAATCCAAGAATCCGGTTTGCCACCGACAATGCGCTGCAGGCCTGCTCACAGTCTGCCATGCTGGGGCTCACTGCCACGTAGCCAAGACGCTCACCCGGAATGGACAGGGACTTGCTGAATGAGTAGGTCACAAAAGTATTGTCATAATATTTGGTCAGAAACGGCACGCTATTCCCATCGTAAACAAGCTCACGGTAAGGCTCATCCGACACCATATAGATTTCATGGCCATATGCTTGCTGTTTCTCGTCCATAATCGCCGCTATCGTCTGAATCGTCTCTTTTGAATAGACAACCCCGGTAGGATTTACCGGATTATTGATGATGACAGCCTTCGTCTTCTCCGTAATCTTGTTCTTCAGATCGGCAAAATCCGGCTGGAAGGTCTCTGTATTCGGCGCAACCTCTTTCAGGATACCCTGATGGTTTGCCACATAGCCGCGGTACTCTCCAAAAAAAGGCGCCAGCGCAAGAACTTCATCCCCGGGGTCTAAAATTACCTTAAACACAATATTCAGGGCTCCCGCTGCACCCACTGTCATTGTAATGTGCTTTCCCTCGAAATCCGTGCCGAAACGTTTATTGAGGTTCTCTGCCACCGCCTGGCGTGTCTCAGGATAACCGGCATTATCCATATATCCGTGGAGTTCCAGTGAACTTTCTGTCTGTACGGCATCGATAATCGCCTGGTTATACTCTGCCGGAACTGGCGTCATCGGATTCCCCAAACTGAAATCATACACATTCTCGGCTCCAATCTTTGCCGCCATCTCCTTGCCTTCCAGGAACATGGCACGAATGGCAGAACTGCCCGCCACCGCCTGCTGCATACTCTTTGAAATCATCTTATCGTCCTCTTTCTGTTATTTTTTCAAAACTTCTCTCTATTCTATCACGAATGACGGGAAAAAAAAAGAGGTACATTAATTGTACGCTCTTTTTCTTCTAACCAATACTCTATTTCACTTTAAACTTCTTAATCACATCCAGCGCCGGCAACGGTCTTCCTTCATAGTCAAACAATGCCTGGTTTGCCCACTCATTGCCGCAGGGACCCGGGTCATTCATATATTTCAGGGAAACCTCTGTCGCCCAGCCGCTGCCGGGAACTGGAATCCATGCAGGCTCCCAATAGAAGAATCCCCTACCCAGGCCATTGGGAATATTGGCAATCCTTGTCATTAAATCTTCCATAAAGTCTGCCTGCCCCTGTTTGGTCATTGGATACTCAATTTTCTCCACCAAAGACGGCTTTGTCGCCATGCCCTTGCGTTTGCCAGGCTCCAGCTTCTCATACTCGGCATAGTCCTCCATCGTGTATCCCATGGAAACTTCCGCCACAATCAGCTCTTTGCGGTAACGTTTTGCCAAATCTTTCATATTGTTTTCCAAGTCGTCAAGGGAGCCGTGCCAGAACGGATAATAGGACAGGCCAATCACGTCAAAGTCCATGCCGTCATTGTCCAAATAATTGTCAAACCATTCCCGGTACAATTCGTTATTGCCGCCATTGTCCAGATGAATCATCACGGGAATCTCCCTGTCTACGGAACGTACGCCGCGAATCCCGGCATTGACAAACCAGGCAATGTTTTCGTAATTCGGCCGTTTGCCATCGGGCCACAACAGACCATTGGATAGTTCATTCCCCACCTGCACCATATCCGGCAATACACCCTCTGCCCTCATGTTGCGCAGCATGGCAACTGTATAGTCCTGAACGGCATATTCCAGACGTTTGCCGGTAAAATCCGCCCACGCCTTAGGTTTTATCTGTTTGCCGGGATCTGTCCAGAAATCACTGTAATGTAAGTCCAACAGAATGTACAGCCCACGGTCACGCGCCCGCCTTGCCAGCTCAATTGCCGTTTCCATGTCATTCGTCCCACCCCCATAAGGTTCCCCTTCCTGGGAATAAGGATGATTCCACATCCTGATTCTGATAGCATTGGTTCCATATTCCTGCAGGATGGACAGCAAATCTCTCTCATCGCCGTCCGCATCTTTGAATTTTGCCCCCAGCTTCTCCAATTCTATCAAGGATGAGACATCCATCCCCTTGATGAACTTTATCTTATCTGAAATCTTTCCCATATCCTCTTATCTCCTTCCCGACAACTTATCGCTAATTACAGCAGTCTCTGCAAATCGCGCTTTGCTTTTCTGCCAAATTAACAGTTCAGCACACGCCATTCGCAGAGGCCGCTGAATTGTTAGTCAAAGTCAAACTTTGTAAATCTCTTATCCATTGCACGATAACGGAAACGAATCATTTCATTTTTCTCAAGGACGTCTTTCTCATTCCCGGTATACTGGCAACGCATACAGTAAAATTCATCCTTATCCTTGTCATAGAACATATCAATATCCAAATCCCTCATAAAACAGGACGGACATCTATAATTTAATTTGCCTTTTCCAGATTGAGCCATGTCGCAAATACCTCCTTATCTGAGATTGTCTTGGTATAACCCAAAGTAAACATCGGCGAGAATGCATAACCTTCCTTCACGTAACCAACCGCAGCCTTGTCGGAACTTGTCATTGATACTTTCGTCTCAATAGCAGGAATCACTGCGCTGACCGCATCCGCGCCCGCAAGTTCTGCTTCCCGGCACTTGTATTCGTAAGAAATCTCCTGTCCGCCAGCGCCCTCGCATTTCAGGGTGATGCCTGTCATATCCTCAGGATATTCGGTCGTGCCATAACATGCCACCATGTATTCGTTTAACTGCACCTCGGCCTCAGGATTGCTCATCTCCAAGATGTTCCTCTCAATCTTGATATTAGAGCTGCCCTCCTCGAAATAAATCTTTGTCTGCAGTTTCACTGTCAAATCATAGAACTCAATCTCCACCGGATCCAGCGTGAGGATTCTCGTGTTCCCTTCCTGTGAGAAATGCGCCTTGGTACGGCATAAGCAGAGGTCTACTTCCTCTCCATTATACGACAGCTTGGCGCTCCTCACCGTGCCCTCGCCTGCATAGTGGGTAAAATAACCTGCACGGTACTTCTCCTGAATCAGGAACGGATAAGACGCATCCTGCACATGCTTGGTGCCTATGCCGACCGGCCACTCCAGCTTCGCCGCATAGGGACGCAAATCCACAATCGCGCCGCCCTGGTCCATATTGACACAGGCGCGCATATAGGGGTCGCAGTACCAGAACAGCTGCTTGTCCGAACCATAGAGGATGTCACGCCACAGCGCGCACTCCGGTTCCGTATAGCTTTTCTTCTCGCGGTAGTAATCAGCAAATTCCGCCATCGTCATATCTACAAGCTTGCCCTCTTTTTTCAGATTCCCATAGTACGCACAGCCATCAGAATAAGATTTCAGCAAAAGTTCGTAAGGGGCTTCCCACCTTCCCATCTTATTCATCCATGCCGGACCCACAAACATCATATTGTAGGCATAGCCATTATTATATTTCTCCAAATCACGGTATTGGTCAATCAAATTGTACAGATACGGATACTCCCATGTCTCGCTGTCATAAATCATGCCGCGCAGCACATTCTGCGGATGGGTTCCGAAATTGGAACCATTGCCATCATAACACGCCAGCAAATCCCTCGAAAGATGCGGGATTGCCACAATTCCGCTGTCCTCCGCCTCATTTGCCGCCGGTGCATGGGTATTCTGCTTCGAGGGAATCCAGGGATTCCATGGACCGCCGTCAAACAATGTATACCAGGAATTGTTGCAGGTATGGTAAGCCTTGGGACCTTCTTCCCAACAGGTAGCCACTGCACATTTGACAGAAGGGTATTTCTCCTTGATATAATTCGTCAAATCCGCATCCATGTAATAAGAACCGGTGGATTCTGGATAAAAACCAAATGTGTCATGGAATTTCGCAAAAATGTCATCTACGATAGATTTCTTGTCTTCCATGGAGAACATCCAGATGCAGAAATCTTTCGTCTTATATTTCTCACGGAATTCTTTACAGGGAAGCCCCAGCAGGGACAACGCTATCTCATCCCCATATTTCTCATGGTCAGCCTTAGCAAGCGCCACTGCCTCCTCATTGAACAAACTGGCATATGTCATCTGAATGGTGGTCTTTAACCCATTCTCATGCGCAAGACGCTGCTGGGTCTTAAAAATATCCAGCGATTCCGTCAGCAATGCCTTCCTGCCAATATCCTCCGCCTTGCCGTGCCCGGTTACTTTCTCCGCATACTCCGGCACCATCTCAGGGCGGTGGATAATATTAACTACAAATTTATCCATGTCTTTTCCTCCTTTTATTAGTTCAGCTTTCCTCATATCCGGCTCACTTAAATGATACTTTAATAGCCTAACATTCCTTATATCCATCTTACTTATACGATACCTTTAAAGCTGAATGTGAAATCCAACGGTTTACTCACATCTATCAGATATTCCGGATGCACCTCTGACAGCCAGCTGTCATCGCCGCCCACTCCCATCTGCTGCAAGGCTGCGCGCACGACTGTGTAATGCACCTGCGGCAGTTCATAGGGATGCATGGCATTTTCCAATTCATGCGGCGTGTAAGGCAATGCCGAAAAACTCATCTTATCTCCTGAAAACAGGATTCCGCGACCGGTATTGTCTGTAATCTTTGCCCAGCGTACACCCGTCTTATTGCCGCACTCCTGGGGAACCAGATATTTCGCCATGTTGTCAGCAACCTTATTTCGGTAAATGCCAAGCTTTGCGCCATGCCGGCGGTCTGCATACGTCTCAGCGGGACCATCCCCATACCACTCAAGATTCTCAAAATCTGCATTGAACTTAAACAGGACGCCAAATTCCGGCATGTCCTTAAGTTCCTCTACCGGGTCATAATGAAGCGAAACCGTGACAGTCCCATCGCCAAATACTTCATAAGAAAGGCTGCATCTGCTTTCCGGGGTCGTGGGCATCATATAATAATAAGTGATTACTGCGCTGTGTTCTTTCTTCTGCAGACTCGGATTCTCCTTGGCGTCCTCATCTTTCCCCACATACATGCTCGCCAGTTTCCACTGTCCATAACGGACCTGCATCTTATTGCCACAGTCATTATCCACTGGCGCGCGCCAGAAATTGGGCATGGGAATTTTCTCCAGCAACTCCCTGCCGCCGTAACGGTAGGACACCATGCCGCACTCCTTGATGCTGAACATGCATTCAAAATGCGTCCCCCGCACGCCGATATTCCACTTGCCTTTGATGACGGTTATCTCATCTGTAATCGGCTGCAGCTGTTTCCCCACCTCAAACACGCCCTGACCAAACGCAAGCTCATACCCAGCCTTGGCCCAGCATGTCCCCTCTTTCAGGCGGAAAGAGACGGTCACTGCATATTCGCCAGGGATTGTTGGAAGCTGCAGCGGCAAATCGTATTCCTTTTCACACAGGGGCTCCACATCGGTGACAAGCTCCGCCTGCTGTAATAATTTTCCATCCCTCTCTAATAATACCACACAATCGAACTGATTGGTATTGGTAAATAGATTTTTATTTTTAATCCGTACCTTATTCTCAGAAACCTCTGCCGTGATGTTCTGATAGTTAAACTTTACTTCCTGCATTTTGGGAGATTCGTCCCTGTCGCCTCCATAAACAATTCCGTTTCCACTGAAACTGTAATCTGTGGGGCGTTCGCCAAAATCTCCGCCGTATGCCTGGAATTTATTGCCGTAGCGGTCCTTTTTCTCAATGGACTGGTCGATGTAATCCCAGATAAACCCTCCCTGGTACAAAGGATCCGTATCCGTCAAATCCGTATATTTGTGCATGGCGCCGCAGGAATTGCCCATAGCATGGGTATATTCACAGCAGATAAAGGGCTTGCTCCTGTCATTCTGCAAAAATTCCTTAATACTTGCCACAGATGGATACATCTGGCTCTCCATATCGCTGCTGTCATTATAACGCCTGTCATTGAACACGCCCTCATAATGCACCAGCCTGGTATCATCCAGCTTACGGAACATCTCTGCCATCTCAAAGATTACGCTGCCGCCGAATGATTCATTTCCGCAGGACCAGATTAAAATAGATGGGTGGTTCTTATCTCTCTGATAACAGGAATTGACACGGTCCATCATCATCGGCTGCCACTCTTTGCGGTCCCCGGGAACCACGTCTTCTGCCGAGACCTCGCCGCGCAGAATAGGCTCCCAGCTTCCATGGCTCTCCATATTATTCTCCGCAATCATATACAGCCCATATTTATCACAGAGTTCATAAATTCTGGAATCGTCCGGGTAATGGCAGGTGCGGACCGCATTGATGTTATTGCGTTTCATGGTGATGATATCCTGCAGCAATTCCTCCTCATCGGGCACGCGCCCTCTCTTAGAGCTGAATTCATGGCGGTTCACGCCTTTAAACACAATTCGCTTGCCATTGAGGCACATAAGGTTATCTATCATCTCAAAGCGTCGGAATCCCACCATCTGTGAAAATACTTCCTGAAGTTCTCCGGCTTCATCTGTGACTTCCACAAGCAGTTCATAAAGATTCGGCTCCTCCGCACTCCAAAGCGCCGGCCCTTTCACTGGAATTGCCACAGTAAGTTCCTGTGACAAATCTGCCTGTTCCTGCGCCACAACGTTTTCACCATCACGAAGTGCAAAGGAAATCTTGCCCTTGCCGAGCGCTTTACATGCAATCTGTAAATCTGCATCCTGGCACTGCTCGTCCAAAAGCGTACGAACGCAGATATCCTGCACATGCGCCTTAGGCACGGTATACAGGTAGACACTGCGGTATATTCCCGAGAAGCGGAAGAAATCCTGGTCCTCACACCAGCTTGAGGCTGTCCATTTAAACACCTGGACTGCCAGTTTATTCTCCCCCTCCACAAGATAGGGCGTTAATTCAAATTCCGCAGGCGTAAAGCTATCCTCACTGTAGCCCACATATATTCCATTCAGCCACAGCGCCATACCGCTCTCCACACCCTGGAAAGAAATATACAAGGGCTGACCCTTCATATTGTCTGGGACCGTAAAGTACTTGACATAGCTTGCCACAGGATTAAAGAATTCTGGAATCTCACCAGCTTCTATATCCTCCCTTCCATCCCAGGGATACTGCGTATTGACATAATGCGGCACATCATATCCTTCCATCTGGATATGCGCCGGAACCCTGATGTCGGCCCATGGTTTACAGTCATACCCTGCCGCTTCAAACCCCTGGATGGCAGACTGATAATTCTTACCATAAGAAAATTTCCAGAGTCCGTCCAGAGAATATCTGTAACTTGTCTTTCGTTCTGCCAATTCCTCTAACGATGCATAATAAATGTGGTCGGAATGGGCTTCCATCCGGTTTTCCTCAAATATCAGAGGGTCTTTCACTTTCCCATAATCAAATTGTATCATATCATACCTCCAGGTTTTTTTGTTAAAATCCCGCTTTGCGGGATTTCCCACGTCGAGTGCGGTCGCTTTAGCGACATATTACTACTCGCACGAGTGCGTATAATTATATTTTATCTTATAGGGAATAGTCGCTTTGCGACTACTTTCCTACTTTCCTATAAGATAAAACATACCCCGCAGCAAGCTGCGGGGTATGAAATGCTGCAAAACAATACCATTAAATATTATTTTACTGCTCCGGTAATACCTTCTGCAAAACTCTTCTGCAATAAGAAGAATATGATAATGGTCGGCAGACTACAAATCAGAACCGCCAGCATCAAAACGCCATAATCCGTAACGTAACCTTCTGTCAGGTTCGCAACAAGCATTGGCATTGTGATAGTGTCATCTTGCGTCATCATTACCTTCGGCCATAAATAATTGTTCCATGCATTCATAAACGTAATCGTCATCGCTGCCGCATAGGTGGAGCGCATGGTCGGGATAAACATGCGGAAGAAAATCTGAACCTCATTCAGTCCGTCAATCCGCGCTGCTTCAATAATATCATGCGGAAAACTCCTCGCACTCTGCCGGAACATCATAATCAGGAACGGCGTTGATATCGTTGGCAGGATAAATCCCAGTGTAGTATTCAGCAAATGAGCCGCTGAAAACATGCGGAACAGCGGAATCAGCGTTGCCACAAACGGAACCATCATTCCCAAAAGCAGTATAGACATTACTAAATCTTTACCCTTATCATGGTAAATCTCAAACCCATATCCGGCAAGGGAACAGATAACCAACGCAACAATTGTTAAAATAACAGCATATTTGAAAGAATTAAGCATTGCGGAGCCTACCGGCGACTGGGAAATCAATGATTTCCAGTTATCTATCAACGCTGTTCCCGGAAGCATTGCTCCTCTGCTGACATCCACACTCTTATTCGTGGCGCTGATTAACATCCAGTAAAGCGGGAATACAGAAATCAGTGATACAATTGTCAAAAAAACATACATCAATACATTCATTCTCTTTGTCTTAGTCACGCTTATCACCTACTTTCATCTGCACAAATGCCAGGATTGCCACCAAAATAAATATCAGGAAGGACATTGCTGCCGCATATCCAAAGGTGGGCACATATTTAAAGGACATATTGTAAATATAATGAGACATTGTAATTGTAGCGTTTGCAGGTCCGCCCTTTGTCAGGTTGACAGACTCATCGAATAACTGCAGTGTTCCGTTTGTTGACATGATTGCCGTCAGAAGGATGGTCGGCTTCAGCAGCGGAACCGTTATTTTAAAGAAAGTCTGCATCGGGCTTGCACCGTCAATCTTCGCCGCCTCATACACAGAATATTCTATATTTTGTAAACCGGACAGGTAGAATACCATGTTATATCCGGTCCATCTCCAAATCAGTGCAATGATAATAATAATCTTTGCGCTTGTCGCATGACCCAGGAAGTTATACCCTGTATGTAAAATTCCCAGATTTACCAATACTGTGTTAATAAAACCGTCCACACCGAACAGAGAACGGAAGATAATCGCATAGGAAACCAGCGATGTCGCACATGGCAGGAAGATTGCCGTACGGAACAGCCCTTTACACCGCAGGTCTTTGTTATTCAGCATAGATGCCAGAATCAATGCCAGAACAAGCATGATTGGCACCTGAATAATCAGGTATAAGAAAGTATTTCCTAAAGATGTCATAAAGACATTATCTCTGAACATACGAACATAGTTGGCAAGAGGATCGCCAAACTTCAGATTGTTCGCCTTACCTGTCTGCAGAGATAAAATGAAAGCCTGAATCATGGGCCAAAAACTCATGACTGCAATCATAAGTGTCGCTGGTGTTAAAAACGCCCAACCAGTCAGATTATGCCTTCTCTCAAGAGACATTTTTCTTTTTTTGGGTTCTTTCACTTGACTCACATCCGTATCCCCCTTTAGTCAGTTAGAGGGGGCAGCGACTGCTGTCCCCCCCAATCTGTTTCTATTTACATTACATAAATCTCATTACTGCATCTGGGACTCGATGGTCTCCTGTGCAAGCTGGAGTTCATCATCAATGTTTGCTCCGCCTACAATATTCTGCATAGCTGTTGCGACAGCGTCACGCGCTTCATAATAGAACACGCCCGTGTTGTTGCTCGGAGTCTTGCCTGCAAATTCTACAATCTTAGCAGATACAGCGTCTCCGCCGAAGAAATCATCGCCCTTAGCATATACATCAGACTCACCAGCCGGCAGATAAGTAGCAAGTGCGCCGCAGCTGATAATGTTCTCATAGAGTTCTACGCTTCCTGCAAATGTGCTCTTCAGGAAATCTTTAGCCAGGTCAACATTCTGGCAGTTTGCTGTAATAGCCCAAGAAGAACCACCATTGTTAGAATAGTTTGTTGCATTGTCTACGCCAACAAGGCTCGGCATATTGGTGATAGCCCATTTACCGCTCTGGTCTTCAGCTGTCTTGATGGAAGCCATAATCCAGCATCCGTTGATGGTACCAGCTACGGTCTCAGTTGTCATAGTGGAAATGTACTGATCCCAGTCATTAACCTCTACTAATACGCCAGCTTCTTTCAGAGCTGCATATGTTTCCATAACTTTCTTCAATGCTGCGTTGCCAACAAGTGCAGGCTTGCCCTCATCATCAAACAAGGAAGCGCCGCAGGACTGCATCATCATCATGATAACGTCAGACTCACCAGCCTGGCAGGAAAGTAACGGCTTGCCGGTCTTCTCAAGGACGGTCTTGCCTTTCTCAAGGTACTCATCCCATGTGATGTCCGTAAAGTCATCAATCTTCATTCCAGCCTGCTCCAGAACGTCTGTCCTGTAAGCTGCGATAACTGCACCGTTATCAAACGGAACACCATAGTTCTTGCCATCAACAACAGAGTAAGCTGTCTTAGCTTCACCGAACTGAGTAAAGTCGATTCCGCTGTCTGTCAGATCAACAAATGCATCCGGATAAGAAATAACGTTCTTCTGGAACGCGTTATCCTGCATAAGGATAATGTCTGGCAATGTGGATAAATCTCCACTGGTTGCTGCTGTTGTCAGCTTGGTCTGTACATCTTCCCATGGTGTCTCAACAACTTCTACGTTGAAATCTGCATGGTCTTTCTGGTAAACCTTGCCAGCTTCTTCCATTGAGAAAATGTTGAATGCCGGGTCCCAGCACCATACTGTCAGCTTCTGTTCGCCACCTGCTGCTGCGTCATCGCCAGCTGCTGCATCGTCTCCTGCTGCTGCGTCATCGCCAGCTGCTGCATCGTCTCCTGCTGCTGCATCATCTGTTGTTTCTGCTTTCTTGTCGTCAGTTGACTCTTTGGAATCGCCGCCGCAGCCAACCAACATTGTTGCTGACATTGCTACGCAGAGCAATGCGCTTAAAATTTTTCTTTTCATATTGGTTTCCCTCCCGTGAAAACTTTATGTTTTTTTTCCGATATGCGCATCAATTGCGCAATCGGTTGTTCTACAAATTCAGTTTACCAAATAAAGGATTTGCTGTCAATGTCAACACTTTCCAGTTTTTTTACTCATTTTTTGGTTATTCTGTATAAGGTCTTTTCGTCATTATTACTATCTTTCCCTGTTCATCAATAGTCTATTCCGTTATTATATACTATGAAATATCAATTTTTATGTATGGCAATTTACCTGTCAAAACGCCTCAATCCCTGTAAAATCAAGACTTTTCACGCTTTACAGGTCATTTACTGAATTCATTGGTAAATTTACCGAGAATTTTGTCGTATTTTACCGCCCATATTTACTAAATTTTATTCATGTGGTAGATTCTTTGAGAATCACCTCATAGCCCAGCAGTTCCCTTGCCTTGACCGTCTTACCATCAATCAGGCCCATCAAGGTCTTACAGGCTGCCGTCCCCAGCTCCCTGGCATTAAAGGACAGCGAAGTAATCGAAGGCAGGTTATTCTCCAGAATGGAACTGTCATAAAACGAAGCCACCTTCATCTGCTCTGGAATTGCAATCTGTTCCTTGCGCAGTTTATTGAGCACATGGATACAGACAGCATCATCCATACAGACAATGCAGTCCACCTGTTCTGCCAACAATTTCTCCACCGCACGTTCTATCATAACTTCCTTCTCAATATTCACATGAACAATTTCATGATTCACCGGAATGCCCGCCTGCTCATGTGCTTCGAGATATCCCTGAAGCCGGCTCTGGGTAACCACATGGCTTTCCGCTCCCCCAACCAGCCCAATCCGTTTCAGCCGTTTCATCAATAGGATGGATACCAGCTCACGGCAGGCGCTATGATGGTCATTGTCCACCTGGATAACTCCCTCATAATTGCTGCTCCCCACAGTCACAAAGGGTATGTTCTGGGATATCAGATATTCCACATGCGCATCTTCCATAAAAGTCCGCATGAGGATTACGCCGTCCACTTTATGGTTTTCAACCATGCGGCTAAGCTGGGCACAGTCCCGTCCACGGCTCATGGTGAGCAGGATATCATAGTCCATGCTGATTGCCGTTTCCTCGATACCGATTAAACATGACTGGAAAAAAGGCAAATCCACCACTGTATAATCTTCGGGCAGCATAACACCAATATTATATGTCTTAAGCTGCGCCAGCCCTTTCGCCAGCACATTGGGCTTATAATTATGCTCCTCTATATAGGCAAGCACACGCTCCCTGGTCGCCTTTCCGATTCTCCCTTTTCCAGAGATTGCCCTGGACACTGTGGTTTTAGAAACACCCAGGGCTTCTGCCACATCTGAAATTGTCAATTTTTTCTCATTAGACTGTTCCATCCAACACACCCCGCTTTTTATATCTTTGGTGACGCACCTTCTGTCCCAGGCAGCGTATACACTAAAATAGCGCAGCCTTCTTCAATATTATCGTACAAGGTCTTCGCCGCACTATAAGGAAGGTTGATACAGCCATGGGAACCGCGATATTTATAATAGTCTCCGCCAAAACTTCCCCGCCACTTGGCATCATGGAATCCCACACCCCCGTTAAAAGGCATCCAAAAAGATACCGGGGAAGCATATCCCTGACCTCTCAATGTCCGGTTGCGTTCTTTGTAGTAGAGCCCATATGCCCCGGTCGGCGTACTCCAGCCCTTCGCTTCATTTCCCGATACAAAATCAGAATCCACTACCACTTCTCCATTTTTATAATAGATTAAATGCTGTGCTGTAAGGTTAACCTCCACATATGTATCGCCGTAGTCTTTTTTGCCCGGGTTATTTGCCGTTTTCTCATACTCAGGCTCGCGCTCTGCCACCTGACCGTTCTGAATGAGTCCGGTAAGCGCCTCCGTCTCTTTTGCCCTGTCAATCTTCCAGCCGTAATCGCCGCCAGATACCTTTACTTTTTTGCCGTAAGAAGTCTTAAATTTCTTCTCCTTGCCCACGGTATCATGTTTATCTGCCAGGCGGTTTACATAGGCGGCAATCTCTTCTCCCGAAACCTCAACTTCCTGATTATCATTGATTGAAATCCATTTGCTGATTTCCTCTCCGTCCAGAATTTCCTCTTCCTCGCCAAACCGATAGGTAACCTGAACCTGAGCGTAATGGTTCAGATTCTTTACCAACTTTTTGAGTTTTTTAGATTTCGCAGTAACCTTCGGCTTTGTATAGCAGCCTTCATCTTCCAGCGACACAACGGTCTCCAGCCTGACAATCGCATTCCCAAGAACCTTCAGAAGTTTCTTCTTTTTGATTTTGGTACCTTCTTCCTCTGGGATAATCGTAAACATATCTTCCTTAGAATATTCTGAAATCCTGGCATTCTGCGGCTTTTTCATGTTGGCTTCATCCATGATGGACAGCTCATTTACTTTCTGCTTCAGCCTGCTCTCACTGTAATCCACCATCGTTTCCACCTCTATTTCAGATGTCTGAAAAAAAGAAGCTGGCCACATCAAACAGTTCTGTTTGTGTAATTCCATATCCAGACTGCCGTCAAATATCGGCATTACGCCGATGTCTACCCCTGCAAGAACTTCTTCTTTGCCTTCACGTGCCTTTAACTTAATCTTATACTTCTCAATTTCCTGTATAATCTTCCATTCCACGTCCTTCACGTCATCCCCATCCACGGCTACCCCATTGATTACGGTTCCCGGAAGAAAATGCGTACTGTAATAGAGCGCAGTTCCTAAGTATATCAGAAGAAGTATCAGAATAATCCCGGCTGCAATCCATACTCCCAGCCATCCATTTCCTGCCTTCTTTGTCTTCTCCATAAAAGTTGCCTTTCTATATCCGCTTTCCCTATCATTATAAATCTATTTTCCGTAAAGTCAAATAATTTCTGTTTTTCAATATTTTACAGTTGACATCCTTTCTCCCCTATGATAAAATAGCAAATGTTTCGGGGTATGGCTCAGCTTGGCTAGAGCGCACGGCTGGGGGCCGTGAGGTCGCAGGTTCGAATCCTGTTACCCCGATTTTTCTTTATTCCCGTGAGCAATGAGGAAAATAGCCATGCTTGCATGGATATTTGACGAATGCCGCGAGGGTCAAATACCCCGCTGCTCTGTAGCGCAGCAAGTTTGATACCCCGTTGCTTGTAGCGGGGTTTTTGATTTTACAGGATTTTAGAGAATCACCAATAACAGAAAAACCACTTAAATTCGGGAGTTTGACACATTGAAATTCATAATAATCTGAAACCGCATAAATCAAATGGGAATCAGGAAAACAAAGAACTCTGCAACAGCATAGCCACATCAAGCAAAAAGTGTAAGGCCTATTGAATTGTCAATAGGCTTTGCACTTTTTTATGTTCTGACAAAATATATATTTTTGCACATACAAATGCATGATATGGCTTCTTAATACGCGGCAGAACGATTATCCCCTGGTCCTCTCAATATCTATAATGCTCTCCACCTGCCTGAGTTTATCTACCAGGCTGTTCAGTTCCTCTCTTCCTCTCGTGCGGAATGCCAGCGTGATGGTCGCCACCCCTTGCTTGCTGGTGGAAGAATGTACGGAATCAATATCAATCTGTCGCTCGGAGAGAATTTTCGTGATATCCACCAAAAGACCAGTACGGTTGTTGCCATAGAGCTTAATCTCCGCCATATAGCATCTCTCGCTGCTTTCCCCGGTCTGCCACTCCGCATCCAGAAGCCGCTCCCTGTCTAATTCTGAGAGGTTCACGATGTTGATGCAATCGGTGCGGTGAATGGAAATCCCTCTTCCTCTGGTAACAAACCCAACAATCTCATCACCGGGTACCGGCGCACAGCAACGTGAAAAACGCACTGCCATATCGTCAATCCCTTTCACGACAATCCCACTCTTAGAATGTGCCTTGCCATGTCTCTCCTTATTGCCGCCGGAAGCTGCACTGCCCGCACCGCTCTCGATGATTTTGAGCACGTCATCGTCCGTGAGCGCAAGAGAATGGTCTTCCTTGTAGTACTCCAGCATCTTATTGATGATCTGTCCTTCCTTAAGACCGCCATGCCCGATGGCAGCCAGCACGGATTCCCAATCGCGGAAACCATATTTACGCATAATACGGCTCTGATAAGAAAGCTGGTTCACGTCCGACCAGTTAATGCCCTTTGATTTACAATACTGCGCCAGCAATTCTTTTCCTTTGGAAATATTTTCTTCTTTAAATTCGCTGCGGAACCATTGATTAATTTTATTTTTTGCCTGGGTACTTTTGACGATGTTCAGCCAGTCGCGGCTGGGCCCCCTGGAATTCTGGGAGGTTAAGACTTCAATTCGGTCGCCATTTTGAATGACATAGTCAATATTGACCAGCTTGCCGTTCACTTTGGCGCCAATCATTTTATTGCCCACAGCAGAATGGATGCTGTACGCAAAATCTATAGACGTAGAACCCTTAGGCAGATTTTTGACATCGCCTGAGGGCGTAAAACAAAATACTGTATCGGAAAATAAATCCAAATCGCTCTTTAAAAGGCTCATAAACTCCCGGTTGTCAGACATATCTTTCTGCCATTCCAATATCTGCCTGAGCCAGCTTAATTTCTCCTCTTCCTGCATCTTCTCTTCGGTCTTGCTGCCATTAGCCGCTTCCTTATATTTCCAATGGGCAGCAATGCCGTACTCCGCCGTACGGTGCATCTCAAACGTCCGAATCTGTATCTCAAAAGGCTGCCCGCTCGGACCTATGACCGTAGTATGCAGGGACTGGTACATATTGGGCTTGGGCATGGCGATATAATCTTTAAACCTTCCTGGAATCGGCTTATACAGCTCATGAATCACGCCAAGAGCTGCATAACAGTCCTTTACAGACTTAACAATGATACGAATTGCAAATAAATCAAAAATCTGGTCCAGGGTCTTATCCTGGTTCACCATTTTCTTGTAAATGCTGAAGAAATGCTTGGCACGGCCATCGATGGCCGCCTTAATCCCCGCCTGGGAGATATGATGCCTGACCTCTCCTACCAACTGCTCCACATATTCTTCCCGGGTGCTTTTGCGAAGGGCTATCTTCTCCACCAAATCATAATAAGCTTCCGGTTCCAAATATTTCAGGGAAAGGTCATCCAATTCTATCTTAATCTTAGAAATACCCAAGCGCTGCGCAATTGGAGCATAAATATCCATCGTCTCGCGCGCCTTTTCTTTCTGCTTCTCCGGCCGCATGTATTTGAGGGTACGCATATTATGGAGGCGGTCGGCAAGCTTTATCAAAATAACACGGATATCCTTTGCCATGGCAAGGAACATCTTACGCATATTCTCCGCCTGAACCTCAACTTTATCTGCAGCATAGGGCAGCTGTCCCAGCTTGGTGACGCCGTCTACCAGAAGCGCCACTTCCTCACTGAACTCTTTGGCAATCTCCTCTTCTGTCATGACGGTATCTTCCACCACGTCATGGAGGATTCCCGCCACGATAGTCTCTTTGTCCAGTTCCAGTTCTGCAAGGATGATTGCTACGCACAGCGGATGGATGATATATGCCTCGCCTGATTTGCGCACTTGTCCCTGATGTGCCTCGTCCGCAATCTTGTATGCCTTTTCAATCAACGAAATATCCGTAGAAGGATGATAGCGTCTCACACTTGCAATCAGTTCATCATAGAGGCTTTCCGGGCTCACAAATTCCTTGGTCGGCTTAATATGGTCTTCCTGCACTTCCACTTCCTGTTGTTCTTCCAATTCGATATTCTTCTTTTCTTCCATAAGCATCTCACCATCCCGCCTATTCTGCTATCCTCGTAAAATTGTAGGTAATCTCCATTATAGATAATCTTTTAAGAAATTGCAATCATTTCTTTACTTTTGTCACGGAAATAAAGTTTCAAAATATCCTTACATCTATCTAACTTTCCATATTGCTACAGCCTGCATATACCCACACAAACGGGACAACGCTTTGGCAAACTAACTGCTAACTGCAACCAAGCCACTCAGGAAAACCTTCGTGTCAGGTTTTCGTAGGAGGAAAGCAAATGCGAAGCATTTCTGGAATGCTTTCCGACGACATGGCAGGTGGCGCAAAGCGACGCGTGCCAATACCATAAGCAGTGGATTTTGCCTACGCTAAAAACGTCCCTGAATTGTTTGTTTTGGGTATATACAGCCCCAGCAAAATATAAAAACTTATATTTAATTATTAGGATATTTTGAAACTTTATTTCCGTGTGCTCTTGTGTATCTCTGCAGCAGCTTCCCCTGCACTTTTAGCTCCTCCTGCCAGGTAAAACCCAGATTCCTGACCAGATGGATGGACACCTGGTTATCCTTATGAATCAGGCAGTGCACCTCCTCAAATCCAGTTTCATGCTCCGCAAAGCGCAGAATCTCCCGGCAAAGCTCCGTGGCATAGCCCTGGTTCTGAAACTCCTCACCAATCACATAACCCATCTCCAACGCCGGCTTCCCATGCAGTTCCAGGCAGTTTAAGCCCGCGCGTCCAATCAGCTGCCCGGTAGCTTTATCTACTGCCAGCCACATGCCATAGCCATAGAAATGGTACATATTTTCAATATATGCCCTGGTATATGCTTCCTCTTTCTTGCGGTCTTCATACAGGCCTTCCATATACTGCGTAATGCTCTTTCCCTCATACATCGCATATAAATCATCCAAATCCTCCAGCGTCATCTCCCGCAGGAAACACCGCCGCGTCTCTATCACAATCCAGGGAATCCCATGCTTCCTCTGGTACACACGCTCTAAGAAATGAAAATCAACTTCCTCAAAGTTCTCTACCAGCATTTTGGCCTGCGAAAGCTTTTGTCCCGGAATCTGTGGGTTGAGATAACCAAGGCTTGCCATCTCCATGCCCTCTGCTATAGAAAGAACACGGTCGGTTGACGCAAGCAGCAGACAATGCTCCGGCTGCAGATGATGGAGCTGCAAAATCACCTGCAGCTTCTCCTGGCTGTCTGCCCCGAACATATCAAGGTTGATTATCTGCACACCATAGCGGTACAAACCGTCTAAAAGCTCCGTAAGCCCATCATCCATGACAAAACGCTCCGGGTCATCCGCCTGTGCGATGTTCAGTTCATGCATGGAGAGTATCAGCCCCCGCAGTTTCATTTCCGTCTCCATCTCTGGTCACGCTCCTCCCTTTACAAGTCCTTTTCCTGATTATCCTGATAACAATTATCCATCAGGGTCCGCCAATTTCAGCACCTTAAATCCAACATCAGGAAGTGCATTTTCCCCGGAATGCTCCGCCTTAATCTTATCACCGGCACGGCGAATCCGTTCTTTGCCAATTTCACAGATATTCAGGTATCCATCTTTATATGCCTCGCTTTTTCTGTCACAATCTTCCGGTATCTGCACCATGATAAACCTGCGCCTGCCATTATCCCCCGCATTCATCTGCATGACTGCTTCCGCCGTGGTAGCGGAACCTGAAAAAAAGTCGAGCACAAGCGCCTCCTTGTCATCGACCGCGCCGACCAGAACCTTTATCAGGTCTGTTGATTTGGGATAATCAAAATATTTCTTACCCTTAAACAGCTTCCTGAGCTCTCCATCGCCATTGGGAATATTGGTAATGATATCTTTGAGCAAGGTAGTACGGTAATTTCTGATTTTCGTGTAAATCTCATAGCTGCCATTAGACGCAGGAAGCACAATCAAGTCCTTGCTCTCCCTGGCAATCTTCTTCCTTGACCATCTCCATGCATGGTATCTGTGAATTCCATCGCCATTGGCATGGGGCAGCAATTCGACAAACCCTGCCCTGGTCTCTCCTATATCGCCAGTCTCAATTTCTCCCGTCTCTGGATTATAAAAAATACTGAACACCATCGTAGGCCTGGTCTCCTCATTAAACCTACGGTTATGGTTGTAAAGCGTGTCGCCCACGGCAAAACTTCCATACACATCGGTGCGGATATCCTTGCGAAATCCTTTATAGGCATCCGGCATCTTTTCTTTGGCAAATTCTACATCTACCGTAAGGCTGGGTGCGTGCGCGATATTTTTCGCATATGCAAATATGCTCTCCCAGGTCTTTGCCGCTCCATGTCCTGCAATTTGCCGTCCGGTCAGATTGGATACCCACACAAATTGGTTAAGGTAATTCTCTGCCCCAAACACCTCATCACAAATTTTTTTCAGATTTGCCTGTTCATTCTCATCTATGCTGATAAATACCACGCCGTTTTCCGAAAGCAGCCGCCTTGCCAGAAGCAGCCGCGCATACATCATGCTGCACCAGTCAGCTTGTGCAAATTCGTCATAGTAAATAAAATCATTCCCGGTATTGTAAGGAGGGTCAATATAAATTACCCTGACTGCGCCAAAATATTGGTCCTGCAGCAGCTTCAGCGCATCTAGGTTTTCCCCCTCAATATAGAGGTTTTCGGTCGTATCCCATGCCCTGCTCTCCTCCAGACAGGAATTCAAGACCTTTTTCGCCGGCTCTTGCGCCTCTGCCGCCGCAGCTTTCTTGCCCGGCCAAGTAAATTCATATTTTTCAAGCGGCTCTGTGCCCATATGATTCCTCCAGTTTATCATTCGCCGCCAATGCGGGGCGTTTTACAAATTCTCCAGATTTTTTCATTCAGTATACCACATCCCACATATATTGCAACTTATGCTGCAGATGCGGCAGCATATGTCCTGACCGATTGATTCTCGCTGCAGATTGCGTATAATAAGCCTGTAACTTGTTTTACCAGGCTACAGACTTATCGTGAACGACAAAAACAATAATTATTGTCGTTTACTATATAAAACAAGGCGGTGAAATATTGAAAATCGAAATTATCGTTGATGAGAAAGCCACAGATTTAAGCATTGCCGTTACCTGCCGGCAATTAACGCCGGAGATAGAAAAACTTTTGGCAACGCTGCGCATGATGGACCACCAGCTGACTGCAAAGTTAAACGGCGAGATACATTTCCTGGATATTGCGGAAATTATCTATATTGAGAGCGTGGAAAGGAAATGCTTCCTCTATACCTCCAGGGAGATATATGAGTCTGACTTTAAACTTTATGAACTGGAACAGCAGCTTGAGGAATATGGTTTCCTGCGCATCAGCAAATCGTTCCTCATCCGTCTGGCAGACATCCAGTCCTTAAAAGCCGATATCAACCGAAGAATCCGCATTACTATGTCCAACGGCGAACAAATTGTAGCCTCCAGACAGTATGCTGATAAATTAAAAAAAAGATTAGGGGTGATTTGATAATGGAAGAAAGAAAAACTGTTTTTGATTATCTGGCACAGGCGTTGATTCTCTTTGGACTTACCACAGCGATACTGAATGTATTCTGCCTGTTGTTCGGAGAATCGGCAAAAGATTTATCCGCCATGTTTGCCTTAGGAAATCAGGGTCTGCCGACTGAAATCTGTTTCCAGTTCCTTGTGGTCTCTTTTCTGATTGCAGGAATGCGGATTTTGTTTTTTACTGATGTGCTTATCAAAAATATGGCAATCTGGCTGCGGACCCTGTGCATGTTAGCATCCGTAATCCTAATTATTGCGGTCTTTGCGGTAACATTTCATTGGTTCCCGGCAGGCATGTGGCAGCCCTGGGCAATGTTCTTTATCTGCTTCGGAATCTCATTCTTGGCAAGCTATCTCGTGATGGCAATCAAGGAAAAGACGGATAACAAAAAGATGGAGGACGCCCTGAAACGCCTGAAAAAGAAGGAGGGAAGACCATGAACTATACACTGAAAGCAGAACAGATCTGCCACGGATTCGGCAGACACCAGGTCTTAGACAAGGTAACGCTCCATGTGGAGCGCGGGGAAATTTTCGGCTTGCTGGGACCCTCAGGAGCCGGAAAGACCACGCTGATAAAGATACTTACCGGACAGCTTGCGCAGAACGGTGGGTACGCTGAACTTCTCGGCAAAGATACCAGAAAGTTAAGCGCTGTGGAACATCGGCAGATTGGCACGATGATGGATAACCTCGGCCTGTATGAGCGGCTCTCCGTCCGCAATAACCTGTCTTTCTATGCGGATATTTCCCGCGTCCCCCACAGCGTGATACCGGAAATATTAAAAAATATCGGCCTGTATGAGGCCAGAAACACAGCCGTCTGCAAGCTTTCCAAAGGCATGAAGAACCGTCTGTCGCTGGCAAGGGCGCTGATAAACAATGCCAGCATCCTTTTCCTGGATGAGCCGACCGCCGGGCTTGACCCGGTCACGACAAAAGAAATCCACCACATGCTGCTGGAACAGAAAAAGAAAGGCTGCACCATCTTCCTCACAACGCATAACATGTCTGAAGCACAAAGCCTCTGCGACCATGTGGCGCTGCTAGGGAAAGGCAGCATCATAGACGGCGGGATTCCCGCGGATATCTGCCGGAGATACAACCACCTCAACAGGCTGGAAATAACTTTGAAGAATGGGGAAAAAATCATCCTGGAAAACGGCATCGCAGCCGCCCTTCCCATGAAAGAATATCTGGAACAGGATATGGTTTCATCCATCCATTCTACCGAGCCGACACTGGAAACTGTTTTTATTGAACTTACCGGAAAGGGGCTGAACGCACATGAATAATATCATTGCCATCTTCAAAAAACAAATCAAAGATACGCTGAAAAACAAGACCATTTTCATTCAGTTTATCATGTTTCCCATGCTTACATTAATTATGTCCAATACCGTCAAAATTGATAAGATGCCCCAAAACTTCTTTGTAAACCTGTTTGCCACAATGTACATAGGCATGGCTCCGCTGACCAGCATGGCGGCGATTATCTCTGAAGAGAAAGAAAAAAACACGCTCCGCGTACTGATGATGTCCAATGTAAAACCGTATGAATATCTGTTGGGCATCGGCAGCTACACCTGGTTCGCCTGTATGGTTGGCACAGCCATTCTCTCCATCCCCGGCAAATACAGCCTCAGGGAACGCCTTATTTTCATGGGCATTATGGCAGCCGGCATCCTCGTGTCACTGCTGATAGGGGCGGCTCTGGGCACATTCAGCAAGACGCAGATGATGGCGACCTCAGTTACCATACCTGTGATGATGGCTTTCTCCTTCCTGCCCATGATGTCATTATTCAACGACACCATTGCCAAGATAGCCAAAGTCACCTACACAGAACAAATCAGCCAAATGTTAAGCCAAATCAACAGCCTACAGCTCGAGGGTGACACCATTCTTATCATGGCGGCAAACATCCTGCTGTTTGCCGCACTGTTTACTGCCGCCTACCGAAAATGCGGGTTGGATTTGTCCTAAGGGGTACCAGGCTTGCCTGGGGGATTCCTTAGGACGGCACGTAGTGCCATCTTACTCCTCTATGAAAGAGATATCCACCTCACCGATATTGCAGTCGACCTCCATCCTCTTATCAGCAGAATTGTCTATCTTCTTGCTGGTTCCAAGGCTTGCATAATCGTTGTCGCCTATCGAAACTTCACCCACGCCGCAGGAAATCTCATAATTATAATCCTGCTCGCACCCAGAAACCATGGCATCAATAGAGCCAATCCCGCAGTCAACATAGATCTCATCTGCCATAATTCTGGATGCATCAATTTCTCCGACATTGGCATTCAAGGTCACTTTGGCAGCTTCAACCACTGAGAGGTCAATCTCCCCGGCGCCCACATCCGCTTTAAATTCCTGCAGGGCATGAATCTTTGACTGCACCTGACACTCGCCCGCATTTACCTTGATATCAATTTTCTCCGCTGCCAAGGGCATATTCACCGAGATATCCCCGGCATCCTGCTTAAGCGAAAGTTCATGCAGGAGATTGCTTTCCTCCATCATCTCTTCTGGAATGCGGATGGTAATTCTGGTGCTGTCATTATTCCTGCTGCGTTTGCTTCCTGTCTCCTCAATCTTCAAGGTATCGCCATCTTGCTGCGCCTCCACCTTACGCCGGTGATTCTTCTTGCGGTACTCTACCGTCACTTGGATAATCTCTTCATTCTCTGTATTCTCCACAATATTCACCGTGCCATAATAAACCTCCAAATCCAGTTTTTTCACAGGAGGCGCATCCCCATCTCCTTGCCACTGGAATATGAAGTCCTCCCTCTCCGCGCTCTTCCAGCTTTCGCCGTCATCCTGCCAGTTAAATCGGTTGCGCCAGGTAACGTCCCCCAAGCTCTCAATTGGTCCGAAACTGTATTTGCCGTCTTCCACGTCCGTCCAGAACTCATCAAAGCTGAAGCCAATCCCCAGGCTGACCGTACAGAACACGCTTCCTAAAACCACCAACACCAATGCCACAATCAAGGCAGCCTTTACAAAATTTTTCATATTGCTTTCTCCTTCCCCGGAAATATTTTCTTCCATAGAATCTCAACGCCTCTGCAAAGCCATGGAATGCCTTTTCCGCAAAGCCATACGCTGAGGACCGTTATCAAGATTGCCACAGCCCACACAAACATTGCCGCTCCCAACAGACCAAAGCCTACGGCAACGCTTCCCACGGCGAACTGCCCGATTCCGACTCCAAACAATACTCCGCCAGCTATATAAAGCCCGACAGCTGCCGCTATGAAACCAAATGCCAGACCTGCCGCTCCCACAATAAAGGAAAAAATTCCCGCCAGAAGGCTCAGCCAAATAGGGCTCGTCACAGCAGCGATGACCACAATCAATGCAATCTTCAATGTGCGGTTTTCATCCGCGTCAGAACTGCTCCACCCCTTCCCCTGGGAAGGCTTCTTCTTAATCTCTAAATCTTGGCTATTCTTTGTAAAACGCTCGTCTTCGTATCCACGTTCCGTAAAAGCCCCGGTATCCTTTCTCGACTCTACCTTAAGGTCCGCTTTAATCGTAGCCGCCACCTTCTCCGGCGATTCCAATTCCCGCAGAATACGCTCCTCATTCTCCTCCCCCGCATCTTCAAAATAGCTCCAATAGTAAGCTAACGCTTCTCGTCTCTCTTCTTCTGATATATCTGCCAGCAGCGTTTCCAGCTGCCTCATAAATTCCTCTTTTCTCATGCCAGCTCTCCTCCCGAAAATAACATTGTAATTTTAGAAGAATAAGTTTCCCATTCCGTCCGGTATAAATCCAACTGTGCGCTGCCGCTGTCAGTAATCTTGTAATACCTGCGGTTTCTTCCTCCGCATTCCATATCATAGACTTCCAGACAGCCATCTTTCTGCAACCGCCGCAGCACCGGATACAGCGTGGACTCAGATACTTCAATTGCCTGCCGCACATCCTGGGTAATCTTATAACCATATGTGCCCTCTTTCTCTTTGCTCACAACTGCGAGAACAATGGCATCCAAAAGAGCTGCACCTGTATTAAATACCATTCCATCACTCCTTTTCTTTGCTGTTGCCACAATAATATTATATATTTAATAGTACTATTTTATGTTTAATACTATATAACATATAATATCATTTGTCAACAGTTATTTTACATCATATAGTAAAATCTTTTAAGTTTTTGCGCGATAGAGTCTTTTCTTTAAAGTAAAAAAACCAGTGCCGGAAACATTCCTGGCACTGGTTTTCTTACTTTCATAGATTATGCAGCGTAATATCAATAATTATTCTCTGATATTTCAAAATAGCTCTGGGGATGGTTACATACCGGACAGACTTCCGGCGCTTTCGTCCCCACAATGATATGCCCACAGTTACGGCACTCCCAGACTTTGACCTCGCTCTTCTCAAAAACTGAGGCTGTTTCTACATTCTTGAGCAGGGCGCGGTAACGCTCCTCGTGGCGCTTCTCTATAGCCCCCACCATACGGAATTTGTCAGCCAGCTCTGGAAAACCTTCTTCTTCTGCCGTCTTGGCAAAACCTTCATACATGTCTGTCCACTCATAATTCTCACCTGCAGCTGCCGCCTCAAGATTCTCTGCGGTATTCCCAATGCCGTTCAGCTCCTTGAACCACATCTTAGCATGTTCTTTCTCATTGTCCGCCGTCTTAAGGAAAAGCGCGGAAATCTGCTCCATGCCCTCTTTTTTGGCTACGGAGGCAAAATATGTATATTTGTTCCTTGCCTGGGATTCCCCGGCAAATGCTGCCTCAAGGTTCTTCTCTGTCTGCGTTCCCGCATATTTGTTCTCTTTCATTGCTGTCTTCCTCCTTATTCTTATGCGTATATGATTGCAAGCCGCTAACCGCGGCCTCTGCACTTATCCAGTACCTGCTCCACAAAAGCCCTCGCCTCCTCTAAATCCTTATCGTTCGGATGGAACAAGGCTTCGTCAAAATTATGGAGCAGTTTCTTACGGCATTCTTCCTGTCTGGAATCTTCCCAGGGAATCTCATAATGCTCCCGTACCTGCATGGGCATCTTCCCCTGGCAGAGAAACATGCCCAGATACTCACAGTCATCCGGTATCCAGACATTGACCTTCTGCTCAATGCTCCGATAATATTCGGCAGCACTGCCCAATCCGCAAGTGCCGAACAAGGCAATCTTCTTGCCATGCAGTTCCGACATGGCATCTATCACGGACATTTCACAAGTACCCCGGCTGACCCAGAATCCGATAAAGTAAACGTCCGCTTCCTTCCCTCTGTATTCATCTATGTTCTGCATATCTTTGGACATGCCCGGAAGCGCACTGAAAATCTCCGTGGCTACCTTCTTGGTGTTTCCAGTCTTACTGGAATACAGTACCATATAATCCATCCCGCTCACCTATTCCAACTGAATTTATATTATCCGCAAACCCGGCGCAGGAAACGCCTCAGCCGGCATTTCCCTAAATATATGGTCCCCTGCCTCCGCAGCAAAGCCCTCCGCCTCCACAGCAAAGATTGCATATCATGTTAGCAATACAGAGTTTCAGGCAAAAACTCCCGCTGCCTCCGATAGGGCTTCCATAACTCTGGCGCTGGTCATAATACCAGCTGCCGCCGTTCTGGAGATTGGC
Source organism: uncultured Lachnospiraceae bacterium (assembly GCA_910583835.1). Classification (GTDB taxonomy): domain Bacteria; phylum Bacillota; class Clostridia; order Lachnospirales; family Lachnospiraceae; genus Petralouisia. Next base: position 29,774 of record CAJTYM010000006.1, on the reverse strand, counting down.
ATAAAGCTGCTGGTACTGCCGGTTCCCCGGCTCCATCGCCAACGCGCGCTGCGCAGACTCCATGGCTGCTACATTATTGCCTACACCGGAATTGGCAATGGCGTTCAGATAATGCCAATATGCATCGCGGTCACGGATACTGCCTAACACATTCAGGGCTTCCCGATAATGTCCGCTGCGGATATAATTCTCCGCAGCCCGCTTATAAGTCGTCTCCGAATCCTGCTCTCGGCTTTGCTTGGGCTGTCCATAGCCAAACCCACCAAAGAAATCGCCAAAATCCCAGTATGTACTGCCGCCCCCCGGCTGTCCATTCCCGGGATTGCCGTAACTGCCAGCGCTCCCATGCTCTTTCTCGTACATAATCTGCTGGTAAGCCTGCTGAATCTCCTTAAACTTCTCTTCTGCCTGCTCTTTGTTCGGATTATTGACATTCGCATCCGGATGGTATCTCCGGCTCAGAGACCTGTATGCTTTTTTAATTTCTTCGTCTGTGGCACTCCTTGATAATCCAAGGACTGCATATGGATCATACATGTTCTTTCCCTTCCCGTCTGCGTCTTACAAATTCATAACGGCTCCACACGCCAGAATAGAGGATATTGCGCAAAATCTCTGTGTTCTCCACAATCGGCAGCCGTTCAAAAGCGCGCGAGCATTCCGCCATCATCATACCAAGAATCTTCTCCGTATGCTGCCCAAAATCTGCCTTCTGGTATTCATGCAGAAACACATTATAATTACCTGACCGTTCATCCTTTTCCACATCTTCATAGGCATCCATCAGATAGATGAACTTGCCGAGGAAAAATCCCATCCGACGCAAATCTATCTCCCATTCATCCTGGCGACAGGCGAAAATCTCAGCCATAATCTCTCCGAAATAGCCGGACACCTCATCCAAATCTGCGCACTGCGCTTCCTCACAGCCATGAATCTGATCCATTTTCTCCCGAATCAGGCGTTCCTTCTCAGGATAAGCTTCCGCCACCTTACGAAATCGCTTCTGCAAAGATACCGCCATAGCTTTCCTGGAAAACTTGCGCTCATCCTCCCAGTCGTCCAGACATTTATAATATGACAGAAGGAGATTCATGTCTGCTCCATACTGAGAAAATATGTTAACCCTCGCAGGATGCTTCTCCAGCGGATGCGCCATGCATCTCCTATCATTGATCATCGTCTGCGGCTCATAGAGGCTGGTGAGCAGCAGGACGATAAATGTCATATCGTAACTTAATGTCAGCTGCCCCGCCCTGCCGTGGGAATCCTTCAATGCCTTACAGAGCCCGCAGTAGTAAGACTGGTACAAAGCAAAATCTTTAAATTTCATCTCCGGTTTATTGACAATAACATATCCAAACATAATTATTATTGTAATATCTCTGCCCAAAATTGCAATTAACAAACCGAGAATATTCTATAAAAAATATATAAACTGCGGCTTCAGTTCCTCAATTGAAGAACTTCCAGACGCGCAATCCATAAATCAGCGCTGGCATCGCTGGGCATCCGCAAATCCCCCCGCGGGGAAACGGCAACCGTGCCTACTTTCGGTCCGTCCGGCAGGCAGGAACGTTTAAACTGCTGGCTGAAAAATCTGCGGATAAACGTCTTTTCCCATTTTAAAATGACTTCCGGCGTGTAGCGGGCTTCCTTGGCGTTCTCTACATCACAAAACGCATAGACCGCAAGCCGGAAAATCTTCTCCGGTCCAAAGCCTAAGCGGAGCATATGGTACAAGAAGAAATCATGAAGTTCATAGGGACCTACAAGGTCTTCCGTCTTCTGGGAAATCTTCCCATCTTCGGGCGGCAAAAGTTCCGGGCTTACCGGCGTATCCAGAATATCAAAAAGCGTTTCCGTAAGCTTTGCATTTCCGCAGGTATCCGCATAATAACGCACCAGATGACGCACAAGCGTTTTCGGCACGGAAGCATTGACGCCATACATGGACATGTGGTCGCCATTGTAAGTCGCCCAGCCAAGGGCAAGTTCCGACATGTCGCCGGTACCTATGACCATACCGCCATGCTGGTTAGCAATGTCCATCAGAATCTGCGTGCGCTCCCGCGCCTGCCCATTTTCATAAGTCACGTCATGGTTGTCCTCTTCCTGCCCAATATCCTGGAAATGCACCCTCACTGCCTCCCGGATATCCACTTCCTTCAGTTCCGCGCCCAGACAGCGGATTAAAGCAAGGGCATTGTCATAGGTACGGTCCGTTGTGCCAAATCCCGGCATAGTGACCGCCAGTATGCCTTTTCGTTCCAGTCCCAGCAAATCAAAAGCCCGCACGGTCACTAACAAAGCCAGCGTGGAGTCAAGACCGCCGGAAATGCCTACGACTGCACAGCGGCAGTTTGTGTGTTCCAAACGCTTTTTCAGGCCCATGGACTGAATGGACAGAATCTCCTCACAGCGTTTCCTACGCTCTTCCTTCTGTCCTGGCACGAAAGGCGTGGGGTCCACAAACCGCGTAAGCATTGTCTCTTCCTTTTTCAGATGGAACGTTATTTCCTGATAGCCTCCCTGACTGCCCTGAAAAGTCGTCATCCGCCTACGCTGCCCATTGAGCCTTTGAACGTCAAGTTCCGCATACACAGACTGGTTCTTAAAACGCTCCGCTTCCGCCAGCATAATGCCATTTTCCGCAATCATATTGTGCGATGAATATACAACATCCTGCGTGGATTCCCCATCTCCGGCGCTTGCAAACACATAACCGCAGATTAACCGCGCAGACTGACCTTCCACCAGGCTCTTGCGGTAGCAGTCCTTGCCGGTGACCTCGTTGCTTGCCGACAAGTTGACAATCACATTCGCTCCGGCAAGGGCATGGAAAATGCTGGGCGGCTGCGGCGACCAGATATCCTCGCAGATTTCCACGCCAATTTTTAACTCCGGCAGGCTGTCCGGGCTGAAAAGCAAATGCCCGCCCATGGGAACACAGATTTTTTCCTCCAGAATAACCTCCACCGGCTCTTCCATGCCTTTGGCAAAATGCCTTGTCTCATAGAATTCATTGTAGCCTGGGATGATTTGCTTAGGAACAAGACCTAATATTTTGCCATTGGAGAGCGCGGCTGCCACATTGTAGATTGCTCCCCGGTACGCCAAGGGAAGCCCGACAAATACCAGCATATTTTTCCCGGCGGTATCCTCGGCAATCTGAATCAGCGACTGCTTTGCCTCCTCCAGCAAAGGGTCCATAAAAAACAAATCCCCGCAGCTGTACCCAGTAATGCAAAGTTCTGGAAACACCACGATTACGGCGCGCTGCCGCTCCGCCTCCTCAATTTTTTCCATGATTTTTTTCCTGTTATATATGGGGTCAGCTACCCGGATTCCCGGCGTTACCGCTGCCACCTTAATAAACCCATCTTTCAACGTTTCGCTCCTTTCAGCAGCTCTTTTAACTCATCCGGGGTAAACACATAGTGTTTGTCGCAAAACTGGCAGTTTACCTCAATGGATTCACCCGCCTCCACCATCTCCCGGATATCTTTTTTACCAATACTGGCAATGGCGCGCGTGACACGCTCTTTGGAACAATTGCAGGAATACTGCACCGGCATTTTCTCCGTAACCTCCACGCCGAATTCTCCCAAAATCTGTTCCAACAAAGCTTCCGGGGTCACGCCCCGCTCCAGCAAATCTGTCACGGAGGTCACTTCTGCCACCTTTTTTTCCAGGGCAGATATCACCTTCTCATCCGTGTAAGGCATAAGCTGGATGATAAAGCCTCCCGCCTGTCTCACCGTATTGTCGCGATTCATCAGAACCCCCAGCCCCACGGCTGACGGCACCTGCTCGGAAGTCGCAAAGTAATACGTCAAATCTTCCGCAATCTCAGACGTCTGCAGTGCAACCTGTCCCACATAAGGCTCTTTTAACCCCATATCCTTGATTACGCTTAGAATTCCCAGCCCCAAAGCGCCGCCGACATCCAGTTTCCCTTTGTCATTTGGGGGCAGCAGCACGTCCGGCACATGGGGATAGCCCTTGACATTGCCCAGGCTGTCCGCTGTGACGGTCAGCCCTTTCGCCGGGCCCGCACATTTGACCTGTAAAGTCAGAAGGTCATTTTCCCCTTTCATCATACTGCCCATCATCACGCCGCCGGTCAGCAGCCTGCCCAACGCAGCCGTAATCACCGGGCTGGTATTGTGGTAACTCCTCGCCTGTTCCACTAATTCTTTCGATGTCACGGCAAACGCACGGATTTGCTTATCTGCCGCCGTTGCCCTTACCATATAGTCCCTGTATTCACTCATCGCTCCTGCTCCTGTTTTATCCTAACCGTTATCCTGTTCCCTGGCAGTCACATAAACCCACTCTGCCCATTCACTGTTTTCCCTGTTCCCTGGCAATCACATAGACGCATTCACTTTTTCTTGCCTTTTTCTCTGGCAATCACATAGACCCGCTCACTCTGCGCTTTCACCGGCTCCCTGGTAAATGCATCGTACATTGTCACAAATTCCATGCCAGATTGCTCCAGCAATCTTCGCACCTTCTGCAGTTCATACCCTCTCTGGAAATGCGTCTCCTCGTATTTCCGGTACAAATCCTGCGCGTCCTGTTCCCGGATGAACAGCGTCAGATCGTATTGGTTCACCTGCTCCTTATCATCATAAAAATTCTCCCAGATAAAGCTTCCCTCTTCCCGGTTCTCACAGATTGTGCTCTCTCCTAAGATTTCCCTGTATTTGTACAGAGTATTCATATCAAAAATAAATACCCCTCCCGGGTCCAGATAATTATTTACCAAAGAAAAAACGGCCAGCAGATCCTCTTCCTCCAAAATATAATTGAGGGAATCGCAGACGCACACCACCGCCCTCACCGTTCCGTACAATTCAAATTCCCGCATATCCTGATGGAGATATAATATGTCCCATTCTTGTTCCCTGGCAACCTGCAGCATTTCCTGCGAAGAATCCACTCCTATCATATCGTAGCCCGCCTGTGCCAGAAGCCGCGTCATCTTCCCCGTGCCGCAGCCCAGCTCCAGCACCAGTCCCTCCAATATGCCATATTCCTGCAGCAAAGAAATCAGATACCGGCTCCATTCCTCATAGGGCACATTATCCATAAACAAATCATACACCTCTGCAAATCCCGTATAGGCTTCCATATCCGTCCCTCCTCATGCCACACTTCTTTGGCTCCGGTACAAAGCATCAGGACTCCTCCTACTCCGTGGGTCCCTCCTCATGCTATAATATACTAACTTTCCCCCTAAAAGTCAATTGCGTAAAGCCCTTGATTCTTACGTGCAAAAAACGTATACTAGTTATTGCATTTATAGAATACAGAGATTTTAAAATTTACGATAAACAGTTTCTTATAAGGAGTTCCCATGATTGAAAATTACGACCATTACATATCCAGGCACACCCGGCGCGTCTATCGGCGAAGGCTGTTTTCCCCCATTTTATACTTAATAATTTTGCTTGCGCTGTGGCTGATTTTTCCACTGTATGATATCTTATTTCCGCAGCCCTTAGACAATCCCGGCAACCTTGCAGAATACAGCGAAAAACATTCTTCCTATGTCGACGCCAAGCTGAACAACCTGTACTTTACCGGCTACACAAACACCTCTTTCGGTCAGACAAACGGCTATTATTACTATACCTTGTGGGGCAATGAATGCGTAATTGTCCTGTTAGAGCCCCACACCTGCGAGGAGGGGCTTCCCCAGATACGTTCCGTGCAGATTCGCGGACGCGTGCTCAAGGGCAACGCCATGTACGATGCCTTATTAGAAAATCTATCCCAGGATTTGCAATGGACCAAGGAGGGGATTTCCCGCAAAGTCAGCGGCTACTTTATCAGTGAACCTGCTTTTCAGCTAGTCCCCAGCGCGCTCTTGCTGGGCATTTATTTTGCCTCCGGCGCTTATGCCCTGATTCGGCTGCTGCTCTATATCCTCTACATCTGCCTGCCGATGCTGTCCCCTGCCTGCCGCCGCCTGCGGCTCTTTGGCAAGCCGGCTGTGCTGCTCGCACAGGCGGAGGAGGAACTTGCCACGCTGCCGCAGCTGGCAACTGAGGATATGTTTATCACAGAGCATTATTTTATTGTGCTTGCCAATTATGGCGTTGCCGTAGTGCCCATTGCGGAAATTATCTGGATTTACAAGTACTCCACGCTGCACAAGATTCTCTGGCATCATTTCAGCATCTCCTACACGCTGCACATTACTGCCAACAAGCATGTATATATCCAATGCCCGAAAAACATGAAATCCGACATTGACGGCATCATAGATTACCTGTCGGAAGCCAACCATGATATATTGGTGGGATTTAATGAAGAAAACCGTCTGAAAGTGAAACAGAAAATGCACAAGAAAGAATAGCTGTAAAACAGTATTTGCTTACAGCCTATCCTCATATTCCTTAAAAAGCAATTCAATGTCATATCCTCTTTTTTCAAACGCTTTCCTGAGACGAAGGCATTTGTCCCAGGTGAAACAAACGTCTACTTCCGGGAGCTGATCTTGAAATTCACTCCATTGCTCATATGTGATTTGGGATTCTGCCAATGCCTGATGCAGAACTCCAAATACATATGACGCCATTTCCATGGAAATTTTCTGGTTATGATTTAAGATTAGGGGCAGCATTTTTATCGCGATGCGCTTTTTCTCCTCCTCATTCTCGGCGTTGCACATTTGAAAAAGTTCCATCCACTCTTCTACCGCTATGGCTTCCCTTACTTTTTCATTATAGGTATCTATTTGTAATAATAAACGCTTTCTTACGTCTTCTTGGGAAAACTTGGACAGATTCTGAACCAGAATCTCCTGGTTTTCTAACAAATATTTATCCCAAATATAACTGGATTTATTTCGCCTGGGCAGCTCCTTTTGAAACAATGCCAACAATAGCGGAACAAGCCTGTCTCCCAGTTTATCTGATACCGCCTCCGAGATATCTTCCTCACTGACGCTCAGGATAAACGTGAGAATCTTCTCCCATTCATCCAGAGAAAGCGATGAATTCAGCTCATTTATCACATCGCACTGGTAGTCTTTGGACATCTTGAAAATACTTTTCGAGAAAATAAGTTCATTGTTCATCTTCACTGCAACAACCACAATATCATGCTCCATATTGGTAATCTGCTGCAAATGCTTTGGTTCTGCCTGCTTAATAAGCATCTCGGGAATATCTTTATCCTGTTTACGCAACACACCATGAATGTAGCGTTCCAAAAATTCGGGAACCTTTTTCACTTGTTTATTCAAAATTTTGCTGACGATTTTCTGTTTGTCTGCTTTTTTTATTCTTATTTTATACTTTTTTGCGATATCTACCAACTCCAAAAAATAATCTAAGAACAGACTGTCGAAATACCCACTGTCCAGTAATACCCTCCACACACATTCCTGAAGAGATTCCGTCATCTCTTCCGCCAGTTTCCCCAATATCTCATAATAATCTAAGAGGGAATACTGCCCACTTATTTTATCCGTGATAAAATACAAACGCAATAACTGGTTAAAGGACTGGAACGTCAATAAATATCTGTTCAACACATTGCAAAACATATCAATTTTATCCACTTCGCCCTGAAGAAGCAGCCTTCCATATTCCCTTGCCCATGCCGGGCTTGCCGGGGTATCGCTCTTCTGCGAAAACAACCTGCCCTCTTCTTCGGAATATACCCGATACAGCAGTTCCCTTTTTACCAGCTGATACGAAAATATCTTTCCGTCTATATAACGATTGACCAAAGAGTCCGAACAGAAATTAAACTGCCAAAGCAGCTTCTGCGGCATATGGCTTATGGCAAAAAGAACGCTTTCCTCATAACCATTGTCGGCGGTTTCCACATAACGCGGTCTGTTGCTGGCATATATCGTATAAAGGACATACTGCAGCTTATCTAAATCCATCTCTGTAGGCATTTCACGCAATCTTACCGGTACGGCATATCCATCAAATTGTCCCTTTTGGGGTCTGCTAAACAGCCGCAGTATCTCACTCGCAAACCTCATACAGGATATATCCTCAATCTCAAATATCAGCGAATGCGTCCAGACGCACCCCGGCCTATCCATATCATCTGCATACCACGTTCTAGCCAACACATATTTGCCATTTTCCGGCAGCGCGTATCCAGTGAGATAGCCCTGCGGGCAATTCTCATCATTGATTCCCGCCCCATCGCTCATAGCATCCATAAGTTCTCGTTCCGAAATTGATAAATCCACAGAAGACGCAAGTAATTGATGTCCGCTCCTATATCCATGCAATGCCTGATGTATCAGAAATTCTCTACTCATCCCACCCATCCTCACTCTACAAAAATCTTCGATAAATCATGGCTGACCTCTCCCCGGGCATCCACCACCATGACTCTTTCCATCGGATCCAAGGCCTGAGCCAATTTTTTAATCTCCCCTTTATCCGACAAGTCGCTTCCCTGGGCGCTCACTCCCCAATATTCCACATTCATGCGATTAGAATGGGATTGTACATACTGATGGACAAACGGCAAATGCTCTGCAAATATTTTTTCCGGTATTTGTTTGTCCAAATCCGTATTCTCAAACTTCAAATGGTCCCAGGCTGATATGATAAACTTAATGGAAATATCTATTTTGCATATTTCCTGCAGTATCTGCAGCAGTTCCACTAACACAAACTGGTCGGGTAGAATAACTTCTTTTTTTCTGTCTCCTCTGTTGGTTTCCTCCTCCGGGAATTTTTCTCCCTCTTCTAAAAGCTTCTGCATTTCCGGCGGAAGCTCTGTCAATAATTCCTCATGCGTCCCGATATTCATCCTGTCTAAATTTACAAAAAATAAAATCTTGTCTGCAGCCATCCATTCTGTCCTGGTGTCATCGTCAACATACCTGTCCTTTACAATATTAGAAAAAATTTCTCCATAGCGGTCAGGTACCTCCAGAATATACCGTTGCCCCTCATCATCGTACAATGTATAGTTCATTCTATGTACCTGCCCTATTTTGGTATGGCCCAATGGCTCAAATTTACCCCACCGATCCATCTCCTCCTTAAAATCCTTCGATATTCCCTTCGGGGGTTCCGCAGGATTCAAGTGCAGGCATGTTCCCTCCGTCTGGTCTTTCAACATAAACGTAAAGGCGACTAAAAAAGTCGTCTTCCCGCTTTCCGGTAACCCCATCATATAATATCTCTTTGTGTCCATAGCCTACCCCTTCCAGGCAAATCTTTCAAAGCTGCTTTTCGCCATTTCCCTGTCCACATAATTTTCCAGCTGGAAATCCTGCTCCTCTTCTTCTGCCGTATCATCCAGCAACGATTCCAGCAGAGATTCCAATCCGCTGTAGTTGTCCGTTTTCTCCTTATGCCGGGAAATTGCCGCCGTCCGGTGAACACAGAATTTTCCTGTTCTGTTTCTTAACATTTTCTGTATTCTTCTGTCATTATCCTCAATTATTTTGTCCATAGCAGGATTATCCGAGGCAAGAATTTTATCATCCTTCGTGTACACAAGATGAACGTCAGTATATTCTGTAATTATTTTCCTTTCCAGCAAATGCGATATCACGCTTTTACATTCCATTAACGCCATGTTTTTTTCAATGCCGGAAAGCTTCTCCCCATCCACCAGGACAATCACATGTTTATGCTCTATAAAATTGTCTAACAACGCACTGTATTTATCGGCATTGGCGCTGTCGAATATTTCTCCTGCAAAATCTGTAAACACCAGATGGTAACATTTCTTTTTGTCATCCATAACCGATAGATGGAGGTAATTGTCCGCTACCGCAGCGCTGGTCCTCTCCGTTTCCGGCTGCGGGTTTTCCGACACCACACGCAGCCCTTTGCTGCGTTCCGCCACATCCAGAAGCGTCTGCGAGCCTGCAAACAGAAGATGCTTATTTGCCCCCCGCAGGAACATCTGGTAGATTGCCATTTCCAGCGTGGTCTTGCCACTGTGGAACATTCCTGCCACCAAAACCAGCATTACCTCCTGCCGTGCGGTCATCTTATAGAGTTCCGTGCTGTTTAATGCCCTCCCCCGGTAAAGATTCGGCATTTTTCTATCCCTTCGGGAATCCTCCTGCCCTTCTTCCTCATCTTCTGAATCCTGTGGCAGGAATTCCTCTATATCGGTCTGTATTTTCTCCAGCGGCAAATCCTCTTTCACCGGTTCTTCTTCTCGTACACTGTCACTCATAATTATCCCCTTTTTCCCTAAACGCTTTGTCCGTCAAGTCTATGCCCTTACCCTGATTACAGAAGTTCCAGCAATTCACATTCATAAAATAATTGGCAGGCAAAATCAAAAACACTAATTTTGCGTTCCAAAAATGTCGAATTATATTTTTTGCCAAACAGCTTATATACTGCCGGCAGTTCATCCTGTTTCGGAAACTGTTCCCTCAACTGCAGAAGTTCCAGAATAGGGACAAAACCGACACAGTCAGATAAGTCATAATCTATATACTCACATTTTGAAAATATTTTTTCGTCTGCAGCAGAGATATAATCTTTCACTGCATATTTTTTTTCTAAGCCTTTGCCTGATAATGCTTTCTTGATTATTTTCTGTGTTGCAATAGGGCTGGGAACCCATAACACGCAATCCATAACCTCAAAAGGCACTGCCAAAGCTGCCTGTTTATCTCCAAGCGCCTCAAAGCTGCAGTCATAAATATCGCTCCAGCCAGCGACCATCCACCAAAGCAAGTTTGATTCTTCTTGTTTATATTCCAGCTGCTCTTTTAAAATATTGAAATTAACACCCAATGCTTTTATGTACCGATACTGCTCTGCCAGACGTGCCGACACATAATCTGCCCCTGTGCCCCAATCTTCTTTTTCCCCCTCTGAAATTTTCTTAAAAGCCGCGAGTTTTACATTTTCCAATTTTGGCGTCTCACGCATTTCCGTACTTTTCTTACTATAAACAGCCATAATCCGTTCAAAGAGTTCTCTCTGGCAAGGTTTGCAGCCTCTTTTATCCAAAAGCAGCAGCATAACGGAAAGTTCATAATACCCCTCCTGCACATAAGCAAACAGGAACATCCCAGCCAACAACGAGATTTCCCTGGTATTTCCCTCTGAAAATGTAATATCTCCCTCATTAAATATATCAATGAAACCAGAAAGTTTTCCTATATCATACTGCATTCCCATAAAGCTTTTCGCTAATTCACTACATACAGAAGTATCCGGTCTGCTTTTGGCAAATTCTTCGATGCCCTCCAGCCTTTGTCGATACTGCTCCTGCGAAAGCCCCAAAATCCCACAGCCCTGATACCATTTAGAAATATTTTTTTCCATTGACAATTCCTCCCTCTCTCCTTTGTGTCCTCTCCATTGTCTCTATGGCTTCTATTGTCCCTTTTTCATCCGTCCAATCTCTTGCAAAATCTTTTGCAGCAGCCTCTCTTCCTCCGCAATACGCAGAATCTTCTCTATATTCTGGTTTAAATTATCGAGAGGAATTCCCTGAAATTGAGGATATGCCCTGAAAACATTCTCCCTTTCACCTTTTTGCAGCCCCCATAATTTGTATACCAGTTCTCGCTTACTGTCCGTAGTCTCCCGGATATTAGCAGCCTTTTCCATATCTGAGCGCTTCGGTAAAGAAACATTCCCACGCTCTAAAGGCAGGATAATTTCTTTCCTTTCTTCCCCTTCATCACAAAAGGAATCCTCACAGGTGAATTTATGTAAATCCTTATCCCATATTCTGGGATATAGCACGACTCTTAATTTAGAATTCTCAATCTCAACCCGAAGAAAATTATAACGCGGCTGCCATCCTTCTTCCCTCCGGTCCGGCTGCAGCGCACCCGTGCCAATCCGGATCCTCTTCTCATTCTGCTCCAATGTCTGGACATGCCGATGCCCGAAAAGCTGAATCATTGCCCTCTCATCCAAAGCCTGCCCGATATCTTCCTCCCAGTCCTGTATCGGATGGTGGCAAATCGTCATATAGATGACCTTCTTATCTCCTGAGGAAAGCTGATGATTTCCCACTCTCATCTTTCGAGGAAGCTCTTCCCCTCTGTGATTCTTTCTGTGGTCGTCCGCATTGGAGATTATCGTGGAGTTTATGCCATACAGGCACAATCTATAGCCATCGTCCAACGCTAGTGAATGTGTCCAGGGTCCTTCCTCCGAAGATACATTCCCCATATATCTGCCGGCAAAATCATTGTAGCCTTTCAACGCCCGGTAGAGCACATCGTCCTTCTGTTGCGCCGCTTCCGCCCTTAATCTCTCTAAATAATTCTGAAACTCATTTTCGTCCGCTCTCTCCAACAGCTTCTGCACTGCATACACCAGGATAGATTTTTTCGCCACATTCTGGTCTACATCATGGTTTCCAAGTACGCAGAACACATGCCTGTAATCTATCTTCAGCTTGCCTGTCAGCGTTTCAATAAATTTACCTGCAATCTCATATTCATTGGCTTGCCCACTGAATGCTATATCTCCGCAGATAATAATCCCATAAGGCGCTAATTCCTTCTCTGCAATAACCTGCTCAACATCATTAAGCATCTCGTTTCTCAGATCGCAATCCGGGGAATAAATGGAATTAGACTGTTTATTAAAATGAATATCTGAAAAATGCAGAAATGTGTATCCCCTCGCCATATCATCCATCCTTCATCTTATGATTTTCTCATGTCCCTGCCCAAACTATATCACATTTTTTCAGATCTAAGCATATTCTATTTAGGAAAACAATCCCTTAAAGAAATCCCCAATCGATTTGAAAAATCCAATGATTTTGTCCAGAAATCCTCCGGCATCGATATTGGAAAGTTTGTCGTACAATTCCTGGGCCTGGTCCTTAATGGAATCGATGTCAAGGTCCAATCCCCCAATCTTTTGCATCAGGCCAACGAGCTGTGTAACCTCTTCCTCTGAAAGGTATACGTCAAACTCCTCGCAGGCCTCGTCAATTGCCAGCCGGATTTCACTCTCATCCTCTAAATCTTTGGACAGGACCTCCTGTTTCAGATAGGCAACCAGTTCTTCCGCTTTCTCCGTATCGCCAACTACATCTGCCAGTTCCCCGGTAAGTACCAGCTCATTTAACGCTGTGTCCATGCTCTGTTCGGTGACTGCTTCCCCTGTCATGTCAGAGTATGCTTTCATGGCGCCCACCAGGGCAGCCGTACCGGAGATCGGCGTAGGCGCTGCCACAATGATATCCGCATCTGTAATTCCCGCCGTAATCAAGGCATTCTTGTACATGCCAATCGTACAATAAGAAATATTCTTGGTGGTGATATTGATTCCATGCCCCTTTTCCCTTTTAACGACAAGCACGGAAGAGAGGGAGCGCGTACCTATCTTGCTGGCATCTACATAATTACCCAAATATTGATGCTCTTCCTCATTTGTAACATAAATTACGTCATACTCCGCAAGTTCCGATGGGTTAATCCCCAGAAGCTGCAGCACCACAGCCTGCTGCTCTGCCGTCAGGTTGGCTCCCAGCGCAAGGTAAGGCTTATCCTCCTTGGTAATAGGTTCTGTGACCTCGCCTTCCTGTCCGGCTGCATCCACGCCGGTTTCCGGCTGCACTTCCTCTCCGGCCGCATCCACGCCGGTTTCTGTCTGCGACTGGTCTGTGTCCGCCGCAAATGCGCTGGTCGAGGGCAAGACTGCCAATGCACACGCAAGCAGCAAGGCAATCCACTTTTTGATATTCTTCTTCATAGTATCCTCCATTCTATCTCGGTAAATGTTTTTGCAGCCATCCATAAATATCTTCATAGACAACCTCTTTATCCAGTTCATTTAGAATCTCATGGCGGTCTGCAGGATACAGTTTCAAACCGATGTCCGCAATGCCCGCCTGAACATAAGTCTCATATGCTTTCTTCGCACCAGCGCCGTAATTGCCTACCGGGTCGTCCTCCCCCGACAGGAAAATCAGCGGCAGGTCTTTGGGAATTGCCGCGATATGCTCTGGACGGTTAATATAATAAATCGTATCGAACAGGTTATAAAAACCATTGAGGGTAAATTGGAACGTACAGCGCGGTTCTTTCCTATAAGCGCTTACAATATCCCGGTCCTTCGTAAGCCAGGCGCTATCCCCCTCCTGTGCAAACCTCTTGTTATTTGCTGAAAATACCTGTTTTTCCACAAAGCCCCCGCGGTATTTCCATCCTCGGAACAGGGCAATAGTTTTACAGGCTGCCTTACCAATTTTTACGGTCATATCTGTCTGCGTTCCCGTCCCCATAACGATTGCCCCAGACAGCCCTTCCCCATGTATGGACAGATATTTCCGCAAAAGGAAAGACCCCATGCTGTGCCCCAGCATAAAATAGGGTACGCCGGGAAATTCCTTCTGGGTCTTCAAGCGCAGCTGATGTAAATCTTCCACCACGATGTCGCTGCCTTTTTGCGGTGCAAAATATCCCCAGTCATCCTGAGAGCGGACAGAAGCGCCATGCCCAAGATGGTCGTTCCCGACAACGACAAACCCTTTGCCTGTCAGGTACTCTGCAAACGTCTCATAACGTTCTACATATTCTATCATACCATGGCTTATCTGTAAAATACCCGCAATCTTTCCCTGTTCCGGTTCCCATTTTACCGCATGGATCTGTGTCTCACCGTCTGCTGACAGAAACTTGCATACGCTCTTTTTCATCTTTTCCTCCATTCTACCCACTACATCTTGCACATTATCATCCACGCAGGCATTTTATCCCTGGATATCCTTTATCAGGGTCTTTGCTTCGTCCACTGTCTGGCGAAGGCTGCCCCATGCTTCCTGTTGCTGGGCAAAATCCTCCTTGGCTTCCTCTGTTTTCTGGGAAACATTCTGGCAGCGTTCCTCCAACAGCCTATTATCCAGTACTTTTTGCATTTCGCTGTAAAGCCCTGCCAACGGCAGATTCAATATTTCCCCCCCGAAAGACGCACATGCATTTCTTGTCTCCTCCAACTGAGCATACTGCTGTTTGAGGCGCCCCTCCACTTCCTCTATCTCGCTCTTTGATTTCTGCCATTTCATGCCTACAATCTGCATCTGCTGCGCCAACGTGGAGGTCGCCTGCTGATACTGTTCGGTCATCCCACGGACTTCTTCTGCCGCTTCTACGAATTTCCTTCCGCCTTCTCCCAGTCTGCCCGCTTCAACTGCTGCATTCAGGGAAAGCACGCCCATCTGCCTGCCAATCTCTACCACATCTTCTAACATCTTGCGCATTTCATCCATGCCATTGCTCAGTTCCGCGGTAATCGGGGCAATTATTTTTGCCAGGGAAATTGGCTCCTGTGCCCCAACCTTCTCCGTCTCGCCCTGCATTTGTTCATGCTCCTCCCTGAGCTGTTCCTGCCTCTCAACCATTTCCCCGGCCTGCTGCAGAAGTTTCTGGCTGTTTTCTGACTGATGCCTGCACTCATTGGAGACGCCGTCAACCGATGAGTTCACCTGTTTCAGCTGCCGTTCCAGCTCTCGCCGGTTCCGTTCCAGCTCTGAGATGCGTTGTGCCGCATCCAGCCACATCATGCTCATTTTACTGAGTCTCTGCTCCGACTGCTCCAATGCTGACTGGCACTCAGCAAGCTCCTGTTCCTTATCTTTTATTTCCTGTTTCCATTTTGATGTTCCAAACATGGCTTTTCCCTTTCTCTCAATAATTTATAACGATTGATGATACCACAAATATTCAACAGAATACATCGTATCAGCTATAATTTTTCACAACAATCTGAATATCTTCCCTTCCGTTATATCTGTTTATCTCGGGATAGTATACAACGGAAATCGTCATGCCGCAGCCATCTCCTGCCAATGACTGCCTGAGTGCACCTTCTCCAAACTTCTGCTTAAGAAAGTTTAAAAATACTTCTGTTTCCCCAAAATACAACGCCGGCAAAACCGCTGAATCCGCACTTTTCACCATCATCCTGCATACATTTTGGTTTTTCCCCAGAATCCTCATCGATAAAATCTCGATATTCCTGTCCGCAAACACTGGTTTCTCGTTAGATTTTCCAAAAGGCTCTAAGATATTCAGCTCCTGTATCAATTCTTTGGTTATGTATGATAACGGCATGGGAACGTCTATGGTAATTTTCCTGCGTAAATCTTCCTCTGTCAATGCCGTATTCTCATTGAGTTTACGGCGAAACATTTCCACGTTCTCTTCCGGCAGGGATAAGCCTGCCGCCATGGGATGACCGCCGTATTTTGTAAATAACTCTCTGCACTTCGTCATTTCCTCGTACATGGAGTACTGTTCAATGGAACGCCCGGAACCTTTGACGCCATCCTCGCTTTTGGTCAGTACAAATACCGGGCGGTTATACTGTTCTCGAATGCGCCCGGCAATAATCCCGGCAAGGCTTTCATGGCAGTCTGGAAGATAAAGGACCAGCACTTTATCCAATGCCTCTCCCATCTGCTCTACCAGTTCTTTTGCCTGGCGTACCCCTTGCTCTGTCAGTTCCTTACGGCTCACATTCAGGTCATACAGTTCCCCAGCATATTCCGCCGCCTGATACTCGTCCTTTGCCAGCAGCATCCTCAATGCGCGCTGTGCCGTATCTAACCGCCCGCTGGCATTCAGGCAGGGACCCAGCACAAATCCGATATGGTATGATTTGATCGCACCGGGCGGAATCTGATTCTTTGCCGCCAACGCGCGCATCCCATAATTTTTCGTGCAGTTCAAGGCTTTCAGCCCCTCTTTTACCAATATCCGGTTTTCACCCTGCAAATCCATAACATCGCCTACCGTGGCAAATGCGGCATTTTCCAGATATGCCAAAGCTTCCTCATCCGGCAGTCCCATCTGCTGGTAAAACACCTGAACCACCTTAAAGGCGACCGCTGCGCCGCATAGGTTCTTGAATGGGTATGGGCAATCCGGCTGCTTGGGATTTACCACCGCATCCGCCGGCGGAATCTTATAATTACGCTCCCCTTGTTCCGTCTCTTCATAGGGCACTTCATGATGGTCCGTGATGATTACCGTCATGCTGCAATCTTTTGCCAGAGCAATTTCATCAAATGCCGCTATGCCATTGTCACAAGTCAGCAGCGTATCTATCCCATCCTCTTTCGCCTGGCTGACCAGACGCTCATTGACGCCATAGCCGTCCGCAATCCTGTCTGGAATCGCATAATCCACCCGCGCTTTACAGCGCTTCAACGCAGAATACAGAATATAGACAGACTGCACGCCGTCAATATCATAGTCGCCTAAAATGCGAATGCGCTTTCCTTGTCTTACCTTTTCCTGCAAAAGTTCAGCTGCCAGAACGATATCTTTCATCTGCTTTGGATTATGTAAATCATCCAGGTTTCCATGGAGGTATTCCTCAATAGCTTCCTCTCCTACAACATCCCGGTTACGGATAATCCTGGCTGTCACCTGGTCAATGCCAAAACGTTTGGCAATTCCCTTAAAATCCGCTTTCTTGGCAGCGATTACCCACTTTTCCTGCACAATTTTGCCCTCCCTGAAATATCCCTGAAAGCATCATAGCAAAATATGATGACTTTTTCAAGATTTTATGATAATATGTGACCATATGACCTAAGAACCTAAGGAGGAACCAAACTTATGAATCCATTGGAATTAGTCAAGACTTTAACAGACCATACTGTTTATATACAGACACACAATTTCCCTGACCCGGACGCCATAGCCAGCGCGTTCGGCCTTCAGAATTTTCTGGCATACCACGGCGTTCCCTCAACCCTATGTTATGATGGGAAGATTGACCGGCTAAGTGTCAAAAAAATGCTGGAGACTTTTGGAATTACGATGTTTTCCAAAAATGATGTGCCCGATATGACAGAAGACGATTATATCGTATTGGTAGACTCACAGAAAAAAAACAGCAATGTCACAGATTTAATTGGCGATGAGGTGGCATGTATTGACCACCACCCCATCTTTTTCCCTTATAATTATTTGTATCAGGATATCCGCCCGGTAGGCTCCTGTTCTTGCCTGATTGCTTCCTATTTCCAGAGCACGGATACGCCGATTAACCCCAAATGCGCGGCAGCCCTCGCCTATGGCATCAAGATGGACACTGCTGATTTCACGCGTGGGACTACGGCATTGGATACGGAGATGCTGTCCTTTCTCTTTGCCCACGCAGATTGGGACTTAGTTTCCGGCATGTATTACAATACCATGGAATTCAATGACCTGCAGGCATATGGCGCAGCCATCCAGAACATACAGATTTTTGACCGGACAGGCTTTGCCTACATCCCCTTCAACTGTGCGCCGGCATTGATTGCCATTATCTCCGACTTCATCCTGTCTTTGGATGTTGTGGACATTGCCATTATCTATGCCATGCAGACAGAGGGTATCCGCTTTTCCGTCCGCAGCGAACAGAAGCGTATCCATGCTGGCAATCTTATCGCCCGGGTGCTTAAGCCTTACGGCGATGGCGGCGGACATCCTTCCATGTCTGGCGGCATGATTCCTGCTGGGAACCTGCCTTTACTGGGAGAGGACATCCATACCACCATCCAGGAAGCATTTCTGGCAGTAATTTCGGAATAAAAAATAATGCTACCTCGTTTTCAAATAAGCTTCCACCCGCGTTTTTACATTTTCCCGCAAATTCTCATAGTAGAAATCATAATCATGTGAGTGCAGGCTTTCCGGTCCAAACAAGGCGGCGGGCGCATATTCTGCAACTTCCGCTGTGCAGATGACAACGCCCCGCTCCGTATCTACCTGGGCATCTGCAGCCCCTTTCACAATTTCATACGTCTCCGTCTCTTCGTTAAAAATACGGCTGCCCAGATTTTCCTCAAATCCGGCATAAGTATCGTCCAACTTCCAGTTAATAGGATTGATGCTGATGGCATTAGGTTCCACAACCAGATTATGCTGCCCTTTGTTGCCTTTTCCTTCCGTGTTCCAGGAAACAATGACGCCGGTATCATCCGCTCCCTTGGCAAATTTCAGATATGGGTGTTCTTCCAGCCAATCTCTGGTAATGGAATAGCCGATGGGATATGCCGCGACCATCCGCTCATAGTATTCCGGGTGTGCCTGCATATACTCTCCAAGAACAATCTTTGTCATAATGGAGCCCTGGGAATGTCCGGCAAGGATAAACGGACGGCCCTCATTATAATTCTCGAAGTAGTAATCCAGCGCGGCATATACATCCGTGCGCTGTTCCGCCATCTGATACTTCTCTAATTCCTCATTGCTTAAGCCGACAACCTCAAAGATATTGCTCTGGCGGTAAAATGGCGCAAACACATTGGTAGATTCCTCATAAACCGTTGCCTGGTTCCCATAAACCGGCCTTGCCTTATTCCGCATTATTTCATTGTCTATATCGCAGATTGGCTTTGCATCTTCCGACTCGTCCGAATAGCAGGTGGGATAAAGATAGAACGTATCTACTTCATGGGTAATTTCAGGAATATTGAGCCAATTCTCCTCCTTTGCATAATCCGTAGGAGTTCCTGCCAAATCAGTAATGGCAAATTCTTCCTGTTTACCGGTCTCTTGCGGCTGATTTCCGCTGCTGCCGCACGCCGTTACACCACCCAGCAAAAAGCAGGCTGCGATAACAAACATCCAGTTACATAATTTCATTCTTATTATTTTGCTTGTCCTCATAAATCTGTTTCCTCCTTTTAGGAAACACTATATCATTTCTGAAATCCGAATTCCACATGTTGGGATGCTTTAACGATTTTTAGGGACAGAAAAATAAATACATTTTGCTTCGCAACCTGCATGACAACTACCCTTTATCAGTTTTCTTGTTGATACTGTTTTAAGAGCAGCTAATTTCCAGGCATACTTTTACTTCGTAATCTTGATTTTTTTTACCTTACTGTAAGCGCTGTAAAGCATCGGCTTGCCCTTCTTATAAGCCCGCACCCTTACATAGTAAATGCCCTTTTTCAATTTCTTCAGCGTAACGCTGGTCTTGCTCGTCCTGACTTTCCTGGCTGACTTAAACTTACGGTTGGTGGCATAAAATACCTCATATCCCGATGCACCGGAAGACTTTCGGAACTTCACCGCCAGCTTCCTGCCCTTCTTGTTGACAGCTTTAGAAATCTTACTCGCTTTCGGCGCACTGGCAGCCTTTTTCCATCTTGCCGTAATGGCAATATTTTTGGTGACAGGGCTTTTGAAATTGTATGGTTTTGAACCTTTATACCAGCCGGCAAAACTATAACCAATTCTCCGTGGAGCCTGCGGGAGCTTTTTCTTATCAATCTTGTCGCCCTTCTTCACATACAGCGGAGAAATCGGCGGCGCGCCGGCATAACCGTAACTGACTGTTATCTTATACTGTCGGCACAAGGCAGCATAACAGTTCTGCAGCGCACTCTGCAGAACTGCCAAATCGCTCTGCCCAAGCCTGGCTCTCCCTGTAACTGCCTGTTTGGCTTTGGCGAGGGCGGCGGCAAACGGTCTCCATGTTGCCGGCGTATAATCAATCTCCCTGACCTTGCTGACTTTACTTATCAATGCCTTGAGGGCGCTGGTATCCAGTTTCAGGACTCTGACTGTAAACTCCCTGACCGCCACTAAGTCAGCTCCTCTTTTCGCCGTAGCTTTCAGCCTGACCTCTGTATCTTTCTCCCTGTCATTAAATACCTTGCCATTCGCTGCAATCACATTCGGTTCAGAACTCCATGTCACTGACTCGTATTCCCCTACTTTGCCCGGCAATTTAAGGTCATAGGCAATATGCTGTATATCCCTGTTGCCCGCAAGTACTGTCTGCGTAAAGAATCGGCTTTCATCTTCCCCACAAAAAACAGCTGCATAAACCTCGCCCGCCGTCATTGCCTTGTCATATATTTTAAAGGAAGCAAGACTGCCGGCAAAGCCTGAACCGCCATCTTGGCAGCTTCTGCCGATAAATCCTAAAATGTCATGCTCTGTCGCATCTGCAATGATATCATTTTCCATGCTGCAGCCACTGTCCAGTCCATCTGCCTTCCCTACCCGCCTGCCATTGACATACAGATTGATTTTACCATGGTCAAATACCATATTGACCGTATAATACCGCCCTTTCCTTGCCCCGCCCCACTTTACAAGCGTTTTCTCCCCATCGCCCTTTATGACATGCACTCCCATGCCGCGCCCGCTATTCGGGGAAAAAAACAAGGTATTTTCCACGGGGCTGGCGTCTGTTTGGGAACCCAGGCAAAACAGCCAGGAATTATCGCCGCAAGCATCAGATTTCGCAAATTTCACCTCAATGGTAAATGCTTCCACATCGGTCAGGGAATCTGCAATCCCCATAGGGAGGTCCACATAACTGTTTTCTCCCAATTCCATAACTTCAGCTTCTCTGTCATAGCCAACATCTCCATGCACGACCGCATCATTTTTATGGGGAGACTTGTCTTCAAGTCTCCCCCCTGCCGCCTTGGAAAAATCGTAATCCGCCACCACAGCAAGATTCGTTGACGTATCGCTGACATCTGCAGAATTGTCCAGCCCAGACGAACCATCTGCCTCTGCCGAGATGACATTCACTGTAAATACGGATGTAACTGCCAAGGCACAGGCAAGTATCCCGCTGATAAATTTTTTGAATCTCATATCGGCTTCCTCCTCAGTCTATAGTTCACAATTATTTACAGTTCTCGGGAACGGCACTACGTCACGGATATTGGTCATGCCCGTCAGGTACATGACGCACCGCTCAAAGCCAAGCCCAAAACCGGCATGCCTCGCCGTACCATATTTACGCAAATCCAGATAGAAATCATAATCCTCTTTATTCAGCCCCAGCTCTTCCATACGCTGGCACAGCTTGTCGTAATCATCCTCTCTCTGGCTTCCGCCGATAATCTCCCCAATTCCCGGCACAAGGCAGTCCACTGCGGCAACCGTCTTGCCATCCGGGTTGAGTTTCATATAAAATGCCTTGATTTCCTTGGGATAATCTGTCACAAACACCGGGCGCTTAAACACTTCCTCAGTCAGATACCGCTCATGCTCGGTCTGTAAATCTGCCCCCCAGGACACCTTGTATTCAAACTTATCGTTGTTCTTCTGCAAAATCTCAATCGCCTCTGTGTATGTCACATGGGCAAACTCAGAATCAGCCACATGCCTCAGACGTTCCAAAAGCCCCTTGTCCACAAAGCTATTGAAGAACTGCATCTCCTCCGGGGCATGTTCCAGCACATAGTTGATGATATATTTCAACATGCTCTCAGCCAGAACCATATCATCCTGCAAATCTGCAAAAGCAATCTCCGGCTCAATCATCCAGAACTCCGCTGCATGTCTCGTAGTATTGGAATTCTCCGCACGGAAGGTCGGTCCGAACGTATAGATATTTTTAAACGCCATCGCATAGGTCTCACCGTTTAACTGCCCGCTTACCGTCAGGTTGGTAGGTTTGTTAAAGAAATCCCGGGAAAAATCAACCGTACCATCCTGATTCTTGGGAATATCATGCAAATCCAGCGTTGTTACCTGGAACATTTCTCCGGCGCCCTCACAGTCGCTGCCAGTAATAATCGGCGTGTGCACATAGACAAAATCACGCTCCTGGAAAAATTTGTGAATGGCATACGCTATCAGGGAACGCACCCGAAATACTGCCTCAAACGTATTGGTACGCGGTCTCAGGTGTGAGATTGTCCGCAAATATTCAAAACTATGGCGTTTCTTCTGCAAGGGGTAATCCGGCGTGGACTTGCCCTCAATAATAATCTCGTCTGCCTGGATTTCAAACGGCTGCTTTGCCTGCGGCGTGGCGACTAATTTGCCGCTGACGATGATGGCGGCCCCTACATTCAGCTTTTCCACCTCTGTGAAATTGGCTAACTTATCATGGTATACCACCTGCAGAGGCTCAAAAAATGTTCCGTCATTTACCACGATAAAACCAAAATTCTTGGAGCCGCGGATGCTGCGCACCCAGCCGCCGATACTTATTTCCCGGTCAAGATATTCTTCCTTTTTGCGATATAAATCCTTAATGTTTGTCAATTCCATAACCTCTCTCCTTATCCTTTCTCATAGAGAAACGCTGATTTAATCAGTATTTCTTTACCTTTCACGCTTACTGTGGGGTTTCTGTCTTGCTGGCATTTGCAGCATCATAGGTAATCTTGGCATTGTCAATGACAAAGTCCATTGCCTTGTCGCTGACATAAGCGTTCTTGACATAATCCTCGCCGTACTGCTCTATCAGGGCATCTTCACTCTCATATCCAAAGTCAGTCACGATTCCCTGTTTGTACTCTGCAAAACCTTCCTCATCTGCCTCGATATTTTCTTTCTTGGCTATCGCTTCCATAAGCAGCTGGTTGGTCAGGCTGTCCTCAATATACTGATTCACCTGCTGATTGAACTCATCTTCCGTTGATCCCGTGCTGCTCAGGTAATCTGCAAGCTCCATATTGTAATTATTTTTCAGATTATTCGTAAACTGGTCCTTATACTCCTGTACCCGCTGGTCAAGCAAGCCGTCTGGCAACGTCACCGTAGAGGTCTCACGCAGCTTTTCAAATACTGCATTCTGGGTGTCGGTCTTCTTGTTTGCCTCATTGTTGCTCTCTAACTTCTCCTTCACGCCCTTTTTCATATCGTCTACGGTCTGATAACCGTCGCTGACAAAATTGCTTGCCACAAATTCATCGGTCATGGTGTCATAAGTCATAAATTTCTCTTCCACAATCTTATTGATTGTCACCTTAAAAACTACTGCCTGTCCAGCCAGCTCCGCATTCTGATACCCCTCAGGAAATGTCAGGTTCAGCTCCACTTTCTCCCCAACTTTCTTGCCAATCAGCCCATCCTCAAACCCATCGATAAAGCTGTCAGAACCGATTTCTAAGTTCGCGCCCTGTGCCGTTCCGCCATCAAACGCCACGCCGTCCTTGAGGCCTTCATAGTCAATATTTACAACGTCCCCTTCTTCTACGGTAGTCTTATCGGTATCCTCATATGTCGGGTAGGAAGCAAGCGTGCTCTCAATATTATTCTTAACATCTTCATCTGTGACCTCATAGGTTCCCAGGGTCAGCTCCAGTCCTTTATATTCCCCAAGTTTCACGCACTCATCCACATCATACGATTCCGCGCTCGTCTCTCCTCCTGAAGCCTCGGTATCGTTCTTCGTCTCCTGCCCTTCACCGCCTTTCTTGTCCCCGCAGCCGCCAATCAGCGATACGGTACACAACGCAGCTAATAAAACAATCATTCTCTTCTTCATAAAACCATTTACCTTTCTTCTAAAAATATATAAAAATTCTGCTTCACAATAATTAACCTTATCATATTTTTCCCCAAATTAAAAGGGTTCCTGCATACAAATCACAAATAAATCACAATCTATGTTACAGTTCACTCGTCAGTCAATATGGAGAAAATCACCTGCTTGCATGATGATTTCTCCATTTGTACTGACGAAGGGAACGCCGGTTTATGAGCAAAGTTAGCATTTGACCTGAGGGGGGACCCAACGAAGTTGGGGAGAGTCCTGAGGTCTCCTAGCGTTTCCCAATAAGATAAAGCAGCGGGAAAGCGCTGAAAGCGCCTTTGCGAATGGCGTGTAAGTGAACTGTAACTAAATTAAAAGTATATAAATTATTGTAAATAAACGTATGCAGATTGTCCAGTTGCAGCCACAGAACATATTTGGTATAATCTGATTCAAACACGAAAGGAGCTCATTGCCCATGAACGCAGAACATCTGACCTTACTGACCGATTTGTATGAACTGACCATGATGCAAGGATATTTTAAGACCGGCGACCACAGCGTTGTCGTCTTTGACGCTTTCTACCGCTTCAATCCAGATAACGGCGGCTACGCAATCTGTGCCGGGCTTGCGCAGATTATAGATTATATTCAACATCTTCAATTTGACGAATCTGATATTTCTTATCTGAGGTCTCTGGGAATTTTTGAAGAAGACTTTTTAGCATATCTGCAGAATTTCCGTTTTTCCGGCGACATCTATGCCATCACGGAAGGCACGGTAATTTTTCCCAGAGAACCGCTGATTAAAGTAATCGCTCCCATCATGGAAGCACAGCTGGTAGAGACTGCCATACTAAATATCTTAAACCATCAGTGCCTTATCGCCACCAAGGCGGCACGCGTCTGTTACGCAGCCGGGGACGACGGCGTGATGGAATTCGGTCTGCGGCGGGCACAGGGACCGGATGCCGGGATATATGGCGCCAGGGCTGCTGTCATCGGCGGATGCTGCGGCACTTCCAATGTGCTCTGCGGCAAGCTGTTTGACGTCCCGGTCAAGGGCACACATGCCCACAGCTGGATTATGAGCTTTGCAGATGAGTACACGGCATTCAAGACATACGCCCGCTATTACCCCTCTGCCTGTATTCTGCTTGTCGATACCTACGACACCTTAAAATCCGGCATCCCCAACGCCATCCGGGTATTTGGGGAGATGCGCGCTGCGGGCATCCCGCTGACCAACTACGGTATCCGCATGGACAGCGGCGACCTGGCATACCTTTCCAAACAGGCACGGAAAATGCTGGATGAGGCTGGTTTCCCTGATGCTGTCATTGCCGCCTCCAACGATTTGGACGAGTACCTGATTGAAAATCTCAAGGCTCAGGGGGCTGCCATCACTTCCTGGGGCGTAGGAACCAACCTGATAACTTCCAAGAACACACCAGCGTTCGGGGGCGTATACAAACTTGCCGCCATCCAAAATGAACAGGGGGAGTTCGTGCCCAAGATTAAGCTTTCCGAGAACTCTGAGAAAGTCACAAATCCCGGCAACAAGACCATTTACCGTATATATGAGAAAGATTCCGGGAAAATCAAAGCAGACTTAATCTGCTTAGAAGGAGAAACTTTTGACTGCGAGAAAAACCTGCGCATTTTCGACCCTCTGGAAACCTGGAAATACACTACGCTTGCAGGCGGCACTTACACCATGCGCCGTCTGCCGGTACAGATTTTTGACAAAGGACGCTGCATTTACCAATCTCCCAGCGTCATGGAGATCCAGAAATACTGCAAGCAGGAAAAGGACACGCTCTGGAACGAAGTCAAGCGTTTTTCCAATCCCAGCAAAGTATATGTAGATTTGTCGGACAATTTATTTGAGATGAAGCGCAATATTCTGCGGGAGCTTTCCGCCAAACATCACCAATTTTAAATATCTGGCATTTTCAGACACGCTCTAACCAGCGTTCCTGACACGTGACTTCAGATGGCACCATGCCGCCACGAATGCACTGACAATCAGCACCATGTAGAAATTCAGCCCGCGCGTGACGCACATGGATGCCGTCAGGCTGGCCCCGGTAAAAATCTGGGAAAATGCCGTCTTATACATCATCTCTGTGATACCCTGCGCACCAGGCAGCGGGAGCATATCGACTGCAATATAGATAGCTGCCTGCAGGCTCATCACCGTAAAGGCGCTAACGCCCTCTAAGCCCAGCCCTTTATATATCAGCCAGGTCAGGAAAAACACGCTGCAGCGCTGCACCACAGTGAATGCAATGACATTATAAATCTTCCCCTTATTTTTAAGGAAAAACAACACTGCCTCGTGGTACTGGTCCGCCATCTCAATAAGCTTTTGGGTACGTTCACCGGAGTTCTTAAGGATATGTAATTTCTGCAAGAGTTTCTCCCCTCCAATGACAAGCCCTTTAAAACATTTGGGGCTGACCATGACAAAGAGAAGAATCACGACCAACAGCGTGTTTAAAAACAACCCCAGATAATAAAGGTACAGGTAGCCTTGCAGATAATCGGCAAGCGGTCCATAAAAGAAAACCAAAATGCCAATCCCCATTACCACAAGCACAAATTTATAGATTACTGCCACCGTCATCAGCACTACCGAACTGTCGGAGACTTTATGCCCTTCTTTCTGCATATAGTAAAGCTGCATGGGCTGCCCGCCGGTAGCGGAAGGCGTGATGCCGGAAAAGAAAAATCCTACAAAAGAATATTTCACGCAGGTGGCTGCGCTGGTTTTATAATTCAAGGCCCGCAGCAGATAGCAAATCATAAACCCTTCTGCTGATACGAAAAAGAATGCGGTAAATACAGCTGCACACAAGTACAGCGGATGCAGGGTCTTTACTGATTCCATGACCGCTTCCATGTCATTTCCTTTAAAGATTACATAAAATGTCAAAACCGCCAACAAAATAAAAATAATGGCGCTGATTAGATTCTTACGATTCATTAGTATACTCCATTCACAACATAAGATAATTTCTGCCACATCTGGCGGAACATATTTCTCCTTTTCACCGGATAGCAGCCGTTGAGCCTGTTAAACTTGCGCAAAGTACCTTCGTAAACAGTCTCCGTCTGCTCCAGCTCATAGAAATCCCTGGGCGTCACCAGCGAAAAATGCTTATCAAAGAGCGCAATTCCATGCTCCTGCAAAATATTCGCGGTAAAGGAAGAACAGGTATAATGATTCCTCTGGTAAAACGGCCTATTCAATAATATCATAGGAAGACCCAGTACACAATAATGATATTGGTATCTTTTCTCATAACATTCCTGCAGGCTCATGGCTAACTGCACTTTCTGTTCTGCCGTGCACTCCAGGCTTACAACCTTATAACGCGCCGTGGGAAATGCCCGCTCAACTTTCTCCGTGTCTTCTTTCTCGAAGCCAGCCAATATGGGGACTGCAGGATGCCTCCTGCCCACACTGTACGCCTCCTGCAATTCCTCATCCATGGAAAGCACCACATGAATATAATCAATACCGGTCACCTTTCGGATAATGGAAGCAAAAAATCCTGGTGTATCTACTAATGCAAAATATATCTGTGCCATATTTTTCCTCTCCTGTGCCTCTCGTAATTCCGTTATACAACAGATATTGCGTTTCGTTACGTTGTATTAATTAAACTGATATAGCTTTCTTGCCACGCGGTAACCGGCAAGCGTAAATACATCGCCCAGCCTTCCCGGCAGATATGTAAATCCGCTGAGCATCCGCCATTTTAAGGCCGCATACAGCCTTCTGTCATGGTATTTCACATAGTTCCAGAGCATTTCCCGTTTCTGCAATGCCTCAGGCGTCCCAATCAGCAGCAGATGGATGGATGAAATTGCCATCATAATCGAAATGTTCCTTGTCAGATAATTGGTAAGTTTGGGGTTATCCGCGCTCAGTTTCTCCAAATCTGTACATTTTGAGACCAGTTTCGTCACCCGAATTTGCTGGTCAATGCGCTTCATCAATACTTTTTCATTGACGGACTGGTCCTCCCTGCCCAGAAAATAATGGTACAGGTCCAGATTCAGGTAACAAAGCGTTTTCACATACGGAAGCGGCTGATTTGCAAAAATATTATCCACATAAAACGTATGCTTCGGCAGCTTCACCCCGGACCTGCGCAGCACCTCCGTGCGGTAAAACAGCGAATGCATCACCAGATACTGGGAAGGGTGAAAACGCCTGACTGCCTCCCAGCCGCAGACCTGGTTCTCCCTCAGCACATTTTTATATCCCATCCGCTTTACCTTATTCTCATGGGAATGGTCATACAGGTAATTGCAGATAATCAAATCCACTGTAATCTCTTTCTTCTCCCACTCACGGATTTTCCTCAAAAGTTTCTGCAGCTCCCTCTCATCCAGCCAGTCGTCCGAATCCACAACCTTAAAATATTTGCCAGTCGCTAAGGCAAGCCCGGCATTGACGCCTGAACCATGCCCGCCGTTTTCCTGATGGACCACACGCACGATTTCCGGATAATTCCTCGCATAATTATCTGCAATTTCTCCCGTACGGTCCGTGGAACCGTCATCCACTATAATAATTTCCGCCCGCTCGTCCGCCGACAGCAGCGTGTCTATACAATGCTCCATATACTCCTCGGAATTATAACATGGCACGGTAAATGTAATGTCTTTCATACGCTACCTCTCCTGTACTTTTTTGTCATCCTATCTTATTTAACGAAAATATTCTTGGTTTTTCTTCACTATTTTTATTAATTTTTCTTTAAGTTTGCATGTTATCTGCCAAATATGTGCAAAAACGCTTCCGTCATCGCTCTTTTAGTCTAGCGCATTTTTCTTAAGACTGCCCTTTTTTTACCTTACAATAAACTTACAGTTTTGTCATGTTAAGGGAAGTTTATAGATTTTATAGCAGAAAAATCCCCCGGAAGTCCATACTTCCGAGGGTGTATTTTGAGGAGTAGATTTCTTATTATATCCAAAACCAACAAAGCCACAAACACCCAGGCATTTTGTCTTTTCAGCTTTTCTCATAAAAAAGCATAATTTTACAAAATTTAGTGTCCGAAATTGTGTCACTGATAAAAAATGTGTCAGGATTGAAAACGATAGCATTTACCGAGATTTCAAAAAATGATGATTTTCAGATTCAGAAATGTTATATCAACCCAAACGTCCACCTTTAGAAATGCTTAGTATCAAACTGTATTCTACCGGGATTAAAAAAGTATTTACGGATTATATTTACAAATCTATGAATCGTAATTTTGGTGTAGAGATTACAATTAAGAAATAATACCTCAAAATTACAAGAAATGAAAATCGGTGGATGTATTTATGATAGCAATAAGAATAAAGCGGTTAATTGGATTGGAAATAAAAAAATAAATCCACATAGCACAACTGCCTATGACTTCTACGTTACAGAAGATAGATTATCAAAATTAAGTGCTGGAAAATATACAGTTATATTTTGGATAAATGATAAGAAAATAAAAGAAAACAAATTTTTGATTAGAGGCTGTAAAAAATCTTGTGTCTATGAACTTTAGACTTTCCTGATAAGAATTA
>CAJTYM010000005.1 GCA_910583835.1 uncultured Lachnospiraceae bacterium | reverse complement strand
AAAGTAGGAAAAGCGGCAAATCTTTATGGGGCGCCTTTGGCAATCATCGTTTGCTGCGAGCATACGAAAGCTTGGACTCGACCATTTGATAACAAAAAGACTGTTGATGTAGATGCGTCAATCCTTACAGACCACATGATGATGGAAGCAACTGAACTGGGGTTAGGGTCTGTATGGATATGTTATTTTAAGCCTGATGTTATCAGACAGGAATTTAAGCTTCCAGATACACTTGAGCCAATCAATATTTTAGCAATAGGATATGCAGACGGAAGCCCTGCTGACCCAAAACGTCATGCGACACAACGTATTCCGTTGAATGAATTAGTCCACTACGAAAAGCTATAAATGATTGAAACAAATTTACATATTGAGGTTTTCATCTCCCCATTGTTTTATATGCTCAAAGACTGGAATAAAACTTTTGCCTAAGTCAGTAAGGGTATATTCCACATGGGGAGGGACTGCTTTATAATCATGGCGGGTAAATCTGTATGCACAGGAAACAGTGCAGGAACAAGGAAAGGAGATGTGTTTATGCACTATACAGGAACAATTTGGTGACCGCCGTATGAAGCGGCATTGCTTTTGGTTGAGGTGACGGTGTGATGTACACATCACAAGTGTAAGTTTTGTACGCTGTATAATGATTTGCCGTTTAAATTCAGAATGTCCCTTATGGAGGACGTTGAATGTGATTTGCAGGAGGTAAGAAAATCGGTCAAAGTCTGGAACAGCGGGCGTATAGACCGAGTGTTTCTGACGGGAGCTAACCCATTCGTGCTGTCCTATGACAAATTAGCTGCGATTGCAGAGTTAATCCACAAATATCTGCCGTCAGTTAAATCTATCGGCTCGTTTGCAAGGATTACGGATGTTACCCCTAAAACCGAAGAGGAACTTGCCAAACTGCGGGATATAGGATATGATAGTCTGACAATAGGAATAGAAACAGGCGATGATGAAGCCCTGCGGTTTATGAACAAGGGATATGCTTTTGCCGACATCATAGAACAATGCCAAAGATTAGATGCAGCAGGCATAAATTACAGTTTCTTCTATTTGGTAAGTATTTCTGGGGCAGGTCGTGGAGAGATTGGAGCAGAATTAACGGCTGATATATGCAATCAGCAACTGCCAAAAGACAAGAAAAAGCTGCTGTCATTTCTTGGTGAAATCATAGGAAATGTCAACGAAGAAGAATTGAAGCGATATAGAAGAAGCGTCCGTCATCTGTAAGTGAAACACTTTGCGGGCGTACCGTTATGTGAAGAGAACTACACAAAAAGAAGAAAACATCTTGCGGGAAAAGATGGCGGATACCGTAATGCAAGGAATAGTGCCGAGCTGTACAGCCAGCTCAATCCATATTTTGTTTCCGTGGACTCTCTCACGCTTTTCCCAGACACTTATAATATTTATTGCTAAATAGATATTTTATGTTTGGCATTATGCATACGATGCAAAATAAGGGATGGGGTTCTTCTCCCTAAGAAAAGGAATATTGGAAAATAAATGGGGGCTTGATAAAAAACGCCCATGGAATAAATGAGGGAAAATGATATGGCAATGTGGAATCCGTGGCGTGGCTGCCACAAACATAGCGAAGGCTGCAGATACTGTTACATCCATAAAGGCGATTTCAAGCGTGGGATTGATACGAACAATATTGTAAGGACGGATAACTTCTACGCCCCCATCGCTAAAAATAAATCAGGAGCATACAAAATTAAATCGGGACAGACCGTGTATCTCTGCTTTTCCACTGATTTTCTGGTTGAGGATGCCGATGAATGGCGTTCTGAATGTTGGCAGATGATACGGGAGCGTTCCGACCTGCATTTTCTGTTTCTGACAAAGCGTATTGAACGGTTTATGGATTGTATCCCAGAGGAATGGAACGATGGATATGATAATGTTACTGTGGGATGTACGGTAGAAAATCAAGACAGGGCTGATTACAGGCTTTCCATTTTCAATGAACTGCCTATAAAACATAAAAATATTATATGTCAGCCATTGATTGAGGAAATAAACCTTGGCGCCTATCTTGATTATGTTGAATTAGTCGTAGTTGGCGGCGAATCAGACATTAACGCCAGACCGCTTGATTATGCGTGGGTGCTTGCCATTCGGGAGCAATGTATGGCACGCAAAGTTCATTTTGAGTTTCGGCAGTGTGGGACACATTTTATCAAGGATGGAAAAAGTTACACCCTGTCTGCTCGTGACTTATGCAGCCAAGCCAGAAAAGCAAATATCAATTATTGAATAACCGCCAAAAAGTTGAGGGAATCCTTAATAACGATACTGCCCTGAAGTATCGTTAGGTTCTGAGGAAATGCTGGAGAACTTCAACAGAGTGGTTTTTGAAAGCGTAGTTGAAAAAATAATTGTTGGAGGTTATAATGATGAGGGAGTGGAGGATACAAACCACAATCATTTCGGCAAGCTGATTACCTATGCTTCCGGCAAGTTAGTTGGTGGTATTTATGATGATTGTTTTCTCGTGAAGCAATATTGAGGATTTTAATTATGGAATGTGTGATAAGAGAATGGAGAATTAAAGATAAAACGGATCTTGCAAAGAATTTGAATAACATCAATATCTTAAATAATCTGCGTGATGGATTGCCGTTTCCATATACGGAAAGAGATGCGGAGGATTATATTACATCGATGTTGTCTGCGGATCAATCGAAAACCTTTGCTTTTGCTATCACGCTTGGAGATAAGGTCATTGGCAGTATAGGGATTTTCAGATGTGAGAATATCCATTACAGAACTGCGGAGATTGGATATTACATAGGCGAGCAGTATTGGGGAAACGGATATGCTGCAAGCGCAGCGAAGCAGGCATGTGAATATGTATTTAGGAACACGGATATTATGAGAATTTTTGCAGAGCCTTTTGCCTGTAATGTGAGATCATGCCGGGTTTTGGAAAAAGCCGGGTTTCAGTATGAGGGTACTTTGCATAAAAATGCAGTAAAAAATGGCAGGATTTTGGATATGAAAATGTATGCTCTTTTAAAGGAAGCATGAGGATGAGATTCTTCTATTTTCACGGAGGTAAATATGCATTTTGGATTTTCTTATGTAGGCCTGATTTATCTCCTGCTGCTGATGATACCCAACATCATATGGACAAAAAATCAGCCGCAGGATTATGAAAAATATTCAGGTAACGAAAACAGAGTTCTTTTAACATTAGAACGAATCGGAGAAGTATCGGTTTCTTGCACAGTTCTAATTTTCTCTGATTATAATCTTAAGTTATGGTCGAACTGGTCATGGTGGTTAGTGCTATCCTTTGTGATGATGGTGCTTTATGAAATTTACTGGATTCGGTATTTTAAGAGTGAAAAGAAGATGTCAGATTTTTACAGTAGTTTTTTCGGGATTCCGGTTGCCGGAGCTTCGCTCCCTGTTGCAGCGTTTATGTTATTGGCAATATATGGGAAAAATATACTACTTGGCATAGCTGTTTTCATTCTTGGAATAGGGCATATTGGTATCCATTTGGCACACAGGAAAGAAATAGAAATATGAAAATATGCTGTACATTTAAGCGCTTCCTATAATTTATGTTTGTTATGATAGGGTTGACATGTCTTTAATTTCATGCTTATTGACAAAGCCGAAAAATATCAATATATTATAAGGGAGAGTATTGTTAACGAAAAGTCTCCCATATCTAAAATTAGGAGGGTACAAAATTGAAAAAAAGAGTTGTTTCAGCTGCTTTAGCACTGTGCTTATGCATTTCTTCTCAGTCAGTGGCACACGCATGGCAGGAAGCCCCTTTGCAGCAAGAGAATGTTCCTGTGGCAGAATCGACATCCAGGCTGGCCAACGAGGATAGTGCAATTCCTACCCCTGCGCAAGTCTATGCGTCCATGATTGCATTGAAAGACCGGGATGAGTATAAGGAGGGGACAATCTGGACAGACGATGAGCCTTATTCAGATTCCAAGGGATATTACCGCTGGAAAGGCGGGCTCCTCGGTGGGAAGAATATTGTTGCCGTGGGCTGCGTAGCCTTTGCTTTTATACTCAGCGATGAAGCCTTTGGCAGTCTGCCAGCCAGGATGTACGCAAATGGTGAGTTTGCATTTGAAGATATAAAAGCTGGAGATATCCTGCGGGTAAGCAATGACGCCCATACGGTGATTGTGCTTGAGGTGAATGAGGCAGGCGTGGTCGTTGCGGAAGGAAATATCAGCACTGGAGACCACAAAGGTAAGATTCATTGGGGGAGGGCAATATCCAAGCAAGAGGTGATGAGCAACACCAGTCACTATATCACCCGCTACCCGGAAGGTTATGTTCCGCCAGACGATCCGCAAGCAAATGTATCAATTGCATCCGGGACTCTTGAAGGAGGGCTTGTCTGGAACCTGACGAAAGCAGGTACGCTGACTATCTCCGGCAAAGGGGCTATGCCGGATTACAGCAGTGCCAGCGAACAGCCGTGGAACGATAACAGCAGCCAAATTCGGAAAGTTGTCATTGGGGATGGTGTAACCAGCATCGGGGCTTGTGCCTTTTGGAACTGTGGGGTCTATAGTGCAGAGATTTCCCCCAGTGTGACGATAATAGGCAACAGCGCTTTTCGCGGTTCCTCGATGATTTCCGTGGTCATTCCCTCCAGTGTGAAAACCATTGGTAACAGTGCTTTCTGTGAATGCCAAAACCTTAGTTCGGTGACTGTTTCCGAAGGAGTGGAAACAATTGACCAAAATGCTTTCCAATCCTGCACAAGTCTTACTTCTATAGCTTTGCCTTCCAGTATTGGAGAGGTGGGCGCTGCCGCATTTTTCCAATGCCAGGCGCTGACAAGAGCAACGTTTGCTCCTGGCAGCAAGCAGGTGAAGATGGGCGACAATATGTTTATGCAATGTTACTATCTGATGAGTGTAACGCTGCCCCAAAGCATAGACTGCATTGGTGAGGGGATGTTTCAGAATTGCCAGATGCTTGCCGGAGTGGAAATTCCACAAGGCGCGGAACGTATAGGAATGTCAGCATTCGCTTCCTGCTCAGGATTTACCACTGTCATAATTCCAGATAGTGTGGCGACAATAGGGATAGCCGCATTCGCAGCTTGTCCTCTGAAGGATATATACTTTACCGGAACCGAAGAGCAGTGGAGCAGTATAGGTAAAATAGGCGATACGGCAGCAGCAGTATCAAAGGCGACGATACATTATAATTACATCCCGGAAAGCGGCGATAAACCAGGAGGAGGCGACAATCCAGGAAACGGAGACAATCCAGGAGGAAACGACAACCCGGGAGGAGGCGACAATCCAGGAGGAAACGACAACCCGGGAGGAGGCGACAATCCAGGAGGAAACGACAACCCGGGAGGAGGCGATAATCCAGGAAACGGCGATAATCTGGGAGGAGGCGGCAATCCGGGAAACGGAGGCAGTTCAGGAGATGGCGGTAATTCAGGAAACGAAGAAAATCAGCCACCGTTTGCAAAAGGTCAAACCTTTACAGTTGGTCAAGTCACTTATAAAGTGACAAAAGTTGGCAAAGAAGTGGAAGTGATAATGGCAAAATCCACGGCAGCGAAGGTTACGATTAATACAGTTACAGGTACGGACGGCGTGAAGTATAAGGTAACCTCCATTAGGTCAAAGGCAATGCGGAACAATAAGAAACTGACGAGCCTGACGATTGGAGATAATGTAAAGACGATTGGAGCACATGCATTCTCTGGCTGCACAAAGCTCAAGACAGTTAACATCGGTAAGACATCGAAATCAAGCCTAAAAACGATTGGAAAGAGCGCATTTAACGGGTGTAAGAAACTTGGCAAAGTAACAATCAAGTCAACAAAACTTAGTTCCGTAGGGAAACAGGCATTCAAGGGGACCAAAACCAGTCTGAAAGTCAAAGTACCGTCCAAGCAATTGAAAAAGTACAAGAAAATCCTTAAAAAAGCAGGATTGAAAGTGAAACAGGCAACAAAGTAATAAAGAAATGACCACACAGTTTGAAGTGTGGTCATTTCCTTTAAATTACCGTTACCTTTACTTTTTTATACAGACCATTCTGGGTAATGCAGTATACCGTGCAGATGCCACGTTTTTTGCCGGTGATGACTCCTTTCTTTGATACCTTTGCAATAGATGGATTGGATGAGGCATAACGCACCTTTTTACCGGTATTTCTTAACTTTTTTCCAGTAACTTTCACGCGGAGCCGGACATTCTTGCCAGATTTCACACTTACACGTGTCTTTGTTACTGTTATCTTTGAAGGATTGCCGTATTTTCCGCCCTTTGTTGTACTATAGATGGACAGGGACTTAGCCAGGATTTCTTGTTTGCCATCAATTATTTTATATGCTTTCACATAATATTTATATTGCGTCCCCTTTTTTAACTTTTTATGTGTCCACTTGGTTGACTTTTTGTTTAGCGTTCGCAGAAGTTTATATTTTCCATTAGATTTAGCCCCATATATTTCATACCCATCTGCTGACTGCACAGGAGTCCAGCGGATTGTATGTGAGGTTTTAGCAGCGGATGCTTTGCAAAGAAGCTGGTCGTGGTTTGCATCTTGCGTGTTGGTTCCAATATCTGGCTCATCAGTACCAGGCTTATCGGTTCCAGTGCCGGGTTTATCAGTTCCGGTATCTGGCTTTTGCGTATCATTACCGCCAGGCTGTTGATTATCATTGCCGCCTGGAGTTTCGTTATCATTACCGCCAGGCCGCTCCGGCTGTTCTGGCTGCTCTGGCTGCTCGGGTTGTTCCGGCTGTTCTGGCTGCTCGGGTTGTTCTGGCTGCTCCGGCTGTTCTGGCTGTTCCGGTTGTTCTGGTTGCTCGGGTTGTTCTGGCTGCTCTGGCTGTTCTGGTTGTTCCGGTTGTTCTGGCTGTTCTGGCTGCTCCGGCTGTTCGGGCTGTTCGGGCGCAGTACCATAAATAGATTTACTGAAATCCTCTGTCTGAATTAAGTATGCTTTAAATATTTGTTGCTTCAGACATTCAACCTCTGTTGCCTGTGCACGGATGTTATTATAACCGCCCGGCAACACATTGACGTTTAATAAATCACGCTCAATTGCCTCTTTCATCAGCTGACGCAGTATTTCATAATTATTGATTGTAACGGACTGGTCTTTCCACGTAATCGTGATGGGCTTCAATTCATTGAGTTTTTCAATCCTTCTCTGAAACATTGCTTTCTTAAAATCAGCCATCGTCTCATAAGAATCGCCAAATATTTTCTCAAGGATATATTTATCGGAGAGGATTGTCTGCTCCGAACTGGCAGTTTCTTTGTACTGGTTGGATATATAAGGAATCATGCCGTCATAATATCCATATTCAGCAAGCAGTTCAAATGCCTGCCGGCGTATCGTGGCATCGCCGCTGACACCATAGTCATTCTGTACGCCGGCATAGTTCGCGCTGAAAAGCGGCACAACATAATAGCCGTTTCTTGCCATGGTTCCAGTTGTCTTTGTTCCATTTACTTCATAGCGAGATACGATAATATTGTCACGAATCAGGTCATCGAGAGAATTCAGCGTTTCCGCTTCATCCAGAGTCAGTTCCCTTACGGAATCCAGATTATGTTTTGAGCCTTCTTCGCCTTGGTTATATCTTTCATCTGGATCCTCTGGCTGCTCAAGCTTGTGGAACCATTTCATTTTCTCTTCCGAACTTTTCGTAAGCATAACATCTGCTTCTGCATAATCCAGCGTATAAATGACATCCAGGATGCCGCCCATATAATTCTTTAAATCTGTTTCATCTTCAAATCGCTCTGGAAGGCCGTTATGATAGCGGTCACTGACTGCCTGCCGGTCATAAATCAGGTTCAGATTAAAAGCCGGCGGGTCATTCAGCTCATATGGTTCAAACATTCCTCTTGTATAAACCTCTGCCATCATGCCGTCTCGTGAACCATACCCATTCAGCATTACATCGGGAACAAGAATATGCGTCAGTTCATGAGCATATGTTGCATATCCTCGTTCTGTCAATGCTTTTGATGCATAGTAACGGATTCCATTGCCTTCCGCCACACCATCAGCAAACATAAAATTACCATATAAGTTCAGGGGAGTAAAAAATTCCCTGACGCCCAGGGCAGCATTTTCGCCAAATTTGTCTGACCATTGGATTGTTGTGTCAGGATCGATCCGCAGGCTATCCAAAACAATTCGATTGGACGAAAGAAGTTCTTTCTTTTCCGGTTTTGCAATCCGATACCAAAAATCAATAAATGCTGTCTGCTGTTTGGCGGCCTGTTCCAGCTGCTGCAGGAATTTTTCACGTAATTGTCCATAACGTGCAGGGTCTGTTTCTTTTATAGTTCTGTCTATATAACAATCCACTATCCCATATGTTATGGTAGCAGAGTTAGCAATCACATAAACGCTGTCTTCTGATACCGTGAGCAGTGGCAAAATATAGGCGCGGGAAGCCGTATTATCATAAAGCCTTCTGTATAATCCGATTTCATTGTCGGTCCAGGAGGATAAGTTCTCTACTATATATGCAGGGCTTTCCAACAGAAACCAATCGTTCATCGATGTATCAGGTATCCATTTTTGCCTGTTCTCTTCCAAAAATGCTTCTAGTGTTGCAGAGGCAGTAACGGACCAAAACAGCTTCCTATAACCAAATACCTTGTCATTGTTGGAAATCTTTAAGGTATCGCCACCGGCGTTTCCAATTTGTATCAGCCAGTCCACAACATCTACTGAAATCCCATATGAACCTGGCTCATATAGAAGAATATCTTTGATATTATGTCCGCCCATATCGAAGTCATACAGCCGTTCAAGATAGGTGAGACCCAGCAGCAATGCTTCTTTATTCTGCAGTATTTTATTTGTATAAAATGCGGCGCCGTTGCTTTCAGCGCCTGGATTGCTGTCAATCACTCTCTGGATGATATCTCCTGCTTCTGCCTGCACTTCAGCAAATGCCTTTTCATAAGACATTACCTTAACATTATCCTGATTCAGTTCCCTTATGGCTTGTTCATCGCTGATATCCGCGGGGCTCTTCCCCTCCCGCTTGGCAATCTCTGTCTTCTTATTCAGCTTATCTGCCATAGAATACCGTGATGGAGCCAGTAAACTTCCTATGGTCTCATTGCTTTCATAATCAATTGCCTGCAGGTCCGTTACTGTATCGTGGCTCACCGTTTCTCCGACACTTGCTGCTGAAACAGTTATCGATGGAATAAATAGTAACGCCATCATCATAAATAACGCTGCTGTTGCTATCCTGATATTTTTCATCCGCCATCCTCCTTGGTTTTTATATGCTTATTGTAAAATCTATGTGCTGCTGTGTCAAACAATATTTTGAGGAAAAATTGGCTTAGAGACAAGGAAATTATGATGAACTATACAGGAATATTTACAAGAGTCTGTTTGTGGTTCATGAGGGCTTTTACTCTGAATCTGGCATATTTGTTTCCATAGCAATCAATGCCTCTGTGGTGGCAAGGATTACCTGGAGCTGCCTTTCATCGCAGAGGGTTAGCAGGCGTTCTATTTTCTGGTAGGTATTGTTACTATGATTCTGATTAGGGTAAATGACCGTGTCTGCGGATAAATTAAAATAGCGAATGGTTTTTTCAAATACTTCATAACTTGGGTTATTTCGAAAACGTTCAAGGTCTTTTAAATATGATAAAGATATGTCTAATATTTCAGCTAATTCTGCCTGTGTAAGTTTTTTGTCGATTCTGGCATTTTTTAATACAATGCCAAATTGCCTTGGCTGAAAAATCATAATCTCACTCCCCTTGATAAATATGATAGCACCATACTTTTGGCAAGTAAATATGGTACGGCAATACTTTTCTCGTCTGCAATGAGCAATTTGTTTTGCTTTGCGTCACAAAAGTCAGGAAACATCCCCATACCCAATCTATCTGTTTCCAAAGGATAATTTCGTGTTCCTCATTTTGGGACAGATAACCTCTTTGTTCGGAAATTTCATATTGAAACTTGCGTTGCCTATGTATATACTGGAAGTAACTGGTTCCGCTGCTATAATTGCGGGTATAATAAAAAACTGGAGGTAAAATAAAATGTTATTTATTGAATATCCGAAATGCTCTACCTGCCAGAAGGCAAGAAAGTGGCTGGATGCACATGGTATGGAGTACACAGACCGTCATATTGTGGAGGATAATCCTTCATATGACGAATTAAAGGAATGGTATCAAATGAGTGGGCTGCCAATCAAGAAATTCTTTAATACCAGCGGTATGCTATACAGAGAAATGCAGCTCAAAGATAAGCTTCCTGCAATGGATGATGAGGAAAAGCTGCGGCTGCTTGCTGCAAATGGAATGTTGGTGAAACGGCCGCTCATTGTAAGTGGTGATTTGGTGCTTACAGGTTTTAAAGAAAGTGAGTGGTTGGAGAAATTAGACAGGTAAATTGTCCGCCTGATTTCCTGAAAAAGCTGTTTCTGCCGTTTGTTTCTTTTTATACGCCCTCCCTTTCCGTTACACAATCAAATCTGCAGCGTTACCTGAATATCTTCTTTTGGTCTTATGTGGAATACAATCCGCCAGCGCACGGTTGCCACAGGAGCAAAATGTAAGGAGGAAACGGCTGCCTGAAATTCATCATTGGAAGATTTTCCGGCTAAGAAAATGGCTGTGGGTCCGTCCGAACTGCAGTTATTCCCATCCCCTTCCCGGGTTCTTGCAGGTTCGCTTTCGGCACAGTCAAGAATGTCTAAAAACTCGCGGCTAATTTGGGGCGATATAGTGTAGGAAAGTTCCTGCAGGCATTCTGGATAAATAAGGTTCTCTTCGGTAATGTCATTTATATCAGCTTTGGTCTGTTCGCAGCCATGCAGTGTCAGCGTGTATTCTTTGCCAGTAACAGGATGCAGGATTTTTATAGTTTTTTTGTCGCTGTAATCGCAGGAGGA
The DNA here is from genome assembly GCA_910583835.1 of uncultured Lachnospiraceae bacterium. Lineage (GTDB taxonomy): Bacteria > Bacillota > Clostridia > Lachnospirales > Lachnospiraceae > Petralouisia. The sequence goes on along the minus strand of CAJTYM010000005.1, from coordinate 115,051 downwards.
ATTCGTGGTAAAATGTCCTGCAGTGACGGAAAATGTATCTGCCCGCAAGGTCAATGAAAGGTTCTGTGGGGACAGGATGGGTCTGCCATTCCAGTCAAAAGAATGGCGGCTGATGCGCCAGAGACATGTTCTGTCACAACCATAGGCTTCCATTAGTTCTTCTGCATTGTGGCTGTTTGTATGTTCTTGTGCAGCCCCGCTTTCTTCGTCTTCCGATTCTTCTTTCAATAATTGAAATATGCTTGGCGGATACCAGTACAGGCTGCTGCTCATGTTGTCTGCCAATGGTATTTGGTCCAGGCTCATTTCTGCAGTAAAGTCCCGGGAGGCTGGATTTTCTGATTCCATCTTTTCAAAATCCTCCTGCGTTTTCAGGGAAAGACGCCGGTATTGGTCCCACTTTTGCAGGAAACCAGTCATGTCTTCTAAAGAAATCTTGGCGCAGACATCCAGGACAACGCCGGCTTTTCCCACATATATGGTAGGGATATAAATTTCCTGTCCTTCCCAAAAAAAGGTCTGTTTGATGGGCAGCGGTGTCAGTTTGGCTCCGCGTCCGTTACGTTCATGTATGCTTTGGTTATGGTAAATATCCAATTGTGGTCCCTCCTCATGATATACTTTTTTGAAGCCGCTAAAAGGCATCAGGGCTCTCCCCAGCTGCGCTGGGTCCCCCCTCATGCCATATGGTCCCTCCTTAGGTCAATGAACTTTTATGGCTCCAATAGGAGACCTAAGGGATCCTCCCAGCTGCAGTATACTTTTTTGAAGCCGCTAAAAGGCATCAGGGCTCCTCCCGCTTCGCGGGTCCCTCCTCATGCCATATGGTCCCTCCTTAGGTCAATGAACTTTTATGGCTCCGATAGGAGACCTAAGGAATCCTCCCACTGCGTGGGTCCCTCCTTAGGTCATATTTTACAATAATTTAATATTTTTATCCAGAAAATTTTATATGTTTCGCATTTAAATCTGCTATACTTGAGGATGAGGAGTTTTGGGGTTTTATATCGGTGCTGATAAATACTTTGGCATGAGGAGGAAAGATATTTAATGACAGATCAAGAATACTACACATTCATACAGCCTTATGAGGATGCCAAGGAGGTCCTGCTTGCCAGGCTCCATGTGCTGGAACATAACCTGTATGAGGCTTCTGAGAGCCAGCCTATTCATAATATCCAGAGCAGGATTAAGGAGAAAAACAGTTTAGAAGATAAATTGAGGAAGAAAAAGAAGGAACCTACAGTGATGAATGCCAAGGATTATCTGCAGGACATTGCGGGCGTGCGGGTCATCTGTTATTTTGCAGACGACATTTATAACCTTGTAGATGTGCTGAAACGTCAGGCGGATTTGATTGTGGTCCGTGAGTGCGATTACATTAAGAAGCCCAAGCCGAATGGTTACCGAAGTTACCATGTGATTGTGGGAATCCCTGTGTACTGTCTGGATGGCATGGAGTATTTTCCTGTGGAAATTCAGTTCCGCACGATGTCCATGGATTTTTGGGCAAGCATGGAACATCGTATTTTATATAAGAAACAGGAGGGAACCGGCAAGAAGCGGCTGGCGGAGGAATTGAAGGATTATGCCAATACATTGGTGGAGATTGAGGAGCGGCTGTTTCATGCCATGCAGCCATCGGAAGCCACATGACATTCAAACTATGGGAAGGAGACAGAAAAATGAGTGATTATATGGAATATTTGGCAGATTTGATACCAGAAAAGGATAGTCTCAAACTTGTAAAAACAGAAGCGGAGAAATATTATAAGTCCCATTCTCTGGAGGAATGTTATGCAATGGGGCGTGAACTGTACCAGTCAGACAATTTCCAGATTCAGGAGGTTGGCGTTTTCCTTTTGGGGTATTCGGCACATGAATTTCCGGCTGCGTTGGCATTTCTGAAAGATACTGTCAGCCAGCATGACAGTTGGAAAGTGCAGGAGATACTGGCGATGGCATTTGACAATCATTGTAAGATTATTGGTTATGAAAATGCACTGCCGCTGATTCGGGAATGGTTTGCAAGTGATTGCGCCAATGTCCGTAGGGCCGTTTCCGAGGGGCTGCGGGTGTGGACGAGCCGCCCTTATTTTAAGGAAAATCCCCAGGAAGCAATTCGGTTATTATCTGAACATAAAGAGGATGGGAGCGAGTATGTGCGAAAATCCATAGGCAATGCCTTGAAGGATATCAGTAAAAAATTTCCTGGTTACGTTGCAGAGGAATTGGGTTCCTGGGATTTAAATTCCAGAGAAATAAAACAGGTACATAAACTGGCAAGCAAATTTTTGCGGCAGGATGAGTAGCGCGTATGCAAAGCTATTCCCCCATGCGCAGCCGTTCCACAAGTGTCTGCCGGGCTACGTTCTTATAGCTTGCCAGCGGCAGGAAAATCCCCAGTACTGCAAATATGGGAATTACAGCCAGCAGCGGCAGCGGCGTAAAGCGGTAGGTAAAAAACCAGAACATGCTGCTGACTGCTTTGGCGAGTATGGGCATTGTCAGGAAACTGAGCGCTGCCGAAGCAATCATGGTGAATATGCCATAAATTAATCCTTCGTATATCAGCATTTGCTTTAACTGCCGCCCGGTCATGCCGATAGACTGCAGCATGGCAAATTCCTTTCTGCGGGAATAGATGGAAGTCAGGATGGCATTGAAGAAATTGAGGATGCCAATCAGCGCAATGATAAAACTGAGACTTCCGCCCACGATAAGAAACATATTGCGGTATTTGGCAAATGAATTCTCGTAGGTTTGTTTCGACTCAAAATCGAGCGCTGGATTGACATTTGCCGTATGGTTTTCCAGGTAGCTTTGCATGGCTTCATTGTCCGTTTCTGCAGTATTGAAAAGGTATGCCATTACATTAGGGTTTCTGCAGTTTTTCTGGTAGACGTCTGCATTGAGCACGAACTGATGGGTCCCCCAGTAGCGGTAACTCATGGCGCTTTTTACCAGGACACATGCCACAACCTCATAGGAGATATCCTGATAGTCTTTTTCGTTTACATTGATTTCCCCAGTATAGGACTCGACCTTTTCTTCCGGTATGATTTCCCCAGTTTTGGCATCGGAATATTCCCATTCATAAACATGGCGGATTTTTACCATGTCCCCCAATTTTGCCCATTGGCTGTCTGCCGTTGGTTTCCCATAATCATCATCCAGATAAACGGCGGCAATCACATTTTTCCCGGGATTATATAAATCTTTCAAATCACCATCAAAAACTTTCAGTTGGCTTAAGGGGAAATCTTCCATCCCATAAAGGTGGGCGTTGATGGGAACCTTTCCGTCTTCGTCCCGCTCTTCGCATGACAGCATTTCCTCCAGCATTTGGGAATCCATGCCAGCAAAATAATTTCGGTATAAATCTTCCGTCACATATTCTAAATTGCCAGAATAACTGCCATAGATACGCCCTTTCTCTGTAATGGTTCCGCCCGCTTCGACTGCCAGGATATCCTGTTCGGGCAATGCCTGTTCTGAGGTGCGGTAATTTGCCTGGAAATAAGCGGCGTCTCCTAAAATAAAATCGGAAACCACAAGTTGTCTGAGATACTTTTCCATATCAAAGCCGCTGGCAAAAGTATAGGTCGCCTGCAGCAGGGCAACTGCCAGGGTGAGGGAGGTGACAACAAGTAATGTTTTCTTTTTGTTTCTTCCAAGATTGGCAACAGCCATCCTACGGGCATTCGTGTTCTTGTGGATACGCCGTTGCCGTCTTTTGGCGGCTGGTACATCGGTGTAACGGACAGCTTCTATGGGGGAAGTCTTTGCGGCAATTCGGCCTGGCTTTGCGCAGGAGAGCAGCACTGTTGTCAGTGAAAAAATAACGGCTCCGAGAAGAATCCAGGGATTAAAAATGTGATAAGTCCTTCCAATACTGTTGTTTGTGGAAGAAATCATCATTGGAGCCAGAATAATTCCAGATACATAGCCAAGCAGCAGCCCAATGGGGATTCCGGCTGCGGAGAGCAGCAAGGACTGGCGGCGGACCATGCGCCGGATTTGTTTTTTGGTAGTGCCGATGGTCTTTAATAATCCATAAAAGCGAATATCACTGCTGACAGATATCTGGAAAATATTATTGATAATCAGATATCCGGTGAGGATAATCAGAACTGCCAGGGAGGCGGTCCCAACAATTGTCCCCAGGTCATAGTTTGCCGACATTTGTGCTGTTGCGTATCCCCAATTGACGCCGATGCCAATATAATTATCTGCATAAGGGTCATCAGCCTGAAAGCTGTGGTTTTGCAGGATTTGCAGCATATCATCTTCAATATGGAGATTGTCGCGAAGGAAAATATTTAAAGACCATTTTCCGGTTGAATTGGACTCGTCCACAGCATCCGTCGGGTGTTCTTTGATGATAGTATCAACATAAGATTTTGGCAGGATGGCCATGCTTGCCCTATTTGCCGCATCGTAATCCCACCATCCGCAGAGGAGGAAGGTATCTGTAATCGTCTCTTTTTCTATACCGCCGATTTCGTATGATAAGGTCAGAGGTTTGCCGATTTCCGGCGTTACGCCTAAGGTTTGCAGGATTCTGGTGTCGCAGGCAATTTCCTTTGTGTTTTCTTTGGGTGGTTTGCCGTATTCCGGGATACAGAAGGAACTTTTGCGGCATATGTCATCCATATAGGATAATTCTGCATGGATTTTGCGGAACGGTTCGCCGCATGCCATGCCAAGCATTAAGCGTGAACCGGCTTCCTTAATCAGCGGGTCGGTTTCTAAAGTCTCTTTTTCTGCCAGCGTGAGGTCTTTGAAACTGCCATGGAAACTGCCGCCTATTTGCCGGAATGTCTGTTGCTGCGTGGTATAAATGATGGTCTGTGTAATCGTAAACAGTGCTGTAAATAAAAGCGTGGTCAGTGCAATAGCGAACACGGCAACGGCATTACGTGTGCGGTTCGCTTTCAGGCTCCTTTGGGAAAGCGCAGCGATTATTTTACGGTTTTTCACGCGAATCATGACTGCCCACCTCCCACGATGCTGCCGTCTTCTATGCGGATGATGCGCTCGGCAAGCTGTGCAATTTCTTCGTTATGGGTAATCATTACCATCGTCTGTCCGAATCTTTGGCTGGTAATTTTTAAAAGCCCCATCACATCCTGGCTGGTGCGGCTGTCGAGGTTCCCGGTCGGCTCATCTGCCAGGATAATGGCTGGTTTGGCGGCAAGCGCCCGGGCAATGGCTACGCGTTGCTGCTGTCCGCCGGAAAGCTGGTTGGGCAAGGCAGTCAGTTTGCTCTCCAAACCGAGAGTTCCTATAATCTGCGCAATGTAATCTTTGTCTGGCACATTTCCGTCCAGTTGGATGGGCAGCACGATGTTTTCATAGACATTCAATACAGGCACCAGATTATAATTCTGGAAAACAAAGCCAATTTTCCTGCGCCGGAATACGGTGAGTTCCTCATCTTTTAAAGTAAAAATCGGCTTGCCATCGACAATGACCTCTCCGGCAGTCGGCCTGTCTAAGCCGCCCAGCATATGCAGAAGCGTGGACTTTCCGCTGCCGGAGGTTCCGACCACTGCCACAAATTCGCCTTGCAGCACGGAAAGGCTTACGCCGCGCAATGCATGCACTGCCGTTTCGCCGCTGCCATATACTTTTTTTAAATTCTTTGTCTCCAATATGGGCATTTTTATGTCCTCCTGTTCTTGATAAATAAATGAAAATTGATAACTATTCAAAACGCCAGTTGGTTGTGAACAGTTACATCATAGGACATAAATCTTTCCAGATTCTTTCTGTAAGGATTTAAATATTACAGTTTTGAAAGATTTTATATTAAGGAAATACTGATACTAGTGTGCGTAATACGGTTACAGATTTACGGCTGCGCTGCCGGAAGATAGATGAAAAATGTACTTCCTTTTCCTGGTTCAGATGTTACTTTGATATATCCGCTTTCTTTGGCGATGATTTCTCGGGTAAGGAACAGCCCGATGCCAACGCCTTCGCAATTGCTGACCTGTGGGGAGCGGTAAAACCTGCCAAATATTTTTGCCGTTTCCTCTTCTGATATGCCGATGCCGGAATCTTTGATGGCAATGCGGGCAAATAATTCCGTATGCAATAGGGAAATGGAGATATTTCCGCCGGCAGGCGTGTATTTTACGGCGTTGTCCATAATGTTGCATACTGCTTCTGCTGTCCATTTCCTGTCGAAACAGGCATATAGATTACGTGGTTCAAACTCCATCCGTATGCCCTTTTTCTCTGCTTTGGGCCTAATCTGGGCGATGACCTCTTCGAGCATGGGAGAGATGGGATTGGTAATTGGGCGAAGCACAAGGACGCCTGTCTCTAAGCGGGAAATTTTGACAAGTGAGTGAATCAGAAAATTAAGTTTCTCTGCCTGCTGGTTTAAGGCTTCTGCACAGGTTTGGCTTTCTTCGGGCAGATTTTTTTCGCAAAGCAGCTGAGAGTAGAGCAAAATATTGGCAATCGGGGTCTTTGTCTGATGCGAGATATCGGCTATCAGTTTCTTGATGTTTTTTTTTTCGTTGGATACCTGCTGTGCGGAAATTTTTGAGGCGGCAAGATAATGCGCCAATTTTGTCTCAATGGAAGAGAGCAGACTCTCATCGTAGACATCTTCGCAGAAAGTTCCCATCGCGGCTGCGTCAATCATCTGAGCCATATGTTCCATCGTTTTGCGTAGCCGGTATTTGGTATAAAGTACCCAAAGTGCAGACAGAAGGCATATAAGCAGAGCTGCCATGCAAAATAGAATTTCCAGTTTCGTCATATGATTTCATCTCTCCATAATTATTTTACCGCCCATACATAGCCGATGCCATATACAGTCTTGATATATTGCGGTTTAGCAGGATTTGTTTCTAATTTGTCCCGCAATCTTTTGACGGTTACAGAAAGCGCATTTTCATCCACGTACTCTGCGCCATCTGTCCAAATCCGGTCCACCAGCAAGCTTCTCTCCAGGGTAATTTGGGGATTGCTCACCAGAAGCTTCAGAAGCTTCTGCTCCGTCTTGCTGAGTTCAATTTCCTGGTCTCCCTTATAAAATTTCATATCGGAAAAGTCAAAGCAAAAATCATCTATCTGGATAGCCTTGTTTGCCTGTGCCTCTTTTGCCCGCAGCCGGGCATTCACCCTCGCCCGCAGCACGGCGAGGCTGAAAGGCTTTGTCACATAATCATCAGCGCCGGATTCCAGTCCTGCCACAATGTCTGTTTCCATATCGTTGGCAGTGAGCAAGATGACTGGCATGGCAGAAGTTTTGCGGAGTTCCCTTAAGAAATCCAAGCCATTTCCGTCAGGCAGGTTTATGTCCAATATCATCAAATCGCAGATATGCTGCCGCAGCATTCCCTTTGTCTCTTGGATTGTTTCGCATGGCAGAAAAGTGAATTCGGGGGATTGCAATGCCATGCAGATACCATTGTTCAGGGCTTTGTCGTCTTCGGTGATGATAATTGTTTTCATTTGCAGTTACCTCCGGGGTGGGATTATTAATCGTGATTGTTTGCAGAATATTGTAGCAGGATAGAGGGGGATTTACAAGCATAGTCTGGAATGGTGTGTTCAATCACATAAATCTTTGAGCAGACAGTTATTAGAAAAATTTGTACAAGGTATTGGCAAATATAAAAAAATGTGATATGATGATAAGAACAAATGTTCTGAACGGATTTTGCTGTTTAACTATATGGGAAGGAATTATGATGAAAGGACATTTTTTTCATAGAGAAGAATTACAAAATATATTGGACAATGTACTGAATAAGACTCTGGGAGAAATAGATGAAAAACATGTATTTGACAAGACACAGACAAATCCCAAAATAACCGGCATTGCAGGTGATGTTATTGAACAGTCTGTACTAGGTTTTCCGGCGGATAATCTGCAGAGGCCGGATTTGAATGTTGATGGTGTCGATACGGAACTAAAGACGACAGGGATTCGCTTGTCCAAAAAGGATGAGAAAAGGTATGAGGCGAAAGAGCCAATGTCAATTACTGCAGTATCGCCTAATCAAATTGTGCTGGAGCAATTTCCCACATCAAAATTTTGGCATAAATTACAGCATATGCTGTTGGTTTATTACCATTATTCTTCAGCAAAAACTGTCACAGCTGCAGAGTATGCAGATTTCTATATTCGAGGGTATGAGTTCCATGAATTTAATGAGGATGATCAGTCAATCTTGCAAAATGATTGGGAATTGGTCAGAGATTTTATTGTTGAAATACAATCTAAATATGATATGCCTGAAAGTCAGTATTATCGCATTTCATCAGAGTTGAGAGATAAACTTGCATACATTGATACTGCGCCTAAATGGCCTAACCCTCCAAGATTTCGTCTGAAAAGGCAGGTAGTGACAGACATTGTACAAAAGCATTTTGGCAATAAGTTGGAACAGCTGCCGGAGCATTATAGTGGTTATAAAGATATTGATGATAAATGTCATAGCATTACCGTACAAGATGCTGGAAAAACAGTAGGCGAATTGATAGAACAGTACGGTATTGTGGTGAAGGACATGAACAAACTGTCAAAATCTGTGAATGAGAGTGTAATAGTTAAAATGTTTGGCGGACAATCAAAGAAGCTTAATCAGATTGAACTGTTTCAACGTTTTGGGATTGTTGGCAAATCAATTACCGTGACGGTGGAGGGGAAGAGGACAGAAGATACGAAATTATTTGTAATTGATTTTGACGAATGGACAGATAGGAATATCTCGTTTGAAGAATCTGCAGCCTATGATTTTTTTGCAAATCATCAATTGCTATGCATGATATTTGAGGAACCCTCCAAAGAGGCCCCTTTGTGCAATAATAAGTTTCTGGGTTTTAAACGTTTTATATTTAGAGAAGAGTTTATCCAGAGCGAGGTCAGGAAAATATGGGAAGAGGTCAGGAATCTAATATGGGAGGGAAAATTGGAGGAAGCTGTCAGTTTAAATAAAAAGGGAGTGCCTGTCATCAACCCAAAGACTGGTACTTTAAAGACACGTCTTAATTTTCCTAAATCAAAAGAAAACCTTGTTTTTGTGAGGGGTGGAGGAACGGATGCAAGTGTGAAAACAGAAAAAGTAAATGGGATTAAGATGTATAAGCAGTTTGTTTGGATTAAAGGATCCTGCATAGTAGCTGAATTGGATAAGTTGCCATTATTATAGAAATCATGTTAGGATTTATCAGTGTGAAGAAATCCCATGTTGGATAGAAAGGGAATTATCTTATGGAAAAAACAGTTTGTGAATTGTTTGCCGGCGTTGGTGGATTTCGATTGGGATTAGAGAGGGCGTCAAAAGATTGGAAAACCGTCTGGTTTTCGCAATGGGAACCCAATAGAAAGTTACAATGGGCACATGAATGTTATGTATCGCATTGGGGTGATGTGGATGAAAACACAGGAATAGATATTGGGGAGGTGGACAAAAAAAAAATACCGGATCATAATTTATTGGTGGGAGGATTTCCGTGTCAGGATTATTCCGTTGCTCGCCCTCTTCCTGGTTCGACAGGTCTGGAAGGGAAGAAGGGCGTACTTTGGTGGCAGATAAGAAATACGCTGCGGGAAAAGAAAGCGCCGTTTGTCCTTTTAGAGAATGTTGATAGATTGTTAAAATCACCGGCTTCCCAGAGGGGGCGTGATTTTGGTGTGATGTTGGCTTGTTTTGCCAACTTAGATTATTCCGTAGAGTGGCGTATTATAAATGCTGCAGATTATGGTGCAGGACAGAGGAGAAGAAGGGTGTTCATTTTTGCCTATCACAACCAAACGGTATATGGGAGAAGGATGTATAAAATAAAACCGCTGCTTATTATGGGGAAGAATGGATTTTTTGCGGAAACATTTCCTGTTGAAGAGATTGAATCGGTGTCTGAAAGTCAAATTGAGTATAATGATTTAGAAAGTGTGTCAGACAACTTTAAATTTTCCTTTGAAAATGCCGGTTACATGGTGAGAGGAAAAATATATACGACAAAGGTTGAACCGATATATGAAGAAGCCGTACCTCTAAAAGACTTATTGGAAACAGATGTGCCTGAAAAATATTACATAGATGACAATCTGCAAAAATGGGAATATCTCAAGGGTGCAAAGAAGATAAAGAGGATGAGTAAAACAGGTCATGAGTATATATTTAGCGAGGGGGCAATTTCATTTCCAGATAATATAGAATTGCCGGCAAGGACCATGCTTACCTCAGAATCTAGTGTAAATAGAAGTACCCATGTAATTAGAGATCCACAAAATGGCAGGTTAAGGTTGCTTACGCCGCTGGAAGCAGAAAGAATACAAGGATTTGCCGATAATTGGACCGACATTGGCATGCCGGAGAAGTTTCGGTATTTTTGTATGGGTAATGCCTTGGTAGTTCCGATGGTTACACGCATGGGATATACATTAAATAAAATATTTGAGGAATAGTATGTACTGTTTGCATATAAATAGAGGAGCCATAAAATGAAACTAAAAAATATTTTAATTGTAGTGAAAGACATAAATAAGTCCATCGCTTTCTATAAAGAATTATTCGGTCTGCAGGTTATCCTTGACAATGATGGAAATGTCATTATGACGGAAGGGCTTGTCCTACAGGATAGAAAAATATGGGAAAAATTTATTGGGCGGGAAGTTGTTGCAGAAAATAATGCCAGTGAGCTGTATTTTGAGGAGGAAGATATTGAAGCTTTTGCCAAAAAGCTTGAGAACTACCAGGAACCGATTCAGTATGTAAACCGTCTGATGGAACACTCTTGGGGACAGAGAGTAATTCGTTTTTACGACCCGGATGGGAACCTGATTGAAGTTGGCACGCCCATGCGATGAAAGGAGTTTTTGCATATGACAATTTCAGAAGTAATAAAAAAGATGATTCTTTTTTCCCAAGGAAATACACATGATATCAACCATTTTCTCAAAGTCCATGCGTATGCCAAGACAATTGGCGAGTGTGAAGGAATAGGCGCAAAGGAAATGGAGACCCTGGAACTTGCAGCCATCGTGCATGATATTGCATGTCCGTTATGTCGTGAAAAGTATGGAAATACGAATGGGAAAAAACAGGAAGAAGAGGGAGTGCCTCTTGTGTACCGTTTTTTTGAAGGGACAGAAATAGAAGCAGATGTTCTGGAACGTGTGGCTTATCTCGTGGGAAATCATCATACCTTAGAAAAGATTGAGGGAGATGATTATCAGATATTGATTGAGGCGGATTATCTTGTAAATGCGGATGAAAGCCATTATACCAAAGAAAATGTGCAAAATACGATGGAGAAAATATTCCGCACGGAGACAGGAAAGACCCTTTTAAAGTCAATTTATCTTGTTTAAAGGATGAGAGGGATTCGTTATGAATGCTGCAGTTAGATAAGGAGGGATATGCCATGCGGATAATTCTCTCGCCGGCAAAGAGAATGAATGAGGATTTGGACACCCTTGCACCGCAAGGGCTGCCCCTATATATCGAACAGGCAGAAGAAATCCTTTCGTGGCTTCGGAAACAATTCCAGGAAAGTCTGCAAAAGCTGTGGAGGTGCAATGATAAGATTGCAGTTCAGAATTTCGAGCGTCTGGAACATATGGATTTATACAGCAGACTTACGCCGGCGCTCCTATCCTATGATGGGATTGCCTATCAGTACATGGCGCCGGTAGTATTTGAGGATGTCCAATATGATTATGTACAGGAACATTTAAGGATTTTATCTGGATTTTATGGTGTTTTAAGACCTATGGACGGAGTGGCGCCGTACCGTCTGGAAATGCAGGCGAAAGCCGCGGTAAACGGACATAAAGATTTGTATGACCTGTGGGGAGACCGCCTTTATCAAGCTGTAAAGGACGAGAGCGGCATCATTATCAATCTGGCTTCCAAAGAGTATTCAAAGTGCATTGAGAAATATCTGACGAAGGATGATAAGTATATCACCATTGTTTTTTGTGAGGAATCCCATGGAAAACTGGTGACAAAAGGCACATACGCAAAGATGGCAAGAGGCGAGATGGTGCGTTTCATGGCGGAGCGGCAGATTGAAAACCCTCTGGAAATGAAAAATTTTGACAGGTTAGGTTATACATATCGGGAAGATTTATCAACGCATACAAAATATGTGTTTGAAAGGAGTGTATATTGATATGAGCCAAATAAAAGAAAATGCATTGGAACTGATTGGCAGCACGCCAATCCTCAAACTGAATGGAAGGCTACCGCTGTTTCAAGATTAAATAAGTTAGAGGCTGTCACATGAAGCGTATCTATTTCCGCTTGCTGTGACAGCCATATTTTTCAGATTGTCTGTTATATTACACGCAGTTCGCCATCTCTCATTTTGAGAGCCACGTCAGCCGCTTCGGCAACTTCCATGTCATGTGTAACGATAATTACGCAATAGCCTTTGTCGTGCGCAAGGCTGCACAATATATCAATAATATTCTGTGTGTTTGCGCCATCAAGGTTACCGGTTGGTTCGTCACCGAGGATGATTTTGGCATTGGAGGCAAGGCTTCTGGCAATTGCCACGCGCTGCCTTTCCCCGCCTGACAGCTTAGAGGGGAAACGGTCCATCTGCTCTTCTGTGATGCCCACGCCTTCGAGCAGTGCGGCTGCCCGCGGCTTGGCATCTTTGGGCGTTACCCCACAAAGTTCCATAGGGAAGCATACATTTTCCATAACTGTCATCAGTGGAAACAGGTGGAATGCCTGAAAAATCATGGAAATACTTTCGCGCCGATAGCGGTCAAGGTTCAGCTGTGCCAGGCTGTCCCCATCAAAGGCAACCTCACCCTCTGTGGGCAGATCCAGCCCGGCAAGCAGGGAGAGCAGTGTAGATTTGCCGGAACCGGAAGGACCTACAATGGCATAGACTTTTCCCTCCTCAAAAATGCAGGAGACGTCAGAAACAGCAGACCTCTGTGCGTTCTTGTACGTGTAAGTTACATTTTTCAAAGCTAAAGTTGACATATGTTCACTCCTTTGCATAATATTTAAATACTTTTTATAATTACTGTTAATATTTTTTATTTGTGTTAGGAATAGTATACACTTGAATCTATTTAAAGTCAACAATAAAATTATGAAATAAGGAAATCTCAAAAAATTTGCTTTTTCACAAGAAGAATATTATAATCTCATCTTTGACAGTTGATTAGATGAACAGGTGCCACAACCTTTGTAAATACAAGGGCTGTGGCACTTTGAACTGCATACACGGAATATAGTAATGTTTTATCTTCGTTTGCTTTTTTTCTGAATCCCTTTCATTTTCCGTTTGGTTATGAATTGATAGTCTGTTCTGAACCCACAGGTTTCATGGAGGTCGTCGGTTATTTGTTGACGTTCGTATACAGGCATAAAACCCTGTTCTTCTACATCGGCAAATTTTATATCTTTTAAAGCATGAAGCAATTGTCCTGTAGTATAGGTCCCCTTCAGTGAACGTTTTAATAACCGGAAATGAAGCAAAGCAAGAAAACAGGTAAGGAAATGTGCTTTGATCCGATCTTCACGGTTCAAATAAACCGGCCGGGCTTCAAAATCTGTCTTCATGGTCCTAAAGCAGTCTTCAATCTGCCATCTGCCTTCACTGACTTTTAAAATATCAGCAGCGTTGTCATCGAGCAGGTCTGTACACACAGCGTAGAGGCCATCATACTTTTCTTCTTCTGCAATCTTGTCTAAGTCGAGGTAATAGTGGATTTCCGCTTTTTCCCCTTCTTTCGTTACAGCAGCTTTATTTACAAATCTTGCAGGGTCATTCGGATTTTTACGTTGCTTTTTCAGAGATCCGTTTGCAATCATTTTTTCTGCCCGGCTAACCTGCTCCGCACGGACTGCTTTCTGGTAAGCAGCGTATTTGGGGGAATAGGTTATGATTAATCTTTGATGTAGTTTCTTTGTTGTAAATGGCTCATCCTTATAATAGAGTTGATCTTTATCATCTTCTGATAAGTTTGTGATATCCACAAATACATCATCGGACAGGCGTTTGAAGCCAGTCCTGCTCAAAGCCCATGTCCGATCCAGCGCAGGCAGCTTCTTGATTGACTGGGTGACGATAAAGGCGCGCTGCCCCATGTGATTGAGGACACGGTTGTCTTCAGAAGCAAGACCGGCATCACTACAATAAATAAACTTGTCACATCCGAACTGCTGAAGAATCTTAGTTTCCAGAGGCTTTAAAGATTTCTGTTCATTCTGACTGCCCGGAAAGAGCGAGAATGCCAGCGGTATGCCGTCTCCGTCTGTGAAAAGTCCCATTTGGATAATGGGGTTCGGACGGTGTTCCTTGCTTTTCCCGTATTTTTTATCTCCATCTTCCTGTTCAATTTCAAAGTAATAGTTTGTGCAGTCATAGTACAGGATTCGGTCCATTCTGTTTCCGGGGAAAAAACTGTTCTTATAAACTTCTGACTGAATAAAGTCCATTTCTGCAGCAAGAACGGAAAGTGCCCGGTATACATCATGGTGCTCATAGGTTGGCGGCTCAAGGAAGCGCTTTGCGGCACGGAACGAAGATCTTTTACTGGAAGGTTCCAGTACTCTTGTATAAATCAAATCTGACAAAACCGCATTGAGGTCATACTCAAATTTATGCCGGCTTTTGATTTTCCGGCAGATTGAATCCATCTTAAGCCCGTAATAAATCGATTGGAGAAAAAGATATCCTCCAGAAAAGAGTTTCTGTTTATGATAATCCATGAGCCTGTTGGAGTGGAAAGGGACCATGACAGTAGCATCCTCTTTTTCGCTTTTGTACTTCAAAGTTTCAAGACGGGCCTGTTCATTAGCCCAAGCCACAACTCCGTTGCGATCGGTATGGAGCTGTTCGGATAATTCAGCTAAAGTTCCCAGCTTTCGGATTGTTTTTGAAGTACTTTTCCCCTGGGCATTTGTATAGGATTGTGTAATATAAAAGGATTCAGAATTTCTGGATTTTGATGTTGTCACACGCATAATCATCACCTCTGTCACTATTATACCACATATCACTAAATATTACTATATAATAAAACAAAATATTTGACAAAAAAATAAGCCTATTTCAAGGATTTGCAGTACCTTTTTGAAGTTCAATGTGTCAAACTCCCGTATACACTTGAATCTATTTAAAGTCAACAATAAAATTATGAAATAAGGAAATCTCAAAAAATTTGCTTTTTCACAAGAAGAATATTATAATAAAATCGGTTCGTGAGAATATTTAATAAGAGAAAGAGGTAAATAATCTGATTATGAGAAATAAAGTAATTAAAGTATTCGGTGCAGCTGTTGCAGGATTTTCTGTGTTTATGGCATTTGGCTGGTCTTTTTTTAAAATGGTGGTGGATTGTAAGGGAAATAAGAGGCTTGCCAAGAAGAAATGGTTTCAGTTGTCCCACACAAAGGTAAACCACCCCAGGCATAAATTTGAGAAGGAGTATGAGGAGGGCAAGCAATGGTGCGCGCAGCAGGAGATGGAGGAGTGTTATATCCGAAGCAGGGATGGGCTGCTGCTGCATGCGTCTTATCTGCCGGCAGAGAATCCAAAACGCTTTGTTTTGCTGAGCCACGGATATAAAGGCAGCGGTTTTGGGGATTTTGCATATATGGCAAGGTTCCTTCATGAGAATCACTGCAGCCTGCTCTTTATTGACCAGAGGTGCTGTGGGCAGAGTGAAGGGGAATACATTACTTTTGGGGCGCAGGAACAGTATGATGTGCAGCGGTGGGCATATTATATTTCCAGGCAGAATAAACATAAACTCCCCATATATCTTTATGGGGAATCCATGGGGGCAGCGTCCGTGCTCATGGCAGCGGGGCATAGGCTTCCGCAGGAAGTAAAAGGATTGATTTCCGACTGCGGCTTTCGGTCCATGAAAGGGCAGATGAAAGATATGGCGGCAAACTGGTTTCATCTGCATTGGGTTGGCTTGCTGTTATTTCGGCTTAATTTATTCTGCGCGCTCTTCGCGGGATTTCGCATGAAAGAAGCAGATACTGCGGAAGCTATGAAGAAGAACCGGAGACCAGTTCTGTTTTTCCATGGCGCTAAGGACACTTATGTGGATCCGGGAAACACGATATATAATTATTCCCTGTGCCGTGCGCCCAAGGAGCTCGTGGTGATGTCTGAGGCAAGGCATCTCTGCAGTGCCTATGAGGAGCCGGAGGTGTATAAGGGAAAAATACTGGAATTTTTTGAAAAGTATGATTAGAATTTTACTATATAAGGTGTTTATGGACGTTGGAGAAAAAAGAGTTCCAATTTTCATAAATGCCTTTTCTTTACAGATATTGTGATGTGTGTTATAGTAGATACAAGCAAGATTTCTGAATCAAATCTGACAGGTATAATCCTGATTCTATGCGGCAGTCTCGCAGGAAATTTCGCTTACATCAAAATTTCATAGTGAGGAGGATGTCTATGGAAAAAGACAAAAAGGAAATATTAATGAAAATGATTCCTGAGGAGTATCAGCTTAATTTAAGTGACTTTGCGTTGTTTCTGTCCGTCATGAAGAATAAGCGAGCTTATGAATGTACATTGAGTATCATCTTAGGAGAGCCTGGACTTGAACTGGATGAAGTGAAAGTGGAACAGGTAGTATTAAATAAATCTGGGAAGCGTGCGATACGTTTGGATGCTTGGGCGAAAGATAAGAAAAATCGGCTATTTGATATGGAGATGCAGAATGACAGCAAAGGAGATAATATTCCTAAACGTGCCAGATTTTATCAGGGTATGATGGATACTCCTGTTTTAAGGTCTGGGCAGGATACGAGATACAGGCAACTGCCATCGTCTATAATTATATTCATTACCCAGGAGGATATTTGGAAAAAAGATTTAGCAAGATATACCTTTACAGAACAGTGTGAGGAAATTCCAGGGCTGCATCTGGAAGATGGGACTACCAAAATATTTTTAAATATGACCAGCAAAAATGGTTCCCAAGCGCTGGTAAGTTTGTTACAATATATGCGGGAGAGTCATTTGGATAATCCCGAGATTATAGTAAAGGATAAAAGGATAGAGGAATTGGACAGGATTGTAACAGAGGTAAAAGAAAGTGAAGAATGGGAGGCAGTTCAGATGAATATAATGGAGATTGCAATGGAGAAGGGGATAGAACAAGGAATAGAACAAGGAATAGAACAAGGAATAGAACAAGGAATAGAACAAGGGGAGGAACGTCTTAATTTGCTGTATGAAAAACTTCTCCATGAAGACAGGATTGATGATATTCGACAAAGTATGAAAGATGGAGAATATAGGAAGAAGCTGTATATGGAGTACCATATTTGATAAGGTCCATAGAGTTACCAATCTGTGTAAATAAAGTTAAAAAATAGTCGTCTTGGCAGGACGTCTATTTTTTTAGTTCGCCCAGCATGGTCTGTTTTTTCTAAAAGGACAAGAAAGTGCAACTTATATGGCAAAAAAGTATAATATACAAAAGGAAAATGGGATGATAAGATAAAAAGAAGACATTTTTGATAAATGGAGAGAGTTTATGAAGCATACATGGAAAATGCATACCAAGGTTTTGCTTCTATGCATGGGGATTACGTTTTTTGCCCTGTTGCTGCAGACCTGGCTGTTTCAGGCGACATCTTCTGAAATGATTTATGGGCAGGCAAAAACAGAGCACTTTCACTTAATGCAGAACATGCAGGATGAAGTATACAGTTCCATTAAGTCGATAGAATCCATCTTGGTAAAACTTTATAATGAGCAGGAGTTTATTCAGGACTTAAAGATGGGAACATCTGTTGAGAAGATGAGAGAAAAGCATTTTCGGGAGGCTTATAATTTTGCTACCACTAAATTTGAGACTTCAGACAATGTGGTATCCCTATACTTGTATAATTCCCAGAATGAGATTATCAGTACCTACCGAAGGGCAGTAACGCCCAAACATAATTATCCGCTTGATATCTATGATGAGAATTTTTCCTGTAATTCAGAGATTGTGAGGGAATATGTGGAATCCGATAATTCGGTCATGTTGATTTCCGGTTATTATAATCCCTATAGGGGCAAGGAGATTATTCGCCTTGTATTGAAGATATATAATGTAGGCTATTTCCGAAATAAGATAGGTTATGTGGTGTGTGATATAGACAGTAAGAATCTTACATCTGTTATGAAGAAATACAGCATCAATGATGAGATGTATCTGTGGCTTCAGCCAACGGGCGATCAGCCGATTCTTAGCGTGGGAAAGCTGGATGAAGATGGAATCGGGGAAGTGGAGGTATTTCAGGAAAACATCAGGAAGGGGGAAGAAAGGGATTCTATAATAGAAGCCGGGGAACGTGTTTTTTTTCATGTTCATCAAAACAAATATAATCTCGATGTGTACTCGCTTATGCCGCAGGAACTGCTTTATGAGAACCAAAAAGTCCTGGTAAGGAATCTGGTTGTTATCGTATTGACGATGCTGTTTGCCAGTGTAATAGTAACTTACATTGTGACAAAGACGCTGACAAAACCGTTAGAAGAAATGGCAAATACAGCACGGAGAATTAAGGAGGGGCAGAGGAATCTCCGCATGGAAAAGTTAACAGATGATGAGATAGGGCAGTTAGGGCGGAATTTTAATGAGATGTTAGACACGGTGCAGGAACTGATAAGCCGGGAATACGAGGCTAAGCTGCTTGTCAAACAGGCAGAGTACCATGCATTGCAGTCACAGATAAATCCTCATTTCCTGTACAATACATTAGATACCATGAGCAGTATTGCCGAAATGCAGGACTGTGTACAGGTCAGCGCATTGTGCCAGTCTCTGTCAGAGATTTTCCGCTATAGCCTGGATATGAAGCATCCTTTTTCCAATGTAGCCAAAGAAATCATGCATCTGAAAAATTATATTTATGTGATGGATGTCCGTATGCGGGCGCATATTACTTACCAATTTGACATTGAAGAGGAGGTGTTAAAAGATGCAGTTCCGCGGTTGTCCATCCAGCCTATTGTGGAGAATGCCCTGAACCATGGGCTGCGTAACAGCAGGGGGGCTAAAGAAGTGCGTATCTGTGCCAAAGAGCAGAAGGGAAATTTGTTGATTGTGGTAGAAGACAATGGCGTAGGGATGACAGAGGAAAAAATTGGGCAGTTATTACGGACAGAGACTACAAAAGAGAATGAAACCAGGACATCAATAGGCATTCATAATATCAACATGCGTTTAAAATTGCTTTATGGTGAGGAATACGGTCTGGCTATTTCAAGTGAAGTTGGCAAAGGCACTTGTGTCATGCTGAACATTCCGCGAATAAGTGAGGAGGTTGAGTATGGAAACGTTTAAGATACTGATTGCAGATGATGAATACTGGAGCCGGGAAAAGCTGCGCAATATGATAGATTGGGAGAGTTATGGGCTTACGCTGTTAGAACCGGCGGAAGATGGAGAGGAAGTTCTTGCGCGCATGGAAACCGAGAGGCCGGATATTCTGATTACAGATGTTGATATGCCATTCATGAACGGTGTGGATCTGCTTAGGGAAATCCAGAAAAATTATCCAGATACAATTCCGTTTGTGGTCAGCGGTTATGATTACTTTGAATATGTGCGAGGATCGTTTATGGCAGGTTCGATTAATTATCTTGTAAAACCGGTAAATCGGATTGATTTGGTGAATGCTATTACAAAAGCGCTGGATATGGTAGCGCAGCGGGATGTAAAGAAAAAAGAGGCAAGGCAGAGGCAGGAAGAATTTTTAAAAGCTTCTTCTTTGATGCAGGACCGGGAATTTTCACAGCTGTTAGAGCAAAGGAAAATGTTTCAGCCCGCTCAAATTATCAATAACAGCAAGATGGATTTTACCGGCATGAAGCTGATGCTGATAAAAATACATGACATGTCAGAATTAGCCGTTCACTTTCATTATGATATGAATCTCCTGTCTTTTCGGCTGAAGCAGAAGATAAAGGAGATATTAAAGTTCAAGGATGTAGTGGTATTTAATTATATTTATCGCTCGAATGAATTTATCCTGTTATTTGAAGGAGAGGCAGCGGTGTTGGCAGAAAAGGCAAAAATACTGCTTCGGGGATTGGAGGGCGTTGTTTCTTCCCCGGTGTCTGTTGTGCTGAATGAATGTGCATTTGCACTGGACAGCATTTATCGGGCATATGTGCAGACGGCGGCGCTTTTAATGACGCGCAGCTATACGCTGGAGAGTGTTGTGATACAGCCTGGGAAGGAGGAAGAGCGGACGGAAGAGGAGCGCGTGTATAGCCGGATATCAGAAGCGCAGATGAAAGAATTGCGTACTTTATGGAAAACAGGGAATAAAGGGGCAATCCGTAAGATGGTTTTTGAGGATATCGGGCTGCGAAGCTGCAGCCGGCAGCCGTGGCAGTATTTGGAAGTAAAACAGACCGTGCGCAGGATTGTAAATATTTGGGAAGAAGTTGTCATAGGGAATCAGGAGAGCCAGAACTATCTGGATTATGAAGGGATGGTGGAGACTGCAGACAAAGCAGTGGAGAGGCTGGACAGTTCGTACCTCTGTGAAGTTTTGGATGAAATGATTGAGATGGCGGCAGATGCCGCACAGGAAGAATGCTCTGAGGCAGCAAACATCCTGGTCCGCCAGGCAGCGGCATATATCGATGAATTTTATTTTGAATCATTAACCTTATCAGGTCTTGCAGAAAAATATCATGTGGAAAATTCTTATTTTTCCAGAGTTTTCCGAAAGGAAATGGGAGAAAACCTGATACACTATCTGACGAGGACAAGAATTGAAAAAGCGAAAGAACATATCCGAAGAGGTGGCATGAATCTGACAGAGGTGGCGTTTATGGTAGGCTATGATGATTACACATATTTTAATAAAGTGTTCCGAAAGATTATGGGTGTCAGTCCCCGGGAATATAAACAGAATCTGGAAAAGAAAATATGAAAAGTTGGTCAAAAAAGACCAACTTTTTTGACAAAAAAAGTACTAATTGCACAAATCAGAGGTATGTTAAAGTAGAAATATATAAACCGAGCAGAAAGGCTCTCAGAAAAGGAGGATTTAAGTATGAAAAGAAAAGTGGTGAGCGCATTAGTGGCGGTATCCATGATGGCTGCAATGCTGGTGGGATGTGGAGATTCCGGAAGCTCTGATAAGGACGGCGCAGCGACGGATAACCAGGCAGAAACTCCAGGGGATACAGACCGGGAAGATGCAGCGGACGGCGAAGAGGCGGCAGACGATGGTGAAGAGGTAACGCTTACGGTATTGGCCGGGCAGTCTACTACGGATGCAGGCATTGAGGATATGATTGATGAAGCATTGGCGAAGAAATATCCCAATATTACATTAGAGTGGGAATGCGTAGACTGGGGAAATGACTTCCAGCCCAAGATGCAGCAGTACCTGCAGTCAGGACTTCCGGATATTATGATTGGCAAAGCGCAGGACGTGGCAACTTACCAGGCCTTGGGCGTACTTGGAGAAATTGATGCTACATATGTAGACCGCGGACTTGAGGCGGCGAAGGAAAATGTAACAGTAGACGGAAAGACTTATGGGCTTGTATACAACGCCTTATATCAGGGCGTTTATTACAACAGGGCGCTGTTTAAAGAAAATAATTGGGAAATTCCCAAGACACAGGAAGAACTGCAGAAGATTATTGAAGAGTGTAAGGCAAAAGGAATTACGCCGTTTGCCAGCCATATGGTAGATACTTGGTCTGTTGGCAATGTTACCATGCAGTTTATGATGAATGATGTTTTCAACAAGACGCCAGATTGGGGTGATAAGTTCCGTAAAGGGGAAGTATCTTTTGCGGACAGTGAGGAAATGAAGACGGCATATAATTACAATAAGCTGATTTGTGATAATACATTCCCGGAGACGTTTTCAACGGAACAGACAGACTGCGATGCCAAGATGGTTGCAGGTGAAGCGGCAATGAAGGTATCTGGTTCCTGGTCTATTCAGAACTTCCTTGATATTGATGAAAACTTTGATTTCGGTATCTTCCCATTCCCGAACCAAACAGGGGATTCCAAGCTGATATTTGAGCCGAACATTACCGTGATGACAAGTGCGGAAACAGAACATCAGGATGCAATTAATAAAGTTCTGGACGTGCTTACAGGCGACAAGGAGCTGGCAGTTGAGATTTATGACTATACGAAGACAGCATCCATGCTGAAGGATGTGACGCCGACGTTTGCCAATCCGAGCCAGACGGATATTGATGCCTATGCAGAAGAGGGCAACATCGTGGATGTAACCCTTGGAAATAACCAGTTGGTATGGGGCGGTTTCCAGGAAGAGAATGCAAAGGATATCGCGGCATGGCTTCAGGGTCAGGAAAGCTTTGAGGACGCATTGGCTGCATCAGACGGCAGAGTGGACGCAAGCAAATAATTTAACAGAATAAACAGGATAAATAAGCTGCCGTGTCGAACTGAATTCAAGATACGGCGGCTTACTGTTTTTTGGAAGAAAAAACATAAAAACATATACGTTGGGAGAGTGAAAAAATGAAAAAAAGAATGACCTCCGGAATGGAAAGGAAGATGTCCCGTCAGTACTTGATATTGGTATTGCCAGGATTTATCATTTTTACCATAGGCTTGATTGTCCCACTGTTTTTATCCATTCGTTATTCCGTGACGAGTTGGGATGGAATGTCGGCGGAAAAGGTATTTGTAGGATTTCAGAATTACATTGATTTATTTCATGACAAGAATTTTCTGGACTCATGGTGGTTTACAATAAAATTTACTGTTGCGAACACAATTATCCAGAATGTGGTGGCGTTACTGTTTGCAGTAGCGTTAGACAGCGGGATTAAGGCACAGAAATTCTACCGTGCGGCGTTTTTCATTCCTTGCTTAATCAGTGCGGTTATCGTTGGTTTTGTGTGGCTGAAATTGTTCTCTAATGTACTGCCGGCAATTAACGATTGGCTGGGAACAAATTTTAATTTCTTGTTGTTTGGAGATCCCAAGACGGTCTTGAGCGGACTGCTGATTGCCAACAACTGGCAGTGGATTGGCTATTGGATGCTGATTTATCTGGCAGGGCTGCAGTCTGTGCCAGCAGAACTTTATGAGGCGGCAAGGGTAGATGGGGCAGGTCCGGTTAAGCGCTTTTTCAATGTCACCATCCCTATGCTGGCGCCGGCAATTACCATCTGCGTGGTTGGGATTACCACGGGCTCTCTGAAGGTATATGATTTGTTGGTGTCTTCAACAAAGGGCGGTCCGGGACGGGCCTCTACATCGGTGATTTACCAGACATATGCCACGGCAATCAATGGGCGGCAGTATGGGTATGGCTCGGCAATGACGGTAACCTTGGTGCTTATGCTGCTTTTGGTGGCGCTGATTCAGGTAAAGAGTTTGAAGAAGAAGGAGGTGCAGGCGTAGATGGCAGTTTTCCGAAAGAAAAAGAAAGACGAAGAGATGATGCAAACGCCGTATACAAAATCCACTTTGGTAACACAGGTAATTATGACCATTATGGCAATTTTGTTTTTGTCTCCTCTGGCAATCATTTTGAATTATTCATTTAAGACAAAGAAGGAACTTTATGTCAACAGCCCCATATCTTTGCCGGAAGCGCTTCAGTTTGACAATTATGTAAAGGCATTCAATAAACTGAATATGAAAGTGACGTTTGTCAATACGCTGTTTTACACGGCGGTAAGCGTACTGATTCTCGCGCTTTTGTGCGGCACTACGGCCTGGGCGATTGCCCGCTGCAAACGGAAGTTTTTCAAATTTGCCTATATCTATTTTATCATTGGCATCCTGATTCCGTACCAGGCGCTGTTCCTGCCGATTTATACAATCGGCTATAAGATGAATCTCACCAACACAAGATTTGGGATTATCTTTATGTATGTCGCCACGGGGATATCGTTCGGGGTATTTCTGATGAACAGTTTTATGAGCACGGTGCCGCTGGAACTGGAAGAGGCGGCAAGAATAGATGGCTGCTCGGTGTTCCGAACATATTTTTCCGTTGTTATGCCGCTCTTGAAACCTGCGATGGCTACGTTGATTATCATGCAGTCTTTCCAAATCTGGAATGACTATTTGCTGGCAAGCCTTTATGTCAGCAAGAAGCAGCTGAAGACACTTACGGTTGCCATACAGTCGCTGTTTTCGGCGCAAACGAGCGACTACACAACGGCGATGGCAGCGATTGTAATTTCTGTTTTACCGATTGCGGTGCTGTTTATGTGCCTGCAGAAATACTTTATCAAAGGAATGACGGTAGGCGCGGTGAAAGGCTAAAGAAGAATGGAACAATAAAAATTGACCAAAACAGTTAAGGAGGGAAACTCTATGAAGAAAAAAAGAGCGACACGGTTTTTGGCAGTAATCCTAGCGGCGAGCATGATGCTTCCGTCAGTATCTGTAAGTGCAGAGACAGTTGAGGCAGAGCCCGCCGCACTGGAAGATGCAGTTCAGGTGCCGCAGCCGTATTATGAATTTACATTTGATGAGGAAGTGACCAATAAGCAGGTTCCCAATCAGGGAACCAAAGCCGGGGCAGTTGCTGAGATTGAAGGAAACAAGGACGGCCTGGGCATTATTGAAGATACTGCGCGTGCAAGCAAGGTACTGAACCTGCCGGGCGGGAGCACAAATGGAGCTGTAGAAGGGCGTCTCTCTCTGCCTGAGGATATGTTCGCCGATGTGACGGAAAATGGATTTGCATTTTCTTTCTGGATTAATATAGATGCAAGCGCGAGCCAGTACAGCCGGATATTCTCCGGGACGGCAAATGGGCAGAATTCCAGTGATGGCAATGGCGGTAAATGGGACGCGCCGGAATTCTCTTTTGTGGCTGGACAGGAGGGAGCAGGGGATCTTGCAGATGGCAAAGCCGGTTATCACAGCGCTGTGATATTGCCGGATAATAACAAGACAACGTTAAAACTTGTGTGGGAGAAGCAGTTTGCGAGGGACAAATGGCAGCATGTGACAATCAGCGTATCTCCTGCGGCTTATGACGTATATCTTGATGGGCAGCCGGTTGCCATCAAGTATGACAGAAATGGCAATATGTCTGCGGTGCTGTCCTCAATGTTTGCAGATAATGCAGCCATTTTGAAACAATATAAGGATTGTGCGATTGGCGCTTCCGTGTATACGACGGATAAGGACTTAAAGGCCAAAGTGGATGAGTTCCGATTCTATAACACGGCATTGACGGCAGAGCAGGCTGATGCCGCATACCATAGCTATGACGTGGACGAGGCAGTGGTTAAACAGCTGCAGGATAAGGTGGGCGAAGCAAAGGCAAAGAGTATCAGTTTTTATACCAAGGATTCTTATGCAGCGCTTTTACAGGAAATTGCAAAGGGAGAAGAGGGAATTGCAAATCCGGTCACGGAAGCAAATGTAAATAACCTGATTGCCAATCTTGATGCAGCTATGGGGAAACTGGTGCTTTATCCGGGAATCATGGCTGAAACATCATTTTCCAATGCCCAGTTAAATGAGGAGACTATGTTGGCAAAACGTGTGGCCGCACAGGGCGGATTAAGCGATGACAGCAGCCGGCAGCTATCGGAGGCAGTCACAAAAGCAGAAGCCGCATTGGCATTACCTCAACAAGCAGCAAATCAGGAGGCAGTCGATGCAGCATTAAAGCAATTGCGCACGGCAGTGGATAATATATCTTATGGCTCCACGCTGCACTTTGATGCCTCTCCAGACAACACCAAAGGCTCCCTGCTCCATGGCTCTACGGGATTTCTGTATGGTGTGAGTGAGGTTAACGTGCCTTCTGCCGATTTAATCCAGGCAATCTCACCGAAGATATTAGTACAGAAAGCAAAAGATGGTCAGCAGCATCCGTCCGGGGACGGCTACAGGCTGACACCGTTTTTAAAGACCTGCGGCGTAGAAAACATCCAGATTTATCTGCAGGATTATTATCTGGAATGGCCGTATGAGTACAATGGGATTGATGATTATAATGCCAAAGTGGATAAAATCGTCCGTGAGATGGTAGAAGGAAAGACAGAAGAAGAGATTGCAGGTTATAGTTTTGTACTGTTCAATGAACCGGATGGGATTTGGTACAATAACAGCAGCAAAGTTCCGCAGCTGTGTGAAGACTGGCTGAAAATTTATACAACTGTCAAGAAGATTAATCCAAAGATTAAAGTGGCAGGGCCTAATTTTTCTGTTTATAATACGAATGCCTATCGTACCTTCCTCCAATACTGCCAGGAACATAGCTGTCTGCCGGAATATATTACATGGCATGAACTGCAGAAAGATAAATTGAGGAGTTTTAAATCGCATTGCGATGAGATAAAGGGATTTATTAAGACTTATTATGCTGGTTCAGAGATTGAGCCAATCTTATTTGTCAATGAAGTAGCCAATTTTTCTGATGTTGGAAATCCCGGCTCTCTGGTAAACTGGCTCTCCATCTTTGAGGAGGAAAACGCCTATGCGTCTCTGCCGTATTGGGGATTGGCAAACAGCTTAAATGAATTGGCGGCAGATACGAATAAACCGAATGGCGCCTGGTGGGTATACAAATGGTATGCGCAGATGACGGGAAATAAGACGCCCCTGACGTTGGAAAAAATTGAGAACCCGAGTGCGCGTGGCAGCCTGTATGGGCTTACAAGTGTCGATGACAGCGCCGGAATTGTATACAGCCTGTTTGGCGGTCAGGCTGGAAGCCAGACCGTCAGTATTGAAAACATCCGTTCTACAAAGACGTTTCGCGATGCTTCAAATGCCCATGTTAAGATTTACAGCACGAAGTTTACCGGGCATCATGGATTTGCAGATACAACTCCGGTAGAATATGAGGGAAACCTGGCATTTTCCGGGAATAACCTTGTATTTACGATTCCCAATGCAGAATTAAACGATGCTTATTTTGCCATTATCACCCCGGCTGTCAGTGGAGAAAATACAATTATTGCAGGATATGAGAAGAACTGGGAGAAGACGTATGAGGCAGAAGAAGCGACCTTGCTTGGAAATGCCAAAAAGTATGAGCAGACCGGAGATACCACGCTTGCACGCTCTAACCGTGCAGATGTCGGAAGCCTGGATGCACAGGGAGATGGGGTGAAATTTTCAGTGGAGGTTCCGCAAACCGGAAGATACCGAATGAATGTCTACTACAGCAGCCAGGCGCCGTGTGTGAATCCGTTGACACTGGAATATACAACAAGCGCAAGCGGTGCGCAGAACCGTGCAATTGGTGCATTTGTAATGCATAGTCTTGCCATAGACGGCAAGGAATTGCCAGAACTGGTATATGATTCTACCGTGAAATGGGGTTATTACAATTACAGGACTGTTTATGTGGACTTGACCGCAGGAAAACATGAGATTCAGATAATGTACAAGGGCAACAGCCTGAACAGGACCAACAGCGGCATGAACGAGAAGTGTATAGTGAGCGCCATGCTTGATAAGATTGATTTGACATATGAGCCGGAAAAGGCTGCGGTTGTATCTGTCGAGCCGGAAGAACTGGTTGGCAGCAAGGAAGGGTATGTGCTTTCAAGAGAAGGAACTTACAGCGGCGCAGGAAGCGCTAAAGGAAGTGGCGAACTTGATTTCTATGTATGTGTTCCGCGGGATGGATATTATAGAATTGGAACTTCCGGGACAGGAAACGCCGTGCTTTCTAAAAGCAAAGTTAATTATGCCCAAGATGCAAAAGCTGAGTCAGGCATAAGCCTGAACTGGCTGGAACTTTTCTCCCTTGATTTGGGAAAAGAAGATGGGGGCATGGCGTACCTTACAGCAGGCATGAATCATTTACTGCTCAAAGGAAATAACCTGACAGTAGATAAAGTTGTATTTACGGAGGTATTGGGAGCAACAGAAGAAAAGACAATCGCCGTAGAGGCGGAAGACTGTGAGATTTCCGGTACAAAAACAGATGATGGATACAATTATCTGCCCGGCAGCACGGCAGTTCCGCAGGTAATCCAGACGCAGTATGCTTCCGGCGGGAAAGCAGTGGAAGGTTTCCGCGGCGGCAAGGACAATAAACTGACGCTTTCGTTAACAGTTCCCCAGGCAGGAGACTACAAGCTTTCCGTATTCTATGCAAACAACGAACCTGCTCCGGTAATGAAGAAACAGAACGGAGATAATTATGTACACCCGTATAATACGGACTTGGTAGAGCGTTATATGCAGATTAGCGTTAACGGCGGCACGCCGCAGACGGTATATTTTAGGAATACGCTGGCTTGGGATACCTATAAGAATACAGTTGTGGATGTAAGTTTGAAAGAAGGCACGAATATTATTACGTTTATGAATGATAATTCTTACAAATTCAGTTCTGTACAAGATGATTTTACGCCCAGGCTTGATAAATTTGCAGTTGCTCCGGCTAAAGCTGCAGCTTCGGCAGCAAATCCGCCGGTAGTGAATCCGCCGGTAGTGAATCCGCCGGCGGCGAAGAAAGACAATAAGATTACCGGTGTGCCGTCTGTTATCAAGAAGGCCTATGGAAACAAAGCATTTAGCCTGAAAGCCAACGGCGTAGGAGCGATTACTTATACGTCTGATAACAAGAAAGTGGTAACGGTTGGCGAGACGAGCGGCAAGGTAACAATCAAAGGCTGTGGAAAAGCGACAATAACTGTCAAAGCGGCGGGAGACAATATTTATAAATCTGCAGAGCAAAAAATCGCCGTGACAATATCTCCCAAAAAGATGAAATTGTCCAGCGTGAAGTCTTCAAAGAAGAAAACACTGACGGTTAAATGGAAAAAGGCTGCAAAGGCAGACCGTTATGAGATTCAGTATTGCCTGAAGAAGAATTTCAAAAAAGGCGCTAAGATTGTTCCGGTAAAGAAAAGAAAGACGAGCGTAACCATTAAAAAACTGAAAGCAGGGAAGAAATATTATGTTAGAATCCGTGCATGTAAAGGCTCCGGCAAAAATAAGGTTAACGGTGCCTGGAGCTCGGCGAAAAAAGTAACCGTTAAGAAATGATAAACAAGGGAGAAATAGAGACATGGCAGCAGAGGTTTTAAGAGAGTATGCGTTGGGAGATATGAAAGCGCGTTACCTAAAAGATAAGGAGACGGAGCAGGTCAGCCTGCTCCTGCTGCCTTTAGCCTGCAGCGAAAGGGAAGCTGAAAAAAGTCAGTCAGCAGATTCTCTGGTACAGATAAAAGCGGTGGGAGATATTTACAATGAGGCGTATGCCATGGGAAATTCCATGCGAAACGGAGAAACTGTGCGCAGGCTTCGATTTGCGGACCAGAGTGAGACAGAGACAGAGGACAGGAAATGGATTGAGACAGTGCTGCGCGATGACAGGGGATATCAAGTAAAACATTACCTGGTATGGAAGCCCCATACGCCCTATGTACGGATTTTCTGTGAGTTTGAAAATCAGGGGAACGAGATGGTGCAGCTTGAAATGTTTGAAAGTTTTTCCTTAGGGGGGATATCGCCTTATGCTGATGGAGATGGGGCAGAGTCATTGCAGGTTTACCGCCTGCGAAGCGTGTGGAGCCAGGAGGGCAGGCTGGAAGTTCTTTCAGCAGAAGATCTGCAGCTGGAGCCGGCATGGGCCCCCCATGCGGTGCGCTGTGAAAAATTCGGACAGGCAGGTTCTATGCCGGTGAACAAATTCTTCCCATTTATAGCAGTGGAGGATAAAAAGCATCATGTATTTTGGGGGGCGCAGATTGCACATCCTGCATCGTGGCAGATAGAATTATACCGGAAAGATGATGGATTCTGCGTGAGCGGCGGATTAGCAGACCGTGATTTTGGACATTGGACTAAGAATATAGAGCCGGGCACGGTATTTCGGACTCCGGAAGCGATTGTCAGTGTGGCACAGACGGATTCGATTGACCTGTTTACGGCAAGGCTGACGGCCGCTGCTGAGGAAGGTCTGGAACGTGCGCCTAAATGTGAACAGGAATTGCCAATCGTGTTCAATGAATATTGTACTACCTGGGGGAACCCTTCTCATGAAAATATTTCTGCGATTGTAGAGAAAATCAAAGATAAAGGGTTTACATATTTTGTAATTGACTGTGGATGGTACAAGGAGGAAGGAGTGCCCTGGGATATCGGCATGGGAGATTATGAGGTATCGCCGCAGTTGTTTCCGGCAGGGCTTGATAAGACAGTGGAACTGATAAAGCAGGCAGGAATGGTGCCGGGTATCTGGTTTGAAATAGAAACGGTAGGGAAAGCCGCCCGCGCCTACCAGATGGAAGAGCATCTGCTTCATAAAGATGGGAAGCCGCTGACCAGTTATTTCAGGCGGTTTTGGGATATGCGGGATCCGTGGGTAGAACAGTATCTGACAAAAAAGGTAATCGGGACATTCAAAAAATATGGATTTGGTTATATGAAGATTGACTATAATGAAACGATTGGCATTGGATGTGACGGTGCAGAATCCCTGGGGGAAGGACTTAGACAGAATATGGAAAAATCCCAGGAATTTATTGAGAAGATAAAACAAGAAATCCCGGGAATTGTATTGGAGAATTGTGCTTCTGGCGGACATCGCTTAGAGCCCTCCCTGATGAGGCAGATGAGCATGGCTTCTTTCTCTGACGCGCATGAATGTGAGGAAATTCCGGTAATCGCTGCCAATCTTCACCGCGCTATCCATCCGGCTCAGAGCCAGATATGGGCAGTTATCCGGGAATCGGATTCGAGAAAACGGATTGCTTATTCCGTCATCAATACATTTTTGGGACGGATGTGTATTTCTGGAGATGTGATTGGGCTGACCAATGAGCAGTGGGAGATTATAGACAGAGGCATGGCATTTTATAGGAAAATCACTCCGGTTATTGCCGATGGACAGTCTTATCGTTTCGGTCCCCCAATTTACAGCGCAAGGCATCCCAAAGGATGGCAAGGTCTTGTGCGGATTGGTGCAGCCAAAGCTGCCTATGCAGTGATTCACTTGTTTGATGGAGAATTGCCGGAGCAGATAGAGATGAAGCTGCCGGGGAATTATGTATACCAAATGGAAGAGGTGTTTAGCGATACACCGGAACTTGTTGAAATAAAAAAAGGGGTGCTGTATTATAGTCCTGTGGAAAACCGCAAAGCGTTGGCGGTGAGGATGAGGGTGGATTGATTGCAGTACCGTTAATGAGAGGGCAAATACCCCGCAGCAAGCTGCGGGGTATTTGATTAGCAGTAATTTTCTTTAAATTGAAAAGTCTCGGTCAATTTCAGGTAAAGTGTATGCTAACTCATCAAGGGGGTAGAATTTATAAGTGAAATGTGTTAGGTTCTCAGAAGAAGGAAGCAAAAGGAGGATTATCCATGAGAGATTATTATCCGTTGACAGCGGCGCAGAAAATGCACCATAACTGGATTCAGGATTACAAGACACAGCAAGTGTCAGGCGTCAGTGTTGTGGCATCGTTAAAGGCAGCCTTGGATTTTGGGCTTTTGAAAAAATGCATTCAGCTGGAGTTTGAGCGTTATGGATGTATGAGGGTCCGTTTCACGAAGCCCGATGAAAAAGGACAGGTAAAACAGTATATTGCAGAAAAAGAAACCAGGGACATTCCGCTCAAAGATTTATCCGGCATGAGCCTAGAGGCGGCGGATAACCTGATGCAGCAATGGGCGTATGAGACGTTTGATGGGGATGATATTCCTCTGTGTGACGTGACGATGGTAAAACTCCCGGAAGGATTTAATGGATTTTTTATCCATATGGACCACAGGCTGATTGATTCCTGCGGCCTGGTGGTTATGATAAATGATTTGATGCAGCTGTATACGCATTATCGCTTTGGGTCGGAATATCCCAAGGATTTGGCAGATTTTGAGATGGTGCTGGAAAAAGATCTGAAGAAAGCCAATAATGAGAAACGTCTCGCCAAAGATAAGAAGTTCTGGGACGACCAGCTGGATGCCCTGGGGGAGCCGCTTTATTCTGATATTCAGGGTCCCGATGTTCTTGAGGCGGCAAGGAAGAAGCATGGGAATAAAAATTTGCGGGCAGCAGACATAGAATTGAATAATTTGTTTGTGGAGGTAAAGGACTATTATCTGGAGCCGGAGCCTACGAAAAACCTGATTGCTTTTTGCATGAACCACCAGCTTTCGATGACAAACCTTTTGTTGCTGGGAATCCGTACTTATCTGTCAAAGGTAAATGATGGGCAGGAAGACATTACGATTCAGAATTTTATCTCGCGGCGTTCCACGCATGACGAGTGGACATCCGGCGGCAGCAGGACAATTATGTTTCCTTGCCGGACAGTGATTCCTGCGGAGATGGAATTTATGGCGGCAGCCTATGAGATTCAGAATGTGCAGAACCGGATTTACATGCACAGCAACTATGACCCGGCGCTGATTATGGATGAAATGAGGAAGCGTTACCACACGCCGGAGCATACGGCGTATGAGAGCTGCTACCTCACCTATCAGCCGTTGCCCGTGAAGATGGATAACCCGCATTTGGAACAGATTCCACAGCATTCCAAGTGGTTTGCCAACGGCGCTGCCACCAAGAAAATGTATCTGACCGTATCGCATACGGAGCATGGGGGGATGAATTTCTCCTATCACTATCAGACAGCTCATTTGCAAGAGCATGATATGGAACTGTTATATTATTATATGATGCGTATCCTGTTCAAAGGAATCGCAGAACCGGATATGACGATCGGCGAGATTATGGAACAAGTATAAATCATGAAATAAACAGCAAGAGATAATTTTATGCAGACAAATATTTTAGGAGGATGAATGATGACAAACGAGATGCAGTTTAAAACAATTGTAGCACAGTATTGTGAGGTAAAGCCGGAGGACATGAAGGATGATATGAGATTCCGGGAAGATTTGGGATTCAGTTCCCTGGACTTCATGTCTTTTCTGGGAGAACTTGAGGATACTTTTGACATTGAGCTCGAGGAGGAAGATGTATTAAAGGTCCTCACAATTGCAGAGGCTCTGGAAATGATGGAAAAATTACAGCAGGAGGCGTAAAATTATGGGAATGCTTATTCGTGATGTCTTAGAAAACAGTGTGGAAAAATTTGCAGATATTAAGGCGGTAAAGTGGCTGCAGAAAAAAGAAATTATGGAAAGAAGCTACAAAGAATTGATGGAAAATGTTGTGGCAGTCAGAAAAGGCCTGCTGGCGGAAGGATTTGAGGGCAAGCACATCGCCCTTATCGGAAACAGTTCCGTGGAGTGGATTGAAAGCTATCTGGGCATTATCACTGGAAATACAGTTGCCGTGCCGCTTGACGCCGGGCTTCCGGGAGAGGATTTAATTGATTTAATTAACCGTTCGGATGCAGAAGGTCTTTTCTTAAGCCCCAAGGGTGTGGCGCTCTTGGATGCAATTCTGGCTGCTTGTCCGAAACTGAGAAAAATCTGGCTTCTGCAAGACGAAGAAGCAGAAGCAACTAATGAGAAAGTCGTATCCTTGGCGGAGCTTAAGAAAGCTGCCGGAGATAATGTTGCAGATGCGGATAGGCCGAATCCCGAGGATGTGGCAACGATTATTTTCACCTCAGGGACAACCGGTAAAAGCAAGGGCGTTATGCTGACACAGGATAATCTGGCAACGAACGTGGCGTATGTCCGTTATACGGCAGAACCGGGGACGGCAATGCTGAGCGTGCTGCCAATTCACCATGCGTTCTGTCTGGTGATGGATTGGCTGAAAGGATTTTCCCTGGGTGCAACTGTTTGTATCAATGATTCCCTCCTGCATATGGTGAAAAATATGGGCGTCTTCAAACCGCAGGTAATCCTGATGGTTCCGATGATGGTGGAGACGATTTATAAGCGGCTTTCCGCAGCAGACCCATCCATCCCCAAACAGGCGCTGGCAGCCAATGTATTTGGCGGAAACCTGAAAATCATATTTACTGGCGGCGCACATCTTGACCCGTTTTATATTGACAAGTTTGCGGAATACGGCGTAAATATTTATGAGGGTTATGGCATGTCGGAGTGTTCTCCGGTTATCAGTTCCAACATGCCGGGGGACAATAAGCCGGGCTCTATCGGCAGGCCCCTTGAAAATGCGGAGATTGCTTTTGACAATGGGGAAATACTTGTCAAGGGCAGCAGTGTCATGAAAGGATATTACCAGATGCCGGAAGAGACGGCGGAGACCTTGAAGGACGGCTGGCTGCACACGGGAGATAAGGGCTATCTGGATGAAGACGGATTCCTGTTTATCAATGGACGTGTGAAGAACCTGATTATCCTTTCCAATGGGGAGAACATTTCGCCGGAGGAGATTGAGAATAAGCTGGCGCTGGGCGCACTGGTAGGCGAAGTCATTGTGACAGGTGAGAATAATGGGCTGACGGCAAGGATTTATCCGGATCAGGATGTCGTTCAGGCGAAAGGCCTTAGCGCAGAGGAAATTCAGGCAGGTCTGCAGGCGTTCTTAGATGAGTATAATAAAAATCAGCCTACCTACCGCCAGATTACCGGGCTGATAGTGCGCAAGAATCCCTTTATCAGAAGCGCAACCAAGAAAATCAAACGGCAGGAAGCTTTGATTGACGAGCCGTTAAATCAATAAATCCCCTATGAGATAAATGGCATCATGACGGCGATAAATGATTGCGTGAGAATGTCGGCGATGACTTCGGCGGGGGCATGGAAATGCTCTGCGCTCCACTTGTGGAGCACGCCGATGGTACTGCCGATGACGCAGGCAATCATATAGGAGAACTCCTCCTTACTGGGATGGGAGGGGTCGGTGTTCTGCATGACATTGGAGACGTAGCGGTGGAACATGGTCAGGAATTTCTCAAAAAACGCCTCATTTTGTGGATTGCGCAGAAGGTTGCCCAGAAAAGGGTTTGTCATTGTGTATTCGCAGATTGTCAGGAAATAAGACCTGCACATTTCCCGGTCGTTGTTGGGATGAAACTTTTCCATGAGTGAGAAAATATCCTGGATTGTCTTATCCTCAATGGCAGTGATGAGGGCGGGAATGTTTTCGTAGTGGTTGTAAAAAGTACTACGGACAATTCCGGCTCTCTTTATCACATCGGAAACGGTTATCTTGTCTAATTCTTTCTCTTTGAGGACTAAAAAGAATGCATCGTAGATGGCTTCATCGGCGACAGAGTATCTTTCGTCCTGTATCTCGTTTATCATAGGAATCTCCTTATTAATCCTGATTTGTCATATATTATTTAATACTATTTTACCATGGCGTGGGAATTTATGCTATAAATTGATAAAAAAATATTGACGCAAAACAGTGGGTGTGATGAGATAATTTTGAAAAAATTTAGCAGACCTTGAAAGAATTTGAAATTGTGGCATAATATTATTAGCATTATTCAATCAGCAAAGACTTGAGAGGGAAACAAATGAAGAAAAAATGGTTTAAAGAATATTTCAGCATTCCCAACCTGATGGGATATTTCCGTATACTGATGCTCCCGGTATTTCTGATACTGTATACCCATGCCAAGACTGCCAGGGAATATGCTGCGGCATTTGCGGTGCTTGCAGTATCGTTCCTTACAGATTTCTTTGATGGCAGGATAGCCAGGCGGTTTGACATGATAACGGAATTCGGAAAGGCGCTGGATCCTATGGCGGACAAGCTGACGCAGGGGACTTTGATACTGGCAGTGTCTTTCCGTTATCCGCTGATGTATGCGCTTGTCATCCTGTTTCTTTTGAAGGAGGGCTATATGCTGCTTATGGGTATCTATCTGAAAAAGAAGAAACATGTCTGGAATGGGGCGCAGTGGTATGGGAAAATCTGCACGGCAGTCTTGGATGCCGGGCTGTTTGCCTTGCTGCTGTTTTGGAATATCCCTCTGTGGGCAGCAAAACTTATTATGGCGGTCATGGCGGCATTCATGGTGTTTTCCCAGATAAAATACCTGCAGTTCCATATCCGTATTATCCGTGAGGGGTGACAGGAGATAGGTTGGTCTGTTTTGCAAAATCCTGCCGCAGCCGTTCTAGAAATATCTCTGCTGCGGAGGAAAAGACCTGATATTTTTTCCAGACGATATCAAGCCCGGAATCAAGCTGTGGCCTTAGCGGACGGAAACACAGGCTGCTGTCTTCTGAGGTGTTCGTTATCTTATCGATTGTCACGGCGTAGCCAATGCCCGCCTCCACCATAATAGCGGCATTATATATCAGGTTAAAGGTCGTGACGATATCCAGTTTATCAAAATCATCCCCAAACCAATCGGCAAATTTATTCCCGGGACGTTTCTGGCAGATAGCCTGCCGGGAACAAATCAGGGGGACATCAAGCAAATCTTCTTTGCAGATATAATCTTTCTCTGCCAGGGGGCTGTCTTTTCGCATGATTACGCCCCAGGTATCTTTTGCCGGGATACTTATATAATCGTATTTGGCAATATTTGCGGGCTGGATTAAAATGCCGAAATCTAAAAGCCCTTTGTCAAGGCGTTCCGTGACATCTTCCGAGTTGCCGCTGTACAGATGGTAATGTATGTTGGGATAGGTGTCACGCAGGTCTTTGGCAATCTGTGCCACCAGTTTAGGATTCCTTTCCTAAAATAATAAAAATGCAGTTAATAATTTTTGATATGATGCCATTATATCTTATTGGGATATTGGCATCAATCATTAATCTCCGCAATGAGAGGGGGTGACCTGCTAACGAAGATATCTAATGCCTCAAAGGCATAACATGGTTTGTAATTTAAGCATTTGCTATTTCATGCCGGAGACCTTACAATTTGATTAATAGAAACTTATTAAATTTAAGAGGAATGGAGGAATTTTCGATGAAGAATGAGGAATTAAAATTGGTGGCTGAGTGGGATAAGACATTTCCCCAAAGCGAGCAGGTAGACCACAGCAAGGTAACGTTCCACAACCGTTACGGCATCACATTGGCAGCGGATATGTATGTGCCGAAAAATGCTTCCGGCAAACTGGCAGCCATTGCGGTGTGCGGACCTTTTGGCGCGGTAAAAGAGCAGGCAGCAGGCCTGTATGCACAGACGATGGCAGAGCACGGCTTCCTTACGATTGCCTTTGACCCATCTTTTACGGGCGAGAGCGGCGGAGAGCCCCGCTATGTGGCTTCGCCGGATATCAATACCGAGGATTTTCAGGCGGCGGTGGATTTCCTTTCTTTGCAGGAAAGTGTGGATTCGGAGAGGATTGGTATCATCGGTATCTGTGGCTGGGGCGGTATGGCAATCAATGCGGCGGCGATTGACACCAGAATCAAGGCAACGGTTGCCTCGACGATGTATGATATGACGCGTGTGAATGCAAAAGGGTATTTTGATGAGGAGGATAGTGAAAATGCCCGCTATGAGAAGCGTAAGGCTATGAACGCCCAGAGAATCGAGGATTACAAAAATGGGACTTATGCGCTTGCCGGCGGTGTCGCTGACCCGATGCCAGAGGATGCGCCGTTCTATTTTAAGGATTACCATGCTTATTACAAAACGGAGCGTGGTTACCATGCGCGTTCCCTCAATTCCAATGGCGGCTGGAATGTGACGTCTGCGCTGTCTTTCCTGAATATGCCGATTTTGCAGTATGCAAAGGAAATCCGCAGTGCGGTTCTGCTGATTCACGGAGAGAAAGCCCATTCCTGTTATTTTAGCAGAGATGCATATAAGAGGCTCAAAGGCGACAACAAAGAGTTGATGATTATTGCGGATGCAGTGCATACAGATTTATACGATAACCTGGAAGTGATTCCGTTTGATAAGATGGAAAGCTTTTTTAAGGAAAATCTGCAGTAATTAATGGCAAGCTGGCTGTAATAAAATAAATCAATCCGGGGGTGTTTATTGATGAAGAGGATTTTATGCATATTGCTGGCAGTTGCGCTGATATTCTCCGGTGCATCCCCGGCTTATGGTGCAGCAAAGGGAAATGTGCCGAGACTCAGCGCAAGGAAAATAACCTTGCGTGTCGGAATTTCCAAAAATATAAAGATAAAAAACAAACCCTCCAATGCCACGATTTCCTGGAGGAGCAGCAATAAAAAAATTGCTGTCGTGAAAAATGGGACAGTTACCGGGCAGAAAGCGGGAAACGCCGTCATTGCCTGCCATATCAGTTACAGAGTGTCAGGCAAAAAAACAACAAAGCGGCTCAAGGTTTCTGTAACTGTGAAAAATGCCAAAAGCGTGTATCCACAGCATGTGCCATACGGAAAGGGCATAGGGGCGAAGCCCGGGCGGGTGGTATGGAGCTATAATCCCCAGGCGGTAGAGTGGAATGGAAAGGGTTATTGGTGGAAAACTGCAAATTTTGATGAAAAAACGGTCTTAAAAATGGTCAGGGAGAGCGTGGCATCTCTGGGAGGTTCCAAGAAGGTAAAGAAAGGCTGGACAAATCTTTTTAAAGCACATAATAAGAGGAACGGCAATGGCAAAAAAGGATACCAAAAAGGTCAAAAGATTGCGATTAAGGCGAATATCAATGGGTCTGGCGTGTTTGACGATGATGACAGCGGCAGGACGAAGATGAGTTATACCAATCCGGTACTGCTGAAATGCTTTTTGCTCTCCCTGGTAAAGGATGCGGGTGTGAATCCTGCCGACATTACGGTTTATGATGTTTCGCGCATCTTTCCAGCGTACATGGTAAATATGTGTACGGAAGGTGAATTAAAGGGCGTGAATTTTGTAGGCAGGAACAACGGCGTAGCGGACAAAGACAGCCCGATTAACTGGTCTTATAAATTTAAAGGAGCTGTCAATTACCTGCCAACTTGTGTGACAGAAGCCCAATATGTCATGAACCTTGCCAATTTAAAAGGGCATAGCTATGGGATTACGCTCTGTGGGAAAAACCATTTTGGCTCTTTTATCAATGGCAATGAGATGCGTCCGCCGGAAGGGGCAAACCTCCATCAGTTCCTGACCATGGATGAGATGGGGGTCTATAGTCCGCTGGTGGACTTGATGGCAAACTATCAATTGGGAGGCAAAACCGTTTTCTATATGCTGGACGCCTTGATTTGCGCGCCGTCGGAGGGCGATGACATCGTGGGCAGCAATGCCAGATGGCGGCAATATCCGTTTAATGGCGGATATACTTCCAGTGTGTTTGTGTCTCAGGATCCAGTGGCAATTGATTCGGTGGGGGCGGACTTTTTGATGAATGAGCCGACCGTCACCAACAATAATGGCAGTTTAAAAGATAATGCAACAGTGGAAAATTATCTGCATGAAGCTGGGCTGGTAAAGACTGCGCCCTCCGGCAATGCATACCAAAATGGGAATGGGAAGAATGTTGGAAATCTGGGCGTGCATGAACATTGGAATCATCCAATCAGCAGGAAATACAGCCGGAATCTAGGGAAAAAGGAAGGAATCGAACTTATCCAGATTTTGCATTGAAAGAACATGCCAAGAAAATTCTTCCGCAGGAAATCAGTTGCTTTTTCATCTACATCACTTTATAATATTAGGGAAACGCTGATGAAAGCGTTTCCTTAGATTAGATAATGCACATTATGTCGCAACAAGAAAAAGACAGCAAGTGTTGACAGGAAAGCGGAGGATGTAGAAAAGTTGTACTCGATAGCATTATGTGATGATGAGGGAAAAGAACTTGACCAGATTGAAGGTTTTCTGGTAAGTTATCAGGATAGGAAGCAGGCGTTAGAATATAGGACGGAACGATTCACCAGCGCGGAGGAATTGCTGCAGCGGATTAGGGAAGAGGGGTATGCGCCGGATATTTTGCTTCTGGATATATTTATGTCTGGCAGAACCGGCATAGAGGCTGCGAAAGAAGTAAGGAAGCTGGGGCTGTGTATGCCAATAATCTTTCTTACCACGTCAACGGAGTTTGCGCTGGAAGCATATGGGGTTGACGCTATTCAGTATCTTGTAAAGCCTCTGGATGGGGAACGTTTTTTCCATGCCATGGATTCAGCCATAGGACAGATTCGCAGGTTGGAAGAAAGCCAGGTGATGATTAAAGTTGCCGGCGGGCTGCGGCAGATTCAGCTGGACAATATTGTCTATTGTGAATCGCAGAAAAATTACCAGATTTTTTATATGACGGAGGAGGAACACAGGGTGCGCATGACGGCAGTAAAGCTCTGGGAACTATTGGAGCGTTTCCCTCAGTTCGGCAGATGCGGACGTTCTTATATCCTGAATATGAACCATATTCTTTCCGTGGAGCGGGAGGAGATTGTCATGGATAATGGGCGTACCATTTACATACCGCGGAACAAGGCAGCAGAATTTAAGAAGGAGTATTTTGCCTATTATTTTGATAATAGAGAAGAAATGAAATAAGAGATGAAATAAGAAAAGACAGGCTATACCCTGAATCAGGTGGTTGCCTGTCTTTTTGTCCCCAAAAAATTGCCGCTTGTCCCAGTTTGTGGAATTTCCCTGTTGCCGATGATATTATTGAACCCAAATAGTATTTTGTCAAAGGAGGGTGGCGGACTATGTTGGGAGGTTCTTTTTGGATTGCTTTTTTGCGAAATACCATCAGCGTGGTTCTGATGCTTTCCTTTTTTCTGATGTTGGACCGTCCAAGGTTTTCTATGAAGAAAACAGTATGCAGTTATATCATTTTCGGTCTATCGCTGATAGCCGGGTATAGCTGTTGGTATCTGTTTGCAACTGGCAGTTTTGTGCAATTTGCAGCATTATCTGTGCTTCCGGTTATTGGGGTTTTCTGCAGCTTAATGAGCAGCGAGGTAATCTATCTGTCTTTGTATAAAATGGCATTGGCATTTTATCTGTTTTCCGTTTGCACGTTTTGCGGTGTGGATGTTGCACGCTGGTGGTACGGAGGGAACTTATGGATAGATATTTTTGTTCGTTTCATTTGCATGGTGGTTATCCTTATTTTTACCTGGTTCAAGTTTCGGAGGCAGTTTTTGAACGGCGTGGATTTCCTGATTCAGGAGATGGATTTGTTCAGTGCGGCAACTCTTTTTGTATCGGTGATGTTGGGTGCGATTATGGCTTACTGGCCCAATCTTCAAGGTTTTT
The DNA here is from genome assembly GCA_910583835.1 of uncultured Lachnospiraceae bacterium. Taxonomy (GTDB): domain Bacteria; phylum Bacillota; class Clostridia; order Lachnospirales; family Lachnospiraceae; genus Petralouisia. The sequence goes on along the minus strand of CAJTYM010000005.1, from coordinate 74,098 downwards.
CTGTTTTTAATATGGTGCGGGCGTTTCTGATTCTGTTTATGGCGGGAGTCCTGCAGTATGCCATCCTTCATTTATATATTCATTTAGGGCAGGAACATTACTATCAGGCGGAAAAGGAATTATTGGAGGTAAATGAACAGCTGCTGCATCAGCAGATGGAGTTTATGAGGGAATCGGAGCAAGAGGCAGCGCGTATCCGTCATGACATGCGTCACCATATCCTGCTGATTAAGGAATATGTCAGCAAGGGTGAGGAGGAGGAGCTTCTTGCGTATCTCGAACAGTATGGGGAGGATGTGGAAAAGTGGAAAGTAAGCGCTATTAGCAGAAACCGGGCGGTAAACAGCATATTGTCAGCTTATGCCAAGAAAGCCAGAAGCTACAATATTGAGGTGGCAATGGATGTGAGGGTGGCTGAAGACCTCCCGGTCCGGGATATCGACTGGGTGGCGATTCTGGCAAATGTGTTTGAAAATGCCATTCATGGCTGCATTGCTTCCAGGCTGCAGCAGCAGATAATTGACATTTATATTGCCCAAAAAAGAAACAAGATTATTATTCAGTGCAGAAATACAAGCACAGAAGAGGTAGTTTTTCGCAAGGGACTGCCGCAATCGGAGAAGGGCGGCGGCATAGGCGTGCGCAGCATCATTAAGGCGGCTTCCAACTATGATGGGGAGACGGATTTTGCCGTGGAGGATGGGAAGTTTGTGACAAGGATTCTGCTGAATCTTCCAACGTAGTATTTGGTCAGTGAGGGGGAACTTTTGGCACTAAGAATTTCAAAATAGGGAAATTCATAGTATGCTGCATGTTGAATAAAATAGAATTTACATATTATTTTCAAGGAGGAGAAGAATGAATTTTTTAGATGAATTTCAAGTGATGGCGCGTAAATACCAGGATAAGGCAGCATTGGCAGACTGTAATGGGCAGCGGGTCACAACGTATGGGGAACTTAATGCGTTAAGCGGCAGGATTGCCGCTAAGCTTGTGCAGTCAGGAGAAATGTCGAACAAGGCCGTTGTGGTCTGCATGGGCAGGAAGATGGAATATATTGCGGCGGAACTTGGTATCCTGATGGCCGGCGCGGCGTTTGTGCCGGTACTGCCGGAATATCCCAAGGAGCGCATTTCCTATATTCGAGAGGACTGTCAGGCGGAAGCAGTGATTGATGATAAATGGCTGTCAGATATCGGGAATTATGAACCTATACAGCCGTTGGCAAGGGAGGATAAGAGCCGCGCAATGCTTATCTATACCTCGGGCTCTACCGGGCGTCCCAAGGGGATTGTACATTCGATGGACAGTTTCACGCAGGCGGTTTGGCGCAACAGGAATGTCCTGTACATAGATGAAAACGATGTGCAGGCAGCGGGGGCGCCGATGTCTTTTGTTGTCTTGCTGTTAGAGTATTTTGCGGTGTTCTCACGCGGCGGCTGTTCCCATATCCTGCCGGAAGAGACAAGGAAAGATGTGCGGCTTTTGGCGGATTATTATGCCGCCCATGGCATTACCTGTGCGTTTATCAGCCCGCAGATGCTGCGGCTGTTTAAAAATAAGAGCCAAACGTTGAAAAAAGTGATGACAGGAAGCGAGCGCGTTTCCATGTTGGCTGGGGACGGCTATGAACTATATAACACCTATGGTTCCAGCGAGACAGCGGTGGTGGTGTTACGCTATAAAATTGAGGAACCCATGGAGAATACGCCAATCGGCAAGCCGTTGGATGGAGTGGAAATTTTTCTGCTGGATGAGGACGGAAAAGAAGTCGCGGATGGGGAAGAGGGCGAAATCTGCGTCAAGGGCGTCTTTGCCGAGTCTTATCTGAATCTGGAGGAACAGAGCGCAAAGACATTTATTAAGCAGGAGGATGGAAGCGTTCTTTTGCATACCGGGGATATCGGGCGTAGACTGCCGGACGGCAATTACGTCTATGTCAACCGCAAAGACTGGATGGTGAAAATCAATGGACAGCGCGTGGAGACCGGGGAGATTGAACTGCGTATCTCGTCTATGCCGGAAGCAGAAAATGCCGTGGTCAAGGCTTTTGAAGATGAAAATGGGCAGAACTACCTCTGTGCTTATTACGTGTCAGAAAAAGAGATAGAGGCGGAGCGGATTCGCGCTTATCTGCAACAGACCTTGCCCGATTATATGATTCCCCGCTTCTTTAAGCGGCTTGACAGCCTGCCGAAGAACGCGAACGGCAAGCTGGACCGTACGGTATTGCTGCCGCCTGGTCTGGATGAATATAAGACGGCGTATCAAGAGCCGCTGAACGAGCGTGAGAAACGTATCTGCCAGGGCTTTGAAGAAGTCCTGCATTGCGGCAGGGTAGGCGTGAATGATGATTTCTTTAAGCTCGGCGGGGATTCAATCAATGTGCTGAAGCTGGCAGAATTTCTTAGTGATATTGCCCTGGCGCCGGAAATGGTGCTGAGAGGCAGGATGCCCGCAAAGATTGCGGCGCTTTTGGCGGTGGAACAGGAAGACAGGTTGGAGAAGTCTGCCGGGGAGCGGGAGGAGTATGTCCTCACCGATTCTCAGCTGGGCGTTTATTTGGAATGCATCAATGACCCTCGGGCGACCATGTACAATATTCCTATGTGCTGCGAACTGCCGGCTGAGATTGATATGGAGAAATTTAAGGACGCTGTGAAAAAGGCAGTATCCATGCATCCGTCTTTCGGCGTGAATATCGCTTTGAGCAAGGGGAAGCCGGTGATGTGCCTGCATCCAGAATATCTGAGAGCGGAGGTCAGCGAGTGGGAGACGGAGGATATCGAAGCCGTCAAGAGGACGTTTGTGCGCCCATTCCGTCTGGAGGGGGAGCCGCTGTACCGCATGGCGCTGTACCGGAGCGGGAAGAAATGTTATTTCCTGTTTGATGTGCACCATATCATTTTTGACGGAACCTCGGTGAAGGTCTTCCTCGATGAAATTTCCCAGCTTTACCGCGGGGAAGAGCCGGAGGCGGAGGAGATTTCCCTGATGGATCTGTCGGTATATGAAGAAACATTAAAAGATACGGCGAAATACCAGAAAGCCCGGGAGTATTTTGCGAGCAAGCTTGCGGGAGAAGATTTTGGCGACGCCTTAATCAAAGATTATAAGAACAAGACGGTTACTCCTGCCAGCAATGAGGTGAGGATTTCGTTAGGCGGGGAATTATCCGCTATGGCGGTGGAGCAGTTTGTAAGGCAGAGGGGGATTTCCGAGAATACGCTGTTCCTGGGGGCATTTTCCTATGCGCTGGGCAAATTCAGCGGGGAGAGCAAGAGCCTGTTCTGTACGGTCAATAACGGAAGGCATACGGTAAATATGACGAATTCTCTGGGAATGTTTGTGCGTACGCTGCCGATTTGCCATTCCTGGGAAGAGAGCGCATCGGTAGAAGCGTACCTGCAGGATTTCCAGGAAGAATTTTATGAGGTGATGAACCATGACTGCATTTCTTTTGCGGAGCTGGCGAAAGATTACGGCATCGCTTCGGATATCCTCTTTGTCTATCAGGGTGAGATGTTCCAGGGGCTGTCACTGAACGGCGGGCAGTATGCGGCAGAGCCGCTGGCGACCGGGGATGTGCAGGCAGACGTTTCAGTGATGGTGATGAAACAGGAGGGCGGCTATGAAGTTTCTCTGGAATACCGCACGGATTTATATCGCGAAGAGACGGCAAGAGGGCTGCTTAATATGCTGCTGCAGGTGTTAAAAGGCATGTTAATAAATGGCAGCCTTGGGCAGATTGCGCTTGCTTCAGAACTGGATCTGCAGATTCTGGACCGTTTTAATGAGACAGAGGTTCCCTATGACAGCAGTAAGACCGTAATCGATCTGTTCCGCGAACAGGCGCAGAAAACGCCGGATCACACAGCTGTTGTCTATACAGACAGAAGCTATACATATGCCCAGGTGGATGAGATGTCAGACCGTCTCGCGGCTTACGTTGCGGGTCTTGGCATTGGCAGGGAAGAAGTCGTGTCCGTGCTGATTCCCAGGTGTGAATACATGGCGATTGCTTCGATTGGCGTGTCCAAGTCCGGTGCGGCATATCAGCCCTTGGACCCCTCCTATCCGAAAGAGCGGTTGGCGTTTATGATGGAGGACTCCGCGGCTAAGCTGCTGATTGCCGATGAGGAGCTTTTGCCGCTGGTGCCGGAGTGGAAGGGAAAGGTTCTGCTGACAAAGGATATTCCAGGCCTGCCTGGGGCAGAGCAGCTCCCAGAGCCGCCGAAACCTGAGGATTTGTTTATTCTGCTCTACACCTCGGGTTCAACGGGCGTGCCCAAGGGATGTATGCTGGAGCATCGGAATCTCGCGGCGTTCTGTGACGGCTACCGCAGGAATTATGAATTTACGGAAGAAAGCCGTGCGGCGGCATATGCAAGCTATGGATTTGACGCCAATATGATGGATATGTACCCCACGCTGACGTCCGGCGCCGAGCTCCATATCATAGATGAGTCCATACGTTTGGATTTGAATGCATTGTATGAATATTTTGAGGAGAAGGGAATTACCAACGTATTTATGACGACCCAGATTGGGCGTGCATATGCTACCAGCATGCTCTCCGGCGCTGCGCGTTCTGGCGGTGCAGCAAATGGTAAGAAGACGGCTTTAAAATATCTGCTGATGGGCGGGGAAGCGTTGACGCCGTTTACACCTGAGGGCAGCACGCATTACCTGAATGTGTATGGACCTACGGAATGTACAATCTTAACGACTACCTATCCGTTTGAGAAATACGAGGAAGACCTGCCAATCGGCAAGCCGCTGCCAAATGTGAAATTATATATTGTGGACAGCCTGGGCAGAAGGGTTCCGGTCGGTGTACCGGGCGAGCTGTGCATTTCCGGCGTCCATGTGTCCAGAGGTTACCTGAACCGCCCGGAGAAGACGGCGGAAGTGTATGCGGACAATCCGTATAGCAATTTGCCGGAGTATCGCAGGCTTTACCATACCGGGGACATCGTGCGTTACCTGCCGGACGGAAATATCCAGTTTATCGGCAGGCGGGACGGTCAGGTGAAGATTCGTGGCTTCCGTATTGAGCTGACCGAGGTGGAAGAGATTATCCGCCGTTTCCCGGGCATCAAAGATGCTACCGTGGCAGCGTTTGACGAGCCCTCCGGCGGTAAATATATCGCTGCCTATGTGGTGTCGGATGAGAAAGTTGACGTGGAAGCGATGAATGCGTTTATTGAGGAGAGCAAACCGCCGTACATGGTTCCAGCGGTGACGATGCAGATTGATAAGATTCCGCTGAACCAGAACCAGAAAGTCAATAAGCGCGCGCTGCCTAAGCCGGAGCGTAAGCAGGAAGATTTGGTGCTGCCTGAGGGAGAAGTGCAGCAGAAGATTTTTGACTGCGTGGCAGAAGTCATTGGACATCGGGAATTCGGCGTAAACACAGATATCTATAAGGCGGGGCTGACTTCGATTGGCGCGGTCAAGCTGAATGTACTGCTGTCCGATGCTTTTGAGGGTGCGGTTATCCGCAATAAGGACTTGAAAGAGCACGACACGGTAGAGAAATTAGAAAAATTCCTGGCAGGCAGCAACCGTGAGGAAACGTTTGAAAAACAGGAACTGTACCCGCTGACCCAGACGCAGAATGGTATTTTCGTGGAGTGCGCTGCTAACCCGGGAAGCACGATTTACAATATTCCATTCCTGTTCCGTCTGGGTGGAAATGTGGATTTACAGCGTCTGAAAAAAGCAATTGAGGAGACGGTGGAAGCGCATTCCTATATTAAGACTACGCTTATGCTGGATGATGACGGCGATATCTGGCAGAAACGCAATGATGAGCTGGCATTTGAAGCAGAAATCTGCGGGGAACTGCATAAGGAAGAGCTGGTGAAGCCCTACCAGATTCTTGGCGACAGGCTGTTCCGTATTCAGCTGTTTGATACGCCGGATGGAAAATATCTCTTCCTGGAATTCCACCATATCATCAGCGATGGGGAGTCCTGCGGTATTTTCCTGCGCGACATGAATGAGGCGTATGGCGGAAAATCGCCGGCGAAAGAGAAATTCAGCGGCTATGAGGTTGCGCTTGTGGAGCAGAAAGCGCTGCAGGGGCAGGAATATGCGCTTGCCAAGCAGTATTATGATTCGATTTTTGAAGGCTGCGACACCGATTTCCTTCCGACAAAGGACCGCCGTGAGGAAACGCCGGGGCTTGGCATGTACCATAGGTCGGATGAGACTGATATGGAAGCGCTGCGCCGGTTCTGCACGGAACAGAAGATTACCTTGAACACATTGTTTACCGCGGCGTTTGGATTTGTGACGGGACGCTATGTCTACAAGGATGAGGCTGTGTTTACGACCATTTACAATGGCAGAAACGATTCCCGGCTGTCTTCCACCATCAATATGCTGGTGAAGACGCTGCCGGTTTACTGTAATCTGGATGGAGAAAAAGAGATTGGCTCTTACCTGAAAGAGACTGGGGAACAGTTGATGAACAGCATGAATGCCGATATCTATTCGTTTGCGGAAATCAGCAGGGCATATGGGATTAAGGCGGACATCATGTTTGCGTTCCAGGGCGATAACTTCCAGTTTGAAGAGATTGCCGGGGAGAAGGCCGTCAGTGAGCCGCTCTCCTTAGACACGGCAAAGGCGCCGCTGTCCATTGATGTATTGGTCAATGAAAACGAGGTCTGCTACCAGGTGGAATACCGCAGTGATATGTATGAGGAGCGCACGATTGCCGGGCTGGTTGACAGCCTTGCAGTGGCAGTGCAGGAATTCCAGACCAGAAAGCAGCTGAAAGAAGTCTGCATGGTGAGCGATAAGGCGCGTCGTGAACTGGACAGCTACAATCAGACGGAACATGCGGTGGAGCAGACCACGGCAAACGTGCTGTTTGAGCGGCAGGCAGCGCTCTATCCTGACAAGACGGCGGTGATTGCCTGCGGCAGGAGCCTTACGTTCCGTGAATTGAATGAGAATGCCAATAAGATTGCCAATCGTTTGCTTGACATGGGCTTGTCCATTGAGCAGATGGTGGGCGTGATGCTGCCGAGGACGGTGGACGTTTACGCGGCAAGGCAGGGTATCATGAAAGCGGGCGGCGCATTCCTGCCGATAGACCCCGAATACCCGGATGAGCGAATCAGCTATATCCTGGAAGATTCAAGGGCAGAATTTGTGCTGATGCCCGGGGAGATTGCCAGAGAGCGGAAAATGCTGATTGGCAATCTGTCCGCTAAGGTGCTGATTTTGGAGGAGCTTCTGGCAGAGGATGGCAATACCGAAAATCCCAAAGTGGATATTAAACCGGAAAATCTCTGCTATTGCATTTATACTTCCGGTTCTACTGGGAAGCCCAAAGGCGTAATGATAGAGCATCGGAACTTAGTGAACTATGTGGACGATAACCCTTACAATGTGGAAGCGCAGTCGTATGTGTACAACGCTACGGTGTCGCTGGCGTTTGCAGCTATTACGTTTGACGTGTCCATTTTGGAGGAATGCATTCCGTTGTACCACGGCATTACCGTCTGCATGGCAAATGAAGAGGAAATCCACAATCCGCTTGCGCTTTCCAAGCTGATTCTGGAAAATGGCGTGGACATGATGACCTGTACGCCGTCGTTTTTAATCAATATTATCGACATGCCGGAAATGAAGAAAGCGTTATCGCAGATAAAGGTCTTTAACGTGGGTGCAGAGGCATTCCCCGAGGCGCTCTACGACAAAATTATGGCGTTGGGAACGAATGCCATCACCTTCAACGGCTATGGGCCTACGGAGACGACAATCGGCTGCGCGTTCGACCAGGTGACCGGGGATAAGATTACGATTGGCAAGCCGATGGCAAACATCAAGATGGTGATGATTGACAAGTACCGCAACCTGCTGCCCGCCGGCGTACCGGGCGAACTGCTGATTATTGGAAACGGCGTTGGCAGGGGCTATGTGGGCAAGCCGGAGATGACAGCGGACAAATTCATCCAGTTTGAGGGCATGAATGCTTACCGCAGCGGTGATTTGGCAAAATGGAATCACCATGGCAAGATTGAGTTCATGGGGCGCATGGATAACCAGGTAAAATTGCGCGGACTGCGTGTGGAGCTGGATGAGATTGAAAATGTCATGAACCAGTATCCTACGGTCAAATCCAGCGTAGTGTTGGTAAAAGAAAAAGATTCCAACCAGTTCCTGTGCGGCTACTTCGTGGCGGAGAGCCAGGTAGAAAAGCAGAATTTAACCTGTTTCATGCAGAAATATCTGACGCCTTATATGGTGCCGAGCGTGCTCATGCAGCTGCCCGAGCTGCCGCTTACCAACAATGGCAAGGTCAATAAGCGCGCGCTGCCGGAGCCAGAGTACACAGTGGAAAATAAAAATTATGTGAAGCCGCGCACGGAATTGCAGCGCAAATTATGTGAAATCTTTGAGATGGCATTGGGTGTGGAGCAGATTGGCATTGAGGACGATTTCTTTGAAAATGGCGGCACGTCCCTGTCGGCATCCAAGGTGGCAATGAAGTGCATGAGCGCGGGCATTCAGGTAGCTTACGCAGACTTGTTTGATTACAAGACGCCTCTGGAATTGGAACGCCATATCCAGGAGCAGCAGGGCGTAAGCGTTGCCGCAGAAGGAGAGGAAAAGAGCAGTGAGGGGCAGGGCGCGTTAGAGCAGGTAATGAGCCGCAATGTGGTGGAACATGTTGACGAGATTAAGCCTGCTGCCCTTGGCAATGTCCTGCTTACAGGCGCGAACGGCTTCCTGGGCGCGCATATTTTAAAGAACATGATTGACAATGAGGACAATACGATATACTGCCTGATGCGCAAGGGCAAGGCCTCTACCTTGGAGAAACGGCTGAAGAGTATGCTCGTGTATTATTTCAGCAATCCCTATGAGGAATTGTTCGGCAGCCGGATTCAGTTAATTGAAGGCGATATTACGGACGCCGCCAAGGTGGACAGTCTGGAACAGTATGATTTCGGGCGCGTGATTAACTGTGCGGCATGTGTCAAGCATTTCTCGGCGGACGACACCTTAGAGCAGGTTAATTATCAGGGCGTTCTGAACCTGATACGTCTGTGTGAAAAGACCGGGCGCGAGCTGATTCAGATTTCCACGGTGAGCATTGCCGGGGAAAATGTGGGCGGCAAGTTCCCGCAGGAGAAGAAGCTGCATGAGCATGAATTATACTTTGGGCAGAGCCTGTCCAACAAATATATTGACACCAAGTTCCGCGCAGAAAAAGCAGTCTTAGAGGCGGCGGCACAGGGCATGAAAGGCAAAGTTATCCGTGTAGGAAACCTGATGAGCCGTGTCAGCGATGGCGAGTTCCAGATTAACTCCGTGACGAATGGGTTTATGCGTACCTTGCGCGGTTATGTGGCGCTGGGCAGGTTCCCGGTATCCATGCTGGATACGCCGACAGAGTTTTCACCGATTGATTCCACGGCGGAGGCGATTGTCAAGCTGTCTGCTGTCCAGGGTGAGTTCACGGTGTTCCACGCATACAGCAGCTATTTAATCCAGATGGCGGACGTGATTGAGCAGATGAACGCATCGGGCATCCTCGTGGAGACGGTCAGTGACGAGGAATTCCAGCAGTCGCTGCTTGCAGCTTTGGAGGACGAGGAGAAAAACGAGCTGATTTCCGGGCTGATTGCCTATGCCTCCAGCGATGCGGATAACAGTACGGTCTACATTGATGCTGACAACAGCTTTACCACCAAAGCATTGTACCGCCTTGGCTTTAAGTGGCCGATGCCGGACAGCGTTTACCTCAAAAATGCGCTGACAGCTTTGGAAACGCTGGGATTCTTTGATGGAAGGCTATAAGAAACAGTTCAATACATGCCTTTTAGGAATGGCGTGGGATGAACTGTGATAGGAGTTTGGAATGGAAAGAAATGCATTTTTAATTAACAAAAAAATCCACCAGTATATCTTGCCGGGCGTGCTGATGACGGTTGCCATGCAGCTTGGCAATGTGGTGGACGGCATGATTGTCGGCAACCTTCTGGGAGCGGAGGCGATGGCGGCGATTGAGATATCTATGCCGGTGCTCCTGCTCTTGCAGATGGCGGCGATGATGCTTGCCATGGGCGGCGCCGCCGAGGCGGCGGTGCTCCTGGGCAAACGGGACATGGAAAAGGCCGGCGGGGTGTTTACCGCTTCGCTGGCAGCCGGTCTGGCGGTATCGGTGTTTTTCGCGTTGTTTACGCCAATCCTGCCGGGACCGCTTGCCATGCTGCTTGCCGGGAATGATGCCTTGGCTGAACTTGCCGAGCCGTATATGATGGTAAATTTTGCAGGAATTCCTATCTTGACGGTTGCTATCATTTTCTGTTATTTTATGAATGCAGATAACCATCCACAGTTGGGGAGTGCGCTTTTCATTACTGCCAATGTGGTAAACCTGGTGTTGGATTTTGTGTTCATCCAGAGCTTCCATATGGGGATGGCGGGCAGTGCGCTTTCTACCGTAATTGGTTATCTGACCGGAATGGTAACGGTAGGAATCTATTTTCGCTCCAAACAGCGGATGCTAAGGCTGCAGAAGCTGGACAAAAAATCGTTCCTTTATGTGGGGCTTGCCGTGAAAGCAGGCATTCCCAGCGCGGCATTTACGCTGATGTCTGCCTTGAAATCCGTGATTATCAATTCTGCAATTGTGCGCATTCTGGGTAACGACCCCATGGCTGTTTATTCCGTCTGCGTCAATGCCGTGCTGATTGCAGAATTGTGCGTAGGCGGCATTATCGGGCTAATTCAGAATATTGCGGGCATCCTCTATGGGGAGCGTGATTACTATGGCATCCGCACGCTCTGCAAGAGAGTCCTGACCTACAGCTATGCTGCCATAGCCGTGCTGCTGCTGATTTTCCTTGCCGTCCCCGGGATGATTGCGGGACTGTTCGGTATCGCAGAAGGGGATATGCTTGCGCTCTGTGAGACGGCGCTGCGTATTTTTGCCTGTAGCTTCCCCTTCTATGTGTACAATAAGTTCCTGATGTCTTACTACCAGACGATTCTGCAGCCGGGGCTGTCCACGGTGGTGACGGTATTGCAGGGATTTGTGGTGATTGTGCCGCTGACCCTGGTGGGAATTTTCTTCTGGGGGCTCATGGGCGTGTGCCTGATGGCGGTGGCGAGCGAAGCGGTGACAATCCTGTTGGCCGCCCTCTGGAGGATACTGGGACAGCGAAGAGGGAAGTTTGAATCTGGAGGCGTGTACATGCTTCCTCAGGTTACCGATGAGAAATCTCTGGACTGTTCCGTTGAGAATAATCTGGATGAGGTTATCGCCTTTCGGGAGAAGCTGTTTGCATTCTGTTCAGAAAATCAAATAACCGACCGGGATGCTAAGGTTCTTGGTCTTGCCGTGGAAGAGATTGCCGCTAATATTGTGCAGTATGGTTACCGCAGCGGGCAGAAGAATTATATGGATATCAGTTTTACGATACAAGATGATAAATACATATTGAGACTCCGTGATGACGGCGTACCCTTTAATCCGATGGAATATCAGCCACAGGAGGAAGAGGCGGTGACGGTGGGCGGCATTGCCCTGATTAAGAAGATGGCGTCTGAGTTCCAGTATATGCGGGTGCTGAATATGAACAATACGGTGATTGAACTGAATATCCAAAGGGGATGTTTGTCTCGGTGATGATTAGTCAAACTCACTTGTCTGTTCGTTGTACTTGTTGTCCCCAAATTATTACTGCTTATCCCAGATTGAGAAAATTCGCCTGAACATTTGATATAATGGTTACCACTGTATTTAATGAAAGCAATCAGAAAGGAGCCAATACATATGGAAAAACCAGTTTTTACAGGATTATCACATGTCTGTATTTTTGTAGATGATGTGATGGAGGCATTTAAATATTATGAGAGGATTCTGGGGGCGGTTCCCAACCAGCATATTCCGCATTGGAAGAACAAAGGATTTTTTGAGGCGGGCGGGTTTATTGAGGAAGCAGAGGAGGCGGAGGTTTCCATCGGCTTTATGGATGTTCCGGGCACAAAGTTTACGATTGAATTGATGTGCTACCATAATCCCAAGGGACGTCAGGAGCCCATAGTTTTCAAGGCAAACGATATCAGCGGCGCCAGGCATGTGGCGTTGAAAGTTATCAATATTGAGGAGGCTTTTGAGTACATAAAGGCACAGCCGGACGTAACCTTGATTAATACGACAGAGGATTACCGGGTTTATCAGATTAGCAAGACAGAACCGTCAGATTTTTACTATTTCGATGAGGCAAAAGAAAAAGATGCCGAGGGCAAACAGAAAGCTGCGGATATTCTGGGCAACACGAAGTATTTTTACTTTATTGACAAGTATGGTCTGCAGTGGGAGTTTGAGCAGGGGCATACAGATATCGGAGATTAAGGAGAGAAGGATATGAATATTACAGAGAAGAAAAATGGAAATGAGTTATGTATTTCCCTGGAGGGAAGATTGGACACCACGACTGCACCGGAACTTGAGAAAGTCCTGTCAGGCAGCCTGGATGGGGTGACGGAACTGACCTTTGACATGAGCGCGCTGGATTACCTGTCATCTGCGGGGCTGCGAATCCTTTTGGGTGCGCAGAAGCGGATGAACAAGCAGGGCAGCATGAAGGTCACGAACGTGAATGAGACAATTATGGAGATTTTTGAAGTGACCGGATTTGCGGATATCCTTACGATTGAATCGTAAACTAAGATATGTCGGCAGATAGTTTTACGATTGAATCGTAAGCTGAAACTTGATTTCAACTGTTGCATTGAGGGATAAACGCGTATGAGTGAACATGCATCCGCCGTTTCGCTGGAGCAGAACGAACAGTTTCTGAAAAAGGCATATGGGAAAGCCTTAATTCCCTGTATGCTTTCCATTTTAAGCGGTAATATCAATATCCTTGCAGACGGCATCCTTGTCGGGCAGCGGCTCGGGATGGATGCCTTAGCTGCTATTAATTTCAGTCTGCCAGTTTATCTCGCCTTGTGTATCGCAGGCTCCTTTGTCGTATCGGGCACGGCAATCTGTGCGGCGGCGGCAATCGGCGATAACCAGGACGGCAAGGCGCAGGAACTTTACAAGATGTCAGTTTTCTGGTGCGTACTGGTATCGGCAGTGATTACGGCAGCAGGATTGGTGTGTTTGAAACCGTTGGCGAGCCTGTTGTGTCCCGAGGAATCGGTTTCGCCTTTAGTGATGGAATATGTCGGCGTGACCCTTGCCGGGGCGCTGCCGAAAATCCTCATTTACATTCCTTTCTGGTATCTCAGGCTGGATGGAAGGAATCGGCAGGTTACCTGGATGATGCTTGTGATGGGTGTGGGAAATGTCCTGCTGGATCTGTTGTTTTTGTATGTGTTTGATATGGGCGTCTTTGGCGCTGCGCTGGCCAGCGTTGTGGCGACGGCGGCTTCCTGCCTGCTGGGGTTTGTCTGGCTGTGTGATAAAAGGAGCAGCTTTCCCCTGGGAATCTGCCTTGCCTGCAAGGGCGTTTCTTTTTGGCAGATTGCCAAGGCGGGCAGTCCGTCAGCCATGAACAATCTGTTTCAGACTCTGCGCGTCATGGCGGTGAACACGCTGCTTTTGTGGAGCGGCGGCAGCGGATTGGTAGCGGCGTTTACAGCCGTAAATTGTATCTGCGCGTTTGAGGAGAGCGTTACCGGCGGCGTGCCGCAGGCAGCATCGGCAATGCTGGGCATATATAGTGGAGAGCACGATAACAAGAGCGCCCGCATGTTGATAAAAAGGCAGATAAAAAGCGGTGTGCCTTATTGCCTGTTGTTTTCTGCCGTGATTCTTGCGGGGGCAGATTTGATTGCCGGAGCATATGGGCTGACAGAGTCCCTGGGGTTTGCCTTTTTCTGTCTGTCGCTGGGCATGATTCCCGCGTTGTGTAATTGTATTTTATCAGGCTATTATAATGTCTCAGGGCATTCGATGTGGGCAAATGTTATTATTTTGCTGCGCGTGTTTGTGCTGCCCTGTGCCAGCCTGTCTGTGCTTTGGCGGTTTTCGCTGAATCCGTGGTGGTTTTTGTTTTTCGGTGAAGTTCTCACGCTGTTTTTCTGGTTTGCGGCGACAGGGATTTACTGCCATTTTCATGACCGCTGTTCTCGTTTCCTGCTGATGGACAATACCTTGGAGGAGACCGGGCGGGTCATCAATTTTTCTGTGCGTGGAGAGGCGGAGGATATCTGTGATGCCAGCAGCAAGATTACCGTATTTTGTGAGGAAAATGGAATGCTGCCGGGGCAGGTCATGCGTGTAAGCCTGGCAATGGAAGAGTTGATGACAGTGATTGCATCCGTGAATCCTGCGGGCAGCGTGGAGTTTGACCTCAGGGTATATTCCCTGGAGGGCGTAATCGGAATCCGTATCCGTTACAGCGGCAGAGAGTTCAATCCTTTGCGCAGCAACCAAGACAGCGCTGGGCAAAAGGGCGGTGTTGTGCAAGGGAAGCCTTCTGAGGCGGCAAAGCTGGATGATATGTACCTGGGCATCCGTATGATTGAAGATATGGTGGAGACAGCCTTATACCAGCGCACATTTGGCATGAATACGATTCAGATTTACATATGATAGGAAACGGAGGGAAGCATGAAAACCGACTATGGAAAACTGGGGCTGGAATCGATGGATTCACTCAGGAAGACCTCAGAATTGGCAGCAGATGTGCAGCTGCGGATACTCGCAGGGATTATGCGCCGCAATTGTGATACGGTATATGGCAAAAAATATGGTTTTGGGAAGATTGAGACTGCTGGGGAGTTCCAGAGGAAAGTGCCGCTTTCTGTGTATGGAAATTATGAAGAATATATTCTGCGGATGATTGCGGGCGAGGAAAAAGTTCTCACAGAGGAGCCAAGTGTTTATTACTGTATCAGTTCCGGCACGACCGGGGAGGCGAAGTATCTGCCGCTCACGGAGACGGATTTAAAGATTCAGTATAGCTATGCATATGGAATTCCCTTTGGCATGGTGAGGGAATATTACCGGGATTTGCCAGAGGACAAGGTTTTTGGCAAGATTTTCCAGATTGGGGAATTCGCAAAAACTTCCATGGAAAATGGTGTGATGAACGGCATACGCTCCGGCTGCCTCTACCAATGGCTGGACAGGGATGGACAGTTTGACGCCGGGGATTACTGTGTGCCCAAGGAGGTTCTTTTCCCGGACACGTTGGAAGATTTGCTCTATATCAAAGTGCGGTTTGCCCTGGAGGAGCAAAATCTTTGCGCCATACACGGCGTCTTTATCAACCGGGTGGCGGGGGTCATGGATTATATCTGGCGAAACTGGGAGATGCTGCTTCATGATATGGAGCATGGAAGCGTAGATGAAAGCGTGGATCTGAGCCCCTGGTGGCGGGAATATGCAGAACGGAAACTGCCGCCCAATCCTGCGAGGGCAAACCAGCTGCGCCGTCTTTCTCATGAATCGCTGCGGGAAAATATGGTACAAAAAATTTGGCCCAGGGTTCGCTATGTGCTGGCAATCGGTGGCAGGACATTTTCATATTATACAGAGAAAATGCAAGGATATGCAGGGAATATTCCTATCTATCATTATGCTTATGCGGCTTCGGAGGGGATTTTTGGCGTTGCCGAGAAAATGAATCAGCCGGACCGTTATATTCTGTTTCCAGAGGCGGGATTTTTTGAGTTCCTTCCGCTGGCGGATAAATGGAAAAAATATGAACAGCCGTTATTTTTGTGGGAAGTCAGCGTGGGAGAGCGGTATGAGCTTGTGTTTACAAATCATTCCGGTCTGTACCGCTACTGTATGGGAGATGTGGTTGAGGTCGTAGGCTGGTATGGGCAGGCGCCCATC
The DNA here is from genome assembly GCA_910583835.1 of uncultured Lachnospiraceae bacterium. GTDB lineage: Bacteria > Bacillota > Clostridia > Lachnospirales > Lachnospiraceae > Petralouisia. The sequence goes on along the minus strand of CAJTYM010000005.1, from coordinate 58,266 downwards.
GTGCAGTTCTGCTACCGCAGGAATCAGGTAATCAATATTGCCGGGGAAAAGAGCAACCAGGAACAGCTTGCGCAGGCCATGGAAAAGTTTGCTCTGCGTATGGGCTGTGAGGTGAAGGGCTATTGTGTGCAGGAGGATGTGTCGGGCATACTGCCGCGGTATTTGTTTTATCTGGAATGTACAGATCTGGATATCACAGAGGCGCAAGATATTTTAGATGACTGTCTGTGCCGGGTGAATTATGAGTATCAGGGCTGCCGGAAGATGAATGAAATCGGCAAGGTGCGCATCTCTTATCTGCGCGCAGGCAGTTTTCGCCGCTATGAGGAGTATTTGGCGGACAATGGAGTGCTGATGGGGCAGAATAAGCGTGTCTGCATTTTGGACACGGCGGAGAAGAAACAGTTTTTTGCCGGGCAAGCGATGGAACTTGGCGCATAATGATAGGGAAAGGAAGAACGGGAATGAAAAAAAGAATCACCGGGCTTACGGGAAAGCTGACGCTTGGCGTCATAATTTTTGGCATTCTGCTGGGGGCAATCATCAGCATAATTGGCTACCGGGAATTTACGTCTGTGTTACAGCGGCAGTATAATGACTCTGCTTATGAGATTGCGGAGACTGCGGCAAAGTACTTAAATCCCGATAAATTTGAAGAATATCTGTCCACGGGAGAGCAGGATGAGGAGTACCGGGAGATTGAAAAGCGTCTGGACGATTTGGTGGATGCCACGAATACGACCTTGATTTATGTGGCGAAGGTCGATACTTCGGATTACCGCACGCTTACCTATATCTATGATTCCGTGAATTCTGCCAGCGGATTTGACCGTTATCCCTTAGGCTATACGGCAGTTGGCGTAGATGAGCAGTATGTGAATAATGTGCGCAACATCATTACCAAAGGAGAGCGCGCCACGGAGTACCTTTATTCCTATTCGGAGGAATCTGGGGCACATACGACGGCCGGCATTGCCGTATATGATCCCAAGGGAAAAATTGTGGCAATCCTCGGGGTGGAGAAAGCCATGAGGAGATTGAAAAACGCACGCGATACTTATGTGAAGGATACGTTGCTTGGCGTTTTGGTAGCTGTCTGCCTGTTCTTGCTTGCGTACAGTGCGTTCCTGTACCGGGAGGTTTTATTGCCGATTCTGGCAGTCACAGATGAGGCCAAACGGTTTGCCGATTCCAATACGCCCTCAGATAAGCTGGCATCGATTAAGAAAAACGATGAAATCGGTGTGCTGGCAAAAGCGGTAAATAAGATGGAAACGGATATTGTGGAATATGTAGAAAACCTGACAATGGTTACGGCGGAGAAAGAGCGGATTGGCGCAGAACTTTCGATTGCCACGCAAATCCAGGCCAATATGCTGCCCAGCATTTTCCCGGCATTTCCAGATAGGCCGGAATTTGATATTTATGCCACGATGAATCCGGCAAAAGAGGTCGGCGGTGACTTTTATGATTTCTTTATGGTGGATGAGAGGCATCTGGCTATTGTCATGGCGGACGTTTCAGGAAAAGGCGTGCCGGCAGCGCTGTTCATGGTCATTGGCAAGACCTTGATTAAGGACCATACGCAGCCTGGCAGGGATTTGGGCGAGGTGTTTACCAAGGTCAACGACCTCTTATGCGAGTCCAACAGCGAAGGGCTGTTTATCACCGCCTTTGAGGGGGTGTTAGACCTTGTGAGCGGAGAGTTTACATTTGTCAATGCGGGTCATGAGATTCCCTTTATCTGCAAAAAGGGAGGCAGCTATGAACCGTATAAAATCCGTGCGGGCTTCGTGCTCGCCGGCATGGAAGGGATGTGTTACAAGTGCGGCAGCATGCAGTTAGCCCCCGGCGACCGATTGTTCCAATATACGGATGGCGTGACGGAGGCAACGGATAAGGACGGCAAACTCTATGGCATGACCCGCCTGGGAGAAATCCTTGGGCAGAATGCCTCCTTGCCGCCTACAGAGCTGCTGGTAAGAATAAAAGAAGATATTGATGCTTTTGTGGGGGCTGCGCCGCAGTTTGACGATATCACTATGTTATGTCTGGAATACAGGGAGAGGATGCACAATGAAGGAATTGACGGTTGATGCGACAGTAGAAAATATTGAAAAAGTAACATCATTTGTAGATGAACAGTTAGAAGCATTAAATTGCCCAATCAAAGCGCAGATGCAGATTGACATTGCAATTGACGAGCTCTTCGGCAATATTGCGCATTACGCCTACAATCCAGAGGTGGGCCCGGCAACCGTGCGCGTGGACGTCTTGCAGGAGCCGCTCTCTGTCGTGGTGACATTTATCGACAATGGAGTGGCCTACGACCCGCTTGCCAGAAAAGACCCCGATGTGGCGCTCTCGGCGGAGGAGCGGGAAATCGGGGGGCTTGGCATCTATATGGTCAAGAAGAGCATGGATGAGATTTCTTATGAATATAAGGATGGGCAGAATATTTTGCGCATTAAGAAGGAGATATGAGTTGAAATCGAACATATTATGTTGATATTTTTGTACGATTTGCGTATAATGATTTTAAGTATCACTGTTGTACAACTGCAAGGAGGTGTGCATGGATGTCAATCACTGCCACTGAACTGAAATTGAATTTGGGCAAGTATCTGCAATTGGCGCAAAGAGAAGATATTTTTATTACGCGAAATGGCAAGGTTGTTGCCAAGCTTTCCAATCCCAATGCAGACCGCGTGGAAATGGCAAAATCGCTTTTGGGTGTGATTCCTGCAGATGTCACACTGGAAGAGGCGCGTGCAGAGAAGGCAGATAGTTTATGAAAGTATTAGTTGATACCTGTGTTGTTGTAGATGTCCTGCAAAAGAGGGAACCGTTTTATAAAGCTGCTATGGATGTTGTGTTGGCGGTATCAGACAGACAGTGTCAGGGAGTTCTCACTGCCAAATCTGTGACAGATATCTATTATATTCTGAGACGTAGTATTCATAACGAAGAAAAAGTACGCAAACTGCTTCATGTCTTATTTTCGCTTTTTGATGTGGAAGATACATTTTCCATAGACTGCCAGATGGCAATTAGTTCATCTATGAAAGATTATGAGGACGCGGTTATGGTTCAGACCGCCATGCGTATAGGTGCGGATTGTATTGTTACAAGGAATATCAAAGATTATAAGCTGGCAACATTTCCGGTTATATCACCGGAAGAGTTTCTTGACAGTATCAAAAATTTGGAGAAAGCTCATGGCTAAGAAAAAATATTACGCGGTAAAAAAGGGCAAAAGCACAGGCATTTTTCAGACCTGGGAGCAATGCAAAGCTTCTGTTGACGGCTATCCGGGGGCGGAATACAGAGGATTTGCCACCAAAGCGGAGGCAGAGGCGTATTTAACCGGGGCAGGGAATCTTGAAGATGGGTCACATCTGTACAGTGCAGAGAATGATGCCATAGATGGGGAGTGTGAAGGGGGAATCAGGTGTCTGCCGGGGCAGGTGGTAGCCTATGTGGACGGAAGTTTTGATGAGAAGATTGGCAAGTATGCGTTTGGCTGCGTCATCCTTACGCCCAAAGGCGAAGCAATACGGCGGTTTGGCAATGGGGATAACCCGCAGTCCTTATCATTGCGCAATGTAACCGGGGAAATGTTAGGGGCAATGTATGCGGTGAAATGGTGTGATAAGCATGGATATTCCGCCATTGAAGTCTGTTATGATTATATGGGCATAGAAATGTGGGCGACCGGAGGTTGGAAGGCGAAAAATGAACTGACGCAGAAATATGCATCATTTATGAGGGAGCATGGCAGGAAACTTCATATTTCTTTCCGTAAGATTGCCGCTCACACAGGGGACAGATACAATGAGGAAGCGGATCAGCTGGCGAAAACCGGATTGTCAGAAGGAAAGGGGATTCCTAAAATTTAAGGCTGAACTGTTATCAATGGCGGAACTTAAATCTCATTGCGCATTGACAAACTTTCGAACTTTGTATATGATTATTACAATAATTTTACAATGGCTTTTTACATATATATATTTATAAAAGGAGTCGGTTTATATGAAAAAAGCAGACGTGTTTGATTATTTGTCATGGCGTGGGGATTTGACATTTGCGCAGAGTGCGTTCAACGAGATAGACTCGTTGATTTTATCCGTGTTTGCATATCTGGACTTTTCATTTGCCCAGGCAGAGAATGCAGTGCAGTTTCGGGATGCCATAGCTGTCATCAACAGGATGGGAGATAAGCTTAAATATGACGGCCCCAGTATGCTTATGCGTTCTGTTATTGAGCTTGCTACTGCCGCGGCAACTTTTCCGCGTTTTCGGGATATGGAAGTATCCCATTTTTTTGCGGTTACGGATGAGGAGAAAGAGATTCAGTTTGCGGCGGTAACATTTCTTCTTTCTGACCAAACCATTTTTTTATCTTTTCGAGGGACGGATAATACGTTGGTCGGCTGGAAAGAAGATTTTAATATGTGCTTTACGCAGGAAATACCCTCACAGATGGAAGCGGCGAAGTATGCAGCTTTGGTGGCGGAGGATATGGGTCTGCCGCTGCGCCTTGGAGGTCATTCCAAAGGCGGGAATCTGGCAATTTATGCGGGTACGCGTCTGCCAACGGAGCAGCAGGAGAAAATCGTGTGCATTTATAATCATGATGGACCTGGGTTCAGTGAGGAATTTCTGAAACGTGATATGTACCTGAATATCAGAAATAAGATACGCTCTTTTGTCCCGGAATCTTCCATAGTGGGGGTGTTGATGGAACATGATATTTACACCACGATACGCAGCAGCAGCCCTTCGCTTCTGCAGCATAACCCGTTTTCCTGGCTGGTGATGGGAACACATTTTATTTATGATGCCAGAAGTTTTTCAGGAAAGAGATTTGAAAAGGCTATCAATTCCTGGATAAAATCAATGACGGCGCAAGAGCGGGAAGAACTGGTAGAGAACGTATATGGAATTCTCAGTTCCTCAGATGCCAAGACCATCGACGATCTTGATAATGCGAAATTGCAATCGTTTTTGTCCATGCACAAGACGTTTCGTGAGATGGGAATAAAGAAGCAGACGCAGCTGATGCTGAGTCTGAGTAAAGTATTTTTTAACAGTGACAAGTTAGCCAAAGATGAAAATGAGTGATTTTAGGGCAGATGCCTGTCAAAGATGAGAATGAGTGATTTTAGGGCAGATGCCTGTCAAAGATGAGAATGAGCAATTTATTTTAAGGAGGTTTAAAATGCAGAATAATGATTTGAGAGCAGAATTAATCCGTCAGTTTCCGGCGGAGGTAGTGGAGATACGTGATGGGCAGAACGAGGCATATTATGCCTGCCCAACTTGCTCGAGGGCAGTATCCCTGGGCATGGACAAATGCGTCTGCAATCAGGTTTTGAGCTGGAAGAATATTCAGCAGACAGAAGAGTCCGAGGGAGGAAGGCGTAAAGCAATTATCGAATTTGAGGTTGCTTCGGATTTTACAAATGGGAATTGCAGAAAATGCCCAATCTCTTACATAGGAAAGAGCGGCACGGATAACGTATATGAATGCCCTTTGAAGATGCGCGGGGACTGCAGAATTAAACTGTGTTGATACGGCGGATAAAAAGATACATAATTTCCTGCATAAAATAAATTCATCTGCACATGCTATTCCCATAATAAGGAAAGGCAGGGAATAAGATGGCAATGGATTTCAAGCAGAGTGAGACAAAGACAAATCTGATGCGCGCATTTGCCGGGGAGAGCCAGGCAAGGAACCGTTACACATTTGCAGCCGGTCAGGCAAATAAACAGGGGCTCTATGTGATTGAGCATTTGTTTAAGTTTACGGCAGACCAGGAACAGGAACATGCACAGGTTTTTTATGAACAGCTGAAGGAACTGGCAGGAGAGAACATTGAAGCTGACGGCGCATATCCGGTGGATATAAACCCGAATATTTCGGAACTTTTAAAAATGGCGCAGCACAATGAATACCAGGAACACGATGACGTGTACCAGCATTTTGCAGATGTTGCGCAAAAAGAAGGGTTTGGCAGCGCAGCCGCCAAATTCCGCATGATTGCAGAGATTGAGAAGCTTCATGGGGATCGTTTTGGTGTGTTTGCGCAGCTTTTGGAGTCGAATCAGCTTTTTGTCTCAAAGGTGGAGACGAAATGGATGTGCCTGAACTGCGGGCATGTGCAGGAAGGTACGCAAGCGCCGATGAAATGTCCGGTCTGTGACCATGAACAGGGCTGGTTTGTAAGGCTTGAGTTGGCGCCTTTTACCCGCGAGGGCGGAATTTCCATTAACAGTTAAGAAGAATTAAAATGCGGCAGTTCAGTCAGTCAGAAGACATGGTGTAGGATTGTGAAATTGATTTTACGCTGTCTTTGGTCGGGCTGTACTGCTTCATTTTTATATTTCACGCTTTTTTCACAAATTTATCAAATTTCTCTCATAATAAATTGTAATCATATAGTTATTAATGATATGATTACAGACAGCAAATTTCAGAATTTCCGCGCACGGATGCGCAGCAGGAGGTAAATACATGAAGAAAAGAAGTTACATATTGGCAGTGGCAGCAATGGCAGCAGCGGTGATGCTGGCAGGATGTGAGAGCAAGGAACAGGGCAGTGCGGACAACGCTCAGAATGCAGATGCCGGCAGTGCGGCAGGTTCATCGGATGCGGCATTGGATTTTAAAGTGTCTGATTATGTGAAGCTTGGGGATTACAAAGGCCTGGAAGTGACCTACCCGGCAGTCCTGGAAGTGACAGATGAGGATGTGCAGCAGTACATCCAGGACGAGCTGGAGGGGAATACGGAATACGAGGAAGTCAAGGACCGGGCGGCAGAGGTAGGCGATGTCGTAAATATAGATTATTCAGGCACGATGGATGGTGAGGAATTTGAAGGCGGCACAGATACCGGTTATGATTTGGAACTTGGTTCCGGTGATTTCCTGGATGAATTTGAGAACAGCCTGGTAGGAAAGAAAACAGGGGAGACAGCGGTATTTAAACTGACTTTCCCTGATGATTACGATGCGAGTCTAGCTGGAAAAGAAGCGGAATTCACGGTGAAGGTGAATTCTATCAGCGAGTCATCCGTACCGGAATATAACGATGAATATGTACAGTCCATATCAGAGTGTGAGACAGTAAAAGAGTACGAGGAATCCGTCAGGGAGCAGCTGGAAACAGAGGCCGAAGATGAGTCTGAGACTGAGGCGCGGGAACATGCGTTGCGGCTTGTTATGGAAAGTGCCACATTGGATGGGTATCCTCAGCAGCTGTATGACTTTTTCTATGAAGATACAGAAACCGGCTATAAAAATTATGCCGAATTTATGGGCATGGAATACGAAGAATTTCTGGGAAGCTACGTGACGGAAGAGGAAATTGCTGATTTGGCTTTGGATCAGACCAATGAATACCTTGTCACGCAGGCAATTTTGGAGAAAGAGGGCAAGGAAATCAGCGACAGCGATTATAAGAAACTGGCTGAGGAAATGGCAAAAGAGAACGATTATGACACGCTTGAGGAGTACGAGAATGATTATGGCGCAACTTATGTCAGGACACAGCTGATAAGGGAGAAGGCGATTGACATTCTCTATGAATCTGCCAAACTGAAAGAAATCCCCTATGATGAGTACCATGCGGATGACGATGTGGATGAACTTGGCTCAAGCGATGGGGAGGAAGTGGAATTGGACCTGAGCGATGAGGGAGAAGGAGAAGAACTGGACTTGAGCGAACTGGGCGAACTGGAACTGAATTAGGTGATGTAAAGTTCGAGTTTTTTATCTTATAGGAAAGACCATGTTGCATTAACGTGTGAAAGTAAAGACTTTCCTATAAGATAAAAGCCCTCCGGGCAGGATGCACACTCGCACAAGAGGCAAATATTGCTTCGCAATTGTGCTCGGCGCTAAAATATCACTTATATTAGCATATTGCGGAAATCTGCCACAGTGTCAGCAATGGCATCCGCGCCATGCTCTTGCAAAAACTGCCGGCTGCGGAAGCCCCAACTTACACTGATGCAGGGAATGCCTGCATTTTTTGCTGTCATGATATCTACATCAGAATCCCCTACATAGACACATTGGGCAGGCTGGGCATGTAGCTCTTCCATGGCTTTGAATACGGTATCCGGGGCGGGTTTGGGTGCAACCTGGGCGGATTCCCCAATGGCGGTTGTGATATATGGGGAAAAGAAATCCTGGCACAGCCCTTTGACGGCAAGGTCAAATTTGTTGGAGACAACCGCCATTTGATAGCCGGAGCCGTATGCATCTTTTAAGAATTCCATGATTCCGGGAAAGGGCATGGTAAGGTCTTTTTTGTGCACCTCATAATGTTCTTTGAAATCGTTCAGGCAATTTTCAAATTCGGCAAAGGAACGTCCGCCAGGGATGGCGCGTTCCATCAGCACCGTCACGCCGTTCCCCACCATTTGGCGCACGCTGTCTAAGGAATGGGTAGGGAGGCTGTATTTTTGCATGGCGTAATTGACGCTGCCGGCAAGATCTGCCAGAGTGTCTAACAACGTACCGTCTAAGTCAAAGATGATGGTGTCTATGGATGGCATAGTAAGCTCCTTTCTGTCTTTTCTTGCCAGATTATATCATAACTTTTTTACGATTTCTATAGGTATCCATTGCTTTTCGATTTTCATTTGTATAATTGTGTGATAAAATGACCTAAGGAGGGACCCAGCGAAGCTGGGAGGATGCCTTAGGTCTCTTGGAGCAGCCAAAGAAGTAAAATGACCTAAGGGGGGACCCAGCGAAGCTGGGAGGATGCCTTAGGTCTCTTGGAGCATCCAAAGAAGTAAAATGACCTAAGGAGGGACCAAATGACATGAGGGGGGGCCAAATGGCATGAGGAGGGGCCCAGCGAAGCTGGGAGGAGTCCTGATGCCTCTGAGAGCAGCCAAAGAAGTAAAACGAAGCTGGGGAGAGACCTGATGTCTCTTATCGGGTTCAAAGAAGTAAAGTTAGAAGCTGGGAGGATGCCTTAGGTCTCTTGGAGCAGCCGAAGAATGAAAAGGAATGGAGAAGGATTATGTGGAAAAAAATTTGGAAGACAGATAAGATAGCCTACGGAGGAGATTACAACCCGGAGCAGTGGCCGGAAGATACCTGGGAGGAGGACATGCGCCTGCTGTCATTGGCACATATTGATACCCTGACGTTGAATGTGTTTTCCTGGGCAGCGCTGCAGCCTTCGGAGAATGAATACCGGTTTGAGAAATTAGATAAGATTATGGAACTGGCAAAGAGCCATCACATGAATGTCTGCCTTGCCACTGGTACGGCGGCACATCCGGCATGGATGGCAAGAAAATACCCGGAAGTCCTGCGGACGGATTTCTATGGGACAAAGCATAAATTTGGCGCAAGGCACAATTCCTGCCCCAACAGCCCGGTATACCGCAAATATTCGGTGCGCCTGGCAGAGAAACTGGCAGAGCGGTATCAGAATTATGACAATATCATCGGCTGGCATATTTCCAATGAATATGGCGGTGAATGCTATTGTGAGAATTGTGAAAAGGCTTTCCGTGTGTGGCTTAGGGAGCGTTATGGGACGCTTGAAGAGTTAAACCGTGTGTGGAACACGTCTTTCTGGGGGCATACGTTCTATGATTGGGAGGAAATCGTGCTGCCGGACCGCCGGACGGAGCATTTTACTGAGAATATGACAATGGCGCAGACCATCAGCCTGGACTACAAGAGATTTAATTCAGACAGTATTTTAGAGTGTTTCCAGCTGGAATATGAGGCAGTAAAAAAATATACGCCGGATATACCGGTAACCACGAATCTGATGGAGGGTGCGTACAAGGGACTGAATTACCGTAAATGGGGCAAGTATATGGATTTCATTTCTTGGGACAATTACCCCTCCAACGAGGATTCTTACAGCAGGATAGCATTCAACCATGATATTATGCGCGGGCTGGGAGCAGGAAAACCATTTGTGCTGATGGAGCAGACGCCCAGCGCGCAGAACTGGCAGCCAGTCAATGCATTAAAGCGTCCGGGGGTGATGCGGCTGTGGAGTTACCAGGCGGTGGCGCATGGAGCGGACGCCGTGCTGTTTTTCCAGTTAAAGCGCAGTATTGGTTCCTGTGAGAAATACCACGGTGCAGTGATTGACCACGCAGGACATGAGCATACCAGGGTATTCCGGGAAGTGGCTGAGCTGGGAGAAGAACTGGAAAAGCTTGGCTCTGAGATTCTTGGCGCTTCCGGCAAGGCAGAGACAGCCTTGATGTTCGACTGGGAAAACTGGTGGGCAATTGAGTACTCTGCCGGTCCAAGCGTGAATTTAAAATATCTTGACGAAATCATGAATTATTATACGGCGCTGCACAGGCAGAATATACCGGTAGATATCGTGGGTGAGGAGGACGATTTGTCTGCTTATAAATTGGTGATTGCCCCGGTATTGTATATGACGAAGCCTGGTGTGGATGAGCGGATACGTGAATTTGTGAAAGCTGGCGGAAACTTTGTCACGACATTTTTCAGCGGATATGTGGACGAAAATGACCTGGTGGTTATCGGCGGTTATCCGGGAAGGCTTCGCGATATACTGGGAATCTGGGTGGAAGAGATAGATGCGTTGCCAGATACGAAGAAGAACAGTTTTGTCTATGGGGGGCAGACCTACAGCGCAGGGATGCTCTGTGATATCATGCATCTGGAGGGCGCAGAGGCGCTTGCCGAGTATCAGGATGATTTCTATGCCGGTACGCCTGTCATTACCTGCAATTCTTTTGGACAGGGACAGGCATATTATGTGGGAACAAGGTCAGAGGAAGCCTTTTATGGAAAGCTGGTGCAGGAAATCTGTGAGAAACAGCAGATAAGCCCGGCAGCAAAAGCGCCGTCCGGCATTGAGGCGACAGAGCGATTCCGTAATAAGGAGCATTATCTGTTCTTGCTGAATCACAAGGAAGAAGCGGGAAAAATTTCCGTGTGCAGGACATGTACGGATTTGCTGACAGGGAAATCATATGAGGAAAATGGACAACTGGAGCTTGACGCCAAAGGCGTGGCTATTTTGAAATGGGTAGAAGATTAGTGGAGGCTCAGCATGATTCTGCTAAAGGCAAATGAAGAACTCAAATCGGTATTTGGGCGCATGATTAAGACCATGGGTGTAAATGTCTCATGGAATGAGAGATTTGTGGTATTGAATAATTTTCTGATTCTCTCAGGAAGCGTCCGCTCGCTGGTGTTTAATTTTGATAACCGCAAAGTGAATACGAATATCATTGAACTGCCGGATAGCGATGAGGGTGCGGAGGCAGTGGAGAACAATGAAATACTGACCAACGTACTCAACATGACATTATATGCATTTGGCAAATGGGGGACGATCAAAGGGCTGAAAGTGGACCAGGATTATAACCAGCTGAACAGCCTTTTTCAGGCAATATTAAAAGACATCAGGATAAAACCGGGATATCGCGATGATTATTTCCGTTTTTACAAAGATGACATTCAAATGACATATGAAGAGGTTGTAGAGGCGGCGGTGGAAGAGGGAAAGCGCAAGGCGCAGGAGGCCAGGGAAGAGGAGCAGCAGCCCGAGGAAGGACTGGGACTGTGGCACAAAATCTGCTGGCAGCCAGAGCAGTGCCAATTTGCCCAAAGCGAGCTTTCCGCCTATGAGAAACAGGCCTCCCGGCTGGGCAATAACTTCTACCGTACCGGGCTTTGCTGTGCAAAATGTTCTGAGAAAATGTACATGGCAGTCTACCCGGAGGGAGAGGAGCTTCTGGTAGAGACGGAGGAAGGGAAAGTATATCTGGCAAGGAGTTACACCTGCAGTGAATGCAATGTTTTCTACACGCCGCGTCCGGGGAAGCTGCTGAAAGAAGGGGACGTCTATAAACTGGAATTTGGCAGCGACCGGGCGGCATATGAGGATTACCAAAAGCTTTTGGGAGAAAATGCGCGGCGTACGACAAATTATCATTTCAATGAGTTTGAGTGGGAGCGGGGCAGGACGAGAGAGCCGGAGACGATAGAGGAAGCCTGTGCAGATTTGGAGGACATGACAGAGGAAGAACTTTTGGAACTGGACGGTAAGCTGCAGGAAGGATTCTATCCGCCGGAGAAAGCGAAGCCATATCAGAAACGTATCCGTGATTTGCTGCACCGAATGCAAAAAAACAATGTCAGGGAAAAGAATGGAAGCACTTCCTCAGGGCAAGAAAATATTTCGCGTCAAAATGGCACAGATACAGGGACAAAAGGAAACAGGCGGGGAAGCGTGACAGGGAGCGGAAATACCTCACAATATGGCACAGGAAACGGTCAAGCATTTGTAGGAAGCCGCAGCGCGCAGATTTCTGATAGTCTGGGAAATGGGACTGCCAGGGGAAATGGCAGCACAGCCGCCAGGCATCAGGCCTCGGAAGGTGCGGAAGATGAAGTATATGAGAAATACCAGGCGAGGATGAAGGTATTAGACCGTATGTCCCTACGGCAGTTGGGGGAGCTGCGCCATCAAATACAGTCGGAGAAAGCGCTGGCGCATGACCAGAAGAAGGATTTCAACAGCCAGATTGATGAAGCGTTATCACGGCGGGAAGAGGAACAAGTTCTGCAGAAGGTGAAAGACTGCCAGGGCAAGCCGTACCATGTGATTTCACGTATAGAATCGGAGGTGGCAAAATCTCAGGTTTCCGAAGCTGCGAAAGCGGAGGCGCTGGCACAGATAGGGGAAATAAAACGTGTGCGCGGACAACAGGAGGCAGAGCAGCTAATCCATGCCATGCCAGCGAATATGACGCGCAGCCAATACCATACATTTCGGCAGAAACTGGCGCAATATCAGGATGCGGACCTTTCGTCTTATGAAGAGCAGCTGGAAGAGAAGGGCAGACAGGCACAGCAAGCGGAACTTGACGCGATGATGCGGCGGTTAGGCAAAAGCGACCGCAAAGGCCTGCTGAACATGCTGCAGCAGCTCAGGGAGGGATTCTCGGGGAAAGATGCAGCGGCGGTGCAGAAACAGGTGGAAGAGAGAATCCGCAAGCTGGATGAGGCAGCAATTGATAAGATTTGCCCCAATATCCTTACCATGACATTTGATGAGGCGGCAGAAGCCTATGAGAAGATTGAGGGGGGGCCATTTCTGCCGGAACTGAAGACGAATACGCTGGAGATGATAGATAAACGGCTGACGAAGATTAAAATGGATGAATGCGCGCTGCTGGTGGATAAGCTGCGGGAGGACTTGAAAGGCAGGATTAAGGATATGGGGCGGCTCCATTTCTACGAAGTGCGCAAAGTGATGCGGGGAGACTGGGAGGAGCAGGAAGCAAGGCTGGCAGCTAAGGCGTTGAATACATATGCTGCGGACCGCAGCCGTTATGAGTACCCCATAATGATTTGCGATTCCTCTGCCAAGAAGAACGGAAAAGAAGGGTTTCTGCTGACGCCGGACCATATTTTTTATAACAGTACCTTTAACAGTGAGAAAATACCTATACGCGGGCTGTTGGGCATTGAGGGAAATACCGGGCTTTTGAACCGCGGGCTTTACTTAAAGCGGGGGAATGGCGTGAAGACGAAAATACCGGGTGGAATCCCGGCAAAAGAGCTGGATGTATTTGCCAAAATCCTCGAGGGGTTTGTCTCATATTTACAGGAAAAACCGGAGTCCAGAAGCATTACTTATCTGGCAAAAGAGAAGCATGAAGTGAAATGCTGCTATCGCTGCGGATATACTTACCGTGGCGGAAATGTCTGCCCCAAATGTGGGAATCAGGCGAATCAATAGAGAGATAGGGGAAGTCCTCTCAGTCCTTCCCCATCCAGCTGCGCAGAGGATTGACTTGCGCGGCTTTTTTCATAATATCATCTGCATTCTGCAGCAGGTAACTGCTTAGCTGCTGCAGTTCTTCCTCCGTAAATCCCGAGGATTTTTCTACTTTGCCGGAGGGAAGGATACATTCTGCAAAATTCTTGCCCCTTTCAAAGGCTACATGGACAATTTTTTGATTTTTCTTAGTGATGACGCCGGAATATGTCATGCGGATTTCTTCGGATTGTTTCATGGGAATGCCCCCTTTTCTGAGCAGATTGGCATGGCGCAAGCCCATGCGGGTTCTCCTTGCATTTGCTGCCAATCATCTTGTAAGCGTGATTTTCAGTCTCTTTACAGAAGATTATAACTGATTTTCCCCAAAAAACAATATTGAAATTTCAAATTCTGGTTTCACGTATTTTAAGAAAAAAGATTCCTTTTAACAACCGTTCTGTGTTAAAATATGGCTAACAATCATTTATTCATATCTCTATTGATAACATAGGAGAAGGAGGTTTTTATGAAGCATAACTTTAGGAATGTGCCATGGGGGAGGCTGCTGTCTGTCATTTTGGCAGCAGCGCTATTGATTTCCGGTCTGGAGACGTCATTGTTTGTCCAGGCGGCAGAAGGGGGTACTATTTCTATCGGGACGGCGGAGGACCTGCAGAAGATTGGCACGGACGCTGCCTATCCCATGAGCGGGGATTATCAGCTGACCGCCGACATTGATTTGTCCGGCAGCGATTGGCAGCCACTGGGCGGCTATGTGGGCAACAAGGGGACATGTAACCCCGCGGAAGCAAATGTGTTTTCCGGGACGTTCGATGGTCAGGGGCATGTAATTTCAGGACTGACTATCAATCTCAGTGATTCGATTAATCAGGCGAATAAATATGGGCAGGTGGGACTGTTCAGTGTCATTGGCTCCAACGATGCCAGCAATTATGCGGAGGTGAAAAACCTGATTTTTACCGATGTCAACATCCATACAGATTTCCCGGATGGATTGGCAGCGGTAGGTACGCTGGCAGGAGAGGTCAATGGCTATGCCAATATTTCCGGCATTGTCGTTGTGGACGGAACCTTGATGGTCAATCCTACAGGAATCTGTGATACGGTGGGCGCGGGTGGAATCATCGGTGAGTGCAGGACGGCGGATTCTTCCATAATGAATAATTTTATTTCTGTGAAAGACTGTTACAATGGGGCGGATGTTTTTGCCGATGGCTCACGGACAGATTTGGTCTATGCGGCAGGAATCATTGGTCGCGTTGCGCAGTCTGCCTGCAAGACGATTTCCCAGTGCGTCAATACCGGAATTGTGCAGTATGCAGGCTACGATGCGTTTGGCATTGCCACGGCGCAGAATGGAAATGCGAGTTTTCTGAGTACGCTTACCGACTGTTATATTCCGTCTTCTCTGGAACAGCAGATTCTTGGCGGGGTAACGGCGGTCAAGGATAAGGAATTGTTGAGCGGCGTGCTCGTTGGCAATCTGTCTGCCGATACATGGCAGGCCGAGGCGGGCTGTTACCCGGTTCCGAAGTTTTGCCTGACGTCCAGTGCGGCGGGCAGAATCTATCTCTCCGGGTTGTCGCTTACGTTTGCAGAGGGGGAGGCTGCATCCGGAATAAAGACGGAAATCGTGCTTCCGCAGATGGCGGGCAGCGATGCGATAACCTGGAGCAGCAGTGAGGAGAAGGCGCTGACGATTGAAGGCGATAAGGCGGTTGCCCATCCGGCTGAGATTGGCATGGATACAACGGTATTGCTGACCGCGCATTCAGACAAAGGATACAGCCGCAGCTTTAAGATTGTAGTCTTGTCGGATAATGCGCAGGTAGCTGCCTTTGACCAGCCTTATGCGAAGGTGGGCACTCCGCTTGGGGTTACGGTCTCCAATCTGCCGGAGGGCAGCAGCCTCAATTATCAGTGGAGCGTGGGCGGAACAGCCATTTCCAATACCGGCAGCAGCTATACGCCGACTGCCAATGATTTGGAGAAATTCATTTCTGTGGCGATTACGACTGAAGATGGCAGCGTGAGCTGGAATCTGTCTACTTACTGCAGTGAGCTTCCGGTCGTCTATATAGATACCAATGATGGTCAGGGCGTAAACAGCAATACGGTGGCAAAGGACGCCGTTATGAAGATACAGGGGAATGATGAATTTAACGACCAATCGTATTGGTACGATGGCAAGACAACTATTAAAGGCAGGGGGAATTCCACCTGGAGCCAGGCTGTGGCATGGAATGTGAAAAAACCTTATAAATTAAAGCTTGGCACGAAGTCAAATCTGTTGGGGCTCGGCAAGAATAACAAGAAAGCCAGCAAAAATACCAACAAGCACTGGGTGCTTCTGGCAAATATGATTGACCATACGAATATGCGAAACGAACTGGCGCATAATTTTTCCAAGGATATCGGCATGGAGGTGTCTATGGGCACAACCAATGTGGTGCTGATTTTAAATGGGCAGTATCAGGGCATCTATGAGTTGGCGGAACATGTGCGTGTTGGCTCTGCGCGTGTCAATGTGCATGACTGGGAAGGGCTGGCAGATGACATCGCAGAAGCAATATGTATTCAGAATCCTGAACTGAAACAATCCGATTTGGAAGAGTTAATGGAGCAGGATTACAGTTGGGTGACGACCGGGGAGGTAACATTTAAAAACAATACTTACCAGATAGCTGATTATTATGCAGAGGACATTCCCGAAGTTACAGGCGGATTCCTGCTGGATATGGATTTCAGGTCTACTTCAGACCAGTACAAATATATTTCTACGTTTTCCACGAAATATGGGAATATCCCTATGTTTTTCCGCTCGCCGGAATATGCGAAGACCAGCGATGTGATGATGACATTTGCCAAGAATTATCTGGCTGCCTATGAGGCAGCGCTGCGCAGCCCTGATTTTACGGCGGATTATAATGGGCAGAAAGTCCATTACACGGATTTATTTGAACTGGATTCCTTGCTGCAGTACTGGCTCTTGTGTGAGTATGTGAACAATTGGGACTCCATGAAGAACAGCACTTATCTCTATAAAGATATAGAGGGCAAGGCAAAGATGGGGCCGGCGTGGGATTATGACTGGGCATGGGGCAATATCAATATGTACAGCATGACGGGACCCTTCGTGTATGACAACTGGCATACTACGCTCTGCGGCATGGACACATTCCAGGGCGGGTTTGCAGAACAGGGTTATCAGAAGGAGCAGTGGAACCGTTATCTGGTGAAAGACCCCTATTTCGTGACAAAGGCATTTGAATTCTATAAGAAATACCGTCCTACCGTTATTGAGGATATTATGAAAGAGGGCGGCGCTATTGACAGCTTGCTGGAGAAATACCGTTCAGCGTCTCTGGCGAATGACAGCAAGTGGGCTTATTCCTATGATAAGTGCAGCGGGTTTGCTTTTGTAAATGGGCAGCAGGTGCAGACGACAAGCCAGACATACGAGGCAGCGGTTGAATCTCTGAGGACTTTTATTGAAAAGCGCGTAGCGTGGATGGACGCGCAGTTTACAGATGTACAGGCGTTTTACCGTTCCCTGGGCAATCAGGTGTCCTCTAAGATTACAGTGACCGCCACGGAAGACAGTATAGACGGCACGGTGACTGCCAAGGTCAAGGTAACGGATGCCAATGTGGATGCGGTGACTTTCTTGATAAATGGCAAGAAAGCAGAAATTGACGGCAGTGCAGTCATCCCGCTGACAGATGGGGAGGCAAGCATCGTAGTGGACAACAGGCTGTTGGAGGCAGCGGATGGTGTTATGAATACTATCGAGGTTCTGGGACTTAAGGGAAATGATTATGTAACTGCTGCCATGAACTTTACGAATATTGTGACGACAAATGTTATAGTGCCGGAAGTACTGAGCGGAACCGTTACCGTAACCTCAAGCCGGGAAGGGGCTGCCTCCTATCCAGGAGATACGCTGACAGCCACGGTAGGCGATGATACCAACAATACCGGAGACTTCAGCTATCAGTGGTATGCTGGGGAGACAGCAATTGCTGGGGCGACAAACGCCTCCTATGTTCTGACGGAAGCAGAAATTGGCAAAGCTGTGAAAGTTAAGGTTGCAAGTACTGTGGAGACTGGGACAATTCAGGGGAAATATGCAGGAGATATTCTTGAGGAAGAAGAACCAGGACCAGGACCGGGACCAGGACCGGGACCAGAAGAGCCAGCGGAACTGACGGGAACGGTCACGGTATCGTCCTCTCGAAGCGGCGCAATTTCCTATCCGCAAGATGCACTGACGGCAGCTGTTTTACAGGACAATAATTCGGGAATACTTAGTTATCAATGGTATGCAAACGGGGTTAAGATTGCAGGGGCTACAGATAAATCGTATGTGCTGACAGCCAGTGAGGTTGGCAAGGAAATGACCGTAGAAGTTACAAGTTCCGTGGAGACAGGGAAGATAAGCGGGACATACGCGGGCAAAGTGGAAGCGCAGCCGGCTCAGCCGCCAGTGCAGCAGCCAATTAAGGCGACAAGCATTTCTTTATCTGCCAAGAGCAAGAAAATGTATCCTTACCAGAAGCTGCAGATGAAAGTGACAATCAAACCAAGCGGCGCTTCCCAGAGAATTGTTTATAGCGTCGACAAGAAATTTGTCGCTACCATGTCAAATGATGGTAAGCTGACGGCGAAAGCTCCAGGTAAAGTCAAAGTTACGGTGCGGACAGCGGACGGCAGCAATCTGCAGGCGACCTTTACCGTTACAGTGTTAAAGCCAGTGATTAAGGTCAAAGGAAAAACGTCTGTCAGAATGAAGAAATCCGTTACCTTGACAGCCAAGACGTATGGCTTGAAAGGGACGGTGAAGTGGAAATTAGACGCCAAGGGCAAGAAGCTTCTTAAGCTGAATAAGACCAAAGGAAATAAGGTAAAGCTGAACGCCAGGGATAAAACCGGAACAGCGAAACTGACAATCAGCTGTGGGAAGAAGAAAGTAACGAAAAAGATTCGCGTAAAGAAGTAAGATAAAAAATATAAGAGAATTTTCTGGCTGTTGAGTTGATTTTGCATTGCAAAACGCATATACTATAAGTGCAATGAAATGCGAAAGGGGTTGATATTATGGCAGCTACAACAAATTTTAGCGTTCGGATGGACAGCGACATTAAAAAACAGTGTGAGAGCCTGTACAGTGAATTAGGCATGAACCTAACAACTGCTATCAACGTTTTTCTGCGTCAGTCTCTCCGTGTTGGAGGTTTTCCTTTTGATGTGAAGCTGGAACAGCCTAACCGGGAAACCATTGCGGCTATGCTAGAGGCGGAGCGTATTGCGCATGATCCAGACGTCAGGCATTATTCTGATGTTGAGGAAGCGCTTCGGGAACTTAAAAGATGAGACGCGATATTGTCTGGACCACAAAGTTCAAAAAAGACTACAAATTGTCAATCAAGCGTAATCGAAACATTGACCTGCTAGATGATATTATCCGTGCTTTGTCGCGTGGGGAGATATTGCCGGAGAAAAACAAGGACCATGAATTAACAGGCGACTGGGTGGGGCATAGGGAATGTCACATCCAGCCGGACTGGCTTCTCATTTACCGGATTGAAGATGACGTGCTGGTGCTGACATTGTGCCGCACCGGGTCACACAGTGATTTGTTTGACAAATGATAAAGACAAAAAGGAACGGAGTGGAAACTCTCTGTATAACAAAATATAATAGCTGAAGAATATGTTACATTATGAAAGAACGGAAAGGAATGAGCAGTGCATGAAACTGGGAATAACCATGGAAGGCGGGGCAAGCCGCACCGTGTTTAGCTGCGGTGTGGCAGATGCATTTTTGGAGGAAGGGATTATGCCGGATTATTTTATCGGCGTGTCGGCAGGCATTGCCTATGGGGTGTCCTATCTCTCCGGACAGAAAGGCAGAAATCTGACGATTATCCAGAAATACATGAATGATAAACGGTATATGGGAGTGCATCACCTGCTGAAACACAGGAATTTTTACAATATTCCCTTTGTCTTCGAGGAGATACCCAACAAACTGGAAGCATTTGACTTTGAGGCGTTTGCAGCGTTTCCGGGAAAAGTGGAGGCATGTGTCACTAACATCCATACCGGCAAAGCGGAATATCTGGAAGTGCCGAGGAAAGATGAGAAGTTTGAGGTGTTAGTGGCAAGCTGTGCGCTGCCCATCCTCTTCCAGCCGGTGAAAGTCGGCAGACGTTATTATCTCGATGGCGGCGTGTCAGATTCCATTCCCTATAAGCACGCGATGGAGGAGGGCTGCGATAAAAATATCGTCATCCTCACCAGAGAACGCGGCTATGTCAAAAAATCAGAGCGTGCGGGCAAAATTTCCATCAAGTTATATAAGAAATATCCTCATATTGTGGAAGATTTAAAGACGCGCCCCGAAAGATATAATGCCTGTATGGAAGAGCTGTTGGAAAAGGAGAAATCTGGCGAGGTGTTTGTGATTGCGCCGGAGACGACTTACGGCATCGGCAGGACAGAGTCAAACCCTGACAGATTGACAATGCTTTATGAGGAAGGATACCGGCAGGCCAAACGTCAGATGGCAGATCTGAAGCGGTATTTGGGAAGGGAGTAATGCATGAGGTTTTTTCATCTCTCCGATCTTCATATCGGTAAACAGCTTCACTATTACAGTCTGCAGGAAAACCAGCGAGCGGTATTGTCCCAGATTGCTGAGAAAGCGCGGGAATACCGCCCGGATGCAATTTTAATCTGCGGCGATATTTTTGACCATGCAGTGCCTTCCGGTGAGTCCTATATGGTCTTTGATAAATTCTTGCAGGAGCTATCCGCCATTACGCCGGGCATTCCGGTACTGGTCATTGCGGGGAACCATGACAATGCCAGGCGTCTCGGCTATGCCTCCTCATTTCTGGAAAAACATCAAATTTACCTGTCGGTATCCGCACCCACGCAGCAGGAAGAACATCTGAAAAAAGTTGTGCTCAGTGATGAATATGGGGATGTGAATTTCTATCTTCTGCCTTTCCTGAAGCCTGGCTATGTGCGCCATCTGTTTGCGGAGGGCGCGGTTACGGATTATGAGAGCGCAGTCCGTGAGGTTTTGGCAAGGGAAGAGATTGACTATCGGCAGCGGAACGTGCTGCTTTCCCATCAATTTTATACGAATCATGGACAGGCTCCTGAGCGGTGTGAATCGGAGCAGCTTGCGGTGTCCCTGGGCGGATTGGAGAACGTGGATGTGTCGGTGATTGCGGAATTTGATTATGCAGCGCTGGGGCATATCCATGGCGCGCAGATGGTAAAGTCTCCCCATATCCGTTATTGCGGAACGCCGCTCAAATATTCCGTCAGCGAGGAGCATCACAAAAAATCCATTACCATGGTAACCTTGGGGGCAAAAGGGGAAGGAGCTGTGATTGAGACGATTCCCCTGATACCTATACAGGACGTGCGAAGGGAGCGCGGTCTGCTGCAGGAGATTATCGGCAGGGCAAGGGAAGGCAACCGCCATGATTTCCTCAGCGTCACTTTGACGGACGAAAAGGAACCGTACCATCCCAAGGAACAGCTGGAGGAAGTCTATGACGCCGTCTTGGAGGTGCGGATTGACAATACGAGGACCAGGAACCGCATAAGCGAGCAGCAGGACGAGGATTTCTCCATGCAGCCGATGGAACTGTTTTGCGCGTTCTACCAGGAAATGCAGGGGCAGCCGATGACTGCGGAAGAAGAAGCCCTGGTGGAAGAAATCCTAGTGGAAGAGATTGTGGACAGTAGGGGTGATGAAAAATGAGTAATATTGTGTCTGAGGAAAGCGGGGGATGAAAATTGAGTAATACTGTGTCTGAGGAAGGAGGGGAGGAGCGTGAAGCCCATGACACTTACGATGTCGGCATTTGGCTCCTATGCAGGAGAGGAAACGATTGATTTTACCCAGACAAAGGGCGGCGTATTTCTGATTACCGGGGACACGGGCTCTGGTAAGACCACGATATTTGATGCGATTACTTATGCCCTATACGACCAGACCAGCGGAGGCAAGCGGGAGGGAGCGATGATGCGCAGCCAGTATGCCAGCCAGGATGTGCCGACATTCGTGGAACTGGTGTTTTCTTACCGTGGGGAATGTTACAAGGTGCGCAGGAATCCCAGCTATGAGCGTCCGAGCAGACGCAAGAACAAAGACGGTGAGCGGACTGTTACTATGGAACCAGCGTCTGTCTCACTGACCATGCCGGACGGCAGGGAATTTCCTGGAAAAGTGCGGGAAATCAATGAGAAAATTGCCGAGATTCTTGGAGTGGGCAAAGAACAGTTTACCCAGGTTGCCATGATTGCCCAGGGGGAATTTATCCGTCTGCTTCATGCCTCCTCGAAAGACAGGAAAGAGATTTTTGCCAGGCTTTTTGATACCGGGGTTTATGAGCGCATTCAGAAGCGCCTCCGTGAGAAAAGCAAGTCATTGTATGGGAAACTGGAAGATAACCGCAAACTCTGTGCGCATGAGATTCAGGGGGTACGCTGCGCAGCGGACAGCGAATATCTGCAAAGCTGGCAGGAGAGCCGGGAGCGGTTAGAGACAGATTCCGGGCGGATTGAGGAAATCCTGGCGCAGATTATCCGTGAACAGAAAATGCAGGAAAGGCAGCTGAAAGAGCGCGGGAAAGAACTGTCAGGGCAGCAGGAGGAACTGAATTATAAACTGCGCCAGCTGCAGGAAATCAACCGCCTTTTTGCGCAGGCCAGAAAAGCCGGGGAGGAAATCCAGCAAAAACAACAGCTGTTGAAGGAGCAGCAGGACAGGCTGAAAGAATCGGAAACATTATCGGCAGACCTTGGGCAGCGTTACCGGGAACGCATGGCTGTTTTGACGGAGGAGACGGCTCATTTCAAAAACCTGCTGCCCAAGTATCAGAGTTTAAAAGAGCGGGAGCAGACGGCAGCACAGGCAAAGAAGCAGAAACAGTCAATAGAGCGCAAATTAAATCAACAGACAAAGCTTCTTGCCGATACCGAGGAAAGAATTACAGCAATAGAAAAAATAACGCAGGAGTTAGAATCAGAAGCAGCCAATTTGCCGGAACTTGTGCAGCAGGACAAAGAACATGCCGGGAAGCTGTTATTGTTACAGGAAATGCTGCAGACACAAATGCAGTGGAAAGCGAGCGAAGCAAAGCGTGAGCAAGGGCAGCAGAAACTAAAAATTTTGTTGGAGGATTATCAAAAGAAGAGCCGGGAACATGACAGGAGCTATCAGATGTTTATTGAGGACCAGGCGGGATTTCTGGCGCAGAATCTTGCCGCGGGAGAGCCATGTCCGGTTTGCGGTTCGCGGGAACATCCGCATAAGGCAGCATGTTCCGGGGCAGCGGTCAGCAGACAGCAGGTGGAGGAAGCAAAACTGGCAAGGGACCAGGCAGATGAGGCGCTGCAGGAATACCGGGAACAGTTTCAGAAGATTCAGGAGCAATGCGAACAGCTAAGGTCACTGCTTTGGCGGGATGGGCAGCGGATGTTTGGCGAAGAATACCAATCGGGGCTGATAGAACCTGCGCTGCAGTCGGCTTTGCAGGAGCAAGAGCGGCTATCTGTCCGTCTAAAAGACTGCAGGCAGAAAGCAGTACTTTTGGGAAAGCAGCGGGAGAAACTTGAGGATCAGAAACGCGCAGCAGTAACATTGAAAGAACAGTCAGAAACGTTGAAGGACAAACAGTTTGCAGCGGCCCTTGCCTTTGAGAAAGCAGAACAGGCGCGGGAAGATTTACAGGCGGAATTGCCCTTTGAGAGGGAAGAACAGGTTCAGGAACAGCTTGCAGCCCGCGAGAAAGAGCAGCAGGAATTGGAAACAGCAAAGTCTAAGGCAGAGAAAGAGCAACAGGAATTGCGGGAAGCATTGGCAGCTAACCATGCAGCGTTAGAAGAGCAGCAGAAAAGCTATGAACTTTTAAGGCAACAGACAGAAGGGAAAAAACCCATGGAGACAGCGGAACTGACTGAGCAGATAACATGGCTGAAACAGCAGGCGCAAACACTGGAGAAAGAACTGCGCAGCCTTGTCAGCATGGTCGAACAAAACCGCACCGCGAAACAGAATCTTGCTGCCCTTTACCAGGAGCGGGAGCGTCTGAAACAGCAGTATGCCTGGATAGGGAATTTAGACCGCACGGCCAATGGCAATCTTGCAGGTCAGGCGCGCATGGATTTGCAGACGTATGTACAGCGCAAGTATTTCAGGTACATTATCGGTGCGGCAAACCAAAGGCTGGTGAAGATGAACGGCGAGCAGTTCATGCTGCAATGCCGGGATATGGAAAACCTGGGGAAACAGGGGGAAGTAGGGCTGGATTTGGATGTTTATGATTTGGTCACGGATAAGGTGCGGGACGTGAAAACATTGTCCGGCGGAGAATCGTTTCTTGCTGCTCTTTCCATGGCATTGGGGCTGGCGGACGTGATAGGGAAGAGCGCTGGCAGAATCCATCTGGACACGATGTTTATTGACGAGGGATTTGGCTCTCTTGATGAGGAGGCAAGGCAGAGGGCGATTTGCATTCTCAATGAACTGGCTGGAAATACACGGCTGGTGGGCATTATTTCCCATGTCACGGAATTAAAAGAACAGATGGACAAAAAACTTGTCATCAGCAAAAATGACCGGGGCAGCCATGCCCGGTGGGTAATAGATAACTAATAGGAGGATGGAAGAATGAAGATTGTATTTTTAGATGCGAAATCAATTGGCGAGGACATTGATTTGTCCGGTTATGAGAAATTGGGGGAAGTGGTGAAATATGATTTCTCCACGCCGCAGGAGGCAAGTGAGCGGGTCAGGGATGCTGATGTGCTTGTGCTCAACAAAGTCCCTGTCAACGAAGAGACGATAGGCAAAGCGGATAAGCTGAAATTAGTGTGCGTCACGGCGACCGGCACGAATAATCTGGACAAGGAATATCTGGACAGCCGTAACATTGCCTGGCGCAATGTGGCAGGATATTCCACGGAGTCAGTGGCACAGCATACGTTTGCCATGCTGTTTTATTTGCTGGAGCACCTTCCCTATTATGACGAGTATGTGAAATCAGAAAAGTATGTGGAGGACCGGATGTTCACCCATTTTGACCGCAAGTTTTCGGAGATTTGCGGCATGACCTGGGGAATTATCGGCATGGGAGCCATTGGCAGGCGTGTAGCGGAATTGGCAAAACTGTTCGGCTGCAAAATCCTCTATTATTCCACCACCGGGAAGAATAGCCAGCCGGGCTATCAGCGTGTTTCTTTTGCAGAATTGCTGGAACAGTCGGATATTGTGTCCGTCCATGCGCCGCTGACGGCGGAGACAGAGAATCTCATGGATGAAGCGGCGTTTTCCAGAATGAAGAAATCAGCGATTTTCCTCAACCTGGGCAGAGGCCCCATCGTCTCGGAGGAGGCTTTGGCATCAGCGCTGGAATCCGGGGAAATCCGCGCAGCCGGGCTGGATGTGCTCTGTGCGGAACCGATGAGCCGGGAAAATCCCTTAAAGCGCATCAAGGACAGCGACAGGCTCTTGATTACGCCGCATATTGCCTGGGCAAGCCTGGAAGCGAGGAACAGGCTGATGGAGATTATTCTGGGGCAGATTCGGGAGTTTTTTGCGGTGGAATAGGGGTATGGCGTATAATAGCAAATAAAAATTTTAACTGGGAATCGCGCAGTCCAGCCCGCTGTGGTATGAATTGCTCCCCAGCTTGCCCAGTAAGGCTTTCGTTTGTCTCTGTTCTTCAGAGGTATAAAGCGGCGTATGCACAAGGCGGCTGAAATCCTCGAGGATTTCCAGATATTTTATCTGGGCTTTCTCCATTAAGTCAAAGAAAGACTCGGTTGAAATATGGGATTTGTCCCAGGGGTTTTCCCATGGCTGGTGCAGGAGGTTCAGCGGGTCTGTGTGGACGGTCAGGGTATCGCTGGCAATCAGCGTGGTCAGCAGAGGGTAGCCCAGAATCATTGTCTCCAATTTACTGCCGATGGCTTTCTTCTTGCCGGAGGGGTCGTGCAGCCATTTTACCCCAAACTGCATGGAGCGGATGGCAGCGAGGATGGTGATATAATGGATGTTCAGCTGCGGATATGTCTTCTTGTACACATAGTGCAGCATGGACCCGATGGTATGGAACTGCCGGCGTGTCAATCGGATCGTACTGTCTTGCCGGAATGCGGAGGGCAGACGGCGCTGATAGAACTGCAGCAATTCCGTATCAATATCCGTCTCCAGGCTCATATGGTTCCCATGGTAGCGTCCGTTCTTCTTCGTGAAATCTGTCTTCCAGTAAACGTAGGGGTGGCAGTGGGTGTCCAGCGTGTAATGCCCTAAGAATCCTGCAATGTAAGATTCGGCTATCCTGCGCTCTTTCAGGCTGTGGAACAGTTTGCGGCTATCTATCAGGTGTTTCAGGAATTCTCCGGTCTTGTCGGTGTGTGCCACTGCGCCAATGTTATTGTGGTGTATGGCGTAGGAGGGCAGGAAATAAAAGAAGACATCCGGTCCCTGCAGCCCAAGGCTGTAGGCAGTGCGGTCGTCATGGATAGCCTGTCTGAAAGAATCGTTGTCAAGTTGTCTGTAGGTATTCACCCCAAAAAGGTAATGTGTTGTAAATCCGGGCATGGTTTTTGTCCTTAATTTTTAATATTATTCTTTAAATAGTTACATTTGCATTATTTTGCAGCATATTTATTTTATCCCATTTGCGGGGATTTGTATACAGGGAAATAGCAATTGACAAATGAGAACGTGGGTTCTAATATATTAATGGAATGTCTTATTGCGTATAGATGAGGAGGAGTTCGGTGGTGGTTAAGCAATTAACAGATACACGATTGTATAAAAAGTTAAAAACCGGCTATGAAGGTACGGATGCTGCCATGGCAGAGAAGATACTTGGCGTCCTGGAGAAATTATGCAGCAAAGCAAGTGCCAGAATGAAAAAAAGCGTCTCTCTGCATAAGGAGTATACACTCCACGATGAAGTCCATCTCGTGAGGGTTACGGAACTGATGGCGATGATTTTAGGGGAAGCTGGCATAAACGCATTAAATCCAACGGAAATTATGCTGCTAATTCTTGCGGCATATTACCACGATATAGGCATGGTGTTAGAGGACTCCGATATCGAGAACCTTAACAGTAATCAGGAGTTTCTTGCGTTTCGTGAAAATTGGAAAGTGAATCATCCGTCCTATAAAGAAACCTTGCAGCAAATGCGCAGGAGTAAAAACAATGATGTTGTCGAACGGTGCGCAAATGTTATCTACATGCTGGATGCTTCCATTCTGACAGAATATATCAGAATCAACCATGGGAATTTGTCACGCCAAATCATCGAACAGGAAGCCTTGAATAACGATTTGTGGGAAATAGAAGAGGTTGGTTTTTCCTATTTGCTTGCTGAAATAGCGGAGTCGCATACATTGCCGGTTGCGGAGATTTCTGATTTTAAAAAATATCCGGTAGACGAAAGGTATCTGTCGTATAATATCAATGTGCAGTATCTGTGTGTAATCTTAAGGCTGGCGGATATTCTGGATTTTGATAAGGAGCGGACGCCCGATGAATTGTATAGAACGATAAGTTTTACAAACAGTATCAGCATCCAAGAGTGGGAGAAGCACCGCTCGGTTGTAGGTTGGGAGATATCGGATTCCGTTATCCGTTTTACGGCACACTGTACCCATCCGGCATATCAGCGGACTATTTACAGGTTTATGGATGATATAGAGGATGAATTAGTTCAGTGCCATGAACTG
This sequence comes from uncultured Lachnospiraceae bacterium, assembly GCA_910583835.1. Lineage (GTDB taxonomy): Bacteria > Bacillota > Clostridia > Lachnospirales > Lachnospiraceae > Petralouisia. Next base: position 30,671 of record CAJTYM010000005.1, on the reverse strand, counting down.
GTGAGGAATTTCCCGGAGAGATTAAGGGTCTATCAATTGAATATCCCTGTCAGGGTCAACAGGGATGGGATAAGGGCGAAAAACAATGCATATCTCTACCACGACTTGGAGATTTCAATATCACGAGACGAGATTGTCAAATTATTGATGATGGATGAATTGTATGGGAACAAATCTTTGTGTATCCGGGAATTGCTGCAGAATTCCCTGGATGCGTTGAGACATAGAAAGAGTCTGTTTCAGAGTGTTGGCATTGGCTGGGAAGCCGGGAGAGTTACATTCAGGCAATATCTGGATGAATATGGAAGAATCAATTTAGAATGCCAGGACAACGGAATCGGTATGGATGAAAGGATTGTCAGTTCCTATCTGACAAAGGCGGGCAGAAGCTATTATAAATCACCGGAATTTGAACAACTGCGCCTGGAACTGAGGAAGAAAGGCATCGACTTTAATCCGTGCTCGCAATTTGGCATCGGTTTTATGTCCTGCTTTATGATAGGCGATGAGATACATATCCATACGCGCAGAGATTATGGCGATGGAAAAGCGCATGGAACGCCGCTTGTCATAGAGATGAACGGCATAAGCGGAATACTGCTGATAAGGGAAGGGGAGGAAAACCAGCCCATTGGCACGATGGTGCGGATTATAGGGAAGGAAAAGCCCAGATATTTCAATGAATGGGTAGATAAGATACGGCTGCTGGATGTTTTGGAAGGTTACGCTTTGGAATGTGAGTTTCCGATTGAAGCAAGGTGTGAAATCGAAGAGATACAGGGGGAGTGTAAGATATTGCCCCATACGTTGGTAAATAAGACGGTATTGGAAATCCCCAAGCTGGAAAACAGTATCCGTATATACGAATATGATATGAATCAAATCAATCATAATTTACATGGAAAAATGCGGGTTTCCTTTTTGAAGGACAAAGATGGAAAAATAACTTTAAAAAATGATGTGGCAGAATTAACGAAATCTGCTGAATATGATGATTTTGTTTTTCGGTATGGAAATAAAGAAATTGATTTTGGCGATTACTCTAGTATATGCTGTGATGGAATACTCGTCTGTGGTCTGCCAGGGCGGGATAGAAATTATTTTGTTTTTAGGGGTATAGGGATTAAATCGAATATATTTTCGTTAGGTAATGTCTCTTATGTGGCAGATATCCGAGGTGATTTGAAGCCGAGATTGACGCCGGCTAGAGGACCGAAAGAAAATTCTTCCAATCTGCATCCAAGCTGGAGATTGGTGGAGAGTGAGTTACAACGTGCATGGGGGCGATTATGGGAGTTGGTGTTTGCTGATTTATGTAGTCAGCAAGAAATTATCACTGGCATGATACTGGCAATAGTTTACGGTTTTGACTTTGAGTATTTGCCGGAAGATGTGATATATCAGAAATTATTTGTTCCCATACTGGAAGCGGGGAACATGCATTGGCGAAAGTTAAGTGACATTGACCGGTTTGCAATTGCTGATGGAAGATTATGGCTTAGCGATACGCAGGAGGTTGGGGTGGATGAGGAAATTTCCTATTATGAGAAGTCGAGACGTGGTATATCTATAAGTAAAAATATAATTACTGCCATTATAGGTGTATCCTCTCTGGTGGCTGAAAAGGGCAGAACGTATCTATACATGAAAAAACCGTATGAGATTCGTAATGTACAAGAATTTTGTCTTATTAGTAATGGTAGTAAAGGAATTCGTGTCATGGATTATGCAGCAAATATGTCAGAATATCTTTCAATTATAACAGGTTATAGAACGGTAAACAGGAACCATCCCTTGATAAAATGCCTACTGCCAGAGATATATGAGGAAGAATTGAGTCTGCTTGCCAGTTTTGTGAAAGCATTAATATTTTTTGTTACGGAGAAAAGTAGCATAAGAGATATCAAAGAGGGGCAAAAAAGTATGGCTCAAAAAAGGCTCGGCTGCTATTACCTGGAGGTCAATTGGCAAGAGTATGAGGAGGCATTAGCGGACGATTACAGAATCTGGACGCCAGACTATGGGGATGTTGTAATTACAAAGGACATGCTGAAAGCGTGGGCGGAATATAAAAATCTCAAATAGGACAAGCATTGCCCGAAGAGCAAACGCCAGGAATACCAAAGCTGCCGGGAATTACGGCAATATAAACGATATGAAGTATTTGTGACATTGGGAGGTTAACAAGTGAGACAGACATACACCAACAACAGCCACATCCGACAAAATAAATTCCTGACCGAAGGCTCCTCTGCCAGCCACAGCGTCCAGCCGCAGCGCAGCAGCAGCCACGGCGTGACCCGCCTGATCCAGGATTATAAAGAGAAAGAGCGGCTGATTTTCCAGCAGGATGCGCTTAATGGCACGGTGGAATTAATTCCCTATGTCAAGGTGTCCTATGGCAAACTCCATGTGGAATTTAAAATTGGCGGCAAGAAGAAATATGTGCTCAAAAATACCCAGGTCTTTGCGGAGTCCTTGCGGCGAAGGGAACTTGTGAAATATGGGAAAGAGCTGGAATTTTACCACACGCTGGAAGCATTTACGGAAGAAAGCAGACCGCTGGCAAAGTTCCTGCTGCAGGAGGCGGACACGCGCAGGACGGTGCGGGAGACCTGGGAATATTATGGCAATAAAGGGCGGTATGTGGAGATTCACAGCGCAAATATGGACGATTTCTTTGCGGCAGTCGGCGAGCGGGAATTCATGGTGGATATTGAATTTGTTTCCAGGGGAATGTGGCGTGTATGCAGGGAAGATTATCTGCCGGAACTGATTGTGAATGGGCAGGAGGATGGGATAACGGTTCAGACGGAGTCGGTATTGTATACCCATGGACGCAATTACGCCTACCAGTGGATAGACGGTTCTGTGTACCAGCTGCCGATGGGGAGGGCGGCGGAGATTATGCCGTTCTGGGAGCACCTGAACAATTTCAAATACGAGGAGTTCTTTGTGGGCAAAGCAGAACTGCCGGCGTTCTGTAAGGAACTGCTTCCGGTGCTGGAACGCCATTACAGGGTGCGGCGGCAGCAGTTTGAGGAGAGCGTTTACCTGCCGCCCAAACCGGAGTATGAACTGTACCTGGACGCCCCGGATGTGCAGACGGTAACCTGTGAAATGTTTGCCGTGTATGGGGAGCAGAAATATAATGTCTGTGACAAGCCCCGGGCATTGGAGAACCGTGACGAATTGGAGGAACTGAAAGCCAGGCGGGCGGCAGAGCGCTGGTTCCAGAATACAGACCCCCAGAAGAAACAGATGGTAATTGTCGGCGAGGAGGGGATATACCAGCTTTTGGCGGAGGGCATGGAAGATTTGGCAAAGCTGGGCGTTCTGTATGTCAGCGATGAGCTGGGAGGTATTCGTCTTCGGGAAACGCCGGTGGTTTCGGTGGGCATTTCCCTTAAGGAGGATCTTCTGGAACTGACGTTGGACAGCCCGGAAATGCCGTTGTCAGAACTGGTGCAGATATTGTCTGCTTACCGGAGGAAACGCAAGTTTTTCCGGCTCAAAAATGGTGATTTCCTCAGCCTGGGGGAGGATGGCCTGTCGGCGCTCTCCCGCATTCAGGAGGGAGTGGGCGTCTCCGACAAGGAATGGCAGACAGGCAGCGTCCATCTGCCCAAATACCGCGCGCTGTTTTTGGATGGCGAACTGCATGACCAGAACAGATTCCATGCCGCGAAGAATAAGGATTTCCGGGCGTTGATACGCAACATGAAGACGGTCGAAGACAATGATTTTGAAGTGCCCCCATCACTGGAGAAAGTTCTGCGGGAGTATCAGAAACAGGGATTTCTGTGGCTGAAAACCCTCAAAACCAATGGATTTGGCGGAATCTTGGCGGACGATATGGGATTGGGCAAGACGCTGCAGGTGATAGCGTTCCTGCTGTCTGAGTGGGAGGAAAAGGCCTGTGCCGGCTATTTTGCATTGATAGTCTGTCCGGCTTCGCTCGTCTATAACTGGAAAAGCGAGATAGAACGGTTTGCGCCGGAACTTACGGCAGTCACCGTCACCGGGACGGCAGCGGAGCGTGAAGAAATCATTCAGAATGCAGCGGCAGGGACTATCCTCATCACCTCCTATGATTTGCTGCGCCGTGACCTTGCCTGTTATGAGGGCTGCCATTTTGGCTATCAGATTATTGACGAAGCCCAGTATATCAAAAACCATGCGACCAAGGCGGCGAAAGCGGTAAAGGAAATCCGTACGGACTTCCGTGCGGCGTTGACCGGGACGCCGATTGAAAACCGTCTCAGTGAATTGTGGAGCATTTTTGATTATCTGATGCCAGGCTTTCTCTTTCCTTACAGCCGTTTTCGGGAGGAACTGGAGATTCCCATTGTCGTGGAGCATGGGCAGGAAGAGTTGGAGCGTCTGCAGAAAATGATTCGTCCTTTTGTGCTGCGCAGGCTGAAAAAGGATGTATTGAAAGATTTGCCAGCCAAGATGGAGGAAGCAGTATTTGCCAAAATGGAGGGGGAACAGGAGAAATTATACCGCGCCCATGTGCAGCGTTTGCGCTTGCTGTTGGAGGGGCAGTCCGAGGAAGAATTTGCCACCCACAAGATACAGGTGCTCTCTGAGCTGACAAGGCTGCGCCAGCTCTGCTGCGACCCGGCGCTGGTGTATGAGGATTATGGCGAGGAGTCGGCGAAACTTACGATGTGCATGGAATTTATACAGAATGCCATAGAAAGCGGGCATAAAATTTTGTTGTTTTCGCAGTTTACGACCATGCTGTCGAGGATTCAGTCCCAGCTTTCACAAGCGCATATCCCATTTCTAAGCCTTACCGGGGCAACCCGCAAGGAACAGCGCGCGAAGATGGTGGAAGAGTTTCAGCAAGGGGAGGCTGCGGTTTTCTGTATTTCCCTGAAAGCCGGAGGGACGGGGCTGAACCTGACGGCGGCGGACATTGTGATTCACTACGATCCCTGGTGGAATGTGGCGGTGCAGAACCAGGCGACAGACCGTGCGCATCGCATTGGGCAGAAAAATCCGGTAACCGTATATAAGTTGATTGCCAAGGGCACGATTGAAGAGAATATCCTCAAGCTGCAGCAGAAGAAAAGCCAGCTGGCAGAGCAGCTTTTGGGCAATGAAGGATTTGAGAGCGTGAAATTTACGCGCGAGGAGATGCTGGAACTGTTGGGGAATGTCTAGGGAAACGCTTTACGTGTAATAGGAATAAAGTTATGCTAATAGTATAATCATGCTATGAAATTTTCCTGTCACTGCCGCATCATTATCACGAAAGTAGCCCCTCCCCCGGGAGTATCCTCCACCCATAATTTGCCCCTGTGCATATTGATGATTTCCCGGGCAATGCATAAGCCGAGCCCGAAATGGTTCTTGTCTTTATGTGATTTGTCACATCGGTAGAAGCGGTCGAATACCGCTTCTTTTTCGGTATCCGCAATGCCGGGTCCATTGTCGGCGATGCGGATGGAAAGCTTATCGGAAACGGTCTGCAGGGAAAGGTGTATTTTGCCGCCCCCAGGCGTGTAACTCAGGGCATTGTCGATTAAGATTGACAATACCTGTTCGATGCGTTCCTTATCGCACTGGCAACAGGCAATCGAGTTATCCGGCAAAGTAATCTGAAAGGAAATGTTTTTTTCCCTTGCCAGAGATTCAAATTTCTCATAGGCAGACAACAGCAACGTATCCAGTTCCACGGCGGTTTTGTGGAGGTCAAGGCGTGAATTGTCGGTGCTGGAGAGTGTCAGCATATCGTCAATCAAACGGCTCATGCGTTTCCCTTCCTGGGAAATCGTAGCAGAGAATCGCTCGGAATCCTCCGGGGAAGCATTTTTCATGGCGGAAAGGCAGGACAGCATGACCGTCAGCGGAGAGCGCAGCTCGTGGGAGGCGGAAGCGATAAATTCCGTCTGCTTCCTGCGGCTTTCTATCAGGGGCAGAATCATACGCCAGGTAAAGAACCAGAAAAAAACAGCAAGAAATAACATGCCGGCAATATCTGCCCCGGCAAAAAAAATCCGCTGCATGGCAAGACTGTCCTGCAGATTATTTAAATTGTGAAGGATGGCAATGTTCAATATCCCTCCGTTCTTAGGAATCAGTATGACGGAAGCGTAGTAGGGGCTGCCATCATTGGTAAATTCAAATTCGGCATGTGCTGAGAGCAGGGACTGTGGGGTAAAGGATTCCTCGCCGATGCGGTGTTCGCTGCGCGCCGTCTCGCGGACCAGCTCAAAGACGGACTCTTTGGAGGAGGGCTTGAGGTTTCCGAAAGCCAATGTCTCGCCGTTATCGCGGATATCCATCTCGAAATGGGTATCTGAATGGAACTGCGAGAGCCAGTTATGGGAGATGACGGATTGGCTTTCCAGATAACTGATCAGCATGTTGACATTTACCTGAAAATCTGAAAAATAACGTTCCCTGGATTCTGCTTCCTGAAAAGAAAGGCAGATAAACGACATAAAAACCAGGATAAATCCGCTTACCAGGGTACATAAGAGCGTAAGGCGGATATGGAGTTTTTTAAACATGCGGTACCTCCAGCTGGTAACCAACGCCGCGGATGGTTTTCAGTTGCACGGAACTTTCCACGCTCCGTAGGCGCCGGCGGATAAAATAAATGTAATTGTCTAAATTTCCTTCTTCCACTTCCGCATCGATTCCCCAGACTTTTGAGAGTATGGATGTCCTGGGAATTGTCTGCCGGGGATTGCGCAGAAAGAATTCCAGCAAATCGCCCTCCCTGGCGGAGAGGGAGCAGGAGAGGTCTTTGCAGTACAGTTTTTTCTGTTCTGTATCATAAGAGAGGTCGCCGTATTCGATAGGCTTGCTGCCCTCCCATTTGGATGGGCGCCTTAAGATACAGCGTATCCGCGCCAGAAGCTCCTCGAAATCAAACGGTTTTACCAGGTAATCATCCGCACCGCAGTCAAGCCCGGTAATCTTGTCATTGAGGGCTCCTAAGGCGGTGACAAAGATAATGGGTGTGGAAATATTTTTCTCCCGCGTGATTTTTAACACGGAAATGCCGTCTAGTCCGGGAAGCATACGGTCAAGGAGAATTAAATCATGGGCCTGCTGTTCAATATAATGCAGCCCCTCTTCGCCATCGTGGCACACGTCTGTCTCAAAATGATTGCGCTCTAACTGGAAGCGGAGCGTCTCAGCAAGGGATTTATCATCTTCAACAATCAGAATTCGCATCTTAAAAAACCTTTCTTTAATAATATTATTTATTTTACCATAGTTATCTCTAATTAATCTCTAAAAAATTATAAGGGATTTAGAGAATGGTTAGAGAATCATATGTTACTCTGTTATTGCAGACTATATAAGGAGGATAAAGGAGGATGTAATATGAAATGCAGAATATGGAAAAGAGTGATGGGGATGTTGCTGGCAGCAGTATTGATTTGCGCTGCTCTGGCTGGGTGCAGTAAAGGCGGCGCAGGAGAAAATGAGGATGAAAGTAAAGGTGGCAAAGATGGTCAGAACGAAGAAGAGTCAGCGCGGGGGCGTTTCCTGGAAGAAGAGCTGAGCGTAGGGGGAAAGTTCGACTATGTTCTTGACATGAGGAAACTGGAAGATGGCAGCTTTCGCCTGATTGCGCAGTCTGGCGTAAACACTGCAGTCTGGGAATTGGCAGACGGTGGCAAGACTTTAGAGAAAATATATGATTTCCCGGAAGAATTGCAGGCATCGTCAGGTGGCGCTGTCCAGCACGCGGCCTTATCCCCGGATGGGCAGACAATTTGCGCATTTGAGGAATGGGGGACCGATGGCGAGCATTGTTTGCTTTATCTTATTGATGGGGAGGATAAGGCGAATCAGATACCTTTTGAACTTCCGGAATTGGAAGACGATAAAAACTGGGCAGATGAAGAAGATATGCTTAACCAGGTGGATAGACTGCAGTTTCCGGTAAATGGCCAGGTGGTGCTGCAAGACAGCAACGGAACCGTATTTCAGTTAGATGCAGCCGATGGCAGCGTGAAGCACAAGTACGAGATAGGTTCGGCCATGTATCCTTTTGAGATGTTTGCCATAGGCAATACCCTGATTGCGCAGTCGGGGGACCAAGTGATGATTTACGATATGGAGAGCGGGGAGCAGAAACAGGAGGAGGAAACGTTGAGCGGAGGAGCAAAAGGCGGCAGTTTCTGGGGGATGGATACGCTGGATGGCGGAGAGAGCATCTACTGCCTTTCCGCGGGCGGCCTGTACCATTATAAATTTGGCGGCAGCGTAATGGAACAGCTGATTGATGGAAGCATGAATACTTTGGGAACGCCGGATTTTTTTCCTATGGCAATGGCGATGCAGGATGAACAGAATCTCGTGGTAGCTGCCGGTGGGGATTCTGGTACGGAAGGAATGGTGTTATATAAGTACACATATTCTGCGGACGCTCCGGTTAAACCGAATAAGGAACTGAAACTGTATTCCCTCTATGACGATGAGACGATTCGTGAGATTATCAACCGTTTCCGCAAAGAGCATTCGGATGTGCATGTGAATTACCAGGTGGCGCTTTCGGAGGACAACGGAATGACGGTTTCCGATGCCTTAAAGACATTGACGACGGAAATCATGGCAGGCAATGGACCGGATGTACTGCTGTTAGACGGTATGCCAGTACAGACGTATATTGAAAAAGGCGTGCTGAGAGATTTGAGTACGCTGTTAAAAGAGACCGGGGGCAGTTATTTTGAGAATATCATCAATGCATATCAGGATGAACAGGGGCAGTTGTGCGCAGTTCCCTCAAGGTTTTTGGTTCCAATGATTCAGGCCGGCAGTAAGTATTATACGCCAGGGGAAGGTTTTAATGATTTCATGGAACGTAAGGATACGATGGCCAATATGCGGCCGGCAAATGTGGTATCAAAGTTCTGGTATACCTGCGGCGCAGCCTGGCAGAAGGAAGACGGCACGTTGGATGAGACAAAGGTCACAGAATTTCTGGTCAAGCTGAAAAATGGATACGGTGAGTATGACAGCAACATAGAGGAGTATGACTACGACCGAGAGCCGCTGGATGCGCTGCTCCTGTACGCCGGAGATTTTGAACTGATACAAGGGAATTGGAACACGAATTTCGGCTTGTGCGGACATAGGAACTTTGGATTAGAGGGGGCAATCAATGAGAAAGTGACAGATGGCTGCATCGATTTAATGCCGGGGCAGGCAGACCATGTATTTGTCCCCTTCATGGCGCTGGGAATCAGCAGCAAGAGCACACAGCCTGAGCTGGCGGAGGAATTTGCCAGATACATGCTCAGTCCCAATGCAGCGCAGGATATATTTACACAGGCAAGCGGCTTTCCGGTGGAAAAAGGAGCGTTTCGCATGGCAATTGATGGGCACGAATTTGAAAAAAATCAGATTGATAACACCCATCATCTTAGTAATGGAGATGTCATTGAATTTACCCAGGCGCCCACCCCGGAAGAGGAAATTACGAAGATGACGGAGCTTGTGGAATCGCTGACGACCCCATCTTTGCAGGATGATGTGATTAAGGAGGCTGTGGCTGAACAGGGGGTAAAGGTGCTGAAAGGAGAACTGAGCCCTGAGGAGGGCGCGGCTGCCATTATGCAGAAAGTAAACATTTACCTGGCGGAGTAGCCGCGGCGTGTATGGACCGGGAATTAATGTATTTCTGGACATGGAAGGAGGACAAATATGAAGGATAGAAAATGGAGACGAGTGATAGGGACGCTGCTGGCGGCATTATTGATTTGTGCAAGTCTTGCCGGCTGCAGCAAAGGAGCAACAGATAAGGATAGCGGCAAAGATAATCAGGGAAATGGCACGCCGTCTGCTGGGGAACAGGCAAAGGGGCGTTTCCTGGAAGAGGAATTGGATACAGGAGTTGTATTCAGCAGGATTTATGACATGAAAAAAATGGAGGATGGCAGCCTGCGCATTGTCGGTGAGGATGAGGAGAATAAAAATTCTGGCGTCTGGGAGTCGGCAGACGCTGGGAAAACCTGGAAGAGCGTATATCAATTGCCGACGGAAGTGCAAGGTTCAGCCGGCTGGCTGGACAATGCCGCGTTATCTCCCACTGGGCAGGTGGTGTGCGCGTGCAGTGAAATGGTATCTGGAGGCAGCAGTGTCCGTTCGGTCCTCTACCTTGTGGATAAGGAAGGAAAGGCAGATAAGATGACCTTTGAACTTCCCAAAGCAGAAGGGGAAGAGTCTGACGCAGCGTTGGGGAATGTTGTTTTTGATTTGCAGTTTCCGGGAGATGATTGGGTTGTGCTGCAGGACATTTATGGAAAAGTTTATCAGATAAATGTCTCGGACAGCAGCGTGAAATATACATATGATTTTAATGTGGGCGGTATGAGGGCTGCGTTCCCGATGTATACTGTGGGAGATACCTTGCTTGCGCAGGATGGAACACAGGTTCTTCGCTATGATATGCAGACTGGGGAACAGAAAGCTTCCGAGGAAGTTATGGAGCAAAGCGATATGGGAAGCGTTTTCTTCAGTGCAGTCGATACACTGGATGGCGGAGAGAGTATCTATTGCCTTTCAAAAGGAGGGCTCTATCATTATAAATTTGGCGGAAGCGTGATGGAACAGCTGATAGATGGGGATATGTGTTCTCTGGGAACGTCCTCGTTTACCCCTGTTACCCTGGCGATGATTGATGAGCAGAATCTTTTGGTGGCAGCGGAAGCTGCAGATGCATCCTCCGGGAGTGGAGTCTGCGTGTTAAAGTACACGTATTCTGCGGACACGTCTATAAAATCGGACAAGGAACTGAAGGTGTATTCCCTTTATGGCAATGCGGAAATCCGCCAATCCATCAGCCGTTTCCGGAAAGAGCATACCGATGTGCAGGTCAGTTATCAGGTGGCGCTCTCTGAGGATAATGGAATGAATGTTTCCGATGTCTTAAAGGCACTGGTAACTGAAATTATGGCAGGCAATGGACCGGATGTGCTGATTTTAGACGGAATGCCGGTGGAGACGTATATAGAGAAAGGCGTCCTCAAAGATTTGAGCGCACTGCTCAAAGAGAGCGGCGGCAGTTGTTTTGATAATATTTTCAATGTCTATCAGGATGCGCAGGGGCAGATGTGCGCAGTTCCGGCAAGGTTTTGGATACCCATGATTCAGGCTGGCAGCAAATACTTTGAGCCAGGTGAAGATTTTAATGCATTTATGGAGCGCAAAGATACCATGGTGAATATGGATCCGAAGATGGTGGTGGAAAAATTTTGGTATACCTGCGGCGCGGCATGGCAGAAGGAAGACAAGACTTTGGACGAATCAAAGATTACAGAATTCCTGACCAAGCTGAAAAATGCATACGGCGAATATGACCCTAACGTAGAAAGTAATAACGGCATGGCCATGTCGCTGGAAGGAGGCGGCATAGTAGAGCTGACGAATAATAGTTTTTTTGCAGGAAACATTAAGCTGGTATCTGGAGACTGGAACACGAATTTCGGCTTATACGGTGAACTGTATTATGGGATACAGGAGATGGTAAATGAAGCTCTGGAAAATGGCAATGTCGATTTGATGCCGGGGCAGGCGGATCATGTATTTGTCCCCGCAATGGTGCTGGGCATCAGCAGCAGGAGCGCACAGCCGGAACTGGCGGAAGTGTTTGTGAAATACCTGTTTTCCCAGGAGGCACAGCAGATTTTGCAATACGGAGGTTTTCCGGTGGAGAAAGAATCCTTCCGCAGTGCGATAGATGGACATCAGTATGGAGACCCGGATAGGGAACAGGGTGGTGGTTTTTCGGATTCTAATGGAAGAGAATACAAGTATACCCATAAGCCTACGCCGGAAGAGGAAGTAATAAGGATGACGGAACTTGTGGAATCGCTGACGACTCCGGCTTTGCAGGATGACGTAATTAAGGAAGTAGTTGCAGAACAAGGGGAAAAGGTACTTAAGGGAGAGCAAAGCCCTGAGGAGGGCGCGGCTGCCATCATACAGAAGGTAAATATCTACCTGGTAGAGTAGCTGTACAGTTAATGTGCGTTTAGGGAACGTCTGTTACAGCATATGCCCTTAGCCGTCTCTATTTAATCTCTAAAAATTTATCAAAAAATTAGAGAGGGGTTAGAGAATCTTGTGTTATCGTATTTCTAGTACAACATTAAAGAACTTAATATCTGTTGTACTAGCTTACAAATAATAAAGGAGGACACAATATGAAAGATAGAAAATGGAGACGAGTGTTAGGAACGCTGCTGGCAGCAATATTAATCTGTGCCAGCCTTACTGGCTGCAGCACAGGCAGCAAAGACGGAACTGGCAAGGATGCTGGTGCCGGCGGAGAAGACGGTCAGGGAAATGGCACAGAGTCTGCCGGGGAACAGGCGATGGGGCGTTTCCTGGAAGAGGAATTGGACACAGGCGTGGTATTTGGCAATATTTATGATATGAAAAAGCTGGAGGATGGCAGCCTGCGCATCATCGGCACGAATGGAGATAATGGGAATTCCGGCGTCTGGGATTCGTCAGACGGTGGGAAGACCTGGCAAAGCGTATATGATTTGCCGGAAGAAATGCAAAACCCTGAAAAGGGCTGGATGGATTATGCTGCCATCTCCCCTGGCGGGCAGGTAGTATGTGCATTCAATGAAGATACATCTTCTGGCGTCCATCCAGTTCTTTATCTGATGGATAAGGAAGGGAAGGCAGATAAGATGTCCTTTGAACTTCCGAAGGAAGGAGAGTCGCTGAATATCACCACGGATTTGCTGTTTCCGAGCAATGAATGGATTGTGCTGAAGGACGGAGCGGGGACTGCCTATCAGATAAATGTCTCGGACAGCAGCGTGAAATATACTTATGAACTTGATTCAGACGTGAGTGTGTTCCAGCTATATGCCGTGGGAAATACCTTGATTGCGCAAGATGAAACGCAGGTGCTCTGCTACGATTTGCAGACTGGGGAACAGAAAGATTCCGAGGAGGCCCTAAGCAAAGGCGGTTCGGAAAACGGCCTATTCCATGCAGTCGATACGCTGGATGGCGGGGAGAGCATCTATTGCCTTTCCGGGGGCGGCCTGTACCATTATAAGTTTGGCGGGAGCGTGATGGAGCAGCTGATAGATGGGAATATGAACTCTCTGGGAGCGCCGGCTTTCTATCCCATTGCCTTGGCGATGATAGATGAGCAGAATCTGCTGGTGGCTGCCAATGATACGAATGCTTCCTCCGCGACCGGAATCTGTGTGCTGAAGTATACCTATTCTGCGGACACGCCGGCGAAACCGGATAAGGAACTGAAAATGTATTCGCTCTACGACAACAAGGAGATTCGCCAGTCTATCAGCCGTTTCCAGAAAGAGCATACCGATGTGTATGTCAATTACCAGGCGGTGCTCTCTGAGGGTAATGGCATAAATGTTTCCGATGCCTTAAAGACGATGGCAACGGAAATTATGGCAGGCAATGGGCCGGATGTGCTGCTTTTGGACGGAATGCCGGTGGAGACATATATAGAGAAAGGCATACTGAAAGATTTGAGCGCATTGCTGAAAGAGAGCGGCGGCAGTTATTTTGAGAATATCCTCAATGTTTACCAGGATGCGCAGGGGCAGATATGCGCAGCGCCGGCAAGGTTTATGATTCCGATGATTCATGCCGACAGCGCCTACTATTCGCCGGGAGAAGATTTTGACGCCTTTACGGAACGCAAAGATACCATGGTGAATATGCTGCCGGGGACGGTGGTAGAAAAATTCTGGTATACCTGCGGCGCAGCTTGGCAGAAAGAAGATAAGACCTTAGATGAATCAAAGATTACGGAATTCCTTACCAAACTCAAAAATGCTTACGGTGAGTATGACAGCAGCCGGGAAGGTGAGACTGTAGGGATGTCTATGACAATGGAAGGGGCCGGTACGGAAGAGGTGGGGGATATATATCTTTCTCGTGGAGAGCTGGAACTGGCATTTGAAAAAATCAATACGAACTTCGGGCTGTGTAGGGATATGGATTACGGAATGCAGCAGGCGGTAGATAAGAAACTGAAAGACGGCAAGATGGATCTGATGCCGGGGCAGGCGGACCATGTATTTGTCCCCACAATGGTGCTGGGCATCAGCAGTAAGAGCGCACAGCCGGAGATGGCGGAGGAGTTTGTCAAATACCTGTTCTCCCAGGAGGCACAGAAGATTTCGCAATTTGGCGGCTTTCCGGTGGAAAAAGAATCGTTCCGCAGCGTGATAGACGGACATGAGTATGAAGGGCTGGGAGGTATTGTCGGCGTTGCCGGCCTTGGTATGGAGGAAAGGCTTGATTATGCCATGGAGCCGACACCTGAAGAGGAGATTGCGAAGATGACAGGACTTGTGGAATCGCTGAAGACGCCGTCTCTGCAGGATGACGTGATTAAGGAAGCAGTTGTAGAGCAAGGGGAAAAGGTACTGAAAGGAGAACTGAGCCCTGAGGAGGGCGCGGCCGCCATCATGCAGAAGGTAAATATTTACCTGGCGGAATAAATGGCTGGCTGCAGCGGTATGGTCTGCTTGTATTGTAAGAAGTTTTAGAGAAAGAACAGGTAGGAAATGCAGAGAATGGGAAAGAAAATTTCTGGGAAGAACAGGTAGGAAATGCAGAGGATGAGAACGAAAGTTTCAAGGGAAAAGAAAAGCCGGAAGAATAAAAAGCATAAAAGCGTGTGGGGATTCCTGTGGATATTGCCGAGTTTCCTGGGAGTCATGGTATTCTATCTCCTGCCCTATGCAGACGTTGTCCGCCGCTCCTTTCTGGGGGCGGTTGACAACCGCTTTGTGGGGATTGAGAATTACAAAACAGTGCTGGGGAATACGGCGTTTCAGCTTGCCGTGAAGAATACGTTTCTGTTTACCTTGCTTTGCATCCCGGTATTGATTATCATTGCGCTTTTTTGCGCGGTGACTTTATACAAGAGTAAATATGGCGGTATCATCAAAAGTGCGTTTTTGATGCCAATGGCGTTGCCGGCAGTCTCGGTAGCGTTGGTGTGGAGGCTTCTCTTCCACTCTCAGGGTCTTTTAAACCATTGGCTCAGCAATATGGATATTGCCGGCAATGACTGGATGAATAATGGGAGCGCATTCTGGATTTTGTTTATCAGCTATATCTGGAAAAATCTTGGCTATGATATTGTCCTGTGGATGGCGGGGCTTGCCGGAATTTCCTCGAATATTTACGAGGCAGCCAGGGTGGACGGCGCTGGGGAGCGGCAGTGCTTTTTCTATATTACGCTGCCGAACCTCAAATCATCGCTCTATACCATCACGGTCCTGTCGTTTCTCAATTCTTTTAAGGTGTTTCGGGAGGCATACCTGGTTGCCGGCGATTATCCCCATGAGAGCATTTATATGATGCAGCATCTGTTTAATAACTGGTTCCGTGCATTTTCCTTTGACAAGATGGCAGCGGCGGCAGTGATGGAAAGCGCGGTGCTGCTGGCATTGATTATGCTTCTGCAGAAAGCATGGGACAGCAAGGAATGAGAAAGGAAAGGAACATGTTAGGGATGAAGGGATATACCAAACAATATGGGATAAAAATGAGAGGTAAATGGGCAGGCCTGCGTCCGGGGCGTATGTTGCTGTGGCTTTTTTTGGCAGCGCTGGCAGTTATCGTGCTGTACCCTATTGTATTTCTGATTTCAGGCTCGTTGATGGGAAACGATGAATTGGCAAGTTATCTGGGCGCAGTGTTTTTGGGGAAAAGTGGTTACGCGGATTTTCCGCCGCTGCCCATGTTTCCGACACTGCAGCATTACGTGGAATTGTTTCTGGATTCGCCGGAATTCTTCGTGATGTTCTGGAACTCTGTCAAGATAACATTCAGCGTCCTTATTGGGCAGTTTATCGTGGGAACGATGGCGGCTTGGGGATTTGCCAAGTATGATTTTCCCTGGAAAAAGGGATTTTTTTTACTCTATATGATATTGATGCTGCTGCCGTTCCAGGTGCTGATGCTTTCGGATTACCTGGTATTGGACTTTTTCGGGCTTATAGACAGCCTGTGGGGCATCATACTCCCGGGCGTTTTCTCCACATTTCCGGTGTTTATCATGTACCGCTTTTTTGCGGAGATACCAGACAGCCTGATTGAATCGGCAAGGCTGGACGGAGCCAAAGAGTGGCAGCTGTTTTTGTACCTTGCACTGCCGATAGGCTCTTCTGGGATTATTGCCTGTATGGTATTGGGATTTCTGGAATACTGGAGCCTGATTGAGCAGCCCATGACATTTCTCAAAGATAAGAGCCTGTTCCCCTTATCCATTTTCCTGCCGGATATCACGAGCGTGGACAAATCAGGCATGGCGTTTGCGGCATCTGTGGTCACCTTTCTCCCTGCAGTGTTGGTGTTTCTGGGAGGGCAGGATTATCTGGAACAGGGAATTATGGCGGGGGCGGTCAAGGAATAGAAAGGAATTGCATATGGACAGGAAGAAAGTAATCAAGTTATTCGGCGGTTTTCTGGCAGTGATGCTCATCTTTACCATCTTGTCAAGGGCGGTGAGCGGAGCTTCCATGGCGCGCGTAGATACAGTAAAAATAACAACCGGGACAATTGAGCATAAAGTAAAGGCAAGCGGCAGGGTGCAGGCCGGGCAGGAGGCTGCCATATACACGGAGAGCGGTCAGCGCATCAAAGAAATCTGCGTGCAGGAGGGACAGTCTGTAGAGGCTGGGGAAGTGCTGTTTCGGCTGGACATGGAGGAACTGGAGGAACAGATTCTGGCAGCGCAGCAGGAGTTGGAGAAGACGAAGCTGCAGAACCAGGACGTAGCCAATGCCAAAGCGTTTGAACAAAGTAACCGCCAGACCGCCAGGCAGCGTGCGCAGGAGGATTACAACCAGGCAGTGTCCCAGGGCGATTCAGCGGTAGCGGAAGCTAAGCGGGCCTGGGAGGAAGCGGAGCAGGCCTTGCAGGATTATATCAATAGCAGCGCGGCAGCGGGCGATGGCAGTGCAGCAGCCGGAGGCCTGGGAGAGGATGAACAGCCGGGGGGGCAAGGACCCCAAAAGGAGGACGGTACGGACACAGAAGAGGGACAGGAGGAGCCGGCAACAGACGATTCAGCCAAACAAGGGGGAGATACCCCGGCAGGTGGCAGTCCGTCCCAACAGGGGGATACCACAGGGGATGGCGGTTCGTCCAATAATGGGACGGATGGTTCCTCAGAACAGGGCAATCAGGGTACGCCAGGCGATAGCGCATCAGATGGGGAAGCCAAAAAGGAGGCCCTTGAACAGGCAGCAGCGGAAGCGAAAGCTGCTTATGATGCGGCTGTCTCTTCGCGGACAGACAACTTGCGGACTGCGGTGAGGGCGTTGGAGGATGCAGCAAAGCCTCAGAGTGCAGAGGACAGCACGCAGAAACAGAATGAGATTACAAGGCAGCAGCAGGATCTGGCATTAAACAAACTCCTTGCCCTGCAGACCGCGCAGGGAGAGGTAAAGGCGACTGTCAGCGGCGTTATCAAGCAAATTTTGGTGAGTACCGGAGATTTTACTTCTGAGGGCGCAGCCATGAGGATGGAGGATACCTCCAAGGGCGGCAGGATTGTGCTGTCTGTGGATAAATCCAACGAGAAGTATGTCAGCAAGGGGAGTCCGGTGAAGTTAAAAGCTTTCGGCAGCAAAGAGGTTATCAGTGATTATGCAGTTTCCAATGTGACAGTGAATGAGCAGGATAGCAGCTTGCTGGATTTAACCATTGATTTGCCCAAGGGGGCGTTGGAGCCGGGGATTATGGTAGATGCCGAGATTGTCCCCAAGTCAGAAAGTTATTCCTCGATTGTCCCCTTACAGGCATTGCATGAGGAGCAAAATGGATATTATGTGCTGGTACTGCAGGAAGAGCAGGGGGTATTAGGAACGCAGCTGGTAGCGAGACGCCTGAATGTGGAGGTTCTGGATAAGAATGATACAGATGCGGCGTTGGAAGAGGGCTTGCTGACAAGAGACCAGGAGATTGTCAGCAGTTCCAGCAGGATGATTCAGGATGGCAGCAGGGTAAGGAGGATAGAGAAATGAAGATGAAAACGTATGTCAGATATGCCGTAGCCGCGGCTGCGGCAGGATTGGGAATTTTCCTGTTCTACCTGTCTGCTGTTTCCTGGGGACAGCTGCTGTTGGCAAAAGACCAGGTGATGTTTTATCTGGAGCAGCCCCTGAGCGTACAGGCTGCCGAAGAGGCGGCGGAGAAGAGCCAGGAAGAAAAGCAGATGGGCGGCGAACAGGAAGATGGGACAGAGACGATGCCGGAATTCTGTATCTGGGGGCAGAAAGACGAGGTGGAGATTACGAATAATAATTTATGCAGGAGCGCCCAGGCAGATGCGGTAATGATGTGCGGCAGCCCGGAATTGCTGTTTGAGGACTGCCGTCTGCCCGGCAGGAAAGACACGCAAGGATGTCTGCTGGATGCAAAGACGGCATGGGATTTGTTCGGGAGCAGCGAGGTAACCGGTAAAGAGATAACGTATGAGGGAAAACGCTATATCATCCGAAAGGTTCTTCCGGGAAATGAAAGGATTTTTGCATACCAGGTCAGCAGCCCCCAAGGAAATGGGGATTTGCAAGGGAGGCAGCCGGAAAATGAGGCGGTCGGAGGGGAACAGAATTATGGCGGGGAACAGAATTATGGCGGGGAACAGGATTATGGAGGGGACAGCGTCTTAAACAGGATTACCATGCACAAGCCGGAAGAAAAATCCATACAGGATTTACAGGCCTTATGGGGCAACAAATATGGCATATCTGTAACAATCCTCGATTTGCAGCTGCTTCGGGGGATTGGCGGATTCTGTGTGCTGCTTGTCCCGCTGACGTCATGCATTTATTTCCTGTGGTATCTTTTCTGTCAGTACCGGGAACAGTCGCAGCTTGTCTGGAAAGCTGCAGTGGCAGCTTTAGGCCTGATGCTGGCAGTCTGTTTTTTTATTCTTCTGAAAAATCAGATAAATATTCCCGATGATTATATTCCCACGCGCTGGTCGGAGTTTTCTTTCTGGCAGAATCTGTGGCTGCAGAAGCAGGAGGCGGTAAAGCTGCTGATTAAGATGCCCAAAACAAATGTGGACTACAGTTGGGTGGCAGCTTTCGTACGGACTTTGGGCTGTGGGATTTCTGCAGAAATATTGATGCTTTTCGGTATTGCTTACATTCGTTTTTACGTTTGTAAGCGGCAGAAATAAAATAAATTTTTATTGACTTTGTCCTCATGATAGTATACAATTTCCTTAACAGAAATAAAAAATATTAATACCAAATAAAAAAAGAGTGTGAGGAATATAATTTGTTTCCAATATTAGGGAAGTCAAATACCTGCGCTAGCGCGGCTGCTTGGCTCATTGCTCGCGGGAATAAATCATATTCCCACAAGGTATTTAATGTCATGAACTTATCATTTGTGTTAGGAGGTATACTTATGAGAAAATCCCTTGCCCTGAAAACCCTTTTGCGTTCCCCGCTAAAGACGCTGCTGACGTTCCTGCTGATAGCGGCAGCTTCCTTTGCCTTGTTTTCCCGGATTACGGATTATGCCATTGTAAGCCGGGAATCGGCGAAAGCAGAGAGCTTCTATTATGGCGTTGCCGCCTTGAATAACAGCACGCCGCCTATGGGGGGTTACTATCCAGACCCCAAGCCCTGGCCAACTGAGGAGCAGATAGAAGAATTTACTTCGCTGCCCGGCATTACGCTGGTAGATACAAGGTATATGACGGATGGGCTGGTGGAGGATTATAAGCGTGTGATAGACCCCGATGCCTCCTCCTCAAGAGAATTTGTGGTTGAGGGAACATATGAGGGATATGATGAATATGGGGAGGAGCCAAACATCAGGAGATATCTGAAGTTTAATGACGTCACCGTACATGCGGGTGAGATAAATCTTGATCCTCGTATGCCGATGAAAATAACAGTTAATTTTTCCGAAGAAATCATCGATTATTATCAACAGCCTTTTTCCCGGTCATCTTTTGATGAACTGGAGCAAGGAAGCAGGTATCTCGTTGTTGGCGGTTACAGTGTACGAACGGGAACGGCCTTTGAATTGGATTTATACGATTATACGGTACAACAGTGCATTTGCCCGATAGATGGACTGGGCGATGATTATCTGGAGACAGAGGAGTTTTCATGGTATAAAGGAGAGATTGCGGCTATTAAGCAGAGCAAAATGACTTATGATATTGTCTATACCTCGGACATGCGTGCAATTCCCTATGTGAATGAGCGCAAAATCGTCGTTTCTGAGGGACGCCCCCTGACAGTAGGGGATACAGATGCCTGTGTCGTAAGTGAGTTTTTTCTGGAAACGCACGGTCTGTCCATCGGCGATAAGCTTCATATAAAACTTGGTGACAGACTGTTATCGGGAATGCAGGGAATGACCAGCACAAGAACACGAAGCGCCCAGGAGATGTCAAATTTTCCCACTTCCGTGGAACTTGAAATTATCGGCGCTTACCGTTTTACCAATGAGTGGGTAGAGCGGACTATGGATAATAGCTGGAGTTACGGCGTAGCTGCGGTTTTCGTGCCTTCTTCGCTTCTGCCGGTGGAAGTGCCGAAGGACCATGAAACTCAGATGGGAGATTTCAGCGTGTTTATTGAAGATCCTCATGATATACAGGCGTTTCGTGCAGCAGCGGAATCTGTGGCAGCAGAAATGGGTCTTAGCCTACGTTTTTCGGATGGGGGCTGGGCAGGCATGAAAGACAGCTTTAAGACCGGCTCGCTGGCATCGTTTTTGACGACTGTTCTGTATGTGCTGGGGGCGGCGCTGGCCCTGCTGCTTGCAGTGTACCTCTATATTGGCAGGAATAAAAAATCGTATGCTATTATGCGGACATTGGGGGTTCCCAGCAAAAAGGCAGGGAGAGCGTCTGCGCTGCCTTTCGCGGTATTGTCAATATTTGCGGTATTGGCGGGAGGCATGTCCGGTCTGCTCTATGCCTCCTATACGGCAGCCAAAACGCTTGCGGGCATATCAGGCAGCAGCGCGCCGGATGGGTATGTCTATGTCCTGAATGCGGCGATTCCAATTGGCGTGGTGATGCTCTGCTTTGTGTTGGAGCTGTTATTTATTTTTCTTGTGATGTTCCTTTTCCAGCAGAAAATGAAGAAGACATCCCCGCTGGAATTGCTGCAGGAGGATGTGGGAGTAACAAAAAAGACAGGGATTTTGCGAAATCCTTATGTAACGGCAAAGCATGGGCAGGACATTGCGGATACGGCTTCTGTTCCTGACGGACTTGACATTGCCAGGATTACCGCTGTCAATGAGAGCCCAGTGCATGGAAAATACAGCGCCTTGCGCCAGGTAAGTACATATACCTTACGCCATATGCAGCGGGGCTTCGGCAAAACGGCGGTATCTTTTGTGCTCGCGGTTGTGCTGGCTGCCGGGATTGGGACGTTTGTGCTGGCAAAGTCTGCGTATCAGGATATCTGCAGGGAAATGGAGGTGAAAGGCAGGGCAATGGAGTTTTCTTCCTCTAATATAATGGAATTGTCCAAGTCAAGTTTAGTGAAAGATATTTATTACTATAGTAACTCCAGCGTACGCGTGAATGGCGTTGGGGTCTTGAGCCCCATTACGTTTACGAATGACTTTGAGCAATATTTGGCTTGTGATTACACGGTCGCTTATGCCAAGGGGTATGACGCCTCCATCTTTGAAGGCACGGGCACGGTATGCCTTGTGGGACAGACACTTGCACAAAACCTGGGAATTCGTCCGGGCGACGATATTACCCTGATGTCAGAATCTTTGTATTCTTTCATGCCGCAGGTATATGAAGCGGAAGAACTGGAGGATGCGATTGAGCGGGCAGGAATTATGTTTAAAGTGGCGGGTATTTTGAAGTCAGGAGATGAAGACGCAGATGCAGGTGTTTTTGCGGCTGCAAACAGTGGGGCGGAAATGCTTTTTAGCAGCTTTCCCTTTTCGATAGGCTACTGTGAATTCACGCTGGCAGATAATACTAAGATACCGGAGATGGACAGCCTGTTGGAAGAACTGCAGACAGGGAGCATACAGTATTCGCCTGCGGCCTATTACCATATTGATTCGGATTTGCTTGATAATACGAAACGTATCCGGGATTTGCTGGTATCGCTGTTCCCCATTGCTGTGGCGGCGGCTGTGCTGATTGGGCTGTTCGGACCGGGGCTGCTGATCCTGCAGTCGGCACAGGAAGCAGCTTTCCTGCGGATTCTCGGCGTCACGAAGAAACGTGCCAGATGTATGCTCTTATTTGAACAGGTTTTCCTGTGCATTGCCGGAATTGCCCTGGTGGCAGGGGTTCTTGTCTTGTTTGTCCCGGAGCGATTTATGGGGAGTACACAGATGCTTGCTTTCTGCTGGCTGCTTTATTTCCTGGGAAGCATCTGCGGAGTGCTTGTGGCATCAGTGCAGGTGACAAGGCATAAGCTGCTGGAACTTTTGCAGGTGAAAGAATAGAGAGTTTTATGTTGTAAATGAGAATTAATGGAAATGGTATTTGTATTTAGGAGGTAAACAAAATGAGAAAATCCCTTGCATTGAAAACCCTTTTGCGTTCCCCGCTAAAGACGCTGCTGACGTTTTTGCTGATAGCGGCAGCTTCCTTTGCCTTGTTTTCCCGGATTACGGATTATGCCATTGTAAGCCGGGAATCGGCGAAAGCAGAGAGCTTCTATTATGGCGTTGCCGCCTTGAATAACAGCACGCCGCCTATGGGAATGTATGCCCTGGACCCGAAACCTTGGCCAACGGAATCGCAGATAGAAGAATTTGCCTCACTGCCAGGAGTCACATTGGCGGATACAAGGCATACGACCGATGGGCTGGTGGAGGATTATAAGCGTGTCATAGACCCGGACTCTCCTTTAGAAGAAGGGGAATTTGTGCTGGAAGGCACGTATGATGGATTTGAGGAGTATGACTCCGGCGCTATCTATCTGCTGTTCCATGATATTAAGATATATGCCGGTGAAATTAAGTTTGATGAGGACAGACCCTTGAAAATAAGGGCCACTGCAGAATGGGATTTTCAAGGCTGGTGGAGCAGACAGTACCCCCGGGAGTTTTTCGAGGATATTAAGGAAGGGAGCAGATGCCTCGTTTTAGGCACGTACAGCGAACAGTCAGGAAGCGCTTTTGTTCTGGGGACAGACAGTGTATATTGGGATGGGCAGACGGACCTTCTGCGTGTGGTAGACGGACTGGGGGATGATTATCTGGAAACGGAGGATTTTGCCTGGTATAAGGGGAAAATTGAAGCAAGGAACCAGAGCACATCGTCCTATGATATTGTGTACACTTCCGATATGCGCGCAATTCCCTACGTGAATGAGCGCAGGATTGTAGTTGCCGAAGGGCGTCCCCTGACAGCAGGGGATACAGATGGCTGTGTCGTGAGCGAGCTTTTTCTGGAAACGTATGGCCTGTCGGTAGGAGACAAGCTTCACATAGAATTTGGCGACAGGCTGTTAAGGGGATACAGCTCCCTGGGTACGCGGTACCGGGATGCAGAGCATATGTCAGATTTTATAGCTTCTGCCGAACTTGAAATCGTTGGTGCATACCGTTTTACCGATGAAGGAAGAGAGCGGTTTGATGATGTGTATTGGAGTTATGGTCCGGCAACGGTCTTTGTGCCGTCCTCTCTTTTGCCGGTGGAGGTGCCGGAGGATTATGAAGTTATGATGGGAGATTTCAGTGTGCTTGTTGAAAATCCTCATGACATACAGGCGTTTCGGGAGGCGGCAGAAACCTGGGCGGCAGATATGGACCTGGGCTTACGTTTCTCAGATGGGGGCTGGTTTTCCATGAAGAATAACTTCCAGACGGGCTCGCTGGCATCCTTTTTGACGACTATGCTGTATGTGCTGGGGGCGGCATTGGCGCTATTGCTTGCAGTGTACCTTTATATTGGCAGGAATCAAAAATCATATGCCATTATGAGGACATTGGGCGTTCCCGGCAGAAAGGCAAGTAAATCGCTTGTGCTGCCGTTTAGTATTCTCTCGGTGTCTGCGATAGTGATGGGCGGCATGGCAGGGCTCTTCTATGCCTCTTATACGGCAGCACGGACACTTGCCGGCATGTCGGGCAGCAGTGCGCCGGAAGGCTATGTCTACGTCCTCGATGCAGCGGTTCCGGTCGGCGCGGTAATATTCTGCCTGGTTTTGGAGCAGTTATTTATCTCTGTGGTGGAGCTGCTTTTCCTGTACAAAATGAAGAAAACATCTCCGCTGGAATTGCTGCAGGAGGGCGCGGGAAGCGCAGGAGCGGCAGGGAAAGTAAGTATTTTGTGGAATCCGTATATGATGAAAAAGCATATGCCGGACATTGCGGATACCTCTCCCATACCTGACGAATTTGACGTTGGGAAACTTTCGGCTGCCCTTAACGCCTTTGCGGGGGAAGCTGGGACAAAGCACACACATGGAAAATACAATGCCTTGCGGCAGGTAAGTGCATATATCCTGCGCCATATGCAGCGTGGAATGGGCAAAACGGCGGTATCTTTTGTGCTTACCGTTGTGCTGGCTGCCGGGATAGGAATGTTCGTGCTGGCAAAGCTCACATACCAGGAGGCTTACCATGGGCTTGACGTGTCAGGCAGGGCAATCGGTTTTTCCACATCCGCGATTGAGGAATTGTCAAAGTCTGATTTACTGAAAGATATTTATTACTATAGCACTTCCAGCGTACGTGTGAACGGCGTTGGCGTCATAAGCCCTATTACGTTCACGAATGACTTCGACCGTTACCTGCCCCGGGATTACACGGTCAGCTATGCTGAGGGGTATGATATTTCTGTCTTTGAAAAAACGGGCACGGTATGCCTGGTGGGACAGACGCTTGCAGAAGACCTGAGCATTCATGCGGGTGACGAAATAACCCTGATGTCGGAGACATTGTATACGTTCATGCCGCAAGTATATGGAGAGGAGGAACTTGAATTTGCGATTGAGCGGGCGGGAATCGCGTACAAAGTGGTTGGCATTGTGGAATCTGAGGATGCCGATACAAACGCCGGCATATTTGCAGATGTCAATGAAGGGGCAGAAAGCCTTTTTAACAGCGAGGCTTTCCCGGTGGGCTACTGTGAATTCACGCTGTCGGACAATGGAAAGCTTATGGAAATGGACAGCCTGTTGGAGGAAGAGAAAAATGGCAGCATACAGTATTCACCGACTGCATCTTATCATATCGATGCAGATTTGCTGGAGAACACGGAACGTATCCGGGATTTGCTGGTATCGCTGTTTCCCATTGCCGTGGCAGCGGCTGTACTGATTGGGGTGTTCGGACCTGGGCTTATCATCATGCAGTCGGCACAGGAAGCGGCATTCCTGCGGATACTTGGCGTTACGAAGAAGCGCGCCCGCTGTATGCTGGTGCTGGAACAGGTTGTACTATGTATTGTGGGAATTGCCCTCGTAGCAGCGGTTCTTGCCTTGTTCCGTCCGGGACAGTTTATGAGGAGCACGCAGACGCTTGCTTTTTGCTGGCTGCTCTATTTTGTGGGAGGTCTCTGCGGAGCCTTGGTGGCAGCAGTGCAGGTCACCAGGCATAAGCTGCTGGAACTTCTGCAGGTGAAAGAGTAAACAGAACTCTATTGACGTAATCTGCATTTGAGTATAAAATATATTTAATGGAAATAAAAAAAATTAATAGCAAACAGACAAGTAGGTTTGACAAATTATAAACTGGTCAATACACTGGGAAAAGGGAGAAATAGATATGGCAGTTAAAAAAGCAAAGCATTTAACGGGCAGTGAAGAAGATTTAATGGAAATGTTTTGGGAAAGGAATGAACCCCTGACGAGCGTGGATATTTTAGATATTTCCGCTGACCGTTCCTGGAATGGGAACTATGTACATATCATGCTGCGCTCGCTGTTGAAGAAAGGCATGATAAAGGTATGCGGAACGGTGCAGTGCGGCACGCAGTACGCAAGGCAGTTTATCCCTGCGGTCACCAAAGAACAGTATGCGGCCAAGCTTGTGATGTCCAAAGGAATCGCGGGCAGTTCCATTGCGGCGGTGACGGTGGCAATGGTCAATGAGGCCAATGAAGCAGATGGGGAAGGGCTGGTGAAGCAGTTAGAAGAAATCATAGAGGAACTGAAAAATAAAGAAACAAAGGAGCAATAAGTATGCAGATTACGCTTTTTTCGTTATTCATGTCGGTGATTTGGAGCAGCGTACTGGCGGCGTTTAATTATTTCTGCCGGAAAAAGCATTATTTTATCCGGCAGCTGGGAATTACGAACATATTGTTTCTCTATCTGTTTTCCATTGTCCGTATGCTCGTCCCCTATAAATTTTCCTTTACCAGGGTAATACCCTCCAAGGGGGCGTTCAGCGATTTATGCAAGGGCGCTTATGCCAATAACATAGGGACAGCCAGGATATCGCCCTTATCAATGCTTGCCATTGCTTGGGCAATCGTGTCAGCAGCGCTGCTTGTACGTTTTCTTATCCAATACATGAAAGCCATGCATGAATTTTCGGCGTACCGCATATGTGAGGATGAACAATGCCAGCGGGTTTTCCAACGAGTATTGAATCACAGCAGCAAGCAGATGAAGGTCCGAATCAGGAGCAGCGCCTCTGTCAGCATTCCCATGGGTGCAGGCGTTTTCCGAAAATCTATCATTTTGCCGGAGGAAACATACACAGATTCAGAGTTGTATTATATCCTGCGGCATGAATATACGCATTTCCAGAACCGGGATCTTGTCTTAAAAATTTTGATACATATTTACTGGTGCATATTCTGGTGGAATCCGGCTATCTATGTGCTGAAGAGGGATTTTGCGCAGATACTGGAGATAAAATGCGATTTGGACGTCACCGATAATATGGCAAATAAGGAGAAAGCGGGATACCTGACAACGATTGTGACATTGCTGAAAAATGCAGAAATCAAAAGGGAACAGAAATTATTTTATGGGACAACAGCCCTGGTTGCCAGAAACTATGAGTCGGAAATCATCGAACGGTTTAAAATTGTATCTGCCAGCGCCGGATTCAAGAGAAGGAATCTCATATTTACAGGTTCCTGGTTCCTGGTGTTTGGAATGCTGATTATCTTATCGTATTCCTTCGTTATCCAGCCGGACTATGGTACGCCGGAGAGCGGGGGCGCCGCAGGCGGGCAGGCGGTGGACAGGCCCTATTATATAGAATGCATTGACGACACGTACTACGTGCATTTTGGCGAGTAACAGTTCAGCCAGCCGAAAGTAATCGAGACAAATCATGCTTGCATGGATTTGATGAGATTGCTTTTGGCTGAGGGTGCTGAGTCCTAGTGGGACTCGTTTAGCACGGACCGAAACGAAGTGAAGAACGCCAAGTAATGAGCAAAGTTAGCATTTGACCTGAGGGGGGGACCCAACGAAGTTGGGGAGAGTCCTGAGGTCCCCTAGCGTTTTCCAATAAGATAAAGCAGCGAGAAAATGCCGTAGGTTGCTAAGTGCCAGTGGCACTTGTTTAGCAACGACCGAAGCGAAGCGTAGAACTTTGCGAATGGCGAGGGCTGAACTGTTACTTTGGCGAGGAATAAAGAAACTGGGAGGACAAAGGTTTGAGAGGAAAAGGTTCTTGGATTATTATATTGGTGATGTTGATAGGTCTTGTCATAGGCACGGTCATTGGCAGTTACTGCAGTGGGATATCCGCGCTGAGCTGGCTGGACTATGGGAAGGTATTCGGGATTACCAGTCCTATGGTGCTGGATTTAGGTGTCTTTGTGCTGACATTGGGGCTGACGATTAAAATCAATATTGCCAGCATCATTGGCATTATCATATCGTTTTTACTCTACAAATTGTTAGTGAGGTAGAAGGGAATATTGGCAATGTCTGGCAGAAAGCGGCAGAGTGTGGGCTCTGTCGTTTTTTCTGCAAAGAAAACGCATGAATAAATTGAAATGTTTCTGAAAATATGTTAAACTATTTGAAAAGTGACGAATTTCGGACGAAATGTTGCTGTGGGGTATGGGTTCGGAAAGCTAAAGGAGGAGAAGGAATGCTGAAAAATTGGAATCGGTTAGAGAAACCGGAGGCAGAGGAACTGGATGAACGGCTGGAAGCGGCGAAGGAGAAACTGAATGTCCTGCAGATGCAGGTTAAGGACCGGAAGCTTCCGGTGCTGGTATTGTTTGAGGGCTGGGGAACTGCGGGGAAAGGCAGTACGCTTGGCAAGATTATTACGAACATTGATCCTAGGTTCTTTAAGGTTGCCACCATGGATATTCCCACAGAAGAAGAACGGCGCAAGCCATTTTTGTACCGCCATTTTGTGAAGATTCCCGAAGCGGGCAAATTCTGTTTCCTGGATTCCGGCTGGATGGATGAGGTGACCAGGGAATGCCTGCATGGTGCGCTGAAGGACAAAGAATATAAGAAACGGATAGACAGCGTAAAGCGTTTTGAACGGCAGCTGACGGACAATGGTTATCTTGTGATGAAGTTCTTCTTCCATATCAGCAGGAAGGAACAGAAGAGCCGGATTAAGATGCTGGAGAAAGAGCCCAGCACGAGATGGCGTGTGAGCAACAACGATGTGTGGCAGAATGAGCATTATGATAAATGCCTCAAGATATATGACCAGTATCTGGATGATACGAATGTTTCTACGTCTCCTTGGTATATTGTGGATGCCCAGAGCAGGAAATGGGCGCAGCTGCAGGTACTTGAGACGCTGACGAGCGGGATTGAGACGGCGCTGCAGAACAGTACGCTTGCCGTTCCGCTCCTGCAGAATGTATTTCCGCTGGAGAAAGTTCCCAAGCTCAGCGAGATTCCGCTGGATAAGACAATTGCGGACGATGTATATAAGCGCGAACTGCAGGAACTTCAGGATAAATTACGCAAACTGCATAATGAGATTTACCGCAAGAAGATTCCGGTTATCATCGCCTATGAGGGCTGGGATGCCGCAGGAAAGGGCGGAAATATTAAGCGGATTACCGGAGCCTTGGACCCCCGGGGATATGAGGTACAGCCGATTGCCAGCCCGGAACCGCATGAGAAGGCAAGGCATTACCTGTGGCGGTTCTGGACGCGCCTTCCCAAGACGGGCCATGTCACCATTTTTGACCGTACTTGGTATGGCAGGGTCATGGTGGAAAGGCTGGAAGGATTCTGTTCCGAAAATGACTGGCGGCGCGCTTACAATGAAATCAATGAATTTGAAAAGGAACTGTCTGACTGGGGCGCTGTAATTATTAAATTCTGGGTGCAGATTGACAAGGACGTTCAGTTGGAGCGTTTTAATGACCGACAGAACAATCCGGCCAAACGTTGGAAGATTACGGATGAAGACTGGCGTAACCGGGAAAAATGGGATTTATATGAGGAAGCTATCAATGAGATGATGAAAAAGACGAATACCTCTTATGCCCCCTGGCACGTGCTGGAATCCAATGATAAGAAATATGCAAGGATTAAGGCCTTGAGAATTGTGATTGAAGAGATTGAAAAAGTACTGGAAGCAAAAAAATAAAATCCGTACAAGTACAGTTGCTTGGCTCTTTGCTTGCAGAACCGTGGAAGCTTGTAGAGGATGGACGAAAGGAAAAGGTGTAGCATGGAATTAAAAGAATTTATGGATATGTCGAAACTGCAGAAGATTCAGGATGATTTCTCCAATGCGACGGGATTGGCGGCAATTGCAGTGGGAATGGATGGGGAATATCTCACAGAGGGAAGTAACTTTACCGATTTTTGTATGAAGTATACGAGAGGCAGCCAGGAAGGTTTAAGGCGCTGCGTAAAGTGTGATAATGAGTGTACAGGTACATATTTCTGCCATGCCGGTCTGATGGATTTTTCCGTTGATATTATGGTAAATGATGAGAAAGTCGGAGCAATCATTGGCGGTCAGGTATTGCCTGGTGAGCCGGACGAAGATAAATTCCGGGAGACAGCAGTGGAACTGGGCATTGACCCGGAGCAGTATATTCAGGCGTTGCGGAAAGTTACCATAAGCACAGAACCTAAAATCCGGGCCTCGGCAAGTTTGCTGGGTATTATCGTTAACCAGCTTGTAAACCTCGAGTATTTCAAGCACAGCAATGCCAGCCGTCTGGGAGGCGTACAGAAAGGCGTGGAGCAGTCCAATGAACTTATCCAGACGATTAACGACAATACCAGCCATTTGAAGGCGATTGCCAAGAAGCAGAACATTCTCTCCCTGAATGCCAGCATTGAGGCTGCGCGAAGCGGAGAAGCAGGTGCGGGATTTGCAGTCGTAGCGAAGAATATGCAGGATTTGTCCTCACAGTCTGCGGTTATCTACAACGATATTGAAAAGTCAGTGGCAGAGATTACTGAGCGTATTTCCTCTCTGGTATCGTTCTTTGAATAGCAAAATTTAAACTAAATCAAGGTATAAAATGCCTCCGTTTACAGATATTAGTATCGAGAAAAGATAAGAGATTTGTAAATGGAGGATTTTTTATATAAATGAAACAGGAGTAAGCTGAAAGGTTATGGAAGATATTGGAATATGTTTTCTCCCATAGACATTGATTTTTCTCCCAAATGCGGTTACAATATGGGAGAAAAGGAGAGCAATGAGGCATATGCGGGAATTTGATTATATGAAACTGAAAGAGCAGTTGTGGGATAGCGAGATTCTGTCCTATGTAGCGCAGATTCATGAATATA
>CAJTYM010000004.1 GCA_910583835.1 uncultured Lachnospiraceae bacterium | reverse complement strand
ATGTGTGTAATTTTCAAGGTGCTAAAGAGGGTCTATTCGACCCTGGCATCATCCTTATAGGAAAGACCTTGTCACGCTAAAGCGTGAAAGTATCTTCCTATAAGATAAAAAATAATATGCGCACTCGTGCAAGAGGTATTAGTCGCTAACGCGACTGCACTCGGCGCAGCAAAGTGTGCAATCCCCCCATGAATGGGGGTAAGGGGGTTGAGGTGGGCTTGCCCACTTTGTTATAAAGAAAGACCTTGTCTTCTTTCTCCTTGACAGCGGCAGGATTATACCATAAAATGAATAGATAATAGATTGTGCCAAAGGGGAATATATGGTACAATATAGAATATCAAAGAGACCAAAGGAGGGTTATCTGTGGGAAAGATTGCAGTAGTGACGGACAGTAACAGCGGGATTACCCAGGAGCAGGCAAAGGCGTATGGGATACATGTGTTGCCCATGCCCTTTTTTATAAATGATGAGACATATTTTGAAGATATTTCGCTTACCCAGGAGCAGTTTTATGAGAGGTTAGAGGGTGATGCTGACATTTCTACCTCTATGCCATCGGTTGGTTCCGTGACAGATTTGTGGGATGAACTTTTGCAGGAATACCAGGAGATTGTGCACATCCCGATGTCCAGCGGTCTCAGCAGTTCCTTTGAGACGGCGCTGATGCTGGCGCAGGA
Source organism: uncultured Lachnospiraceae bacterium (assembly GCA_910583835.1). Lineage (GTDB taxonomy): Bacteria > Bacillota > Clostridia > Lachnospirales > Lachnospiraceae > Petralouisia. Next base: position 125,765 of record CAJTYM010000004.1, on the reverse strand, counting down.
ATATGAAGGAAAGGTTCAGGTGGTGAATAACCAACGTATCTCAGTAACCCAGAGACAGTCGGTGGAAGATGCCATAGAACTGGTGAAACGAGGGAAGAGCGCCAAAGAAATCAAAGATTATCTGGAAGAGACAAGGTACGATTCAAGTATCTATATTATGGTCGATACCTTGTATTACCTTAAGAAAGGAGGACGCCTTACTCCGGCAGCGGCAGCGCTGGGGACGTTGCTCAAGCTTAAGCCGGTATTGCAGATTCAGGGAGAGAAACTGGACAGCTATGCCAAGGCCAGGACCGTGAAACAGGCAAGGACTATCATGATTGATGCCATAAAGAGCGACTTTGCCAAACGGTTTGGAGATGAGACGGGAGAGAATATGCATATTTTTGTGGCATATTCAAAGAATAAGGAGGCAGCTCTGGATTTCAAAGCGCAGATTGAAGAGGCGTTTCCAGGGCGGGAAGTTGAGGTCGTAGACCCATTGTCATTGAGTGTGGCGTGCCACATTGGACCTGGTTCTCTGGCAGTGGCCTGTGCCAAGAAGTTAATCTTGGAGTGAAAGGCACTGTAAGGACTGCGATGGTAATTGCAAAGGAGGAGAAGGATGAAAAAACGAATCGGAACAAAAGTAATTGTCCTGTTGGGGATTTTGTCGTTGTTTTTTCTGGCGTTCAGCGTGGCTAATGTAATGGCTCTTTCTGAGATAAATGAGAAAAATAGTGAGATTGCAGAAGTTTATCTGGAATTACAGAAGATAGAAGGGCAGATGTCCGTGCAGGCACAGGAATTTCGGGGATTGATGGAATCCGGCAAGCTGAAGGCACAAGGCGTAGAAAAGATAGAGCAGAAAGCTGCTGACCTGCAGATTTATTTAGACAATATGGATGTTTTATGCCAGAAGACGGAAGATACCTTATTAAATGAAACGTTTACGGCTTACAAAGAACAGTTTGAGGAATTTATGGCGTTGGGAATCCAGGCTGCGCAGGTGGTAGCGGAAGGAGACAACATCAGGACGCTGGAGGTGCTCAGAGAGAGCAAACAGAAGAGGGAAGTCCTTGATTCCAACAAGTCTGCCTATACGGAAGCTATGGAAAGCCGAATCAATTCGGTGGCCCGGGAGATAGATGTTAAGATATTTGGTACATATGTCTTTAATATTTCGATGATTGCAGTCTTTATTCTTATGGTGGGGGCAACAGTCTTGATTGTGGTGCGCACGATTGCCAGCCCGGCGAAGAAAGCCAGCGGGCATCTGAACCAGATTGTAGAGAAAATCCAGAAAGACGAGGGTGATTTGACAGAGCGAATCACTGTGAAGACCCAGGACGAAGTGGGGCAGCTGGTGAGCGGTGTCAACGGCTTCATTGAACAGCTGCAGTCATTGATGCAGAAATTGAAAGGGGAATCTGCACGTATGATGGAGTCTGCAAATACGATTACTGACAGGGTGAATATCTCCAACGAGAATGTAAACAGCGTATCCGCTGCCATGGAACAGTTGGCAGCCAGCATGGAGGAGGTTTCTGTCAGTTTAGAGCAGATTACAGACGGAAGCAATGACATTTATAATAAGGCAAAAGTATTGGCCGGCAGGGCTGGAAGCGGTGCGGATCTTGTAGAACAGATTAAGGTCAGGGCGCAGACAATCCGCAAGTCGGCAGTGGGCAGCAAGGCAGCAGCCAGCGAGATGATAGGGGAAATCCGAGTCATGTTGGAGCAGGCTGTGGAAGAGAGCAAGAGCGTAGGGCAGATTAATGAACTGACGGGCGATATACTCGATATCAGCAGCCAGACGAATCTGCTTGCATTGAATGCTTCCATAGAGGCGGCGAGGGCCGGAGATGCCGGCAAAGGATTTGCCGTGGTAGCAGATGAGATACGTGTGCTGGCGGATAACAGCAGGGATGCTGCCAATAATATCCAGAGTATCAGCAATCTGGTGACAGCAGCGGTGGAGAAATTAGCGCTGAATGCGGAGAATATGCTGCAGTTTATTGACGAGAACGTCATGAGGGATTATGATGGCTTTGTGGATGTAGCGAATAATTACCATCACGATGCGGAGGATATGGATGCGATTCTCACAGAGTTTGCCAGCGGGGCTTCCGACATGCAGATGACTATGCAGCGCATCAATGTGGGAATCAATGATATTGCCACGACTGTGGATGAGAGCGCCAAGGGCGTGACCAACGTTGCAGAGAATACCGGAAGCCTGGTGGAGGCGATGGCGCATATCCAGAAAGAGACGCAGAACAGCCAGAGCATTTCCCGAGAGCTGTATGGTGAAGTTGAGAGGTTTAAGAAAGTGTAAACTACTGCAGTTCAGTTATAATATCATAGATACTGGAACTGCGCTGTTAAAAATAAAGTAAAGGATGGTATAGACATGTCACTATTAGAAGAATGGAGAAGCGTTGCATATAACCAGCAGGCAAACAAAGGAGAAATCCAGCGTTTCTGGCAGAGGTATTTTATGCTGGAGAAAGGCGTATATGAGAAGCTGTTGGTTAATCCTGAGGAAAAAGTAGAGGGTACCGTCAAAGAACTGGCAGAGAAGTATGGGATAACTGTCATGGAGATGGTGGGATTCTTGGATGGGATTAATGAGAGCCTGATAGAAGCCAACCCCATTGAGGAGATGGATGAGGATACCAAGGTCAGCCTTGCGTTCGACAAGGAGAAACTTTACAAGAACATGGTAGATGCCAAGGCGGACTGGCTCTATGAGCTTCCGCAGTGGGAGAGCATCTTTGATGAGGATACCAGACATAGGCTTTATTTGGAGCAGAAGAAATCCGGCACGGTCATTAAAGAGCAGAAGATTTATCCCAACGACCCATGTCCCTGTGGGAGCGGCAAGAAATACAAGAAGTGCTGCGGAAGGAACTGACAGCCGTGACAGATATGATTCGTAATGGCAATTGGTAAAATTTCCTCTTTACAGAATGGGTGAAAGAGGCTACAATATTAACCAGAGAAAGCGTTGACAAGAAGAGTACGCTGTGAAATGCTGAGTGTCCTGCAGATTGAGACTGCAGACATAAGCAGAGAGGACCGCCGGCGGGCAGTTTGCCCCGGCGCTGGAAGCGGTCTGGCAGGAAACAGCCGAAGACCACCTTGGAGCGGCTTTAATAGAGCACGGTGACTCCGTTATCGTCAAATGAGAGGTTCTGTCTCCGTTTATGGGGCAGGACAAGCAGGGTGGAACCGCGTATACGACGTCCCATGCATTGTTTTTGGCAATGCATGGGATATTTTAGTGGGAATAAGGTTCCTGACAATCAATTATGCAGTTAAGAAAGGAGAATAGGATGAAAGTAACATTGAAAGACGGCTCCGTTAAGGAGTACAATGAGGGAAAGAGCGTCTATGACATTGCCCTGGGTATCAGCGAGGGCTTGGCGCGGGCAGCGTGTGCGGGGGAAGTGAATGGTGAAGTCGTGGATTTGCGGACTGTTGTGGACAGCGATTGCCAGCTGAACATACTGACCCAGAAGGATGCAGAGGGGCTGCGCACCGTCCGCCATACCTGTTCCCATGTCTTGGCTGAGGCCGTGAAGCGTCTGTTTCCCAATGCCAAGCTTGCCATCGGACCGTCCATAGACGAAGGGTTCTATTATGATTTTGAGGCGGAGCCGTTTTCCAGGGAGGATCTTGATAAGCTGGAGAAAGAGATGAAGAAGATTATCAAGGCAGGTAACCGCCTGGAAAAATTTACGCTTCCCAGGACAGAGGCAATCCAGTTTATGCAGGAGCGGCAGGAGCCATACAAGGTAGAACTGATAGAGGATTTGCCGGAAGATGCGGAGATTTCTTTCTACAGCCAGGGGCAAGATTTTACGGATTTGTGTGCAGGTCCGCATCTGATGAGCACAAAGCCAATCAAGGCGTTTAAGCTGATTTCCTCTTCCATGGCGTATTGGCGGGGGGATTCTGACAGAGCGCAGCTGCAGAGGATTTATGGGACGGCATTTGCCACCAAAGATGAGCTGAATGCGTATCTGGAGCATTTGGAAGATATTAAAAAACGTGACCACAATAAGCTGGGGCGCGAGATGAAGCTGTTTACCACGGTAGACGTGATTGGACAGGGCCTGCCGCTTCTGATGCCCAAGGGAGCCAAGATGGTCCAGACCATGCAGCGCTGGATTGAGGACCTGGAGGACAATGAGTGGGGTTATATCCGCACCAAGACCCCATTGATGGCGAAATCGGATCTGTATAAGATTTCCGGACATTGGGACCACTATACGGATGGCATGTTTGTGCTGGGGGATGAGGAGAAGGACAAAGAGGTGTTGGCGCTGCGCCCCATGACCTGTCCGTTCCAGTATTATGTGTACAAGGCAGAGCAGCACTCTTACCGCGACTTGCCCCTGCGTTATAGTGAGACTTCCACCTTGTTCCGCAACGAGGACTCTGGAGAGATGCATGGCCTGACCCGTGTGCGCCAGTTTACGATTTCCGAGGGGCATCTGATTGTCCGCCCGGACCAGATGGTGGAGGAGTTTAAGCAATGCCTTGCGTTGGCAAAATATTGCCTGTCCACCTTAGGCGTGGAGGAGGATGTCACCTACCATCTCTCAAAATGGGACCCTGATAACCGGGAAAAATATATCGGTGAGCCTGAGGTCTGGGAGGAGACGCAGCAGCACATGCGCGAAATTATGGTGGAACTTGAGATTCCATTTACAGAAGATGTCGGAGAAGCTGCATTTTACGGACCGAAGATAGACATCAATACCAAGAATGTCTACGGAAAAGAGGACACCATGATTACCATTCAATGGGATGCATTGCTGGCAGAGCAGTTTGACATGTATTATATCGATGCCAACGGTGACAAGGTGCGTCCGTATATCATCCACAGGACGTCCATGGGCTGCTATGAGCGTACATTGGCATGGCTGATTGAAAAATATGCAGGTAAATTCCCGACCTGGCTGTGCCCGGAGCAGGTAAGGGTACTGCCGATTTCGGATAAGTATGAAGATTATGCTGCGCAAGTGGAAAAAGAGTTAAAAGCTAACGGCATTCTCTGCACTGTGGATAACCGTTCGGAAAAGATTGGCTATAAAATCCGCGAAGCGCGCCTGGATAAGCTTCCGTATATGCTGGTGGTAGGACAGCAGGAGCAAGAGCAGCATACCGTTTCCGTAAGGAGCCGTTTTGCCGGCGATGAAGGAGCCAAATCCTTAGAAGCGTTCATCGAACAGATTTGTAAGGAAATACGCACCAAGGAGATTCGAGAGGAAGAAAGCTAATGCGCAGCATTTTTAGGATGCTTTCTTCCGACCTGGCAGGTGGCGCGAAGTGCCACGTGGCGCTACCTTAGAAGGAAGAAGGCTAATGCGCAGCATTTCCTTGCAAATAATTTTTGGAAAATGGCAATTTTTGCCATGCATAAATGATGGGAAATCTCTTGATACTAATAAAGCGGACAGAACCTTACTCGGTGTGTCCGCTTTATCAATATGCCGCCGGAACATTGGCGGAAGAAAGGAGATTGCAAGATGACACGTTTAAAATGTTCTGTAACAAATTGTGCGTACAATGATGACAGGCTTTGTGCCAAGAGTGATATCATGGTAGGAGGACAGGATGCGGATAAGCCGAATGAGACTTGCTGTGAGAGCTTTCGCGAGAGAAGTGAAAGCATGACCAATTCCGTACAGCACGGAACGCCCGAAACAAGTGTGGGCTGCCATGCAGAGAACTGTCGTTTTAACGAAGACTGTAAGTGCCATGCAGACGAGATTGGCATTGCCGGAAGCAATGCATGCTGCTGTGCAGAGACAGAATGTGCAAGTTTTGACTGCCAATGTAAGTAGATTTTTTGAAAATATTTATTTTTACTAATAAATTCTTTACAACTTTTTTACAATATTTAAGATAAAAGCACTTGTATTCTCCAAAGACAGGAAGTAAAATGGGTCTTGAATGCAAGCAGAGAAGTACAGGAGGAAATTATGCGTAAGAAATCTCATATATCATTGGCGAAGTATATTGTAGGAAGTCTGGAGGAGCAAGACCTGTTGAAGCACAAGAAAGCGTTTTATCTGGGAAGCATATTGCCGGACTGCAAACCCTCCTTTTTGACAGTGAAACATGAAATCGAAGGGACTTTCCCCAAGATTCAGCGCGAACTGAAGAAATTGGTGGAACTTCAGCAATCTTCCAAAATCAACATGCGGGTATTTTACCGCAATCTGGGAGAAATGATTCATTATATTGCAGATTATTTTACCTTTCCTCATAATGCAACCTTTACCGGGAATTTGAAAGACCACTGTATTTACGAGAAGCATCTGAAAGAAAGCCTGAAAGATTATATCCAGAGCGGGGAGGCCGAGAGGAATCAGCCCCATATCCGCAAGTCCGTGCAGAATCTTAACAGTACGGAGGCAATTTGTAATTTTATCAGGAAAAAGCACGATGCTTATATTAAGTTGAAGAATACTGTCGAAGAAGATTGTCGTCAGATTGTATCTCTCTGCCATCAGGTGGTAGAGGCAGTTCTTCTGCTGATCCACAGAGGAGCATCGAGGAAACCGGGCATCGCAGCCAACTAGAGAATTGTCGAAGAAAAGCATTTCCTGTCGAAATTTCCTGTAAAAAAATAGTGATTTTTGTTTGATTTTTGCGCAGAAAGAGACTACAATAAGGGAACAAGAGACAAGGAGCTGCGAAATGGAAAAATTAGGAGAACTACAGAAGGAAATTGAGGTCTTACGGAAAGAGTTAGATGTAGTTGCAGCGGTAGATGTCAGCGCAGAGGAGTGTTACCAGACAAGCCTCCAGCTTGACCGTCTCATTGAAGACTACATGCGATGTACGAAAGAGGAATATTATCTGGCATGAGAAGCCTGAAGCCAACCGGAGGTTCCGGGAAGGCAAAACGGCATGGAGTTAAGCCTCCTGCCAGGAAAATAAGGACAATAGAATAGGAAGTCAACAAAGGGAAGAGTTCTGATGGTATCAGGGCTCTTTCCTTTTTTGGGAAATTTCCTATTGCTTTTTTCGGCTTAATAAGCTAGAATAAAATAGCGAGTGGAGGAAAGTGGTAGGAAATGGATTAAAGTGGTGGATAAGTGGATAAAAATGTGGATAACCTTTCTGTAACCCGCCACAACTCAGAAGGAAGAAGGCAAATGCTGTACATTTCTTGAATGCCTTCTGCCGACATGGCAGGTGACGCGAAGCGCCGTGTGCCGATACCATGGAGGTGATGCAGATGTTCATGGGAGAATACAATCACACAGTTGATGCAAAGGGCAGACTGATAGTTCCCTCCAAATTCAGAGACCAGCTGGGAGATGAATTTGTAGTGACAAAGGGGCTGGATGGATGTTTATTTGTGTATTCCTCAGAAGAATGGAAGCTCATCGAGACGAAATTCCGTGAAGTATCACAATTTTCTAAAGAAGCTCGTAAATTTGCGAGGTTTTTCTTTGCCAGCGCGGCTGTCTGTGAGGTGGACAAGCAGGGACGCGTGCTTCTTCCGGCAGTCCTGCGGGAGTTTGCAGGAATTGAAAAAGAAATCATACTGGCAGGCGTGGTGAACCACATTGAAATTTGGAGTAAAGACAGATGGCAGGAGACCAATGAGTATGATGACGTGGAGGAGATAGCAGAACATATGGCAAGCCTGGGATTGGTGATTTAAGGAGAGACTTCATGGAATTCAAGCATAAGTCAGTGCTTTTGGAGGAGACAATTGAATACCTGAAAATCCACCCTGACGGAATCTATGTCGACGGTACGCTGGGTGGCGGCGGACATGCCTATGAGGTATGCAGGCGCCTGTCAGAAAAAGGAAGGTTCATTGGCATTGACCAGGATGCGGACGCTATTAAGGCGGCAGCAGGAAGACTATCAGAATTTGAGGACAGAGTACAGATTATCAGAAGCAATTACTGTGAAATGCAGGAGGCGCTGGCGGAGCGTGGCATCACGAAAGTGGATGGCATCGTATTGGATTTGGGCGTATCGTCCTATCAGCTGGACGACCCAGCCAGAGGATTTACCTACCGGGCCATGGATGCGCCTCTGGACATGAGAATGGATACACGCCAGAACTTTACGGCAAAGGAACTGATTAACACCTACAGTGAACAGGAACTGTATCGGGTTATCCGCAATTATGGGGAAGATAAATTTGCAAAGAACATTGCCAAGCATATTGTTATGGCAAGAAAGGAAAAAGAAATTGAGACGACAGGCGAATTGACAGAGATTGTCAAAGCGGCAATCCCGGCAAAGGTACGGATGAGTGGGGGACACCCAGCAAAACGGACATTTCAGGCGATAAGGATTGAACTTAACCGGGAACTGGAAGTGCTGCAGGATTCGCTGGAAGATATGATTCATTTGCTGAATCCCGGAGGGAGGCTTTGTATTATTACCTTCCATTCCTTAGAAGACAGGGTTGTAAAGAACATCTATAAGAAAAGTGAGAACCCATGCACATGCCCAAGTGATTTTCCGGTATGCGTGTGTGGGAAAAAACCGTTGGGTAAGGCTGTGACCAGAAAGCCGGTAACACCATCAGAGGAAGAAATGGAGCATAACCCTCGTTCTAAGAGCGCAAAACTCAGAGTGTTTGAGCGAATATAAATGAAATAGGTTAGGAGACAAGATTATGAGACAGCAGGAAGAGTTGCAATACTGGGAGAAAAGCAGGACTTATATAGATGGAAATACGGCGAGAGAGTTTGCAATGCAGGCGGAGCGGCGCAAAGAACAGGTACACCAGGAGTATGTAGAGTGGCAGGAAGAGGAGCGGGAGCAGAGGAAACGCCACAGGCAGACCAGGGCGGCTGTCATGAAAAACAGGGAGCGTGCGCTGCAGATCAGTTCAGGCTATGTGGTTTTCCTGACGGCGATTATGGCTGTGATGGTGGTAGTGTTTGCCTGTTACCTGCAATTACATGCAGATTTGAATAAGAGCGTTCAGAACGTAGCATTGCTGGAGACGCAGATTTTAGACCTTAAGAATGAAAATGATGCTGTGCAGAAGAAAATCAGCAATTCAGTAAACCTGGATACCATCAGGCAGAAAGCGATGGACGAACTGGGCATGGTATATCCACAGAAGGAACAGATTGAGTTTTTTGAAGTGGAAAATGATGATTACATGAATCAGTATGAGAACATTCCGGAAAGGTAAAAGCCATTGGGAGATCGAGAACAGAGATATAAAAAAAGAAAGCGGGCTGCTAAATTTTCCCCGGAAATGAAAAAGAAACTGCTGGTAGTGTTCTCAATAATTGTAACCTTGTCCGTGGTATTGGTCGGAAGATTGGTTTACATTGACCAGGTGAAGGGTGAAGAGTATGAAAAGCAGGTGTTGGGGCAGCAGAGCTATGGGAGCGAGACGATTCCTTACCAGCGGGGGGAAATCCTTGATACCAAAGGGACAGTCCTGGCAACCAATGTGGATGTATACAATATTGTGTTGGACTGTAAACTTCTAAACGATGACAAAGACAAGTACATGGAGCCTACGATAACAGCATTGCTGGATTGTTTTCCTGACATTACGGAAGAGGAAGTGCGGGAGGCGCTTGACAAGGAGGCCAACAGCCGCTATTTTGTGCTGCGCAAGAAAGTGCCTTATGAAACGATAGTGCCGTTTCAGGAATTGCAGGAAAAGAAGACCAAGAAAGGCAAGAAAGTAAATCCCAATATACAGGGCGTTTGGTTTGAAAAAGAATATAAGAGGGAATATCCCTATGGCGCTCTTGCCAGCAAGGTGCTGGGATTTACTACATCGGGCAATGAGGGAATCGGCGGACTGGAGGATTATTACAATGACACTTTAAATGGGGTTGACGGCAGGAAGTATGGTTATCTGAATGCTGACAACAATCTGGAAAAGACCACCAAAGAACCTGTCAATGGGAACAGCCTGGTGACCACGATTGATTTGAATATCCAGAAAATGATAGACCAGAACATTGCCACGTTCCAGGAGGAGCACCGGAATGAGGAAGTGGATGGCGCAGGCAGCCAGCATACCGGCATTCTCGTGATGAATCCGCAAAACGGCGAAATCTTAGGCATGTCCGATAATTTTACATTTGACCTGAATAATCCTTGGGATTTGACGCAGTATTATTCCCAGGAGCAAATCGATGGTTTTTCAGAGGAGGAGCGACTGGCAAAACTGAATGCCATGTGGCAGAATTTCTGCGTCACTTATACTTATGAGCCAGGTTCTACGGCGAAGCCTTTTACGGTGGCGACTGGCCTGGAAACTGGTAAAACCAGGGAAACTTACGAGTGTGACGGTGTAGAGCGGGTAGGAGGTCATGATATAAAATGTATCAACCGCTCCGGCCATGGCACAGAGACAATCGAGAAGGCAGTGATGGATTCCTGCAATGACACGATGATGCAGATGGCAATGGATATCGGCAAAGAAGATTTCTATAAATATCAGAATATATTTAATTTTGGCTTGAAAACGAATATAGACCTTCCGGGAGAAGCCAGGACGGACAGCCTGATTTATACAGTTGATAATACGAACATGACGTCGCTTGTCACTAATTCTTTCGGGCAGAACTTCAATGTGACGGTCGTGCAGCTTGCAAGCGCATTTTCCTCTTTAATCAATGGAGGCTACTATTATCAGCCGCATTTGGTTAAAAAAATTATCGATGAGCATGGGAATGTTGTGCAGAACATAGAGACTTCCCCCTTGAAACAGACAGTTTCCAGGCAGACCAGCGACCTGCTGAAAGGATATCTCTATAAGACGGTGTCTGAAGGGACCGGCAGGAGCGCTAAGGTTCCGGGCTATTCCATGGGCGGCAAGACGGGGACGGCACAGAAGGGCAAACGTGAAGATAGGAAATATGTAGTTTCCTTTATCGGCTTTGCCCCGGTGGAGAATCCGCAAGTTCTGGTCTATGTGGTGATTGACGAGGCAAATGTACCCGAAGATGACCAGAGCAGCGCGCTGGCAACGGCGCTGGCAAAGAAGGTTTTTGAGGAGATTCTTCCTTATATGAATATATTCCCGGATGAAGAGTATGTAACGCCGGACGATGGCACTGCGCAGGAAAGTGAAAGTCCGCAAGGAGCAGAAAATCCACAAGGTGAAGGGAATCCGCAAGGAGCGGAGAATCCAGATACAGGTTCGCCTGGTGACGAACAGCCAGCGGAGGGCGCGCCTAACGCTATGCCGGATGGCGGGGATGGGACCTCGCAGCCAGCCGATGACCTGCTGGATGGGATGACGCCGGAGGAATATCCATAAGTTTTGATTCGCGGCACAGGCGATTATCTGTCAAGGATTTGTGATAAGTGTACATAACCTCATAAAAATAGTAATAGATTGTAATAACAGTTTTTATGAGGTTTTTTAGATGGTTCGCAATAAAACGTTTAACCGCAAGAAAATTCTGATTATATTTACCGTGGTTTCCCTGGTGCTCGTATTGCTGGCGGGCAGGCTGGTCTATCTGATGGTATTCTGTTCAGAATATTATGGAAAAAAAGCGGAGGATCTGCATGAGCGGGAGCGGGATATCAAGGCGGCCCGGGGCAAAATCATCGATGCCACCGGGACTGTGCTTGCCACGAACCGGACAGTCTGTACAATCTCCGTCATCCACAGCCAGCTGGAAGAACCGGAAAAAGTAATAGAAGTATTGACGCGGGAACTGGGCATGGAGGAAGCGGCAGTCCGCAAGCGTGTGGAGAAAGTGAGTTCCATTGAGCGTGTCAAGTCCAATGTGGACAAAGAGACCGGAGATAAAATCCGGGATTACAGGCTTGCAGGGGTAAAAGTGGATGAGGATTACAAACGCTATTATCCCTATGATACCTTAGCTTCCAAGGTTTTAGGCTTTACAGGAGGGGATAATCAGGGTATCATAGGCCTGGAAGTCGTCTATGAGGACCGATTAAAAGGAACCAATGGCAAGATTCTCACGCTGACAGATGCGCGGGGCGTGGAAATCGAAAACGCCGGGGAGCGCAGGCAGGAGCCGGTGGATGGCAATAACCTCCATATCAGCCTGGATTATAATATCCAGCTTTACTGCGAACAGGCTGCCAAGAAGGTCATGGAAGCCAAATCGGCAGACAGCGTATCTGTGATAGTCATGAATCCCCAAAACGGCGAGATTATGGCGATGGTAAATGTGCCGGAGTTCCATTTGAACGAGCCGTTTTTGCTGGTGACGGATGATGATGGCGCCCCAGCCGGGGAAGCTACCCAGGAGCAGCTGAATCAGATGTGGCGCAACCAGTGTATCAGCGATACTTATGAACCGGGTTCCGTATTTAAGATTATCACGACTTCTGCAGCCTTTGAGGAAGGCGTAGTGTCATTAAATGATAGTTTTTTCTGTCCCGGGTATAAGCTGGTGGAGGACCGCAGGATCCATTGCCATAAGCGTACCGGGCATGGGTCAGAGACTTTTACCCAGGGAATTATGAATTCCTGTAATCCGGTATTTATTGAGCTGGGAATGCGTCTGGGGACAGACAATTTTTATAAATATTTTAAGCAATTTGGGCTGCTGGAGCGAACGAACATTGACCTCCCGGGAGAGGCAGTGACCATCATGCATGATAAGAAGAATGTAGGACCAGTGGAACTTGCCACGGTCTCATTTGGACAGTCTTTTCAGATTACGCCCATGCAGCTGGTGACAACAGTTTCTTCCTTAATTAATGGAGGAAACAGGATTACCCCGCATTTTGGCGTCTCGGTGAGGAACGACCAAGGGGAGCTGGTGGAGAATCTGCGTTATCCTGTGAAGGAGGGCATTGTCAGCAGCGAGACTTCATCCGTTCTGCGCAATGTGCTGGAAAAAGTAGTATCTGAGGGAAGTGGTAAGAATGCGAAGATTGAGGGGTATACTATAGGGGGGAAGACAGCGACTTCGCAGACATTGCCGCGCAGCGCCAACAAGTATATATCTTCCTTTCTGGGATTTGCGCCCGCCGAGAATCCACAGGTGCTGGCGTTGTGCATTATCAACAATCCCCAGGGAATCTATTATGGCGGGACCATTGCGGCTCCGGTAGTACAGGAAATTTTTACAAACATTCTGCCGTATCTGGGCATTGAGAGACAGGAAGCAGCAGAAGACGACAGCGAAGAACAAGAGAACAATGGACAGTAAAAGCACGGTGTGAGACACCGTAGAGATGAAGAGGTGTAAAGAAAATGGCGCAGACAGTGATAATTCCGGTATTGATTTCTTTTGCAATTACAGCGGTTTTAGGACCGGTAGTGATTCCGCTTTTAAGAAAACTGAAAGTAGGGCAGACGGAAAGGGAGGAACTTGAATCCCATCAGAAGAAGCAGGGCACGCCGACAATGGGCGGGCTGATGATTCTTGCTGGCATTGTTGCCACTGCCGTCATCTACATGAAGGATTATCCGCGGATTATGCCCATTTTATTTGTGACGGTCGGTTTCGGGATTATCGGGTTTCTCGATGATTACCTGAAAGTAGTGCTGCGCCGCTCAGACGGCCTGCTGCCCTGGCAGAAGATGCTCGGGCAGATACTGGTTACCGGGGTGTTCAGTTTTTATATGTATTTTTATACCGATGGCGCAGACCGGGCGCTGATTCCGTTTACCGGAGGGTTTGAGGACGGATATTACCTGAATCTGGGCTGGCTGGCAATTCCGGTAATGTTTCTGGCGATTCTCGGGACGGTCAACGGAGCCAATTTCACGGATGGCTTAGACGGCCTGGCTTCGAGCGTTACGGTGCTGATTGCCACGTTCTTTTCCGTGGTAGCCATTGGCACGGACAGCGGGATTGAACCCATCACCTGTGCCGTTGTCGGTGCGCTTCTGGGATTTTTGCTGTTCAATGTCTACCCTGCAAGCGTGTTTATGGGGGATACCGGTTCCCTGGCGTTGGGAGGTTTTGTGGCGGCCACGGCGTATGTGCTGCAGATGCCGATTTTTATATTGATTGTGGCAATGATTTACTGGATAGAGCTTCTGTCCGTTATGATACAGGTAACTTATTTCAAGAAGACCGGCGGCAAGCGAATTTTCCGTATGGCGCCCATCCACCATCATTTTGAATTGGGCGGCTGGTCTGAGACCAGGGTGGTGGCGGTATTTTCCATTATCACGGCTATTTTATGCCTGGTAGGAATCCTGGCATTATAGGAGTAGGCGGCAATATTGTCGCTATTGATATTCAGGAAACAGTAACCGTCAGGCATAGGGCGGCTGGTTTGCGGGAGCAGGAACATGCCGTCAGGCATAGGGCGGCTGGTTTGCAGGAACAGGAGATTTAAGGAGATGGAAAGAGCATTACAGTTGGAAGGGAAAAAATTTTTGGTTTTTGGCGCCGGGCTCAGCGGAATTGCAGCCGCAGAGCTTTTGATAAGCCATGGTTTTTCCGTAATCCTCTACGATGGCAATGATAAGCAGCGACAAGAGGATATCCGGAAGAAATCGCCAATGCTGAAAGATACAGAAATCGTCCTCGGGGCGTTGCCGGAGACGGTGATTGCAGATTGCGATATTGCCGTATTGAGCCCTGGCGTCCCCACCGATTTGGCGGAAGTTGAACAAATGCGCGGCAAGGGCATGGAAATCTGGGGAGAGATTGAACTTGCGTACATATTTGAGCGTGGGAAAGTCCTTGCAGTGACGGGGACAAACGGCAAGACGACAACGACAGCCTTGTTGGGGGAAATCATGAAACATGCGGCTTCAGGGACAGAGACAGCCAAAGATACAGGGATTTCCAAGGTGGAAGTCGTGGGAAATATCGGTATCCCCTATACGAGCGTTGTCGGGAATACGGATGGGAGGTCGGTCACGGTGGCGGAAATCAGCAGCTTCCAGCTGGAGACGGTGCAAACGTTCTGTCCGCAGGTTTCCGCTATTTTGAATATCACGCCGGACCACCTGAACCGCCATCACACGATGGAAGCTTATGCGCAGGCAAAAATGCAGATTGCCGCCAATCAGGGGAGCGGGCAGTTTTGCGTCCTCAACTATGAAGATCCCATGTTGCGTGAGTTTGCCGCAACAATCAAGGCGCAGCCAGTGTTTTTCAGCAGCAGGCAGAAACTGCCGCAGGGCATGTACCTGGAGGGGGAAGAGATTGTCTGGGCGTGGGATGGGACAGCGACATCGGTGTGCCATACCGGGCAGCTGCAGCTGATTGGGCGGCATAATTATGAGAATGTGATGGCAGCGGCGGCTATGGCGATTCTGTATGGAGTTTCCATAGAGAAGATAAGGGAAGCGCTGGTACGTTTTACGGCAGTTGCGCACAGGATAGAGTATGTGGTTACGAAGCGGGGCGTGCGTTTTTATAATGATTCCAAGGGAACCAACCCCGATGCGGCAATCCAGGCAATCCGTGCGATGAAATGGCCGACGCTGCTGATTGGCGGCGGCTACGATAAGGATTCGGAATATGAAGAATGGATAGAGTCGTTTGACGGAAAAGTTAAGAAATTTGTCCTTCTGGGAGCTACCAGGGAGAAAATAAGGGAAACTGCAGTCAGGCTGGGTTATCCCGAGGAAAATATTATTCTTGTGGAAAGCCTGAGGGAGGCAGTGGATACATGTTATGGCCATGCAGCAAGCGGGGATGCGGTGCTTCTGTCGCCGGCCTGCGCAAGCTGGGGGATGTTTGAGAATTATGAACAGCGGGGAGATATGTTCAAGGAAATGGTAAAAGCATTAAAAGAATAAGGATGATTTAGGGGTGCCGGTATGGACAGAATGCAAAGGACTGACCAAAGACAAAGAAGTATCCGGTATTTTGACTACAGCCTGTTGCTGATTGTATGTTTTTTGGTCTGCTTCGGGCTGGTGATGCTTTACAGTACGAGTTCGTACAACGGACAGGTCAAATTTGCGGATAGCGCCTACTATCTGAAAAAGCAGTTACTTGCAGATGCACTGGGGATTGCCGTGATGGCAATGATTGCGAAGATTGATTACCGTGTCTGGAGGAATTTTTGGTTTCTGGCATATGCGGTGGCATTTGGCCTGTGTACGCTGGTGCTGTTTGTAGGTCAGGAACTCAACGGCGCCAAGCGCTGGCTGAAGCTAGGTCCTCTCAGCTTCCAGCCTTCCGAGATGGCGAAGGTGGCAATCATCATTTTCCTGGCAACGCTTATCAGCCGTATGCCCAAGCAGATGGGCAAATTATCGGCATTGGTGAAGGTTATGCTGTTGGTGATGCCGATGGTAGTGATTGTGGCATCGGAAAACCTCAGCACGGCCATCATTATATTGGGAATCGCAATCTGCCTGGTATTTGTGGCGAGCCCCAAATATATGCAGTTTATCGTGATGGGAGGCGTGGTGCTTGTCTTCGGCGCTGCATTTATCATGTTGGAGTCATACCGCGCGGAACGTCTGAAAATCTGGCTGGAGCCGGAGAAATATGAGAAAGGTTACCAGACGCTGCAGGGGCTGTATGCTATCGGTTCCGGCGGCCTTTTCGGGAAAGGCATGGGCGCCAGTATGCAGAAGCTTGGATTTGTGCCTGAGGCGCAGAATGATATGATTTACTCCATTATTTGCGAGGAACTGGGGCTGTTTGGGGCAGTGTGCGTGATTTTGCTGTTCCTGGTGCTGATTTGGCGTTTTATGGTTATCGCCAACAATGCGCAGGACTTGTATGGGGCGTTGATTGTGACCGGGGTTCTGGCACATATTGCCATTCAGGTCATTTTAAATATTGCGGTGGTAACCAATACCATACCGAATACGGGAATTTCCCTGCCGTTTATCAGTTATGGCGGGACGTCCGTGGCATTTCTGCTGGCGGAAATCGGTCTGGTATTAAGCGTGTCCAGAGGAATACGGCTGGAGGAATAAAGAATGGAAAAAGAAAGAAGAAGACGGAAGGGAAAGAGGAAGAAGGTAGGGCTTGTTTTCCTTTTTCTCCTGCTGGTCCTGGCGGCGGGGGCTTTCGTTGCAGTGAAAGTATTTACTGTGGAGGAGGTTGTTGTAGAAGGGAGCGAGCTTTATCCAGAGGAAACAATTGAACAATGGCTTCTGAATGACGAATATTCCTGGAACAGCCTGTATGTATTTTTTAAATATAAATTTCAGGAGCCGCAGGATTTGGCTTTCGTGGATTCGGCGGTTGTGTCGTTAGAGCCGCCGCATACGCTGAAGGTTACCGTGCATGAAAAGGAGCTGAGGGGTCGTATCTACATTGATTCCATGGGACAGAATGCCTATTTTGACAAAGAGGGCATGGTGGTTGAGATGTCCTCGGAGGAGATAGCTGGGGTGCCAAAGATTACAGGCATGGATGTGGAGCAGATTGTATTGAATGAGAAGCTGCCCATCAAAGGAAACAGCGTATTGAAGAATCTGCTGTCCCTTACGCAGATACTGAAAAAATATGAGCTGACGCCAAAGAGCATAAAATATGGCGCGGAGGGGACATACACGCTCAAGTTTGGCAAAATTTCAGTCAGATTGGGACAAGCAGAGGATTTTAATGATAAAATATCCAGGCTTTCTAAGATTCTGCCTAAGCTGGACGGACAGAAGGGTACGCTGCATTTAGAGAGCTGGTCGGAAAATACCACAGACATTACATTTGAGAAAAGCGATTAAAAAAAACACAAGAATTTCAAATTTCTTATTGATTAATTACCGAAAAAATTATACTATAGTAGAAGAGTTAAAATGTCGGTGATTATGCCGAGAGATAACTGTGTTTAGATAATTGTCCGGGAAACGGAGGAATTTTGAATTATAACGGATTTGGACGAATGGAAATTTTGGATATAGAATAGAAGGAGGAAGGACCTTGCTTGAAATAATGACAGCTGGCATGGAGTCCAGTGCAAAAATCATCGTGATTGGCGTAGGCGGAGCCGGAAATAATGCGGTGAATAGAATGATAGAGGAAAATATCGGGGGTGTGGAGTTTATCGGCGTCAACACAGATAAACAGGCGCTTACCTTATGTAAAGCCCCCACACTGATACAGATTGGCGAGAAGCTTACCAAGGGGCTGGGAGCAGGCGCTCAGCCGGAAATCGGCGAGAAAGCGGCAGAAGAGAATATTGACGAGCTGACAGCGGCTATCAAGGGCGCTGATATGGTGTTTGTCACCTGCGGCATGGGCGGCGGAACCGGAACCGGAGCCGCACCGGTAGTGGCAAGGATTTCCAAAGAGATGAATATCCTGACGGTTGGCGTTGTCACAAAGCCTTTTAAGTTTGAAGCCAAAGCGCGCATGGTCAACGCCATGGGCGGTATCGAACGTTTGAAGGAGAGCGTGGATACATTGATTGTCATCCCCAATGACAAGCTTTTAGAGATTGTGGACAGGCGTACCACGATGCCGGATGCCCTGAAGAAAGCAGATGAGGTACTGCAGCAGGCGGTTCAGGGAATTACGGACCTTATCAATGTTCCGGCTCTGATAAATCTGGACTTTGCAGATGTGCAGACAGTTATGAAGGATAAGGGAATGGCACATATCGGTATCGGTCTTGCCAAGGGCGATGACAAGGCAACGGAGGCTGTCAAGCTGGCAGTGTCAAGTCCGTTGCTGGAGACGACGATTACAGGGGCTTCCCATGTCATTATCAATATTTCCGGCGATATCTCCCTGATGGATGCCAATGATGCGGCAAGCTACGTGCAGGATCTGGCAGGAGACACGGCGAATATCATCTTTGGTGCGAAGTATGATGAGAGCATGTCAGATGAAGCGATTATCACGGTAATTGCAACTGGCCTTGAGGATGTGGCAGCAGCGCCTAAGGTAATGCCGAATATGAAGTATTCCCAGACAATGCCGAGCCGCACAGCGACTACAGCCAGAACGGCCAGCACTCTGGGGATGGGAACCACGGCACGTCCCACGTCCCCATATGGAACGACCACAGCGCCGTCTGCCGGTACGTCATTCGGGACAGCATCTTCCGGTATGGGAATACAGAGGCCTAAGAGACCGGAGAGCAGCGTACAGGAGCGGGATATTAAGATTCCGGAGTTCTTGAAGAACACAAGGAAGTAGGCGGATACATAGGATAGGTTAATTGTATTGTGGAAATGAAAGTCTTGGTAATGTAAATAAGCTTGTGTTTTTGGAAATAAAAGACTCCTTTTTGGTAAGAGTTAGGATATGGAAATTCTTATCAAAAAGGAGTCTTTTCATGTCGGCAGCAAAGCAGCAGATTCGACAGATTATTTCAGAAAAACAATTTAAACAGCGTCACCGATCTCTGAAGAGGGCTGAAATTCTTCCTGTTATCTTGGCGCACCGCCGCCGTGTGGATTTTTTGCAATTTTTATGGTTGAAAAGTCTGCCTTGTTGAATTTGACAACGCACATGGTAAAGAAGAATGCACCTATCAGAACCGTAATCGCCAATCCCATAAGCGGTGTAATGACAAACCCTCCGATAGAGAAAGCCATGCCCTGCTGTACAAGTTCCTCAGTGGTCATCGTGTTCGCACCCAAAGCAATATAACGGAAGATAGAAGTCGTATAAGTCAGCGGATTCAGATACACAACAAACAGTAAAAAACCGGGCATAATTGTTGTCGGAATATATGCGCCGGAAACAAAAGTCAGCGGCATCATAATCATGGAACTGATTGTCTGGAACGAGGGAGAATTACGGGAAACCGTAGCCAAAAACAGACCTATGGCGCTGAACGTTACGGCTGCAATAAACATAACTGCGAGCATAAGCAGAATCTGCAAAGCATTTACCCGCAGACCGATTACCATACCGACAATCATAGTGACAGCGCCCTGCAAAGTTGCAACTACTGCACCAGATAATATATTCCCCAATGAAATCTGAGAACGGGCAATAGGCGCTACCATAACCTCTTTCATATAGCCGCTGGAAATATCCGACAGGATATCCGACGAATTATTGATGCTGGTCTGAAAAACGCTCATAATAATGACGCCGGCAATCAGGTAATTCATAGGCGTATCAAGGCTTGCCATAGAGGATTTCATCAAAAATGAAAACATCACCAGCATAAACATGGACATAAACAGGCTCCCCAATAATCTGCCCTTGCTCCTGACATAATTTAACAGATTCCTCTGTGTGATAGCTGTAATTGGATTCATTATTCTCTAATCTCCTTTCCTGTGATTGCAAGAAACACTTCATTGAGCGTTCCGCTTTTTACCTCAAAATCGACAATGCTTTCTTTGTATTCCGATAAGATTTCTAACGCATCAGTGGCGTTCTTGGTGTGAAAAACCAGCCTGTTTTCCTCTTTTTCATAGGGAATGTCCCTTTTCATAAGAGCTGCCTCCGGCAAACCGGTCTGCTTGCAGACAATATCTACTTCTGTACCGGTATATTGGTGTTTCAAATTCTCCGGCGTATCGTTTGCAACGATTTTCCCATGATCCATAATTACGATTTTTGAGCAGATTTCCGCCTCGTCCATGTAGTGCGTGGTAAGAAAAATCGTCATGTTTTTCTGCTTTTGCAGACGCTGGATATACTCCCATACATTTGCCCTTGTCTGTGGGTCAAGACCGGTGGTCGGCTCGTCCAAAAACAAAATCTTCGGGTAATGGACCAGTCCTCTTGCAATTTCAGTTCTCCGCTTCATACCGCCTGACAGGCTGCCGACAACAGCTTTCTTCCAATCTGTGAGTTCCACCAAGTCGAGAGCAAAGTCAATACGTTCCTGCACCTCTTTTTTCGGTACCTTATAAAAGCTGCAATGATATTTCAAATTTTCCTCCACGGTCATTTTAGCGTCCAGTGTGGAATCCTGAAACACGATACCGATGTCTTTTCTGACGGCGCTTTTTTCTTTGGAAACATCATGTCCGTTAATTTGGATATACCCTTCTGACTTATCAAGAATCGTACACAATGTGTTGCTTGTCGTGCTTTTTCCTGCACCGTTCGGTCCGAGGAAAGCAAAAATACTGCTTTCGTCCACAGTAAACGAAATATCGTCCACTGCCTTAAAATCGCCGTAGTTTTTTGAAAAATGTTCTACTTTAATAATTGGATTCATTCTGTTACCTCTCTTTCTTTTAGCTAGTAAAATAACTAATTTTGTTAGCAATATTGGTGTTAAAAAAGCCCACTGCTCTCACCGTGAGCTTTATCTCCAAATGTCACCAAACTCTATTAGTTTTTGCTGTATCCGAACATATGCTTGGGCATCTTCTTCTCCCAAGGCCTCCAGCATTTTTGCAACGGAACGGATCATTGCATTCCTGCGTTCCTCCACTGTAGCGATGCCCCGTTCCGTTAATTCAACAATAACCTGCCGGCTGTCGTAGGGGTCGGGAGTTCTGGTAACCAGTCCCTGCTTTTCAAGTGACTTTAACATTGCAGCAATTCTTGCTGTGGTAAGCATAAGGGCTTTGCTCATATTTTTCGGATACACCTTATTTCCATTAGCAATAATATAGTTCAGTGCAAGAACCTCGCCCCTTGCCATGTGGGACATCTCTCTTTCCATTTTGACCTGTGGCATACTTGCACGCATATTAACAAGCTTTACAGCCAATTCGTTATAGTCCATACTTCTCACTCCCTAACTTTATTGCTAATTCTATTAGCAATAGTAGCACAGTCCATTTTGATTGTCAATACAGTAAGCGAAATTTCATCAAAAATAGCATACATCCCCATTTTCCTTTCCGATTTGTACTATTGTATATTATCTTGAAAATGGATGGCCAATAAAGAAAAATGCTTAAAATCATCTTGTAAAAAATTTTAAGCATTTTTCCGTTTAGCGCATGGTCTGTCCGTGGTGTGGTTTTTAATCCTTTTCCTGTCTATGCCGGTTTTAAATATTGAATTTCTCCACCAGCCCTACCATGGATTCCACCTGTGCTTTCTGTTCCTCGCTGACAGCAGCAGTTTCCTGTGAGGTCGCTGAATTGTTGTCGACGATCTCTGATACGCGGACAATATTTTCGTTGATTCTCTGCATATTCCGTACATCGCTTTCCAGAGTGCGGGAGGTCTGTTCCATTTTCTCTGTGGCCTCTCTGGCCCCTTTCATTACCTCGTCCATATTTTCAGCAGTTTCATCTGCAATCGTAATACCCTTTTCGACAGCCAGAACGGTGCGTTCAATGAGTATGGTTGTCTCCCCGGCAGCTTTGGCGGATTCATCGGCAAGGTTCTTCACCTGGTTTGCCACGATAGCGAATCCTTTTCCGGCTTCGCCGGCGCGCGCCGCTTCGATGGAAGCATTCAGGGAAAGCAGGTTGGTCTCAGAGGCAATGGCTTCAATAGTGCTGATAATCTCATCAATCTCCTCGGAACATTTGCTGATTTCACTGATGGCTTCTTTCAGCTCCTGCATCTTTGCATTTCCAGTCACCAGGACCTGACCGGCATGGGTGGAAAGTTCCACAGTGGAGGCAGCCTCTTTGGCGCTGTTTGCCATGCTCTTGTACATGTCATCCATCAAGGTTACCAAATCGGACACTTTACCGGCCTGTTCGGTACTGCCCTCTGCCAAGTCGACGGCTGCGCAGGCAAGCTGCTCGGAACCGCAGTCAATCTGTTGTGAGACCTCACGGATGGTGTTTAATGTCTCACGCATCTTGCCGCTGATTTTGATGAAGGATTCCTTAATCAGACCAAATTCCCCCACATAATCCTGCTGCATTTCAAAGCAGTAGTCGCCATTGCCCATCTGTTCCAGGATACTGGAAATTTCCCGAATCATGCCTACGATATTCTGTTTCATCAGCGAGATGGCGCCTACCATCTTGCCGACTTCGCTCTCGTCTTCTTCCAGGTCAAGCTCTGAATGGAATTGCCCTTCTGATAACAGAATCATCTGTCCCGATACTTTCACAATCGGTTCTAACAGTTCTCTCTCAGAGAATTTTACTATTTTGCGGATCTGAAGAACCAGATATAAGAATGAGGATATGTAGAGCAGTTCAATGATAATCTGGAAAATGCGCAGATTCCGCTTGGATTTGCTTACCCTTTTCTGAATCTGGTTTATCGCATCGTCTGTCAATGCGCTGATTTCCTGTGTAGTGCTTTCATATTCATCCCCAAAAACATAGGACATTGCTTCCTCGGTGTTTCCTTGTCCGGCAAGTTTTAAGGCTTCTTCTTCCAGAGGGACCAAGCCGTTCGAGAGTTCTGCAATCTGGTTCATAAGCGCCCATTCGCTGCTTTTGATATTATTTTTCTTCAGTCCGTTCCAGGCAATGTCACGGTTCTTGTCCTCGTTCAATTCCCTCATGTAGTCGTCATAATATTGCTGTTTGCCGGTGACGGCGTAAGTCTGCACCGCATAAGTCAGGGCCTTGGAACCGAGGCGGTACTGATTCAGTAAGGTTGTTGTCTCAAGCTCTTCGTCTGTTACATGGCTCATCAGAAACATTGTGCTTACAGACAGCAGCAGCATGATTGTGCCTACAATGACGGATATGGCAGATTGCTTGATGATTTTCTTTAGTTGGTATGACTGGCTGTGTTTTTCCATAAAAAATTCCCCCTGTAAATACTTTCTTTGGTTAAAATATCTATTTCTATAATACTTTAAATCAATGTATTCGTCAAGGTGACGTTGCAATTGATGATATTTTTTATTGTTTTGTCGATTATTCCTTGCTAATGGCTGTCCGTTTTAAAGTCGTATTCTGTAGAAGGATTTTTTGGAAAACGGACAATGGTTTGACAAAATAATCGGTTCTATCCTCTTATACTGTAGTTATCAGAAATGGCAGCAATGGCAAGGAGGGTGGGCGTGAAGTATGAATTGTATGCGGACATCTGGTTTGTGACGAATTTGAGCATGGACATCATTGCCCTTTGGGTTGCCGGCAGGATAATGAAACAGCGCATTCGCGTATGGAGGCTCCTGGTGTCTGGCTTTGTCGGGACAGCAGGCGCTATGTGCCTGTTCTTTTTTCTGAGTGATTACACCTGGTATCAGCTGGGTGTTCATTTTTTGGCAAATCCGCTGATGGTCTGGCTCTGTTACCGCGGCAGGACCTGGAAGCAATTCTTTTGCCAATGGTTTTTGTCCTATCTGTCTGTGATTCTCCTGGGCGGCATCCTGCAATGGTGTGCCAATGCTTGGGGAGCGGGCAGGAATTATTGGATTTATCTGGCAGGCGCAGCGTTATTTCTTGTGGCGGCAGAGAAAGCCATGGCAGGCATCCGGCGGCAGAAGGATACGGTCTGTGAGCTCCTTTTGGTGACCCGGGCAGGAAATATTGCGGTGAAAGGCTTTTTTGACACGGGAAACCTTCTCGTGGACCCAACAGTGGGGAAACCGGTACATATTATAAGAAGAAAAATTCTGGAAGGACAGATTGAGGAAGGGCAGCTGATGACACGCCTGATTCCATTCCATTCTCTGGGGGAGGAAAATGGGATGCTGGAGGCGGTCACCATTGAGGGAATGTACATTTTAAAGGAAGAACAGCCCCTCTATCTGGAAAAGCCTGTGCTGGGGCTTGCGAAAGAGAAATTATTTCAGCACGACAGATACGATGTAATCTTAAATGGAAGAAGTATGGAAAATTAGGAGGATGAATATGTACATAAAAATTGCAATTCCACAGCATTTCCAATTAAAACTGATTGCCAATATCCGCAATATGTTATTGATGAAAAAAGGGGATATCCACTATATCGGGGGTGCGGAAATACTGCCGCCGCCGTTAGATGCGCGGGAGGAAAACCGCTATATCCAAATGCTGGCGGAAGAGGATTCCCAGAAGGCGAAGAGCATTTTGATTGAGCATAACCTGCGCCTGGTGGTATACATAGCTAAGAAATTTGACAATACGGGAATCGGTGTGGAGGATTTAATTTCCATTGGCACAATCGGGCTGATTAAAGCCATCAACACTTTCAACCCTACCAAGAACATTAAGCTTGCCACCTACGCTTCGCGCTGCATAGAAAATGAAATCCTCATGTACCTGCGCAGGAACAACAAGACCAGGATGGAGGTGTCGATTGACGAGCCCTTGAATGTGGACTGGGACGGAAATGAACTGCTCCTGTCTGATATCTTAGGTACGGACGAAGACATTATCTACCGTGACATTGAGACAGAAGTAGAAAAGAGCCTTCTGCAGCATGCAGTGGAGAAATTATCTGACCGGGAACGGACGATTGTGGAACTGCGTTTTGGGCTGAAAAATCCCAGCGGCGAGGAAATGACGCAAAAGGAGGTGGCGGATTTACTGGGAATTTCCCAGTCCTATATTTCGCGGCTGGAAAAAAAGATAATGAAGCGGCTCAAAAAAGAGATTGTAAGGTTTGAGTGATTGCCGAAGCCTTAGGAATACGCTTTACACCAGGTAGGGCGTTTGGTATAATGAATGTACAGACTTACATAAGGATAGCACAGACTTACAAAGGAGATGGTAGGATGAAGCTGGAATTTTTGGGGGCGGCCCATGAGGTTACGGGAAGCTGTCACTACTTACGGATGGGGAAGGTAAATCTTCTGGTTGACTGCGGCATGGAACAGGGGAAAGATCTGTATGTCAATCAGGAGATACCGGTCAATGCGGCAGAGATTGATTATGTGCTTGTTACGCACGCGCATATCGACCATTCAGGTCTGCTGCCGCTTCTGTACAGCAAAGGGTTTCGGGGGAAGATTTATGCCACAAGGCAGACGGCGGAATTGTGCAATATCATGCTGAAGGATTCAGCGCATATCCAGGAATTTGAAGCGGAATGGAAGAACCGCAAGGCACGCCGTGCCGGCAGGCCGCTGGTAGAGCCTATGTACAGCATGGAAGATGCAGAAGGGGTGCTCAAATATTTTGTCCCCTGTGAATATGGGGAAAAGGTTACGCTATGCCCGGAGATAACAATCCGTTTTATTGATGCCGGCCACCTGCTCGGTTCTTCGAGCATTGAAGTGTGGGGGACGGAAGAGGATAAGCAGGTCAAACTGGTATTTTCCGGCGATATCGGGAACGGCGAACGTCCGTTAATCCGCGACCCGCAATACATAAATGAAGCAGATTATGTGATTGTGGAATCCACATATGGCGACCGGATCCATAAGCGGCCGCCAGACTACGCGCCGGAGCTTGCCGAGGTATGCCGGGAGACCTTTACGCGTGGAGGCAATGTCGTGATACCGGCATTTTCCGTGGGCAGGACGCAGGAGATGCTGTTTTTCCTCAGAAGGATTAAGAAAGAGAATTTGCTGCCGGAGTTTGCAGATTTTGAGGTCTATATTGACAGCCCATTGGCAGTGGAGGCGACCAGCATTTTTCAGAGGCATGTACACGACTGCTTCAATGAGCGGGCGCAGAAAATGTTGGAGAAAGGCAAGAATCCGCTCTCTTTCCCAGGGCTTAAGGTGGCAGTGACCAGCGATGAGTCAAGGATGATTAATTTTATTGAGAAGCCGATTGTGATTATTTCTGCTTCAGGCATGTGCGAGGCAGGAAGGATCCGCCATCATCTCAAGCACAACCTATGGCGGTCCGACTCCACGATTCTGTTTGTCGGCTATCAGGTACCGGGCACATTGGGCAACCAGCTTTTGGATGGGCATAAGCAGGTGAAGCTGTTCGGTGAGGAAATCGAGGTGCGGGCGCGCATCGCGAAACTGCCGGGAATCAGCGGACATGCGGACCAGACGCATCTGCTGGAGTGGGTGAAGGCGTTTGGCAATACGCCCAAGCGTGTGTTCGTTGTCCATGGGCAGGACATAGTGTGTGATGAATTTGCAGAGCTGGTGGAAAGGGAAACGAAAATTCCGGCGATAGGACCGTACAGTGGGGATATTTATGACCTGGCAGAGAATGTCTGCATTGCGCGTGGCAGCCGGGAACGTGCAGCGAAGAAGAAAGAGAAACATGCTGTTTCCAATATCTTTGCAAGGCTTGTGGCAGCTGGCGAGCGTCTCCTTGCGGTTATCCGCAAATGTGAAGGACGTCCCAACAAGGAGCTCGGCAAATTTGCTGACCAGATTAATTCCCTCTGTGACAAGTGGGACCAATAGAGAGATAATTTTTCATGTTTTTTAAGGCAGACTTTTCCAGCCTGCTGACTTGGGCCTGGGAGATGTGAATTTCTTCGGCGACTTCCATCTGGGTTTTACCCTCGAAGAAACGGAGTTTGATGATGTAGTTTTCGCGTTCGTTTAACCGTTTCATGGCATCGCTTAAGGAGAGTTCCTCTACCCAGGTCTCTTCTTTGTTTTTTTTATCGCTGATTTGGTCCATCACATAGAGCGTGTCGCCGCCGTCTGTATAGACCGGGTCGTACAGGCTTATCGGGCATTGGATGGCATCCAGCGCAAAGACAATATCTTCCTTGGGGATTTCGATTTTCTCGGCGATATCATCGATGGTGGGTTCCCTGGACAACTCCTTGGACAGAAGTTCCTTGGCATGGATTGCCTTGTAGGCGGTGTCGCGCAGGGAGCGGCTGACACGGATGGAATTGTTGTCGCGCAGATAGCGTCTTATTTCACCTATTATCATGGGAATGAATGTTCTTTGTCGAAACAGAAAGGGCTTGTATGTGAAAATAGATTGGTTTATAATGGAAGAAAGAAAAATTTTTCGCTAGTGTACGAGAAAGGAGAAAAAGATGAATATATTAGTAGTCAACTGTGGAAGTTCCTCGCTGAAATACCAGGTAATCAACTCTGATACGGAGGCAGTGCTGGCAAAGGGTTTGTGTGAGAGGATTGGCCTGGACGGCAGGCTGGTATACCAGAAAGCAGGCGGTGAGAAGGAGATTACCGATGCGGATATGCCCACGCATAAGCAGGCAATCCAGATGGTATTGGATGCCCTGGTGAATCCTAAGACTGGGGCGCTGAAGAGCCTGGAGGAAATCGGGGCAGTCGGACACAGGGTTGTCCATGGCGGGGAGAAATTTGCTTCTTCCACAATCTTGAATGAGGAAGTGCTGAAAGTGATTGAGGAGTGCAACGATTTGGCGCCGCTGCACAACCCGGCGAATCTTATCGGAATCCGTGCATGTCAGGAACTGATGCCGCATGTGCCCATGGTAGGCGTATTTGATACGGCGTTCCATCAGACGATGCCGGAGGAAGCATACCTCTATGGAATAGATTATGATTATTATGAGAAATATAAGGTCAGGAGATACGGTTTCCACGGCACTTCCCACAGCTATGTCTCCAAACGTGCGGCAGAACTGGTGGGCAAACCTTATGAGGAGTTAAAGACCATCGTCTGCCATCTGGGAAACGGCGCGTCCATCTGTGCCGTTAAGAATGGCAAATCCATTGACACTTCCATGGGGCTGACGCCTTTAGAGGGTCTGATTATGGGAACAAGGTCCGGCGATATCGACCCCGGGGCCATGGAATACCTGGCGAAGAAAGAAAGCACGGATTTGGAAGGGATTATGAACATCTTAAATAAGAAATCAGGCGTGCAGGGCTTATCCCATATTTCCAGTGATTTCCGTGATTTGGAAGCGGCAGCCGAGAAGAATGACCCGGCAGGAATCCGTGCGCTGAGGACATATATTTACCGTGCAGCCAAGTATGTGGGAGCTTACACGGCAGCGATGAACGGCGTGGATGTTATCTGCTTTACTGCCGGCGTGGGTGAGAATGGGCCCAATACGAGGAAGGGCATCTGCGATTACCTGGGCTATCTGGGCGTGAAGCTGGATGATGAGGCGAATGAAGTCCATGGAGAAGAGAGGATAATATCTACACCGGATTCCCAGGTAACTGTTATCTGCCTGCCCACCAATGAGGAGCTTGCCATCGCACGTGAGACGGTATCATTAGTTACAGCATAGATAGTTCAGATTTTGCCACATAGGAGAAAGGAGACTGGTGAATATGAAGTATATAAGAAGCAGTATTGAGGTGGAAGCGGCGCAGTATGAGCTGGACAAAGGAATGGAAGACGGATTTATGCCCTGGACCTCTATTGTGACCAATGGCTGGATTGCGACAGAGAAGCTGATTAAGATATCAAGAGAGGATGGGGTGGTGGTGTGCCCCTTTATCCAGAACCGGCGGGGGATGATTTTCCTGCGCGAAGGAGATTATATTATTACAGAGAATGACCATGAGCGCCATGTCTGCGGGAAAGATAAATTCCATAACCGTTATCATGAAGTGTAATGTGAATGGGGCTGCCTTGGGCAGCCCCTTGTTATAGGAGCAGATTATGTCATTACAGTTAGTTTTCGGCAGTTCG
This sequence comes from uncultured Lachnospiraceae bacterium, assembly GCA_910583835.1. GTDB lineage: Bacteria > Bacillota > Clostridia > Lachnospirales > Lachnospiraceae > Petralouisia. Next base: position 96,604 of record CAJTYM010000004.1, on the reverse strand, counting down.
GGAAGCGGCAAATCCGATTATGTGTACAAGAAGATTTTGCGGCAGTCACAAAAAGAACCGGAGCGCACTTTTTTTGTGCTGGTACCGGAGCAGTTTACCATGCAGACCCAGCGGGAACTGGTCTCAAGGCAGGAACATCACTGCATCATGAATGTAGATGTGGTGAGTTTCAACCGCCTTGCCTACCGGATTTTTGATGAATTGGGCATGGGCAATCTGAATATCTTGGAGGAGACCGGCAAAAACCTGGTGTTGCGCCGTGTGGCAGAGGAGCAGCAGGACAAATTCATGGTCATGAAAGCCAGCATGAAAAAGGCAGGGTATATCAGTGAGATGAAGTCCATTATCTCGGAACTGACACAGTACCGGATTGCGCCGGGGCAGCTGGACGTATTGATTGCACAGGAGGATCAGCCCCCTTTGTTCCGCTATAAAATCCAGGATATCCAGACGATGTACCAGGGGTTTGCCGATTACCTGCAAGGGAAATTTATCACAGGGGAAGAATTGCTGGAAGTATTCTCCCAGGTGGCGGACCAGTCTGAGCTGTTAAAGGAGGCGGTCATTGTCCTGGATGGGTTTACTGGCTTTACGCCCATACAGTACCATCTCCTACAGACGTTGATTGAGATAGCAGGGGAAATCCTGGTGACCGTTACGCTGGATGACAGGGAGGACCCTTACTGCTGCCGTGGCGTGCAGGAATTATTTTACATGAGCAAGAAGACGGTTCAGTCTTTGTCGGAGATTGCTGCCAGGAAGCATGTGCCAATCAGCGAACCAATCTGGGTGAAGCATGGCGACAGGAGCCGCTTTGCTGCCGCGCCGTCACTGCTGTGGCTGGAGCAGAACCTGTTCCGCCCGCGCCCGCAGGCCTACCAACTGCCGCAGGAAGCGGAGCAGCCGCAGGCCTGCCAACTGCCGCAGGAACCGAAGCAGGAAGAAGCAGGAGTGCAGCAGGATATCTTTCTCTATTCGCTGCCAAGTCCCAGGCAGGAGCTGGATTTCATAGCGAGGGAAATCAGGGAGCTGGTGCGCAGCGGCTACCGCTACAAAGATTTTGCCATTGTCTGCGGGGATGTGGAAATGTACGGCAATTATGCGCGGGAGGTTTTTGATACCTATGAAATCCCGCTGTTTTTGGATACGAGGAAAGACATCCTCTTTCATCCGATGACGGAATTCCTCAGGCAGTCCTTGCTTGTGCTGGAGCAGGATTTCTCCTATGAATCGCTGCTCGGCTATCTGCGCAGCGGGCTTTCGGGGATAGCCGCAGAGGAAGCAGACCTTTTGGAGAACTATCTGCTTGCCATGAATATCCGGGGATTTCGTAAGTGGCAGCAGAAATGGGTGCGCCGCGGCCCCATAAAGGAGCAGCAGGAACTTGAGGCAGTCAATGGGCTGAGGGAACGGCTTTGGCAGCAGTTTGCCCCTTTGCGGGAGGTATTTAAAGGCAAGGGAACGGTGCTTGAGGTGTCAAAGGCGCTCTATGGGCTGATGGAATCCCTGGATGTAGAAGGCAGGCTGCGGGAGTACGAAGCTTATTTCCAGGAGGAGGGTGAGACTGCCCTCGCCGGGGAATATGCCCAGATTTATCGGGTAGTCATGGATTTGCTCGATAAGATGGTGGAACTCTTGGGGGAGGAGCGCATTCCTGTCCGTGAATACCGCGAGATTTTGGAAGCCGGCATGGAAGCGGCGGCAATCGGCATCATCCCGCCGGGCTATGACCGGGTGGTGCTGGGGGATATAGAGAGAAGCCGCCTTTCGGATATCAAGGTGCTGTTCTTCGCGGGGGTCAATGATGGGCTGATTCCCAAGGCAGTGGAGCATGGGGGCATCATTTCCCAGGCGGACCGGGAACTGTTTGCTGCCAATCAGATGGAGCTTGCGCCTACCGACCGCGAGCGGAGTTTTATCCAGAAATTTTACCTGTACCTGAATCTGACCAAGCCTTCCGAGCGGCTGTACCTTACCTGGTTTCGCGTAAACCAGGATGGCAAGGAGAGCCGTAAATCCTATCTGGTGGAGACCATACGCAAAATTTTCCCACAGTTCGCGCCGGTGCGCGTAACGGAGCGCGGCGGCCTGGAACAGGTTGTGACGCCGAAGAGCAGCCGGAGCTATTTTGTGGAGGGATTGAAGCGGGCCAAAAGAGGAGAGGTTTCACCGGAGTGGCTGGGGCTGTTCCGCTGGTATCTGGGACAGGAGGAATGGCGGGAGCAGATATACCCATTTCTGGAGGCGGCATTTTACAGTTACCATCAGGGGAACATGGGCGAAGAAATCACGCGCGCCCTGTATGGGAACGTGCTGGAAAACAGCGTTACCCGCTTAGAGCAGTTCAGCGCCTGTGCCTGCAGCCATTTCCTGCAGTACGGCCTGAAGCTTAAGGAGCGCAGCCTGGGGGAATTTGCCCCGGTGGATATGGGCAGCATGTTCCATGAGGTGCTGGAGCGGTATTCCCATGCCATGGAGCGGGCAGGCTACCATTGGTTTGACGTGCCAAGCGAGGTGCAGGAGCGCCTGATAGAGCAGGCGGTAGAGGAAGCCCTGGGTACAGGGTTTGACAGTATGCTGCTGGAGGAAGCGAGGACCGCCTATCTGGTAGAGAGGATGAAGCGGATTTTGCGGCGGACCGTGGAGACTATTGCGCAGCAGGTGCAGACCAGCCATTTTGTCCCGGAGGGCTATGAAATTTCTTTTTCCTTCGTGGAGAATCTTGAGGCAGTAAACTTCACGCTCAGCGATGAGGAAAAGATGCGGCTAATTGGCAGGATTGACCGCATTGACACGCATAAGACAGAAGATAAGGTCTATGTCAAGGTCGTAGATTACAAATCAGGCAGCCAGGATTTCCAGCTGCTGTCGTTCTATCACGGTCTGCAGCTGCAGCTTGTGGTGTATCTGAATTCAGCCATGGAGATTATGAAGAAAAAGTATCCTGACAGGGAGATTGTGCCCGGCGGGATGTACTATTACCATCTGAACGACCCGGTCATCGAGGGCGATTCCGGCAAGACAGATGAGGAAATCCGCGAGGAGATATTAGAGAAATTAAAGTTAAAGGGCGTTGCCGCCGAGGAGGAGGACGAGAGCGTCAGCGCCAGAGCCAGGCGTGCCGGGCAAGAAGAGTTTGCCGTTTTGTCGCGTTATGTCAATCATAAAATCCAGCAAATCGGCAGGAAGATTTTTGCCGGGGAGATTTCTGCAAACCCTTACCGTCTGGGCGGTGACAGTGGCTGCGATTATTGCCCTTACCATGGGGTCTGCGGTTTTGATGAGGGCATTCCCGGACAGAAATACCGCCAGCTGGAGGAAATTAAGGACGATGCGCTGATTTTCCGTAATATGCTGGATGAACTGCAGGCAGATGAGACGGAGCAGGACAGGTAACATGCTAGGCGAACTGCAGACAGACGAGACGGAACAGATCAGCACACTAGAGGAGACAGAAGCAGATGGAGAGGAATTGGACGAAAGAGCAGCGCGAAGTAATTGAGCTTAGGGGCAGGAATCTGCTGGTTTCTGCGGCGGCAGGAAGTGGCAAGACTGCCGTTTTGGTGGAGCGTATTATCCGCAAGATAACCGATGAAAGCCATCCGGTGGATATCGACAGGCTTTTGATTGTGACTTTTACCAATGCGGCGGCAGCAGAGATGCGCGAACGCATTGGGCTGGCGCTGGCAAGCGCATTGGAGACGCAGCCGGATAATGTGCATCTGCAGCGGCAGCAGACATTGTTACATAATGCGCAGATTACCACAATTCACAGCTTCTGCCTGTATGTTATCCGCAATTATTTCCACCGCATTGAGATGGAGCCGGATTTCCGGGTGGCAGAGGAGGGGGAACTGAAGCTTCTGCAGAGCGATGTCTTGGATAATGTCCTGGAACGTTATTATGCGGAAGGGAAATCGGAATTTCTTACGCTTTCTGAGACAATCGATACCGGCAAGACCGACAGGCTGCTGAAAGAAACAATCTTGAAACTCTTTTCCTTTTCCATGAGTTACCCATGGGTAGAGGAATGGCTTGAGGGCTGCAGGAAGCCTTTCCATGTGGAGAATATGGAGGAATTTGAAGCGCTTGACATGACCGCGGAACTGCTGGATTACCTGGCAAATCTTAGTGGGCAGTGGGCGCAGCAGCTGAGGCAGTGCAGGAATCTTGCGCTTATGGAGGATGGGCCGCAGAAGTATGAAGCTTTGCTGCAGCAGGAGACCGAGATGCTCGAAGGGATAACGGACTGCCATACTTATCAGGAGTATTATCAATATATCCAGGGCATTTCTTTTGGGCGTCTGCCCGCGCTGCGCAAATTTGCGGGCGATATGAGGAAGAAAGAACAGGTTATGAAAATGCGGGATGAGGTGAAGGATTCTGTCAAGAAGATAAAGGCGCAGTTTTTCTTCCAGAGTCCGCATAAGGTAGTGGAGGATATCAAGAAAAGCCGTGCATCGGCAGATATGCTCATAGAAGTGACGCTTGCCTTTATCCAGGCGTTTGCAGAAAAAAAACGTGAGAAAAATATCCTTGATTTCAACGACCAGGAGCATTTTGCCCTCAAAATCCTCGTGGATGAGCATACGCATGCGCCCAGCCGCACGGCGGAGGAACTGCGCAAAAACTACGAGGAAATCATGATTGACGAGTATCAGGATTCCAATCATGTGCAGGAAGCGATTCTGCGCGCAGTTTCCGCAGAGGCGGAGGGCGGCCATAATATTTTCATGGTGGGGGACGTCAAACAGAGCATCTATCGTTTCCGCATGGCGCGCCCGGAACTCTTTATGGAGAAATACGAGGCCTACACATCCGGGGAGAGTGAGAACCAGCGCGTGGACCTGCATAAGAATTTCCGCAGCCGCCCGCAGGTCTTAGAGACGGTGAATGACATTTTCCGCAAGATTATGAACCATGATATTGGCAATATTACTTATGATGACCAGGCAGCGTTGTATGCGGGCGCTTCCTTCCCGGAGGGCAAACCGGGAATGTTTGACACCAGGCTGCTGGTCATCCAGCCGCAGGAGGCTGGCAAAAGTGCAGAAAACCTGCAGGCAAAGGAGCCGGCGGGAAAGCTGCCGGAGCTGAAAACGCCGGAGCTGGAAGCGCGGGCGGTAGGCACGGAAATCCGCAGGATGATGAAAGGGCAGCTTGTAAAAGATGAAGATTCTGCACAGGAGGGTGGGGAAGGCCTTCGCCCGGTGCGTTACGGCGATATGGTAATCCTGCTGCGTTCCCTGGGCGAGTGGGCGGACACTTTTGTCAAAGTGTTGGGTGAGATGGGAATCCCAGTGCGCGCCACCTCAGGAACGGGATATTTTTCTGCCCTGGAAGTGCAGACTGCCCTCAACTTACTGAAACTCCTGGATAACCCCAGGCAGGACATTCCCATGGCAGCGGTGCTTTCCTCGCCCATTGTCGGGCTGACCGGGGAGGAGCTGGCGATGCTGCGGGTGCAGCATCCCGGGGAAGAATTTTATCAGGCAGCGCTTCAGTATAAGCCGCAGGAAGGAAATGCAGAGACGGCAGGGAAGATACAGCGTTTCCTGCAATTGCTGCAGAAATACAGGAAAAAAGTCTGTTATACGCCCATCCATCAGCTCCTGTATGAGATTTTGGAGGAGACCGGCTATCAGGCTTATGTCTATGCGCTGCCCGGGGGAGAGGTCAGGAAAGCGAACCTGGAAATGTTGGTGGAGAAGGCGATTGCCTATGAGAATACCAGCTACCGCGGGCTGTTCCATTTTATACGGTATATGGAACAGCTTCAGAAATATGAAGTGGATTTCCCCTTGGCAGATGGGGATGAAGCCGAGGATGTGGTGCGGATTATGAGCATCCATAAGAGCAAAGGGCTGGAATTCCCGATTGTGTTTGTGTCGGGCCTGGGGAAAAAGTTTAACAGCCAGGATATACGCGAACAGGTGGTGCTCCATCCTGGTCTGGGTATCGGCATGGATGTGGTAGATTTAAAGCGAAGGCTCAAATCGCCGGGATTTACCAGGCAGCTATTGGCAAGGAAGGTTACGCTGGAAAATATCGGGGAGGAACTGCGTGTCCTCTATGTAGCGCTGACGCGTGCGAAAGAGAAGCTGATTCTCACCGGGACCTTGCGAAAGGCAGAGGAAAAGTTAAGTGAATTGGGAATCGCGGTGCAGCGGCTATCGGGCGCTGTCTGTATGGAGCCTGAGGCTGCGCTGGAGAATGGTCAGGGATTTCTGTCTTTTCTCCGGCGGCTGAACACCCATACATTCCTGCAATTTCTGTTACAGGCATTGGCAGCCTATCCGGGGAAATATCCGGTTGTGCTTTTGGAGCAGGAGGAGCTTGCGGCAGAAGAAGAAACACATATGGTGGAAGAGGAACTGACCAGGATAGATTTGCTGACAAGGGTTCAGAATACGAATCTGCCCTGGGACAGAATTGTGGAGGAACGGCTTAGCTATGTCTATCCTTATGGGGAAGAGCGTACGCTGCGTACGAAAGTGTCAGTATCTGAATTAAAGCACCGCGCCATGGACAGGATAGCCAAAGAAGAGCAGCTTGCACAGATTGGGCAGCCGAAACAGCAGGAGCGGGAGCCTTATATCCCATCCTTTATGGAGGGCGCCCCGCAGGAAAATATGGGGGCAAAACGAGGGACAGCGATGCATCGGGCGCTGGAATGTTATGATTTTACCAAAGAAGCAGACAGCTTAAAGGAACAGCTGGGCAAGATGGAGGAACAAGGTAAAGTGGATGGGGAAATGCTTGGTCTGCTGCATGTCCCGGCTTTGCAGGAATTCCTGCAGACTTCTCTCGGACGGCGGATGCAGGGGGCGGCGCGCCGGGGAAAACTGTATAAAGAGAAACCGTTTGTCATGGGCAAGCCGGCCCGGGAGTGCCTGGAGGAGAGCGACAGTGAGGAGATGCTTTTGATACAGGGAATCATTGATGTGTTTTTCGAGGAAGAAGATGGCATCGTGCTACTGGATTATAAGACGGACAGTGTCAGGAATGGAAAGGAATTGGCGGAGCGTTACCGTACGCAGATGGAACTTTACCAGGAGGCGGTGGAGCGCGCCCTGGGAAAGGCGGTGAAAGAGAAAGTATTATATTCCTTTTGCCTGGGCGAAGAAATTTTAGTATAATTATCGTAAGCGGCAAAATAATTTGTCCCTTACGATAACCCTTTCAGGGGAATGCGCACGATTTTGTAAGGAAGATATTAACAGGAGGCAGTTATGGCAGAGAGGTTTGTTTTGGCTTCCGCTTCTCCCAGGAGGAGGGAGCTGTTAGAACAGGTGGGGGCAGAATTTGAGATTATTCCGGCAGTGGGGGAAGAGGTAATGGCCAGCAGCGAGCCGCAAGAGGCAGTTATGGAACTGTCGGCGCAAAAGGCGGCGGAGGTGGCAGGCAAACTGCAAGGGGAAGAGGCAGTTATCCTGGGGGCAGATACCGTGGTGGCATATGAGGGGCAGATTTTGGGAAAGCCCAGGGATGAGGCGGAGGCGGAGCGGATGCTTTCCCTGCTCTGCGGCAATACGCACAGCGTGTATACCGGGGTGACCATAATCAGGATGCAAAATGGGCAAACGGAACGCTGTTCCTTCTATGAGGAAACAAAAGTGACCATGTACCCCATGGACAGGGAGCAGATTTTAGCCTATATCCGTACCGGCGAGCCCATGGATAAAGCCGGCGCTTACGGCATACAGGGAAAAGGGGCGCTGTTTGTTGAGAAAATCAATGGGGATTACAATAATGTGGTGGGGCTTCCTATTGCCAAAGTATTTCAGACGATAGAGAGTAATTGGATGTAAATTTTGTGGGGTGAGGTCGGATTATGAGTACCGTGTTTTTAGGGATGGGAATATTTGCAATCTGCATCATTGTGTTTGCCCTAGCGCTTTTGTACAAGGGGGACGGCTCAAGCGGGCAGAAGCTGATGCAATATTTTTTGATGGGCTCGCTGATACAGAATGCGGGATATCTGTTAGAACTGACAGCATCCGGGATGGAAGCTGCCATTGTATCTGTCAAGGTGCAGTATATGGGTTCCCTGGCGGTCCCCATCTTTTATTGTTATTTTATGTTCGGTTATTGCTATAAGAAAACGCCGGTCAGAATATTAAACCTATTAAAACTGATTGACGTAGTTATTTTGGTTCTTGTGTCTACCTGTGACATACATACATTTTATTACCGGAAGATAAGATGGCTGACGGACGGAAGCGGCCATGGTTATCTGAGCTTGGAGTATGGGCCGGGGTACTGGGTTTTCATGTTGTGTGGCATGGGACTGCCGTATGCCCTGTCCATTTATGCGCTTATCCGCGCCTGCATAAAGTATCCGCAGTATGCTGCGGAGCGCAAGTATGGGCTGATTCTGGCGCTTTCTTCTTTTCCGGTAGTTTCATTGATTTCTTATGCCATGAAGCTGACCTACATCTACGACCCCACGCCGTTTACGCTGGGAATTATCCTGTCGGTGGTGGTAATCCTCATCTGGAGCAGGAAGGTCTATGATTTCAGCGGGCTGGCTGCAGGCATTCTGCTTAACAGCATGAGCGATGGCGTGATTGCGCTCGATGAACAAAAGAGGATTGTCAGCTATAATCCTGCTGCTGCCAGTATTTTTCCCGAGCTGAACGGACGCGTGATAGGGAAATACGTGGAAGAACTGGAGGGATTTCCGCCGGATATGCTGGGGGAAGAGGTGAAGGAGGAATTTTCCCTGCACGATTCCTTTTACCAGGGACGCGTGGAGCAGATACCGGACAGGTTTGGCAGAAACAGAGGCTATGTCGTCCTGCTTTTGGATGTGACGGAGACCAGGAATTATATAGAAGAGATTAAACGTGTGCGTGAACAGGCGGAGCAGGCAAATATTGCCAAGAGCGCTTTTCTTGCCAATATGTCCCATGAGATTCGCACGCCGATGAACGCGATTGTCGGATTCAGCGATATCATCATGGAGGAGAGCAGAGGGCGGAAGGTCTATGAATATGCCTGTGATATCAAGTCGTCTTCACGGAATCTGCTGGCGCTCATCAATGATATTCTTGACTTGTCAAAAGTGGAATCCGGCAAGATGGAACTGCTGCCATCCCAATATCATGTAAAGACGCTTGTCAATGAGGTGCTGAATATGATGGATATCGTGGCTTCACAGCATGGGCTCAGGCTGCTGAGCGAATTCGACATGTCGATACCATGCCGGTATCTGGGCGATGAGGGCAGGATAAAACAGATATTGATTAATATTTTAAATAATGCCTTGAAATTCACGAAAGAAGGGTATGTGAAGATTTCTGTTGCAGGCGGGCGGCGGGAGGAGGGCGTGGAATGCCTGTCTTTTCGCATAGAAGATACGGGCTGCGGTATCCGCGAGCAGGATCTTGCGGCGATATTTGAGAATTTCAGGCAGGTGGATTCCATGAGGAACCGCAGCGTGGAGGGGACGGGGCTTGGGCTCTCCATCACCAAACGTCTGGTGGACCTCATGCAGGGCACGATTGAAGTGGAGAGCGTATATGGTGAGGGCACAGTTTTTACCGTGAAAATCCCACAGAAAATTATGGATGAACGGCCTCTCTCGGAGATTCCCGAGGAGGACGTCAAAACAGAGGAGCGGTTAGAACCGTTTATTGCCAGAGATTGTAAGGTGCTCGTGACGGACGATAATCTGATAAACAGAAAGGTAGTAAGGACATTCCTGCAGTCCTATGGCATGGAAATTGATGAAGCAGACAGCGGCATGGCGGCAATAGCGCTTGTCAGGGAAAAACGTTATGATCTTATCTTTATGGACCATATGATGCCCAAGATGGACGGCATAGAGACCGTGCAGATAATCCGCAGCGAGTGCGGTGAGAACGGCAGCCTGCCCCCAATCATTGCCTTGACTGCCAATGCCATGGGAGGCGTCAGGGAGGCTTTTTTAAACAATGGGTTTCAGGATTTTATCACCAAGCCGCTGGACAGAAAGGCGCTGCATGAAGTGCTGCAGCGCTGGATTCCTGCGGACAGGAGAACGCCAAGCGAATCATGGTTTGAGGATGAAGCAGCAAATGCTGGCAGGCAGACGGAGTTCAAGGATATCTCCATTGAGGGGATTGACACGGATGAACTGGCAGGAACTTACTCTGGCAGCGTGAAAGATTATCAGGAACTTCTCGACCTCTATTGCCTGGATGGGAAACGCAAACTGGCGCTCTTACGTGACCTGTTAGAGAAGCGCGATTATAAGACATATGGCATCGAGGTACATGCGCTAAAGAGCGCGTCTGCCAATGTGGGAGCCATGAAGCTTTCTGGGATGGCCAGGGAGCAGGAAAGCGCCGTGGGCAGAGGTGATGAGACCTTTGTGGACAGCCATGCAGGGCAGCTTCTTGCAGAGTATGAGGAACAGATAAGATATATCGGGGAATACCTGGAAAAGAGCAGGAAAGCGGGAACGAAGGAAGATGGGGAGGAGATAGAAAAGGTCCAGCTGCTGCAAGGAATCAAGGAAGCGCTGGGCAGCCTGGAGAATTTCCGGTCAAAGCAGTGCGCCGGCAAATTGGAAGACATCCTGCAGTACCGTCTGCATGAAGGCACGAGATTGAAACTGACTGAAATCAAAGAACAGCTCAGGTTATATGAAGATGACGCGGCAGAACAGCTGCTGCGGGAATTGATAGAGCAAATAGAAAAGGAGGATTTATAACAAATGGGAAAGAAACAACAGATATTGGCGGTAGACGATAACAGTATCAGCCTGGCAACGATTGAACAGGAACTGGAGGGCGAGTATGAAGTCATCCCTATCAATTCTGGTGTACGCGCGCTGCAGTTTTTGAAAAAAGAACAGCCAGATTTAATCCTTTTGGATATCCAGATGGCAATAAAGGACGGCATAGAGACGCTGAAAGAAATCCGTGAGATGGAAAATTGTCAGGATATCCCGGTAATCATGCTCACGTCAAATGCGAACAAACAGATGGTTTTGAAGAGCTCAAAATTAAAAATTTCCGATTATGTGTTAAAGCCCTTTAAAAAACGGGAACTGAGCGAGCGTGTCGGCGCTGTCCTCAAACGAGCATCCGAAGGTCAGCCGGCAGGAAATGCTTCCAAACGTGCACCCAGCCTTCTGGATATGGAAAATCAAAGTAAGGGAAAGAGCCTTCTGGACCTGGAAAACGAGAATAAGGGAAAGAGTCTTTTGGACCTGGAAAATGAGAGTAAAGGAAAGAGCCTTTTGGACCTGGAAAACGAGAGTAAGGGAAAGAGCCTTCTGGACCTGGAAAACGAGAGTAAGGGAAAGAGCCTTCTGGACCTGGAAAATGAGAGTAAGGGAAAGAGCCTTTTGGATTTGGAAAATGAAAACAAGTAGATATTGACTTTGTGCCGGTTACATGGTAGGATAAGACAAAAATACTATATATTGATATATACAACCAAGCCATACACCAACATATAGTATGCATGTAACCCAGAGTGCTCTTGGCATCTGACAACACCACCAGAAAGAGGAGTAAGCAAAAGTGAAAAAAGATTGCAAAGTCATCAAAAAGGATGGGACAAAAGAAGATTTCAACGTACAGAAAGTGATAGTTGCGGTGAATAAGTCAGCTTACCGCGCATTGATAAAGTTTACGGATGAGGAATTGAAGTTCATCTGCCAGTTTGTGGAGGAAAAAGTGGATTCCATGGGGCTGCACGAGGTTCAGATTGCCCAGATGCACAATATTGTGGAGGGGGCTTTGGAGAAGGTCAATCCGGTGGTGGCAAAGAGCTACCGCGATTACCGCAATTACAAACAGGATTTCGTGCAGATGCTGGACGAAGTATATAAGAAGAGCCAGTCGATTATGTATATTGGGGACAAGGAGAACTCCAATACGGACAGCGCCCTTGTGTCAACGAAACGGAGCCTGATTTTTAACCAGCTGAACAAAGAGCTGTACCAGAAATTTTTCATGACGACAGAGGAAATCCAGGCCTGCAGGGACGGCTACCTGTATGTGCACGATATGTCGGCAAGGCGCGATACCATGAATTGCTGCCTGTTTGATGTGGAAAATGTGCTGCGCGGCGGTTTTGAGATGGGAAATCTGTGGTACAACGAGCCGAAGACGTTAGACGTTGCCTTTGACGTAATTGGCGATATTGTCTTAAGCGCCGCCAGCCAGCAGTATGGCGGGTTCACAGTGCCGAGCGTGGAGAAAATCTTAGAACCTTATGCAGAGAAGTCTTATGTGAAATACAGGAAACGTTATCTTGAGTTGGGCTTAAGTGAGGAACGTGCAGAGCAAGAGACCATTAAGGACATTGAGCGTGATTTTGAGCAGGGCGTCCAGGGATGGGAGTATAAGTTTAATTCCGTATCATCCAGCCGTGGCGATTACCCTTTTATCACGATGACCTTTGGCACGGGGACCGGGCGGTTTGCCAAAATGGGTTCCATCGCCATGCTGAATGTCAGAAGGAAAGGGCAGGGCAAGGCAGAGTGCAAGAAGCCGGTGCTGTTTCCCAAACTGGTATTTTTGTACGATGAGAATCTTCATGGGCCGGGCAAAGAGTTAGAAGATGTTTTTGAAGCTGGCATTGAGTGTTCCAGAAAGACGATGTACCCGGATTGGCTGAGCCTGACCGGCAAAGGGTATATTGCCAGTATGTACAAGCAGTATGGGGAGATTATCAGCCCCATGGGCTGCCGTGCATTCCTTTCGCCATGGTATGAGCGGGGCGGCATGAACCCGGCGGATGAGAAAGACCGCCCGGTTTTTGTAGGACGGTTTAATATTGGCGTTGTCAGCCTGCATCTGCCGATGATTCTGGCAAAATCCAAACAGGAGGGCAAAGATTTCTATGAGGTTTTGGATTATTATTTGGAATTGATTCGCCAGCTCCATATCCGTACCTATGCCTATTTAGGGGAAATGCGGGCAAGCACCAACCCCCTGGCTTACTGCGAGGGCGGATTTTATGGCGGCCATCTTGGCATACATGACAAGATAAAGCCGTTGCTGAAAGCGGCAACAGCTTCTTTTGGCATCACGGCATTTAACGAACTGCAGCAGTTATATAACGGCAAATCTTTGGTAGAGGACGGACAGTTTGCCATTGAGGTGTTAGAGCATATTAATGAGAAGATAAATGAATATAAAGAAGAAGATGGGAATCTCTATGCCATCTACGCAACGCCGGCGGAAAATCTCTGCGGCTTACAGGTCAGACAGTTCCGTGAGAAATATGGGATAGTGGAAAATGTCTCTGACAGGGAGTATGTCAGCAATGGATTCCACTGCCATGTGACGGAGGATATCACCCCCATCCAGAAACAGGATTTGGAGTACCGTTTCTGGGAACTGAGCAACGGCGGCAAAATCCAATATGTGAAATACCCGATTGATTACAACAAGGAAGCGGTAAAGACATTGGTGCGCCGTGCGATGGAGATGGGATTTTATGAAGGCGTGAATCTCTCCCTTGCCTACTGTGACGACTGCGGCCATCAGGAGTTGGAGATGGATGTCTGCCCCAAGTGCGGCAGCCGCAACCTCACGAAGATTGACCGCATGAACGGCTATCTGTCTTATTCCAGGGTAAAAGGCGATACGCGCCTGAATGAGGCAAAGATGGCAGAAATTGCAGAACGTAAGAGCATGTAAGGAGACAAGGAATGAGATATCACAATATTACGAAGGACGATATGCTCAACGGCGATGGGCTTCGTGCCGTTTTGTGGGTGTCCGGCTGTTCCCATTGCTGCAAGGACTGCCAGAATCCGGTTACCTGGGATCCCAATGGCGGATTAGCATTTGACGAGGAAGCGAAACAGGAATTGTTTGCCGAGCTTTCCAAGGATTATATTTCAGGAGTAACTTTGAGCGGCGGTGACCCCCTGTACTTTGGGAACCGCCCGGACATATTGAAGCTGGTAAAAGAGATTCGCTCGTTATTTCCGGCAAAAACAATTTGGATGTACACCGGGTTTGTGTGGGAAGCAATTTCTGAATTGGAGATTATGAAATATCTGGATGTTGTGGTGGATGGAGAATTTATTGCGGAACAGAGGGATACGCAGCTTTACTGGCGCGGTAGCGCGAACCAGCGTGTCATAGATGTTCCTTCATCCTTAGAGAAAGGCAGTGTCGTTCTTCATTGTGCGTGAAACGATTTGGCCGCGTCATTCGCAAAACCGCACTTGTTTTGTGCAGAGTGCATAATTTTGTTGACAAGAGCAAAGAAAAGTAGGATAATTATACCATATAAAAAGTTTGGGGGAAAACATATGAGTAATATGAAAGAGACAAAGAACAAAGAAGTGAAGAGCAAAGACACAAAAGGCAAAGGCGTAAAAAGCCTGGCGGTGATGGTGGTTTTAGTGGTGTTTCTGTTAATGGCAGTCAATACCATTTGCCTTGGAGGACTGGGAATCTATTTCCTGAGCCAGTCTATGAGGGAATCGGCTGTACAGTATGAGACAACTAAGGATCAGGATTACCGAACAGAGATTAAGTCTCAGGTTCAGTCAGCTATTTCCATAGTACAAGGATTCTATGATCAGGCGTCAGCTGGAGGCTTAACGGAGGAGGAGGCTAAGAGCCGGGCAATGGAGGCTATCCGCAGTATGCGTTACAGGGATGACCAATCGGGATATATCTGGATTGATGCCGTGGACGGTACGTTAGTGATGCACCCAATCTTGTCGGACCAGGAGGGGACCAACCGTATTGATATGACAGATCCCAATGGCGTGAAAATTACGCAGGGAATTATAGATGCGGCGGAAAGCGGTGAGGGTTTTCACGAATTTTCTTTTACCAAGTCAGACGGTGTCACGGTTGCGCCTAAGATTGCCTATGGGCAGAAATTTGATGCCTGGGGCTGGGTCGTTGCGACTGGCAATTATGTGGACGACATGAATGAAGAAATTGCAGTCAGCAGACAGAAAATCAGCCAGGAATTTAGACAGATGATTATTATGTTTGCCGTGGCAATTATTCTGGTTATAGTGGCAGCATTTGTAGTTTCCTTAATTTTTGGAAGGAAACTGACAGGAGGAATCCAGCGAATTGAAGAGCATCTTATCAAGACGGCACATGGGGATTTGTCCTATGAGCTTGAACCACGTCTGATGAGGCGGGCGGATGAGATTGGCAACATCGCGCGTTCCCTGGATGGGGTTAAGAATTCCCTGGCATCCATGATTGGAAGTATCAGCGAGGCTGGCGGACATCTGCAGAGCAGCAGCCAGAAGTTCAATGACAAGTTTCAGGATATCACGGAGAGCATACAGAATGTAAATACGGCGATTGAAGAGCTTGCGCTGGGAGCAACGAGCCAGGCATCTGAGACAGAAACGGTTAACAACAAGATGGCTGAACTCGGAGAGGTCATTGAAGTGGAAAAGCAAGGCGTTAAGAATCTGGAGGAATCGGTTTCTACGATGACAGAGTGTTCCGCAGGAGCCTCTGAAAGCATTGATTTGCTGTATAAGATTACCGAGACGACCATAGAAACAATTGGAACCGTATATGAGCAGACGAACCGCAACAATGAGTCGGCAGAGAATATCAACAAAGCGGTGGAGATTATCAAGGGACTGGCAGAGCAGACAAACTTACTGTCTCTGAATGCAAGCATTGAGGCAGCACGTGCCGGTGAAGCAGGCAGGGGATTTGCCGTGGTGGCTGAAGAGATACGCAATCTGGCAGAGGAATCTGCCAACAGTGCGCAGGAGATTGAGGGCATTGTCAAGGAACTCATGGGAAATGTCTCCGTTTCCGTAGACAATATGCAGGTGGTTTCCAAGAATGTCCAGGAACAGCAGTCGCGCCTGCAAGAAACGCGTGAGGCATTTGACAGCCTGTATAAGGAGATAAAGCTGGTTGAGAATGTGACCGAGGAGATTGGCAGCCAAACAGGCATTTTGGATTCCTTAAGGCGGCTTGTGGCGGACTCCGTGAACAACCTGGCTAGCATTGTCGAGGAGAATGCAGCTTCTACGGAGGAGACCAGCGCGAGTATGCAGCTTGTGGCTGAGGGCATTGAGGAATGCAGCAAGGACACCCAGTCTCTGGTAGAACTGAGCGAGCGGCAAGGGGAAGAGACTAAGAAATTCAAATTATAAATACAACATAAAAACACATTTAAAAGACAGTCAGGAGCTGTTGTGAAAGCAGATAGTTAATCTGCCGGGGCAACGGCTCCCTTTTCGTGCCAGAGAACAGAAAAATGGCTGTCTGTGGATACCTTTACCCGGTTCTCGTGGCAGTTTGGAATAAAATTATTTTCATTAATCCCTTGACATTTTAAGTGGAAGCCTTTATAGTATTTCCGAAAGATACTACTAAATACCCCCTGTGAATAGATAGCATTTCCGTTCTATGGCAAAAGAGCCTGGGCGTTTTGCCTGAGCTGCCGCCATTGGCGGAACAGGGGATGGGAGAGGGCATGGAATGTTAGAGGAGAAGAAACTGGCGGAATATTTAATGTCCTTCGGGCTGACAGGACAGGAGGCATCCATCTATCTGGAACTGATTCGCTCAGGGACCAGCAATGGCTACGAGCTGGCAAAGAATATTGGGATTTCCCGCTCAAATGTATATAAGGCGCTGGAAGGGCTGGCAGACAAGGGCGCTGCATATGTCAGCGAGGGTGTTTCCCGCAAGTTTACGGCGGTAGACGTTGGGGAGTTTTGCCAGAACAAAATTAACAGCCTAATCAGGAAACAGGAATTTCTGCTGGAGCATATGCCTAAGGAAAAAGAAGAAGCCGAGGGCTATGTTACGATAGTCGCGGATGAGAATATTGCGGACAAGATCCGTAATATGCTGATGACGGCGAAAAAGAGGGTCTACCTGTCGATGTCCGTGCCGCTGCTTTCTCAGTTTAAAGAGGAATTGAGGGAGTTGACGGAGCGGAATATCAAAGTCGTGATGCTGACTGCTTTTCCCAAGGATATGGATGAGAGGGAGGGGCTGCTGCCCGCGAAGACTAAAGGAGTGAAAATATATCTGACATCGGATAAGAAAAACCAGATTGGAATCATCACAGATTCCACATATGTGCTTACCGGGGAACTGGGGAAAGGCAGGGACAGCACCTGCCTGTACACCGGTCAGGCCAATTTTGTGCAGGTGTTCAAGGATTCCATGAAAAATGAAATCCGTCTGCTGGAACTGGAAGGAAAGAAAGGAGCAAGACCATGAAGAAAGAACCATTTGTAACGAAGGAACAGTTGGAGGAGATTGTCAAGGAGTACCCTACGCCTTTTCATCTCTACGATGAAAAAGGCATCCGCGAGAATGCCAAGGCGCTCAAAGAAGCATTTTCCTGGAACAAAGGATTTAAGGAATATTTTGCAGTGAAAGCAACGCCCAATCCCTTTTTGATTAATATTTTGAAAGACTGCGGCTGCGGCTGCGACTGCTCTTCACTGACAGAGCTTATGCTCGCAGATGCGCTGCACTTTGCCGGGACAGACATCATGTTTTCCTCCAACACCACGCCGGCGGAAGAGTTTCAGTTTGCAGATGAGATTGGCGCCATCATCAATTTGGATGACTTTACGCATATTGATTTCCTGGAGAAAACAATCGGGCATATCCCGGAGACCATCAGCTGCCGTTATAATCCCGGCGGCGTGTTCAAAATCAGCAACAGCATTATGGACAACCCAGGGGATGCCAAGTATGGATTTACGACAGAGCAGCTGTTTGAAGGATTTAAAGTATTGAAAGAGAAAGGTGCGAAACACTTTGGCCTCCATGCATTCCTGGCGAGCAATACGGTTACCAATGATTATTATCCCACGCTTGCCAGGACCTTGTTTGAGGTGGCAGTGAAATTAAAGGAGGAGACAGGGGCAGATATCCGTTTTATCAATCTGTCTGGAGGAATCGGCATCCCTTACCGTCCCGAGGAGGAAGCCAACGATATCCGCGCGATTGGCGAGGGCGTCCGCAAGGTCTATGAGGAAGTCCTGGTTCCGGCAGGCATGGGGGATGTGGCAATCTTTGCGGAGTTGGGGCGCTTCATGATGGGACCTTACGGCTGCCTGGTGACGAAAGCCATCCACCAGAAACATACCCATAAGGAATACATTGGCTGCGATGCCTGTGCTGTAAACCTGATGCGCCCCGCCATGTACGGAGCTTATCACCATATCACAGTCATGGGCAAGGATAACAGCGTGTGCGACCACAAATATGACATCACTGGCTCCCTCTGCGAGAATAACGATAAATTTGCCATTGACCGTATGCTGCCCAGGATTGACATCGGAGACTTGTTGGTCATCCATGATACCGGGGCACATGGATTTTCCATGGGTTACAATTACAATGGCAAATTAAAATCAGCAGAAATCCTCTTAAAGGAGGATGGGAGCACGCAGCTGATACGCCGTGCAGAGACGCCCAAGGATTATTTTGCAACCTTTGACTGTTTTGATATATTGAAAGACATGAAAGAGCGATAGGGGGAAAGGCGATGATTGAACGCAAAGATGTTTTGTCTGTCCCTTATCTCAAAAAAGCTGTGTTTACCGGAAGCCATGAAGGGATGCGCTTCCGGTTTGCCGCCGTAAAGAAAGAACTTCCCGCTGGGGAGGGGGAGGAAAAGGGCAAGGAAATACAAGTATTGGAAATTACAGCCTGGGAGGGACCTTATGCGTACGCTGCCACACCCGAAGAAAAAAAGCAGCGGACGGAAACGGAATTCAGCGAGACTGGAATACAGCAGGGCATCGATTACCTGAACGCGCTGTGGGAAGCGGAGCCGGAGAAATGGAAAGCGGCGAAGAATGCGTGGTGATAAGTTGATATCAGCGAAATTTTCTATAAGAAAACAAAAAGAAACTCTTAAAAACTTAAGAGTTTCTTTTCATGCCGGTGATGGGACTTGAACCCATACGTTGTTGCCAACAACAGATTTTGAGTCTGCCTCGTCTGCCAATTCCGACACACCGGCGTTTTAGTATGTAGGCTGCCAGCGCATTCAGCAGCCCTTCAACATGACAAAAGTTATTCTAGCATATAAGGATAAAAAATGCAAGAGTTTTTTTGACAAAGTAATTACGAATGTTTATACTATAAATGAAATGGCTGTTATCAACCAATACTATAGAGCAGCGATGACATATGACTACGCAGAAAAGAGGAAAGAAAATGAAAAAATCAATTAACGCGCCAAAAGCGCCAGCAGCAGTAGGACCCTATGTACATGCCGTGGAGGCAAACGGACTGATTTTTACTTCGGGGCAGTTAGGGCTGATACCGGAGAGCGGCACATTGCCGGAGGGCGTAGAAGCGCAGACGCGCCAGAGCCTGAAAAACCTTGCCACTGTCTTGGAGGCGGCGGGCAGTGACCTTGAGCATGTGGTGAAAACCAGCGTGTTTTTGGAGGATATCAATGATTTTGCCAAGGTCAATGAGGTCTACGCCCAGTATTTTCAGGGAGAAACGCCCGCGCGTTCCTGCGTGCAGGTGGCAAAGCTCCCCAAGGGCGGACTTGTGGAAATTGAAGTAGTAGCAGTAAAGAAAGATTAGAAGGAGCATACAGAAAGTGGCAGCAGTCAAAATATCTGACAGAATAGACGCGCTTCGCGTACAGATGCGAAAGCGCGGGATTGACATGTATATCGTGCCTACCTCGGATTTCCATAATTCTGAGTATGTAGGAGAATATTTTAAGGCAAGGAGCTACCTGACCGGGTTTACCGGCTCGGCGGGGACAGCGGTCATCACGCAGGAAGAAGCCGGACTGTGGACAGACGGCAGATATTTTATCCAGGCGCAGAAGGAACTGGAGGGCAGCCCGGTAACGCTTTTCCGTATGGGGGAGGAGGGAGTTCCTGCCATCAAAGATTATGTCAAAGAGAAACTCTGTGAGGGCGGCTGCCTGGGATTTGACGGCAGGACAGTCAGCGGCGCAGCCGGCGAATCATATGCCCAAATTGCAAAGGAGAAACAGGGGAGGCTTGCAGCGGAGGAAGACCTTGTTGGCGTTATCTGGAAAGAACGCCCGCCATTCCCAGTGAATCCGGTATTTATCCTGGAGGAAAAATATGCGGGGGAGAGCGTTGCTGATAAGCTGCATAGGTTGCGGGAGAAGATGGAAGAGAAACAGGCCACGGTCCATATCCTGACGTCCCTGTATGATATTGCCTGGCTGTTTAATATCCGCGGCGGGGATATTGCACATGTGCCCGTTGTGATGTCCTTTGCTGCGGTCACGATGGAAACATGTACCTGGTTTGTCTGTCCGGGGGCCCTTGATGATAAACTCCGCAGCTATTGTGCGGACAACCACATTTCCCTTGGGAATTATGAGGGGATATATGCTTATGCGGAAGGGATTTTGGCAGACAGGAAAGTGCTGCTCGATAAAAATACTGTTAATTATCGTATCTGCAGCAGCCTGAAAGCGAAGATTGTACAGGGGGCGAATCCCACGGAATGGATGAAGGCCGTCAAAAACGAGGCAGAGATTACCAATATACGCAATGCGCATGTGAAGGACGGCGTTGCGTTCACCAAATTCATGTATTGGCTGAAAACCCATATCGGCAAAGAAGAAATAAGCGAAATTTCCGCTGCCGAGTACCTTAAAGCGCGCAGGCAGGAGCAGGAACTGTTTGCAGACTTAAGTTTTGATACCATCAGCGCATACGAGGCCAATGCAGCGATGATGCATTATGCGGCAACGCCTGAGACGGATGAAATGCTGCAGCCAAGGGGATTTCTGCTGGTAGATTCCGGCGGGCATTATCTGGACGGAAGCACTGACATCACGCGGACCTTGGCATTGGGCGCGCTGACCCAGGAACAGAAACTTCATTTTACTGCAGTGTGCCGCAGCAACCTGAATCTGGCGGCGGCGAAGTTCCTTTACGGCTGCCGGGGTACCAGCCTGGATATTCTTGCCCGAGGACCACTGTGGGATTTGGGACTGGATTACAAATGCGGGACCGGACATGGCATCGGCTATTTCCTCAATGTCCACGAAGGGCCCAACGCGTTCCGTTGGCGGCAATTGCCGGAGCCGGACAGGGACTGCGTGCTGGAGGAAGGCATGGTGACGACCGATGAGCCGGGTGTTTACCTCGAAGGAAAGTACGGTATCCGCACGGAAAATGAGCTTCTCTGCAAAAAAGCCGAGAAAAATGAATATGGGCAGTTCATGGAATTTGAAATCATAACGTATGCACCGATAGATTTGGACGCCATCCTGCCGGAAGAGATGACGGCTGCGGAGCGCGGACGCCTGAATGCGTACCATGCGATGGTGTATGAGAAGATTTCCCCATTCCTCGATGGGCAAGAGCGCGAATGGCTCAAAAAGTACACCAGGGAAATCTAAGGAAATACTGATTAAATTAGCGTTTCCCTAAGAAAACACTTTCATCGGCGTTTTCCTAAATTTTTTCTTTTAAAAATATTCCATATAGTGTAAAATAGGAGTGATATGATGCAGAAAATAGTTTTAATTGACGGACACAGCATTCTCAACCGGGCGTTTTTCGGAATCCCGGATCTGACAAATGCAGAAGGGCTCCATACCAATGCCGTATATGGATTTCTTAATATTCTTTTTAAGATTTTGGAGGAGGAGAAGCCAGATTACCTGATGGTGGCTTTTGACGTCCATGCGCCGACGTTTCGCCATAAGATGTACGCGGAATACAAGGGCACAAGAAAACCCATGGCGGAGGAACTGCGGCAGCAGGTTCCGGTGATGAAGGAAGTTTTAAAAGCGATGGGCGTTGTCATCCTGGAGAAAGAGGGATATGAAGCGGACGATATCCTGGGAACATTGGCAAAGCATAGTGAGCAGCAAGGGCTGGAAGTGTCCCTGGTGTCAGGAGACAGGGACCTCTTACAGCTTGCCAGTGAGCATATTAAGATACGCATTCCCAAGACGAAACGGACAGGGACGGAGATTGAAGATTATTATGCCAGCGATGTGAAAGAGAAATACCAGGTAACCCCGACGGAATTCATAGATGTAAAAGCGCTGATGGGAGACAGTGCGGATAATATTCCGGGCGTGCCGGGCATCGGTGAGAAGACGGCGACCAACCTGATTGCAGCCTATGGCAGTATAGAGAATGCCTTTGAGCATATTGAAGAAGTGAAGCCCCCGCGGGCGCAGAACAACCTCAGGGAACATTATGACATGGCGAAGATGAGCAAGACGCTTGCGACCATAGAAGTGAATGCGCCCGTGGAATACGATATCAGCCAGGCTGTGTTGGGCAATCTGTTTACGCCGGAAGCCTATGTGTGGATGAAGAAGCTGGAATTTAAGAATATGCTGAGCCGCTTTGATTTACAGGCGCCGGCAAATCCCCTGGAAGAGAAGTTCCAGAAGATTACAGACAAAGCAGAAGCCGACAGGGTATTTCACCAGGCAGGAGAGAGCGGCCGGATAGGATTCTGTTTGCTCACAGACCCCAGTTGGGAACCGGCAGAGAAGCAGGGACAGCTCACGTTGGAGGATTTATGGAAAGAAAGCTCTGATAACAATGCGGAAGGGCAGGTGCAGACGAGTTCCCATATTCTGGGAATCGGCATTGCATTTGGGGAAGAAAAGATCTGCTTTATGGCAGCCAATGAAACTATGACCGGGGAATACCTTGTGGCAGAGGCGGGGAAGCTGGCAGAGGCAGCGGACATGGCGGCAACCTTTGATTTGAAGTCGCAGCTTCCTTATCTCAATATTTCCGATAAGGCAAGAGAGCACATGGAAGATGTGCTGATTGGCGCGTATTTATTAAATCCCCTGAAGAACGATTACAGTTACGATGATATCGCCAAGGAGCATTTGGATTTGTTGGTGCCAACAAAGCAGGATTTGCTGGGCAAATTATCTTTGGGACAGGCAGCCAGCGACAAACCGCAGGAGGTATTGGAATATGCCTGTTGGACAGCATATATATCTTTGCGGGCAGCGCAGACGCTGAAAGAGAAGCTGACAGAGGGCGGAATGTGGAAACTCTACCGTGAGATAGAGATGCCTCTGTTGTATACGCTCTATGAGATGGAGCGGGAGGGAGTTCTGGTAAATGCCGACCAGCTCAAAGCTTATGGCGAAGATCTGTCGGGGAAGATTGTGGAACTTGAACAGGAAATCTATGAAGATGCCGGGGAGCAGTTTAATATCAATTCCCCCAAACAGCTGGGCGTAATTCTTTTTGATAAATTAAAAATGCCATACGGCAAGAAGACGAAGACCGGGTACTCTACGGCGGCAGATGTGTTGGAGAAGCTGGCGGGAGAATATCCGTTGGTCTCCAAAATATTGGAATACCGGCAATTGACGAAATTGAAATCCACCTATGCAGACGGTTTGGCGAATTTCATTGAGGAGGATGGCAGGATTCACTCCTGTTTCCACCAGACCATCACTGCCACGGGCAGGATTAGCAGCACAGACCCCAATCTGCAGAATATTCCCATCCGCATGGAACTGGGGCGGCAGATAAGGAAGGTATTCATTCCCCGGGAGGGCTGTGTGCTGATAGACGCCGACTATTCCCAGATTGAACTGCGTGTGCTGGCACATATGTCCGAAGATGAGAATCTAATCCAGGCTTACCGGGAAGCGCAGGATATCCACAGGATGACGGCATCGCAGGTGTTCCACGTGCCGTTTGAGGAGGTGACTTCCCTGCAGCGCAGGAATGCCAAGGCAGTCAATTTTGGTATCGTATACGGCATCAGTTCTTTTGGGCTGAGCCAGGATCTGAGCATCACCACCAAGGAAGCGTCACAATATATCGAATCTTATTTTGAGACGTATCCCGGTGTAAAGCAGTTTTTGGACAGGCAGGTGCAGCAGGCAAAGGAACAGGGCTTTGTCACCACGATGTTTGGCAGGAAAAGACCGGTGCCGGAGCTGTCTTCGAGCAGCTATATGCAGCGTTCCTTTGGGGAGCGGGTAGCGATGAATTCCCCCATACAGGGAACGGCGGCAGACATCATCAAAATTGCCATGGTGCGGGTTGGGCAATCCCTGAAAGAGCAGAATCTGAAATCGCGGCTGATACTGCAGGTCCATGACGAATTGCTGATAGAGACGTGGGAAGATGAGATTGAGCGTGTAAAAGCTATTTTAAAAGAGGATATGGAGACGGCAGCAGAGCTTTCCGTGAATCTGGAAATTGATATGAAGCAAGGCAAAGACTGGTACGAGGCACATTGATATGAAGTAAAGCGGAAACTGGTATGAAGCACATTGATATGAAGTAAAGCGGAAACTGGTATGAGGCACATTGATATGAAACAAGGCGGAAATCAGTTTTGAGATAGAACAGGCAATATGCCGCAATAAGGCACATGAGAGAAGAGGAGCTGAAATTATGCAGGTAATTGGAATCACTGGCGGAGTGGGAGCAGGAAAGTCCGCTATCTTGGAATATTTGCAGGAAAATTATAAGGTCAAGAATCTGGAAGCAGACCGGATTGCCGAGATGCTGATGGAGCCGGGGACGGAATGTTATGAGCAGCTTTTAAAATTCCTCCCAGTGGAAATCTATAATGAGGATGAGACGATTAACCGACAGGCATTGGCAAAAAAAATGTTTGATTCCCCGCAGCTTAGGCAGGAAGTAAATAAGGCAGTCCACCCGGTCGTGAAACAATATATCTGCGACAGAATTGAAGAGCAGCGGCAAATGCGCATTTTAGACTTTGTGATTATTGAGGCAGCGCTTTTGATAGAGGACCATTACGATAAAATCTGTGATGAAATCTGGTATATCCATGCCGAAGAAGAAATCCGCAGGCAGCGGCTGCTGGAATCCCGCAATTATTCCCCGAGCAAGATAGAGCGGATGTTTGAAAGCCAGATGACAGAAGAAGAGTACCGTGACCATTGCCAGGTAGTAATTGATAATAATGGCACGAAGGAAGAGGCGTTTTATCAGGTTGCGCAGATAATCAAGAATAAAGGAGAACTGGAACAGGTGCAGGAACAGCAGATAGAAGGAATTCCCCTGGTCTTTGGGTTGGATATCGGAACCCGCAATGTAGTGGGCACGGTAGGATACCGCCAGGAGGAAGAGTTTTTCGTAATAGCCCAATATATCAAGGAGCATGAGACGCGCTCCATGCTGGATGGGCAGATTCACGATATCGGACGTGTGGGCAGGACGATTACTAAAGTGAAAAAGGAACTGGAATCCCAGCTGCAGATAGAGCTCAACGATGTATGCATTGCGGCGGCTGGCCGTGTGCTGAAGACCGTGACCACCACAGTCAGCTTTGAATTTGCGGAGGAGAGCGTGGTGACCGGTGAGGATATCCATACCTTGGATTTGCTGGGAATTGAGAAAGCGCAGCGGATATTGAATGAAAATAATGACACGAAGTTCAAATTTTACTGTGTCGGCTATTCCGTAGTGAAGTATTACCTGAACGGAGATGTATTTTCCAATCTGGAGAACCATAAGGCGGAAGAAATCAGCGAGGATATCATTGTGACCTTCCTCCCGGAAGACGTGGTGGACGGTTTATATTCCGCGGTAGGGCTTGCAGGGCTTAAGGTGGCAAATATGACATTGGAGCCTATTGCCGCCATCAATGTGGCAATCCCGGAGACATTCCGTATGCTGAATATCGCGCTGGTCGATATCGGTGCGGGAACCAGCGATATTTCTGTGACCAGGGATGGAAGCATCATCGCCTACGGCATGATTCCCAGTGCGGGAGATGAGCTGACGGAGCTTTTGGTGCAGCATTACCTGGTGGATTTCAAGACAGCGGAGTATATTAAGCTGCAGTCCGGGATAGAGGAAGAAATAGAATACCAGGATATCATGATGATTAAGCACAAGGTCACTGCCGAGGAGGTATGGCAGCTGCTGAAGCCCCTGGTGGATGATTTGGCGGAGAGTATTGCGGCCAAGATTAAAGAACTCAACGGAGGTGAGACAGTCAGCGCAACCTTTGTGGTCGGTGGCGGCGGTAAAATCCATGGATTTATTGAGCATCTTGCGTTTGAACTGGGCCTGCCGCAGGAGCGCGTGGCATTGCGCGGAGAGGAAGTGCTGCAGGAGATTCATTTTGAACAGCAGGATATCCGCAAAGACCCATTGCTTGTCACGCCAATCGGTATCTGCCTGAATTACTATGACCAGAAGAATAATTTCATCTTTGTACGCTTTAATGGGGAAAGGATTAAATTGTACGATAACGATAAGCTGACGATTGTGGATGCGGCGCTGCAGGCAGGATTCCCCAATGAGCAGCTGTTCCCGCGGCGGGGCAAAGAAATCAATTTCACGGTCAATGGCAGGAAACGCATTGCCCGCGGTGAGGCTGGGGAATCTGCCGTTGTGCGGGTAAATGGCCATCTCACCAATATCAATGCGCCGTTAGAGCCTAACAGCGATATAACGATTGAGCCGTCCACACAGGGAAGCGATGCGGTCTGCCATTTAGATGATTTGGAAGAATACGGCAGGTCTATGCTGAACGTTGAGGTAAACGGACGTACGATATCCTGTCCGCGGTTTGCCGAAGTCAACGGGATCATAGAGATGCCTGATTATGAGATTAAGGAAGATGACCGCGTGGAGATGCGGGGTTATTATACCGTTTCCCAGATTATTGAATTTATGGACGTGGAAATCGACATGGAAAAGGAAATCCTTGTCAATAACAAGCCGGCAGATTTAGATACGCTGGTCTATGAGAATTTCTCTATTGAGTGGACTGTGCAGGCGTTCCGTACGCCGCAGTCGGAAATGGAGCAGGAGGTCAAGGCGGAACTTGCGGTGGCAGAGGAGACCTCCACAGAGCCGGCAGACAACGTGAATGAGAAATCAGAATTACAGAAGAAGATAGATGCAATCCGCAACGTGGATAAGAGTTACGAAGAGCCGGAGCGCGAACTGACGCAGGAAGAACTGGAAGAGAAGTTCATGGAAGAGCAGAAAGCCACGGAGAGCGATATCCGCCCCACAATCATAGAGCGGGCCGAACAGCGCGTTGCCAAGCGTGCGGCGGCAAAGATGGCGGGAACCGACCTCCACATTGTGGTAAATAAGATGCCGGTGACCTTGACCGGCAAGCAGACGTATGTGTTTGTGGATGTGTTTGACGTGATTGGCTTTGACGTGCATGGCGGAAATGGAAAGAGCATTGTCACCCTCCTGAATGGGGAATCGCCCTCTTACACTGCCGAACTGAAAGAGGGCGATGTCCTTGACATCTATTGGGAGGATTAATAAGACATGAGATTATGCAGCATTGCCAGCGGAAGCAGCGGGAACTGTATTTTTGCTGCTTCCGACAGCACGAATTTACTGATTGATGCCGGTATCAGCGGAAAGCGGATAGAGGAAGGGCTTGGTGAGATAGGGCATACCACCCGGGAGATGGGAGGAATCCTCATCACGCATGAGCATTCCGACCACATCAGCGGCCTGGGAGTGATTTCCAGGCGGTATGGCATTCCAATCTATGCGACCAAGGGTACGAAAGAGGCGGTATTAAAATGCAAAAGCGTTGGGGAAATCCCCCCGGAGCTGTTTCGGGAGATTTGGCCGGATGTGGAGTTTGCCATTGGGGACATTAGCGTAAGCCCTGTTGCCATCTCCCACGATGCTGCCCAGCCGACTGCATTTGTGCTCCGGCAGGGCAGGAAATCTTTGGGGGTGATGACTGACTTAGGCAGGTATGACGCTTATATTGTAGAGAAACTGCAGAATCTGGATGTGCTCCTTCTTGAGGCCAACCACGATGTACATATGCTTCAGGTCGGAACCTACCCTTACTACCTGAAACAAAGGATTTTGGGGGATAAGGGGCATTTGTCCAACGAACTGTCAGGGCAGCTTTTGAGTGAAGTGCTCCACGATGGATTCAAGATGGCAGTTTTAGGCCATCTGAGCAAAGAGAATAATTATGAGCGGCTTGCCTATGAGACGGTGCGGCTGGAAATTGATATGGCGGATAACCCATACCATGCGGGAGATTTTCCCATCCATGTGGCGAAGCGTGATGTGGTATCGGATGTAATTGAGTTTTAGTTGTTTGGAGGTAAAATGAAATGGAGAGAAATGCGGACAGGACAATCATTACGGTGGTAGGGAAAGATACCGTAGGAATCATTGCGAGGGTATGCACCTATCTTTCGGAGCATCAGATCAATGTGCTGGACATCAGCCAGACGATTGTGCAGGATTTTTTCAATATGATGATGATTGCGGACATGAAGAACGCGGATAAGCCTTTTGACCAGTGTGCCAGGGATTTGGAGGTGTTGGGAGAGGAGATTGGCGTAAATATCAAATGCCAGCGGGAAGAGATTTTTAAGAAAATGCACAGAATTTAAGGAGCGGCGCAATGATAAATATCTGGGAAGTAAACGAAACCAACAAAATGATAGAGCAGGAGAATCTTGATGTAAGGACCATTACCCTGGGAATCAGCCTGCTCGATTGCATTGATGCGGATTTACAGAAGCTAAACGATAATATTTATAAGAAAATCACATCAGTGGCGGCAAATCTTGTGAAGACGGGAGAAGAGATTGAGCGGGGATACTGCATTCCCATTGTCAATAAACGAATTTCCGTGACCCCTATCTCCTTAATTGGGCAGTCAGCCTGTAGGACGCCAGAGGATTTTGTGGCAATTGCCAGGACTTTGGATAAGGCGGCGAAAGCAGTGGGCGTGAATTTTATCGGAGGGTATTCCGCACTGGTCTCAAAGGGGATGACAATGGGGGATGAGAACCTGATTCGCTCAATTCCCCAGGCATTGGCAGAGACGGAGCGCGTGTGCAGTTCTGTCAATGTTGGTTCCACTAAGACCGGGATAGACATGGATGCCGTCAAGCTGATGGGAGAAATTATCTTAAAAACCGCAGAGCATACGAAGGATAACGATTCCCTGGGCTGTGCCAAATTGGTGGTGTTCTGCAATGCCCCAGATGACAATCCTTTTATGGCGGGCGCTTTCCACGGCGTGACGGAAGCGGATGCCATCATCAATGTGGGGGTTTCCGGTCCGGGCGTGGTCAAAAAGGCTCTGGAACAGGTGCGGGGAGCGGATTTTGAAACACTGTGCGAGACGATTAAGAAGACAGCATTTAAGATAACCCGTGTCGGTCAGCTGGTGGCACAGGAGGCCAGCAGGAGAATGGGAATCCCCTTTGGCATCATTGACCTATCCCTGGCGCCAACTCCTGCCATCGGGGATTCCGTGGCGGAGATTTTGCAGGAAATCGGTCTTGAATATGCCGGTGCTCCCGGCACTACAGCGGCGCTTGCGCTGTTGAATGACCAGGTAAAGAAAGGCGGCATTATGGCATCCTCCTACGTGGGAGGGCTAAGCGGCGCATTCATTCCGGTCAGCGAAGACCAGGGAATGATAGACGCCGTGGAAGCCGGGGCGCTGACTCTGGAAAAGTTAGAGGCAATGACCTGCGTCTGCTCTGTGGGGCTGGATATGATTGCCATTCCGGGGGATGTTCCGCCATCAACGATTTCCGGCATTATCGCGGATGAGATGGCAATTGGCATGATAAACCAGAAGACAACGGCAGTGCGCCTGATTCCCGTCATCGGCAAAGGAATCGGTGAGACCGTAGAATTTGGCGGTTTGCTGGGACATGCGCCGGTGATGCCGGTCAACAGGCATAGCTGCGAGGCGTTCGTCAGCCGTAAGGGAAGAATCCCGGCGCCGGTACACAGCTTTAAGAACTAAGTTAACAGTTCAGCCATCCGAAATGAATTGGGTAAATTGTGCTTGCACAGAATTTGCACAATTCTTTTTGGATGAGGGAACGCCTTTTTTGAGCAAAGTTAGCTGCAAAGCAGCGAGAAAACGCCGTAGGCGTCTTTGCGAATGGCGTGGGCTGAACTGTTTGTTGAGATTGCTGAACAATGGTATTACACTTGTGTATTGGCAAACAGTGTGTTATGATAAAAGTACAGTATGAGAAAAAGCACCGGAGGTGGAATCTTTGAACGAGAGAGAAGATTACCTGGACAAATTGTTACGGGGAGTGGAAGGTGAATCAGAGACTGACCATGAGGAAGACGATTTCTTCAGCCAATTTGGGGATCCTATTGCGGACGATGACGAAGACGATTTTCTGAAAGCATTTGAAAAAAGCAAATCCAAATCTCATAGTGACTCAGGGTCTGGAAGTGGCGATGATTTTGATCTTGACGACATCGACAGCATTGTCAGCAATATCAAAAACGGCACGTTGGACGATTTGGAGGAAGCCGGCGATTTAGACAATGGGAGGGATTTATCCATTGAGGAATCCTTGAAGAATTTTGATGATGAAGATTTTGGTTTGAATGATGTGGGAGCTGGGTATGCGGACCTTGATGCGCAACCGGAGCCAGAAGAGGATTTTGAAGTGAATACGCTGGATGAGGATGCAGAGAATGCCTATGATTCCGGCAATGCGAGCCAGGAACTGCTTGACATGCTTTCTGAAATGGGTGATGACAGCCAAGAGCCGGCAGCTGTGGATGATTTGTCTTCTGCAGACGAGGAGAATTTTAAGGAGGAAGGCTTTGACGATAGCCTGCTGGATGCTTCCGCCGCAGGGCAGGAGGAAATGGAATCTTCCACAGGAGTTTCTGGGATGGAAGATTTGGCACGGCAGCTGGAGAGCCTGGGGCTGGATAACCTGGAAGACCCTGGAATTGCGGACGTGCAGGAAGAACTTTCAGAAGGAGATGGCAAGGCCCCCAAAACAAAAAAAGCAAAGAAGTCAAAGGACAACGCCAAAGAAGGTGCGAAAGAGAAGAAACCAGGATTTTTCAAGAGGATAGGCCGTGTGTTCTTTGGTGAGGATGACAAGATTATCGATGCTTCCGATGTAGAGAATCTGTCTGAGGAAGACAAGGCAGATTTGCAGAAGTTAGCCGATGAGGAAACTGCCAAAGAGAAAAAGAAGCAAGAGAAAACGGACCAGAAGGCAGAGAAGAAAGAGCAGAAGAAGAAAGACAAAGAAGAGAAGAAGGCTCTCAAGGCGAAAGCGAAGGCTGAGAAGGAAGCGAAGCCTAAGAAAGAGAAGAAGAAAAAAGACATCAAGGTAATTGAGCGCAGCAAGCCTCTTCCCAAGGGTCCGGTAATTCTCATTATGCTTGTGGGAATATCCTTGGTAATCCTGATTAATCTTTTCAGCAGCCAAGTGGGATATATGCTCAGCGTTGCACAGGCGCGGGAGAATTATGAGCAAGGCAACTATGTGGAGGCATACAGCTGCTTTACCCAGGGAGCCAAGGTGAAGCCTGTGGACGAGGAACTGTATAACAAAGCAAGGCTTACCGCATATGTGCAGCAGCAGATTAACAGTTACAGGGTATACAAGAAGCAGAATATGCACGCAGAGGCCTTGAGCGCTTTGATTCTCGGCGTGGGAAGATATGATAAGAATGCAACGGAAGCCGCAGCTACGGGAGCAGCGGTGGAATACGATAAGATGCTGTCAACGCTTAAGAAAGCGTTGAAGAAGCAGTACCATATGACTTTGGACGAGGCAAGGGAATTGTATAAAATCAGAGAGAAAGAAGAATTCACGCTGGAGATATACGAAATCATAGACGGACTTGGACTCAATGCAGAGGAGTAACATATGATAGCGGTAATTGATTATGATGCGGGCAATCTCAAGAGCGTGGAGAAAGCACTCAGTTATCTGGGTGAGGAGGCTGTCGTTACGAGGGAGTTTAAAGAGATTCTGGCAGCGGACAAAGTAATCCTCCCAGGCGTAGGCGCTTTTGGGGAAGCCATGGAGCGTTTGAAACAGTATGAGCTGGATAAAGTGATTCGTGAAGCAGTACAGAGGAAGAAGCCATTTCTGGGTATCTGCCTGGGGCTGCAGCTTTTATTTGCTGGCAGTGAGGAAAATGGCGGCGTGGAAGGCTTACATATTTTAGATGGTGAGATTGTAAAGATTCCGGCAAAGCCAGGTCTTAAAATTCCGCATATTGGCTGGAATTCCCTGCATTTACAGAATCAGGGCAGGCTGTTTGCCGGTATTGAGGAGGGTGCATTCGTCTATTTCGTGCATTCTTATTACCTGCGGGCAGAGAAGGAAGAGATTGTGAAAGCTTCCACGGAGTATGGTGTCCGAATCCATGCTTCTGTGGAAGAGGATAACGTATTTGCCTGCCAGTTTCATCCAGAGAAGAGCAGCAGCGTGGGCCTGCAGATTTTGCGCAATTTTGCCGGCATAGGGGAGGTGTAGCCGATGTTTACAAAACGTATTATCCCCTGTCTGGACGTGCATGCTGGGCGTGTGGTCAAAGGCGTCAATTTTGTAAACCTCAAGGATGCCGGGGATCCGGTAGCTGTGGCAGCCGCTTACGACAAGGCTGGGGCGGATGAGGTTGTGTTTTTGGATATCACGGCTTCCTCAGATGCGAGGAATACGGTGGTTGACATGGTACGCAGAGTGGCAGAGACCGTCTTTATTCCCTTTACGGTGGGCGGCGGCATACGCACGGTGGAGGATTTCAAGTCATTGCTCCGTGAAGGGGCGGATAAGATTTCCATCAATTCCTCTGCCATCAATACGCCGGAACTGATTGGCAATGCCGCGGATAAGTTTGGCAGCCAGTGCGTGGTGGTCGCTATCGATGCCAAGCGAAGAGCGGATGGCAGCGGGTGGAATGTCTATAAGAATGGGGGCAGGATTGATACCGGACTGGATGCCGTGGAGTGGGCAGTCCGTGCGGAGCGCATGGGCGCTGGTGAAATCCTGCTGACCAGCATGGACTGCGATGGGACCAAGGCGGGTTATGATTTGGAACTGACCAGGGCGATTGCAGACAGTGTCCGCGTCCCTGTCATTGCGTCCGGCGGCGCCGGCAAGGAAGAACATTTCTACGAAGCGCTGACAGAGGGCGGGGCGGAGGCGGCATTGGCGGCATCGCTGTTCCATTATAAAGAACTGGAAATCTTGGCGCTGAAGGACTATTTGGCGAAAAGAGGGGTTTCGGTGAGAATATGACCTAAGGAGGGACCCGCGTAAGCGGGAGGATGCCTTAGGTCTCCTATCGGTTTTCAAAGAAGTAACATTGAACTAAGGAGGAATAACGGATGGGAATGCTGCAGAATGACTGGGTAGAGGCAATTGGCGGGGAATTCAGGAAGCCTTACTATGCCAGCCTATATAAATTTGTCAAAGAAGAATATAGCGCCAGGGTCATCTATCCACCGGCAGACGATATTTTCAACGCCATGCATCTGACGCCGCTTAGCCAGGTGAAAGTGCTGATACTGGGGCAGGACCCTTATCACAACGAAGGGCAGGCGCATGGGCTGTGTTTCTCTGTAAGGCCTGAGGTGGATATTCCGCCATCTCTGGAGAATATCTATAAAGAACTCCAGGATGATTTGGGATGTGAGATACCGAACAATGGTTATCTGGTAAAATGGGCAAGCCAGGGAGTGCTGATGCTCAACACGGTGCTGACCGTTCGGGCACACAAGGCGTTTTCTCATCAGGGGCAAGGCTGGGAACAGTTTACAGATGCAGTTATCCGCGCAGTTAACGAGCAGGACCGTCCCATTGTCTATATGTTGTGGGGCAAACCTGCGCAGAGCAAGATTCCTATGCTTGATAATCCCAAACATCTGATTCTGAAAGCGCCGCATCCAAGTCCCTTGTCAGCGTACCGCGGATTTTTTGGCTGTAAGCATTTCAGCCAGGCAAATGAATTCCTCCGGTCGAACGGCATTGAACCCATCGACTGGCAGATAGAGAATGTATAACGTGTTTTGCGGCAATTAATACCGCTTGTTGCAAAAAGCCTGTTCTAATGATACAATGATATCCATAAACATAAGAAAGGATATGATATTAAAGTGCAAAAGGAAGACTTTTTTTTAAAACAGATTGACGAATTTAAGGAAAAAGCCAAGTATCTCCATAATCTGATGATGACAAAGGAGAGCAAGGTGGAAGAACTCGAAGGACAGCTGGAAGAGAAAGAAGAGAAGGCTAAGAACCTTCAGGAGATTCTGGATGGGAAACAGGAAGAAGCGGATAAACTCACACAGAATGTGAGGGTTCAGATAGATGCCTTGATTTCTCGTGTGGATGCGCAGATGCGCACGATAGATGAGAGCATAAGCGGTGAAATTAATACCTTGGAAGAGCAGATTTCTGAGCAGCTGGCAGAGATAAACAGCAATTCCCGCCAGGGTCTGGCAGAGGTAAACAGCAATTCCCGCCAGGGTCTGGCAGAGATGGATAAAAAAATCCAGGATTTTTCAGTGTCAACCTCGGAGAAGCTGGAACAGCAGACAAACTCCATGAAAGAGACATTGGAATCTTTTTCTGCTGACCTGACCAAGATAAAGGCGGAACTGGAGAAATTAGCCGAGGCGCCCAAGGATGATGAGGAGGGCGCTCAGAAGCTAGAAGAGGTAAAATTGGAGCTCGGGGAGAAGATTCACAGGGAGAATGTGAAATGTTACCGCAATATCCAGACGCTGTTGGAAGAGTTAGAGGGCAAAATTGAGCGTGTGGAGATAGGTACACAGAGCATGAAAGTGGTGAAGAGTTACTTTGGGGCTTTAATTATTCTTGGGGTAGTGAATTTTGCGGGCATCATTGCAATCATTGCCCATATGTTCGGATTTTTCTAGGAGTACCGCGGTGCAGGAAGAATTTGTTTATCGTAAGCAGGAATGGAAACCGGGGAATATGCTCTATCCGGTTCCGGCAGTTATGGTGAGCGTGGCAGATAAGAAGGGACATGATAATATTTTCACTGTGGCGTGGACAGGGACCGTCTGTACGAATCCGCCTATGGTGTATATTTCTGTACGGCCAGAGCGTTACTCTTACCATATGATTATGGAGACAGGGGAATTCGTCATCAATCTTACTACCAGGAAGCTGGCATATGCCACAGATTATTGTGGCGTGAAATCCGGCAGAGACTTAGATAAGTTTGCATCTTTGCAGCTGACCAGGCAGAGGGCTTCAAAAGTCCTGCCGCCCCTGATAGGGGAGAGTCCCGTCAATATAGAATGTAAGGTTGCCCAATGTATGGAGTTAGGCTCCCACCATATGTTTCTTGCCAAGGTGGTAGCAGTGCATGCCTCGGAAGCCTATATGGACGATAGAGGGAAATTTCATCTAGAGAAAGCAGAGCCCATAGTATATTCGCATGGCGCTTATTGTGACTTAAAAAATATTCTGGGAACTTTTGGCTATAGCGTAAAGAAGAAGCGGTAGCCATTGATATAATATAAATATAAGAAAAGTGGTGAAGACATTGGAACATGCATCGTTATTTGATAATATGAAGTTTTGTGCCGTATGTCACAGGACCCTCCCTGAGAGTTATGAGGAGGAGTTGTGTCCGGTCTGTCAGGAGAATCAGCTGTTTTCTGAGGTCAAGGAGTACATACGTGCCAATGATGTGACTGAATATCAGGTGGCGGAACATTTCAATATTCCAAGGCTTCTGGTAAAGAAATGGATTGCCGAGGGGAGAGTCGAATATAAAGAACAGGAAGAGCGGATAGTCAATCTGCATTGTTCCATGTGTGGAGAGCAGATTACGTTTGGAACTCTCTGTCAGAAGTGTTACAGGGAGAAATACCATACGGCGACAGGCTATGCGCCTTTGCAGCTTTCAGATGAGAAGAGTAAGATGCGTTATTGGGAAAAGGACGATTCGGGCAGCGAAGATTAAAGACGAATTATGTCGCCAAAGCAACGCATTTGCAGCACAGAATCCCGCTTGGCGGGATTCTTGTTATTTCAGCAATAAGTCCATCAGATAGTCATAGACGTCCTCGTGCTGGGATTTCCAGTTGGAGCAGATAGCCTCAGCCTCAGCCTTTGATTTGGCAGCAATCGTCAAATCAATCAGCGTACGGCCGCGTTCCTTGAGCTGGCAGCGCACGGCAAACTCCTGTGAGGTAGTTTTATAATAGTCTGCAATGATGGAGATTTCCTGCCGTAACTCAATCTTATGTTCCGCAAGGTAGTCGATGACATCTTTTTTGATGCCGTCTGAAATCTTGTCAGGAAAATAGGAAAGCGTTTCCCTGCCGGCAGGAGTGATATAATAGTGGGTATTGTTGTGCGTAGCTTCCGTGCGCATCAGTTCTGCGTCTATCAGTTCACTGATTGCCTGCTGGATGGTGAAATATGTGGTGTAATCCTTGTCCAGCATGAAGTTGGAAATCTGCGTATTGGTCAGGGGGAAGTCCACCCTGTCCAGCATATATAATATTGTCAGCTTATATTGTGTCAATGCTTCTGCCATTAATAGACTCCTTCTTAATGATTTCTTTTACAGGATTTAGGCACTTCCCTGATGAATCTAAAATATGTCTGTTATATCGTCTGCATACTTTCCCTGCCAGGTATCGCGGAGCTTCATGGTCCGTTCGATTTGGTTTAAGACACTGCGCTTAGCGCTGCTCCACAGAGGCGCCAGCAGCAGTTGTTTGGGACCGTCCCCGGTGAGGCGGTGGATAGTGATATGGTCAGGAAGCTGTTCCAGACAGTCTGCCACGAGCTCGCAGTACTCATCCTGGGAAAACAGGGGAAAAGGTGACTGCGTATACAAAGCGCCCAGGTCTGTGCCGGATAAGACATGCAAAAGCTGCAGCTTGATGCCAAAAATATTTAACCGCCCTACATGGCGCACCGTTTCCAACATCTGTTCTCTTGATTCGCCTGGAAGCCCGAGGATTACATGGACAACCACCGGAATGTGGAATTTTGTAAGGGAACTGACAGCTTGGTGAAAGCATTCCAGTGTAAAGCCGCTGCGGATAAAACGACTGGTATCCGGGTGGATGGTCTGTAAGCCCAGCTCTATCCAGACAGGTTTTATCTGATTCAGTTCTGCCAGGAGAGTCAGTATTTCCGGTGAGAGACAGTCAGGACGCGTGGCGATGGATAAAATGACCACGTCCGGGTCTGCAATTGCTTCCATGAAAATGCTCCGCAGATAATCTGTAGGTGCGTAAGTATTGGTATACGCCTGGAAATAGGCGATAAATTTCCGGCAGTTTCGTTTGCTGCGGATTTGTGCTTTGGCAGCGGCAAGCTGCTCAGAGATGGAGCTTTCGCTTTGTCCGGCAAAATCACCGCTTCCGGCAGGGCTGCAGAAAATACATCCCCTGCGGCCCAAAGTGCCGTCCCGGTTGGGACAGGTCATGCCTCCATTTAAAGCGAGGCGGTAAACTTTCTCGCCGAAAGTCTGTTTTAGGTAGAAATCTATGGAATAATAGCGCTTCTCATTCCACATGATGTGTTCCTGGAATGTGGGATTTCACTGCCTGGCTTACCGCCTGTGCCACTCTGGGGTCAAATGCTTCCGGCATAATGAAATCTTCACTCAGCTGCTCCTCGGATACCAGATTGGCGATAGCTTTGGCAGCCGCCAGCTTCATGTCCTCCGTAATCTGGGCGGCGCGCC
This sequence comes from uncultured Lachnospiraceae bacterium, assembly GCA_910583835.1. GTDB lineage: Bacteria > Bacillota > Clostridia > Lachnospirales > Lachnospiraceae > Petralouisia. The sequence continues at coordinate 59,184 of CAJTYM010000004.1, read as the reverse complement.
CTTCCAGAGCGCCCTTGAAGATGCCTGGGAATGCAACCACGTTGTTGACCTGGTTGGGGAAATCGCTGCGTCCCGTACCGACAACTTTTGCCCCGGCAGCTTTGGCTATGTCCGGCATAATCTCAGGGACCGGGTTGGCCATGGCGAATAAAATAGCGTCTTTGTTCATGGAAGATACCATGTCAGCGGAGACGATTCCCGGCGCGGAAACGCCTACAAATATATCTGCGCCTTGTAGGGCATCGGCAAGGGTTCCGCTCTTGTGTTCCAAATTGGTGTATTCTGTCATCTTCTGCTGCATCCAGTTCAGGTCTGGGTAATCTTTGCCGATAATCCCCAGACGGTCGCACATGGTAATATGGGGAAAGCCATAGGTGAGGAGAAGTTTTGTGATGGCAACTCCAGCCGAGCCCGCGCCGTTCACAACCACGCGGCAGTTTTCTTTCTCCTTGCCCACAACTTTCAGGGCGTTGATGATTCCGGCAAGCACAACGATAGCAGTTCCGTGCTGGTCATCATGGAAGACCGGGATGGAAAGCGTCTCCTTGAGCCGCTCTTCGATTTCAAAACAGCGGGGCGCAGAGATGTCTTCTAAGTTGATGCCGCCAAAACCGGGAGCCAAGTATGTAATTGCCCTGATAATTTCTTCAGTATCCTGCGTATCCAGGCAGATGGGAACGGCATTGATGCCGCCGAATTCTTTGAACAGCACACATTTACCCTCCATTACCGGCATGGCAGCGTATGGGCCGATGTTGCCGAGTCCCAGCACGGCGCTTCCGTCAGAGACAACGGCTACCGTGTTGGCTTTCATGGTGTATACATAAGCCTCTGCGGGATTCTCCGCAATGAGTTTGCAAGGTTCCGCCACACCGGGGGTGTAGGCGATGGCAAGGTCCTCGCGTGTCGTTACTGGAGATTTGGCAACGGTCTCCAGCTTGCCGTTCCATTCTTTATGAAAGAAAATTGCTTTTTCCTGCGTAGTCATGGCATATCGCTCCTTACTATCATTCTTGTTCTAACCAATATCGCGTTGCTGTTCCCATCATAGCATGAAAAAAAATGCAAATCAAGAAAAAAGGACTTCCTATTTATAAAAAGATAGTGTATAATGTACCCATTACGGAGGCACAAGTTCTGTGCGTGAAGTCATTGTCTGCTCTGACATAGATTCCCAATTATGACGGTTAAAGGAGAAATGTATGAGAGAAAAATATGAGAGTTTATCTGTAGCGGTATTGAGGGATGTGGCAAAATCAAGAGGTTTGAGGCATCTCTCAGGACTAAAGAAGAGCGAGCTGGTAGAACGGATGCTTGAGGAAGACAGGAAGGAAGCATTAAAAGGGGAAAGTACTGAGGGGAAAACAGAGGAGAACACGGCGGAACGGACAGAAAGGAGAACGGCAAGAAAGCCGGTATCTAAGACAGAAGACAAGCCAGTGATAAAATCTGCTGCAAGAGCAGAAGAACGGAAAGGAAAGGCAGAGGGAAAGTCTGCAGAGAATCCAGAAGAACAGGTGGGAAGGCCGGCAGGCAGGCAGGCAGAGAGAGCAGAAGAACGGACAGCGGGAAAGCCGGAAGAGAGATATGGGCAGCCGGCGGATAGGAAGCAGGAGCGCAAATCCGGCAAAATCATTACGACAGACGGCATAGAGATTGATAACCCGGAGTTAGACAGCGGTATCAGTGCACATGGCATCCTTGAAGTGATGCCGGACGGATATGGATTTATCCGCTGTGAGAATTATCTGCCAGGGGAGAATGATGTGTATGTCTCTCCATCCCAGATTCGCAAATTTGGTCTTAAAACAGGCGATATCATCCATGGCAATACCAGAATTAAGACACAGCAGGAGAAGTTCAGCGCGCTGTTATATATTCGCAGCATCAATGGCTGCCATCCATCGGAGATATTGCGCCGCCCTAATTTTGAGGATCTGACGCCGATTTTCCCCAATGAGCGGATTCGCCTTGAGACCGACCGAAGTGCAGTTGCCATGCGTATTATGGATGTCGTATCCCCGATTGGCAAAGGTCAGAGAGGGATGATTGTATCTCCGCCCAAAGCAGGAAAGACCACCTTGCTGAAGCAGGTGGCGAAGGCAGTGACCAGGAATAATCCGCAGATGCATCTGATTATCCTGCTGATTGACGAGCGTCCTGAGGAGGTAACAGACATCAAGGAAGCAATTGAGGGCAGGAATGTGGAGGTCATCTATTCTACGTTTGATGAGCTTCCCGAGCATCATAAACGTGTATCTGAGATGGTGATTGAGCGGGCAAGGCGTCTGGTGGAGCATAAGCAGGATGTTATGATTCTCTTAGACAGCATCACCCGTCTGGCACGTGCATACAATTTGATTGTCCCACCGAGCGGAAGGACTTTATCTGGTGGTATCGACCCGGCAGCTTTACATATGCCGAAGAGGTTTTTCGGGGCTGCCAGGAATATGCGTGAAGGAGGAAGCATCACCATCCTTGCGACCGCACTGGTGGATACCGGCAGCCGTATGGACGATGTGGTCTATGAGGAGTTTAAGGGTACCGGCAACATGGAGATGATTCTGGACCGCAAGTTATCCGAACGCCGTATCTTCCCGGCAGTCGATATTACCAAATCCGGGACCAGGAGAGAGGACTTGCTGCTGAACCGTGAGGAACAGGAAGCCGTGGAGATTATGCGCCGTGCCATCAATGGTATGCGGGCAGACGATGCGGTGGAGAGCATACTCAATCTTTTTGTGCGCACCAACAATAACCGGGAGTTCTGCCAGATGATTAAAAAGACAAAACTGATATAATGAATAGTTTAGAAGGATGGGAAAAACTTATGAAAAAAATAACAGCTATTCTACTGGCGGCAGGATTGTTTGTAGGAATGTGTCCAAGTCAGATGAATCAGGCTGCAGCAGCAAGAGCCGCAGAGGAAATACAATTTCATGAAGAAGCGGAAACTAGGGAAGTGCAATGGGAAGATAAAGCATCATCCTCTGGGGAAAAGAAAGCTGCAGGAGTAGGGAACGAAACGAATGGGCAGGACAAAGGACTTTATTTTAAACTATCTAAAGAACAGTGGGATGGCGAGGAAGATGGGCTGTTTCCGGGCGATATGAGCGGCGTAAGCTATGAATATGAAAATGTAACGGATACGCCGTATACGCTGCAGGTGTCAAGTTCCAATACGAATGTCATTAAGATTACCTCCGAGAATCCAATCGTAATTGCGGAGAGAACTGAGGGAATGGACAGCATTTCTTTTAAGGCAGTGAATCCGGGCGTGTCTGAGATTATAGTGAAAGCCGGCGTGAACATATATAAAACCAAAGTTCATGTACTGCCGCCCCTGGTAGAGATGAAAGGCATAAAACAGGCGGGTTATAAAAGCGTCCAATTGAAGTGGAATAAAATTGCTGGCTGCAGCGGGTATCTCATCGAGCGGGCGTCCGTTGGAAAGAGTAATTATAAGACAGTAAAAAGCGTATATGGAGGAGAGAATGCCAGCGCTACCGTAGATGCAGAATGGAACAAGCCATATAGTTACCGGGTGGTTGGGTTTATAAAAGATGGAGAGCGTATCATTCGGGGACGCGCGGAGGTGGAGAGCGAGTACAATTTTACTGTCCGTAAAATAGGGGCAGAGATTACTTCCATCAAGAAATCCGGCAGCAGGAGCCTGCTTATCAGATGGAAGCCCATGAAAGGGGCGGTTGGTTATAAACTATACCGTTGCGCATATGAGAACGGCGCGTACAAATGCGTATCCAAAATCAGCGGCGGGAGTAAATCTTCCTATAAGCAGAAAGTGAACAAGGGCGTGACGTATTTTTATAAGCTGGTTACAGTATATCCGGAAGGGGAAAGTGAATTTTCAAGGTCTGTTTCTCAGTTTATTCCCAAGAGCGGAAAAGCCAAAGCTGTGGAGCAGAACAATGTCAGCGGTAATGCCGGCTTCGGCGGTCAGTATGGCGGGAACTGGGCGCATAGCGATGATACATATTATTATCAGGCAAATGGCAAGCTCCATGTTGTCTGCGTACAGAGAGACGCTTCCCTGAAAATCTATACGTTGGATTCAGCCCTGAAAGTGAAGAGCACGAAAACAGTAAATATAGGGTATGACCGTTGGGGCGGTTTTTACCATGGACCGGATGGGAATTTTTATGTGGCGGTTGGCTATGCAAACCATCAGGAAAGCAAGACGAAGACTGTCATAAAAGTGATAAAATACAATAGCAGATGGAAAAAGGGCAAGACGGCGAGCATTAAAGGCGGAGCCTCTAATTCATTTGTCGGGATATATGAGCCGTTTGATGCCGGCAACTGTCGGATGGAAATGCAGGGATCGATGCTGTATCTGGTGACTTCGAGGACGATGTTCCAGGGAAGCGATGGCCTGCGGCATCAGTCCAATATTTCCTTTAAGATTGATACCAAGAAGATGAAAGTAAAACAGGCAAATGACAGCTATGTCAGCCATTCGTTCAATCAATTCGTAAAATTCAAAGACGGAAGCCTCTATGTGCTGGACCATGGAGACGCATACCCACGTTCACTGGTACTGACCATGGTAGACCGTTATGGGACAGAGGACTCCGACAGAAGCCGGAAAGGCGTGTTTTCTTTTCAGGGAGAGACAGGAAATAATTATACAGGGTGCAAGCTGGGCGGCATGGAGATAGGAGAGAAAAATGTGCTGGCATGTGGGATCTCTGTTCCTCACAAGTATAAAGTGAAAGGTGTTTCCGGCTCAGACAGCAGCCTGAAGAAAAATGTCTATCTGACAGTGACTAACCGTAAGACGGGAAAGACAAAAGTGAAGTGGCTGACACAGTATAACCCCAAAACATCGTCTGTTACAGTCGGGGAAGCCCGTATGGTGAAATTATCAGATACCAGGTTTGCAGTCATGTATTCCGTCACACAGGGGAACGCAAAAAAGCTGCAGTATGTGGTTGTCAGTGACACAGGGAAAAAGATTTGTGCAAAGACATATACGGACCTTTCTTTTTCAGCCAGCTCGCAGCCAATTCTCAATAAAGGGAAAATTGTCTGGATGGAGACGTCATACAATGCAGATTTTAGCGGAACACGGACAAGGCTGTTCAGCATTCCTGCCATTTATTGATGGGAATTGCCGTTGGCTGCTGAGATACGTGCTGAACAGTAACGAATTGTTGCCAAATTTATGATTAATTTTTTAAATAGAACTTGCATATATGGAAAATATATGCTACAATAATAAAGCTGTTGCGTAGGCAATAGCACGAACAGGAAAATCAGCTTTTAGATTTAAAATAGAGAGTGAAGAGGTGAAAACATGAGAGAAGGAATCCATCCGGCATATCATCAGGCAACCGTAACATGCAACTGTGGAAATACGTTTGTGACAGGTTCTACCAAAGAAGATATCCACGTTGAAATCTGTTCCAAGTGCCATCCGTTCTATACCGGACAGCAGAAGACTGCTCAGGCGCGCGGACGTATTGACAAGTTCAATCGTAAGTATGGCATGAACAATCAGTAATGTTATAGTTCAAGTGAACCGAAAGAGGATGTCTTTTTATTTGGACATCCTCTCTTTTTTCGGGATATTTGGGAAGGAGCGGGAAGATGGCTTATTCTGGAATTGGCGGTCAGGCTGTCATAGAAGGCGTGATGATGAAACACAAGGATACATACGCAGTGGCAGTGCGTAAGCCGGATCATGATATCGTGGTTGAGAAGAAGACATATCAGGGAATCTGCAGAAATGATACCTTAAAGAACCTGGTGTTTGTACGGGGCATTATCAGTTTTGTGGAATCTATGGTATTAGGGCTGTCAACGCTGACGTTTTCGGCTTCTTTTTTTGAGGAGGAAGACAAGGAGGGGCAGAAGAAAGCGAAGAGTGAGAAAAAGGAGAAAGCAGAGATGGGGTTTACGATTATCCTGTCCTTGCTGCTTGCTGTAGCAATTTTTATGGTGCTGCCTTTCTATGTGTCCTTGTTTTTCCAGAAGTATATTCACTCTGAGACATTGGTGATTCTCATTGAAGGGCTTTTGCGCCTGTCCATATTTTTTGCCTATATCCTGCTGATTTCCAGAATGGAAGATATCAGGAGGGTATTCATGTATCATGGTGCAGAGCATAAATGCATTAATTGCATTGAACATGGAATGGACCTGACCGTGGAGAATGTAAAGGCGAGTTCCAAAGAACATAAACGGTGCGGGACCAGCTTTCTGTTTTTTGTAGTAGTCATCACTATCATAGCAACTATGTTTATCCGCGTGGATTCCAGACTCCTCAGGCTCATCCTGCGGCTTGCCATCATTCCTCTGGTGGCAGGGATTTCTTATGAATTTATCCGTCTTGCAGGCAGAAGCGACAATCCGATTATCAATATGCTCAGCAGGCCGGGGTTATGGATGCAGAGGTTGACGACCAGGGAGCCGGATGAGGAAATGATTGAAGTGGGGATTGCTTCGGTGGAGGCAGTGTTTGACTGGAAAAGTTATGTGGAAACTGTGAGGGAGAAGGAGACGACATGACATTTGAAAGTGCCTTGGAGTATGGAAAAGAAGTTTTGCGAAGCGCAGAGGTGTTGGATTATGAGCTCGATGCATGGTATCTTATGGAATATGTCTGTAAGATTGATAAAAGCCGGTATTATGCCCATAATACCGATGAAATGGAAAATGGGAAATTTTTGGAGTATGAGCTTCTGCTGAAAAAGCGTGCAGAGCGGGTGCCATTGCAATATATTACCGGAAATCAGGAATTTATGGGACTTCAGTTCAAGGTAAACTCGCATGTGCTGATTCCTCGCCAGGATACGGAGACATTGGTGGAAGAGGCAATGAAGATGCTGGAGCCGGGCATGGAGGTGTTGGACCTCTGCACGGGGTCTGGGTGCGTGATTATCAGCCTTTTAAAGCAGAAGCAGCTGGTGGGGACAGCCAGCGATATTTCCAAGCAGGCGCTGCTGATTGCCAAGGAAAATGCCAGGAACAACAAAGTGGAACTTCAGTTGGTGCGCAGCGACCTGTTTCAGAACATTACCGGAAGATATGATATGATAATTTCAAACCCGCCATATATTCCGACAGGGACGATTCCAACGCTGATGCCGGAAGTGAAGAATTTTGAGCCGGTGGAAGCCTTGGATGGCGGCGAAGATGGGCTGGATTTTTATCGGCAGATTGTAAAAAAGAGCGGGCAGTTTTTGAAGTCTAACGGTTATCTCTGCCTGGAAATTGGACACGACCAGGGAGGCAGAGTGGCATTCCTCATGGAGGAGCATGGTTACCGGAACGTGAAAGTCATAAAAGACCTCGCCGGGAATGCCAGGGTAGTCTGCGGGAACCTGCCGTCAGTGAAGTAGAAAGGAAGAGAGAAATGTTTGATAAGTTAGAAGATATCCTTCTTCGTTTTGAAGAAATCATGAATCAGCTCAGTGAGCCGGATGTGGCGAATGACACAAACCGTTTCCGTAAGCTGATGAAGGAACAGAGTGACCTTGCGCCCATCGTGGAAGCATACAAGGAATATAAACAGGCAAACCAGAACATTGAAGATTCCCTTGCCATGCTTGAGGAAGAGAATGATGAGGAGATGCGTGAACTTGCCAAGGAAGAACTGAATGAGTCACGGCAGAAAGTGGAAACATTGGAGAAAGAGTTAAAAATCCTTCTGCTGCCCAAAGACCCCAATGATGACAAGAATGTAATTGTGGAAATCCGTGCAGGTGCAGGCGGTGATGAAGCGGCATTGTTTGCAGCGGAGATTTACCGCATGTATGTACATTTCGCTGAGAGCCGTCATTGGAAAGTGGAGACGATGGAATGTGAAGAAATCGGCATTGGCGGCATGAAGAATGTGACGTTTATGATTACCGGGCAAGGCGCATATTCTGTGATGAAATATGAATCCGGTGTCCACCGGGTACAGCGTGTGCCGGAGACGGAGTCTGGCGGCCGTATCCACACCTCCACAATTACTGTCGCGGTAATGCCGGAGGCAGAAGAGGTAGATGTTGTGATTGACGAGAAAGATATCCGTATTGACGTGATGCGTGCTTCCGGAAACGGCGGACAGTGCGTCAATACTACGGACTCCGCAGTCCGCCTGACCCATTATCCCACAGGGATTGTCATTTACAGCCAGACGGAGAAATCCCAGCTGCAGAACAAGGAAAAAGCCTTTGCGCTGCTTCGTGCCAAACTATATGATATGGAGTGCCAGAAGCAGCATGATGCGGAAGCTGAGGCGAGACGGAGCCAGATTGGCACCGGAGACCGCTCTGAGAAAATCCGTACCTACAACTTTCCCCAGGGACGTGTCACAGACCACCGTATTAATCTCACCTTGTATAAGCTGGATAAGGTGATGAACGGCGATATCCAGGAGATTGTAGATGCCTGTATTGCAGCCGACCAGGCGGCGAAGCTGGCGAATATGGGGGAAAGCGTTTGAGAATCGTATTTTAGCGGAGATTCAGAAAATTTAGCATTGGTGGGAATTGAATAAATATGGGAAAAGACGGTCATGGACAGCTTCATGGACTGTCTTTTTTGCTTTTTGGGTTTTATGACTGCACTGTCTGCCCCTATTTGGGTTGTACGGATGTATGCATAGCCCCTGTCAAAAGTGTTTGATTTTTTTGTTGTGGGGGTATTGGGCTGTGTGGTATACTTATGATACTATAAAAAATTGTGTTTAAACTTGTGCATATTCAAGTTTAAATAATCAAGTTTAATAAAACATAAAAGGGGCGAGAGAGATGGATATATTAATGATAGGGAATGGTTTTGATATAGAACATGGCTTGCCGACAACATATGCAGATTTTCTCCAATTTGTTGAGAGGTTCCAACATGTATATACAATGGTGCAAATAAAACCCAATGCAAAAAGTAAAATAGAAGATGAATATTTAAAATTTATATTTGAGAGTCATGAGACGAATGCTGATGAAGCGTTACATGAATATTTGAACGATAATATTTGGATTAAACATTTCAAATTGGCATATAAAGAGCATTTGAAAAATAAAGAAAATTGGATTGATTTTGAGAGCGAAATTTCACAGGTAATTCAGAATATGGATGAATTATACCATGCGTATATGGAGAAAGATGGAGAGTTTTATGAAGCAAAGATAAAGCGTTGTAAGGAAAAAGTGCCAGGGAGTTTTTTGAATTATCTGTCACGTGAACATGGAATCGGAAACCTTATTTCTATTATGCTGAAAGATTTAAACAGGTTGATCGGGGCTTTAGAGATCTATATTTTTGATTACATAGACAATTGGGGAAGGATTGAATATTATAATCCTGATATAGATGCAATCCACCCAGATGCAATTCTTTCTTTTAATTATTCTGATACGTGGAAGAGGGTATACGGATATAACAGGGGGAATGTAAAATATAGTTATATTCATGGAAAAGCACAAAGCACACCATATTCATTTTGCATGGATGAGTGTATTGATAAAAATCAGATGGTACTTGGCATTGATGAGTATCTGCCTAATGACAGAAGAAACAAAGAAGTGGAATTTATTGCGTTTAAAAAGTACTATCAGCGCATTTATAAAAAAACAGGGAATGAGTATAAATTATGGCTTGCAGAGATTGATAAATATAGGAAAGAGGGAAGGAAACAAGAAAATAAGCTATATATTTTCGGACATTCTCTGGATGTGACAGATGGGGATATTTTAAAAGAGCTGATTGAATATGATGGGCTTGGGACAATCATATTTTATAAAGATAAGGCAAGACTTGGACAGCAGATTGCAAATTTAGTCAAAGTCTTTGGGCCTGAGAAGGTAATTCAGTATGTGTATGGGAATAATCCAATGATTGAGTTCAGACAACAGAAAAGCAGGGAAAAAATTCATGGGAGCACATTTGAAATTGTTTCCGATATGGTAAAGTTTGACCATTTTTATAAATATAAAGGTGAAGATCTTGAGGACATAATTTCAAAATTTGAGAGGAAAATAGAAGAGAAGGATCTTGATTATTTTTGCGCACAAGAAACAGTTATTTCTCTTTATGATAGTTTTCAGAGGTACGGTTTGGGAAAGAGATATGCAAAGCAGCTTTTAGAGATTGCCGATAGACTGAGGGATGTAGAACCCAAAGCGAAAAAACCGACACAGTTTAGATATGATAATTGGGAATATCAGGATTATGATCATTCATGGGGGTGTGACAGGCTTACAAAAAAATTTATTGAAACTGTGAACAAACATAATAGGGAAAATTTTATTTTAAGTGATTTTTGGGCAAATGTTACTTCGTGGGATGATATTATAGAATGTTATCGGAAAATTGCGAACGGATCTGAGGAGATTGATAAAAACAGGTATATTGAAATTCTCAAAGATATTCTGAGCATGTATAAGCATCCCTATGGAAATGTGGAATTTATTAATAAAATTGTCGAGAGGGGCAGCCGATAAAATTTCAAGGGAGACATTGGAGGAATTGCTCCAAGATACAGAAAGCAGTTGGGAAATCTGCAATTATACGCATCTGCTGCGTGAAATAGAAGAATGTGATTATTTTAGTGAGCAGGCAAAAAATGTGCCGGAAGATTTTGGAGAGGAATAAAAATTTCAACTATAAAATATAGAAAAATGCAGGGAGGTTTTTGTATGTCTGAAAGATTGACATGGGAGGAAATCCAAGAAAGATATCCAGACCAGTGGGTTGGGCTTGTCGATGTAAAATATGTAGATGATGATGGTATCTCTATTGAGTCAGCAGTTATAAAATATTTGGACAAAACAAAGAGTGAATTGACGATGAAAGCATTAAATGGGGAGATTGTATCGAGATACACAACGCCTGACCATATTTTCCAATTGGGAATGTTGGGGGTATTGCGATGAAACAGTTTACATTAAGGCTTGATAAGAAACAGCAGAGGCCTGTTGTGCTTTTGAATGATGCATTGACAGCGTTGCTGGACACAGGTGCGATTATTCCGGTATGGACAGATGCTGAGAAGATTTTGGAAAATGCTTTAGGTGGAAAATTAGTAAAAGAGAAAGTGCCGTTCACAGGATTTGGAGGTATTGCTTACGGCAATCTTTATCAGGTGACAATTCAGATAGGTGATTTAATATTTCCGAGCATGCATATCATTGCGAATAATGAGATCAACACGTCATATAACCTTATTTTAAGCGCAACAATGTTCCAAAATTTGATTTACGAAATTGATGATAAAAACCATAAATTCAATGTCACAATACCAGATGATGAAAGCAATATAAGGAATCTCAGAATCGAAGATTCTAATGGTAGACTGTATATTCTGTGCCATTCTGCCTGAAAATAGTCTGGTTTATAGGGAAAGCAGCAGGAAAATAAGGTTTTCAATGAGTTAGGTGGAATAGTTTGTATTTTATGGGAAAAGTGTGAGGTTATTCTGGAGTGTGCATATTTTATAGAAATCTTGACATGTAAGCTGAATTTTCCAGTTGTCTGTTGCTGGGGTATGGCTGTGTTTGCTCCGAGCCTTTTGTATCGCAACGTTTGTACACAGCTCTTTTGGGCATAGCAGCGTTTGTTCTGCGCCTGTTATTTTAGCAACGTTTGTTCCGTGCAGCCGACCAGGCGGCGAAGTTAAGCAACTTTGAAGATAGGGCTTGAAGATTTTTATTTTGCTGGGTTTCCGGAGATTTCCGGCTATCGTGGAAATGGAATAAAGATAGGAAAAAGACGGTCATGGACAGCTTCATGGACTGTCTTTTTTGCTTTTTGGGTTTTATGACTGCACTGTCTGCCCCTATTTGGGTTGTACGGATGTATGCATAGCCCCTGTCAAAAGTGTTTGATTTTTTTGTTGTGGGGGTATTGGGCTGTGTGGTATACTTATGATACTATAAAAAATTGTGTTTAAACGTGTGTACGTTCAAGATAAAATTATCAAGCTGGCAGGCGATAAAGTAATGGCTGCATGATAAAAATTTCAACCATAGAATGTAAAAAATGCAGGGAGGATTTTGTATGTCTGAAAGATTGACCTGGGAAGAGATTCAGGAAAAATACCCAGACCAGTGGGTAGGATTAGTAGAGGTAGAATATGAACCCGATAATGATGCAACGATAAAGACGGCAATTGTGAAATATACAGATAAGTCGAAAAATGAGCTGACACGGATGCAGATTCAGACAAATGGAGAAGTTTTGGGAAGATACACAACGCCGGACCATGTTTTTCAGCTAGGAGTAGTGGGGTATTTCGGATGAAACAATTTACATTGAATATGAACATAAAATACCAGAGACCAATTGTTGAACTGAAGTCATGGCATAATTTTGAGGCGTTGTTGGATACGGGTGCATTTTTTCCTATTTGGACAGCTGATGAAACGATACTTGAAATGCTGGGCGGGACATTTTTAAGGAGGGATATTACTTTCAGTGGATTTGGTGGAAGTACGAAAGGAAATTTGTATGAAGTGCAAAAGATTGTGATTGGTGATCTTATTTTTCCAAATACACATATTGTAGCCTGCAAAGATTTGCAAGATGTCCCTTTTCAGCTAATTTTAAGCGCGACAATGTTCCAAAATTTGATTTACGAAATTGATGATAAAAATCATAGATTCAATGTCACAATACCAGATGATGAAAGCAATATAAGGAATCTCAGAATCGAAGATTCCAATGATAGACTGCATATTCTGTGCCATTCTGTTTGGCAATAGACTGATAAAGGAAGAGTAGCAGTAAAACGGAGTTTTTTGATGAATATTCATAAGCGGACTGCTGAACAGGGGTATTATATTGCCGAAGAATATTGGAGTAGGGGCACAATGACCGAAGCAGTAGAGCAGATTTTTAATATGAGGGCACTTTAAGGTGCAACACTGTGAAGAATGGTAAAGTTGTTGACATGAAAATGCATTCACTATTAAAAAGAATGAGCTCTCTGTTATTTAGCTCCCTCCTCCTGCCTCATTGCCAGATAGCCAATGATAACAGTCCATACATAAGCGCATGTCTTGGGAATCATGAGCATACCAATCATAGGGATAGCATCTGCCCAAAGTACAACTGGGATATAAAATCCAAAACTGAGAACGATTGTCAGCCACATATATTTGAAATTTTTGTCTTTATTTTCTCTGGCGCTTTTAAAAAAGAGGATAATGATGGTCAATCCCAACAGTGCAAATGGGATATTGCGGTATATACCCCAGGAAAGCGGAGAAGCCGTGCTTAACCATTGGTTTTGGGGGAAGAAGCAGAGGATAATCCGCAATGCCGATAAAAAATATACGAGAACAGTTGTGCTGTTTTGTCCTTTTATGTCGTAACGTATTCTCCACACGTAATACAAGAGCACATAAAAAACTGTCATTGTGATGGAAGTAATAAACTTCCCGACACCCAAAGCTACGGTAAAGTTTTCTAAACCTGTTGTACAGAGAGCTATGGCGCGCGGCACCAAGTGGAAAGAATCCCCGGCGCCAAGTACGACAGCCATAATGCCGAATAAGCGGTACTGTCTGTTTCCTTTGCTTTCCACAATCATGATAATGCCGATAGTGATAACGGAAACCAAGTATATTGTATCAAATAAAGTTTCGACAATCGCCTGCATAAAATATCCCTCACTTTCCCATGTAAATGGACCATGTTCATTTTGACAGGCTTGGTCCTTGTTGTCAAGTGCCTGAGAAAATAAACTAACATGACATACAGTTGTCTTGTTTTATATGCTATCCTGAAAAATATAAACAAGAAGGAGGAAATATAATGATTGAATCAAGATGTGGATTATTGTGCAGTGAGTGCAGTTTTCGGGAAGAGATGGGGTGCAAGGGATGCACAGAGATGGAAAAGCCATTTTGGGGACCAAGCTGTCCGGTGAAGTCCTGCTGTGAAGAAAAAGGCCAGCAGCATTGCGGGGAATGCAGCGATTTTGTCTGTTCTGTATTACATACGTTTGCCTATGATATGGAGCAGAGTGATAATGGTGTGCGGATTGAACAATGCAGGAAATGGAGAAACTAAAATAAGTGATACAGTTCTTAAAAATATCTTAAATTAAAAAATCCCATTGTTTCTACAGAATTCTTGTGCTATAATGCAGTTTGACAGTGTGCAGAACAAGAATTAAAGGTGGTAAGTATGAGAGAAAAGGTAAAAGAGCTCCTCTACCGTTACCGGCATGGATGGATTTTATCATATCTGATTATCTATCAGCTGTGGTTTATCTATGTAGAACGGACAGTAACCAGGCGTTTCCATATTGTACATATGGCGGTGGATGATTATATTCCCTTTGTGGAAATATTCATTGTCCCATACCTTCTGTGGTTTGGATATGTGGCGTTTGCGATTGCCTGGTTCTTTTTCAAGGATGTGCAGGATTATTATAAGATTTGTACATTTCTGTTTGTGGGCATGACGGTGTTTCTTGTTGTGTCAACGGTATACCCGAATGGGCATTATCTCCGTCCGCGGGTATTTGAGAGGGATAACATATTTATCTCAATGGTAAAAGGGCTGTACATGCTTGATACCCCCACCAACCTGTTTCCAAGCATCCATGTATATAATTCCCTTGGCGTACACATGGCGGTTATGCACAGTGAGAAGCTGAGAGAGAAAAAGTGGGTGAAGAGAGGTTCCTTTGTGATGATGCTTTCAATTATTGCATCTACCATGTTCCTGAAACAGCATTCGGTATTTGATGTAATCACCGGATGTCTGATGGCGCTGGTAATGTATACCTTGGTATATGCAAGGGACTGGCAGCCTGGCAGGAGAGAGGCATACGAGGGGCAATATCATGAGAAGAGAAGATACCGCGAGATTTAAACGGCTCTTATATTATATCGAGTAGAAAGGAAAGACGTCATGGGTATGTTGGAAGAGTTAAAAAATTTAGGTGTGAATATTGACGAGGCGATGAAGCGTCTGAATAACAATGAGGCATTTTATAAGAGGATGCTGGGTTCTATCCAGTCTATGATGGAGAAGGCTCCGGTGGATCCGGATTTTGATGCCAACGATTATCAGCAGGTAATTGAAAATGCACATGCCATCAAGGGCGCCACAGGGAACTTATCTTTGACACCGCTGTACAAGGCGTATACTGATATTGTTGATTTATTGCGCCAGGATAAGCCTGAGGAGGCAAGGAAGATTTTGGTTGATATCCTTCCGGTGCAGGCGCAGATTCTCGAAGTTATCAACCGGTATAAATAAGAAGTTCAGATAACGTACATATTTTTGGTTTTTATTTGATATAATGAAATAAATGTGAAAACAGGAGTAAAAATATGTGCGGAATAGCGGGATTTTATCATAGAGAGAAGGATTATGAGAAGGATGGGACGTATTACCGTTCCATCCTTGTTGCTATGCATGAAAAACTTCGCCGGAGGGGACCGGATGATGCCGGGATTTATCTGAGCGGGCAATGCGGGCTGGCGCACAGCCGTCTGTCTATCATTGATTTGTCCGGCGGACATCAGCCGATGGTGCGGGGAAGGGAAGGGCGTACCTGTGCCATAGCCTATAATGGAGAATTGTACAATGCCCAGGAGCTGCGTGAGGAACTCAAAGATAAAGGATGGCAGTTTGAGACATCATGTGATACGGAAGTGATTCTTTTAGGGTTTATGGAGTATGGGGCAGGGATTGCCTCTAAGCTGAACGGCATTTTTGCCTTTGCCATTTTGGATGAGCGGGAGGATATGGTGTATCTCTTCCGTGACCCTATGGGCGTGAAGCCATTGTTTTATATAAAAAAAGATGATGAACTTATCTTTGCCTCAGAACCGAAAGGAATTCTGGCTCATCCGTCTGTGACGGCGGAACTTGACAGGGATGGGCTGAATGAGATTTTCGGCATCGGTCCGGCGAGGAGCGCGGGCTGCGGCGTGTTTAAAGGTATGCGGGAAGTGTGTCCGGGAGAATATATTACCTATGGAAGGAAGCGGGCGCTGCAGAGGAAAGTTTATTGGCAGCTGCAGAGTTGTCCCCATACGGACAGTTATGGGAAGACAGTGGAGATGGTTTCTGAACTGGTGCAGGATGCAGTCCGCAGGCAGATGGTGTCGGATGTGCCCATCTGTACGTTTTTGTCCGGTGGCGTGGACAGCAGCTTGGTATCCGCCATATGCGCTGTGGAATTGAAGAAACAGGGCAGGCAGCTGACGACTTTTTCCTTTGATTTCGTAGATAACCAGAAGAATTTTAAGGCAAATGCTTTTCAGCCTTCCCAGGACAGACCTTACGTGGAGAAGATGGTGAACTATATTGGTTCCGAGCATCATTTTCTGGAGTGTGACAATGAGCATCAGATTGCAATGCTTTCCGATTCGGTGAAAGCGCACGATTTGCCGGCGATGGCGGACGTGGATTCTTCCATGCTGTATTTCTGTTCGCAGGTCAGCCAGAGCCATAAGGTGACATTGACTGGGGAGTGTGCGGATGAGATTTTTGGGGGATATCCCTGGTTCCACCGGGAAGAATGCTTTCAGGCGGATACGTTTCCCTGGACGATGGATTTGTCTCCTCGAAAAGAACTGCTGGCAGATGATTTTATAGATTACCTCCATATGGATGAATACGTGAAAGAATGCTATCAGAAGTCGGTCGCCCAGACGCCAAGATGCGCAGAGGACAGTCCGCAGGAGGCGAGGCGGAGGGAGATTTCCTGGCTGAATCTTCGGTGGTTCATGCAGACTTTGCTCAACCGTATGGACCGTACCAGCATGTACAGCGGATTGGAGGCGCGGGTTCCCTTTGCGGACTGGAGGATTGTCCAATATGTGTGGAATGTTCCCTGGGAGATGAAGGCGAAAGACGGCGTGGTGAAGAATCTGCTGCGGCAAGCGGGCAGGGGAATATTGCCGGATGAAGTGCTGTTCCGCCGGAAATCCCCTTATCCCAAGACGTATGACCCACGTTATGAGAATCTCCTGAAAGGGAAAATGCGCCAGTTACTGATGGACGGTGGGGCGCCTGTGCTGCAATTTTTAAATAAGGATAAAGTGGAAGCCTTTCTAGCCCGTCCTTCGGATTATGGGAGGCCCTGGTATGGGCAGCTGATGGCAGGACCGCAGATGCTTGCGTACCTGATTCAGATTAATGATTGGATGGAACGGTATGAAATAAAGGTGCGTGGATATTAATAAAAGTAAGCAAATAAATTTAGAACCCCCAGCCACAGAATAGTAAAGCTGTGAGATAAATTCAGAACCCCCAGCTACAGACATGCCGGCAAAGCCGTCATACGCTTCCAAAGAAGCTTTCGTCTGTGGCTGTGGGGGTTACACCCTTCATGAAAATTAAAACTCAGCCTCTTTCAAATAAATTTGAAGAGTCTGAGTTTTAATTTCCATGGGTTCTGAATTTATAAACAAAATATAAATTCTAAAAATGGTATTGACAATGAATTTTGATAGTGCTATCTTATGTACATAGATGTTAGCACTCTTGAAAGCTGAGTGCTAACAATCAAAACAGGAAGGAGGATTGTGATGCAGGAACTGGACGAACGGAAAAGGAAGATTTTAAATGCCATTATCCGCAATTACCTGGATACGGGCGAGCCGGTGGGTTCAAGGACGATTTCTAAATATTCGGATTTGAATCTGAGTTCTGCCACAATTCGCAATGAGATGTCGGATTTGGAGGAGTTAGGCTATATTTTACAGCCGCATACTTCTGCCGGACGTATCCCTTCCGACAAAGGTTACCGCTTCTATGTAGACAACCTGATTGCAGAGAAAGACCGGGAAGTCACAGAGATGAAGGAATTTATGATTGAGCATACGGAGCGGGTGGAACAGGTATTGCAGCAGATGGCAAAGGCTCTGGCGGCGAACACGAATTACACGGCGATGATAACGGCTCCGTCTTATCAGCGCAATAAGGTGAAATTCCTGCAGCTTTCCCAGGTAGATGAAGAACAGCTTCTCGCTGTTATTGTGACAGAGGGCAATCTGGTGAAGAATAAGATGATTTCCACCAGGGAAGCATTAGATAATGAGACGTTACTGAAGCTGAATATCCTTTTAAACAGCAGCCTCAATGGGTTGTCCGCAGACCAGATTAATTTGGCAACGATTGCAAGGCTCAAAGAGCAGGCGGGAATCCACAGCAATATTGTCAGCGATGTGTTGGATGCGCTGGCGGGGGCTTTTCAGGAGGATGAAGAGCTGGAGGTTTATACCAGCGGTACCACCAATATCCTCAAATATCCTGAACTGAGCGATTCCCAGAAGGCAAGTGATCTGCTCAATGCTTTTGAAGAGAAGAAGCAGTTAATTTCTTTGGTAAATGAGACGCTGTCTTCCGGGGAACAGACCGGGATTCAGGTATACATTGGGGATGAATCCCCCATACAGAATATGAAAGACTGCAGTGTAGTGACAGCCACCTATCAGATAGGGGAAGGAATGCAGGGGACGATTGGAATTATCGGACCGAAGCGGATGGATTATGAGAATGTCATGGACAATCTAAAGACTTTGAAAAGCCAGTTGGATTCCGTGTTTCAGAAAAATAAAGGTGATTAGGTTAACAGAGAGGTGAAAGGATATGGAAACTACAGAAAACAAAGACATAAATTTGGCAGCAGAAAAGCTACAGGAGAATGAAAATCTGGCAGAAGAGGAAGAAACGCAGGCTGCCGGAGAAGAAATGACAGAAGCTCAGGGAGAATCAGAGGAAATCTGTGAGGCGGAGGAAAAATCAGGCGAGGATAGTCCTGAGGAGGAATCCGCGGCAGAGGAAGAGGCCGAAGAAGCGCAGAATGGCAAGAAAGGCTTGTTCAAGAAGAAGGAAAAAAAGAACAAGCAGGAAGAGAAGATTGCCGAACTCAGCGACCGCGTACAGCGCCAGATGGCAGAGTTCGATAATTTCCGTAAGCGGACGGAGAAGGAGAAAGCACAGATGTTTGAAGTGGGAGCCAAAAGCATCATCGAGAAAATCCTTCCCGTGGTCGACAACTTTGAGAGAGGTTTATCCGCTGTTCCCGAGGAATCAAAGGGCGACCCCTTTGTGGAGGGAATGGATAAAATATATAAACAGCTTATGACGGAGCTGGAGAACCTGGAAGTAAAACCGATTGAAGCGGTAGGGGCAGAATTTAACCCTGAATTCCACAATGCAGTCATGCAGGTGGAGAGCGATGAATTTGAATCCGGCGTGGTGGCGCAGGAACTTCAGAAAGGTTATATGTACCGGGACAGTGTGGTAAGGCACAGTATGGTAGCAGTAGTTCAATAGCATATTCAGATAATTATTTTTAAGAGGAGGTCTCTATTATGAGCAAGATTATTGGTATCGATTTAGGAACAACAAATAGCTGTGTGGCAGTTATGGAAGGTGGTAAGCCGGTGGTTATCGCCAATACAGAAGGAGCAAGGACAACACCCTCTGTCGTTGCGTTTACAAAGACCGGTGAGCGTCTGGTAGGCGAGCCTGCAAAACGTCAGGCTGTCACCAATGCCGAGAAGACCATTTCTTCTATCAAGAGGGATATGGGTACAGAGAACAAGAAGATTATTGATGACAAGAAATATTCTCCGCAGGAAATTTCTGCCATGATCCTGCAGAAGTTAAAGGCGGATGCAGAGAACTATCTGGGCGAGAAAGTGACGGAAGCAGTGATTACGGTTCCGGCGTACTTCAACGATGCACAGCGTCAGGCAACCAAGGACGCAGGCAAGATTGCCGGGCTGGACGTGAAGCGTATCATTAACGAGCCTACGGCGGCAGCCCTGGCGTATGGCCTTGACAATGAAAAAGAACAGAAAATCATGGTATACGACCTGGGTGGCGGTACGTTTGACGTATCCATCATTGAGATTGGTGAGGGCGTTATCGAGGTATTGTCCACTTCTGGAGACAACCGTCTGGGCGGCGATGATTTCGACCAGAAGGTTACAGATTATATGCTGGCAGAGTTCAAGAAGACGGAGGGCATTGACCTCTCCAATGATAAGATGGCGCTGCAGAGACTGAAAGAGGCAGCAGAGAAAGCGAAAAAAGAACTTTCTTCCGCAACGACAACGAATATCAACCTGCCGTTTATCACAGCAACAGCAGAAGGTCCTAAGCATTTTGATATGAATCTGACCAGGGCGAAATTTGACGAGCTGACCCATGATTTGGTAGAGCGCACCGCTGTTCCGGTCCAGAATGCATTGAAAGATGCAGGGCTTACAGCTTCTGAATTAGGTCAGGTATTGCTGGTAGGCGGTTCCACGCGTGTTCCGGCTGTACAGGATAAAGTAAAGCAGCTGACAGGCAAAGAACCCAGCAAATCCCTGAATCCAGACGAGTGCGTAGCCCTCGGCGCTTCCATCCAGGGCGGCAAGCTGGCAGGAGATGCCGGTGCAGGTGAAATCCTTCTGCTGGACGTAACGCCATTGTCACTGTCTATTGAGACGATGGGCGGCGTGGCAACCAGGCTGATTGAGCGTAATACTACGATTCCCACCAAGCACAGCCAGATTTTCTCGACGGCAGCGGATAACCAGACGGCTGTTGACATCAATGTAGTGCAGGGTGAGCGTCAGTTTGTAAGGGATAACAAGTCCTTAGGCCAGTTCCGTCTTGATGGCATTCCGCCTGCAAGGCGCGGCGTACCTCAGATTGAGGTTACGTTTGATATCGATGCCAATGGTATCGTAAACGTATCAGCCAAGGATTTGGGAACAGGAAAAGAGCAGCATATTACGATTACAGCAGGCTCCAACATGTCTGAGGATGAGATTAACAAAGCAGTCAAAGAAGCTGCAGAGTTTGAGGCACAGGATAAGAAGCGCAAGGAAGCCATTGATACCAGAAACGATGCGGATTCCTTCGTTTTCCAGACGGAGAAAGCGCTCGAAGAGGTAGGCGCAAACATCGATGCGGCAGATAAATCAGCAGTGGAGGCAGACCTCAATGCATTAAAGGCAATGGTTGAAGCGCATCCGAATGCAGAGGAGATGACGGATGACCAGGTTGGTGAGATGAAAGCTGCCAAGGAAAAGCTTATGGAGAGCGCACAGAAAGTATTTGCCAAGATGTACGAAAACGCACAGGCAGCACAGGGTGCACAGGGCGCAGGACCGGATATGGGAAATGCTTCCTACAGCAGTGCAGACGATGACGTGGTGGATGCAGATTATAAAGAGGTATAAGATTTAAAGTGCGAAGCATGGAGCGATTGATTTTTCACAGATAACTTGCAAAAAGGGAGTTAGTCATGGCAGAGCAGAAGAGAGATTATTATGAAGTCCTGGGCATAGATAAAAGTGCAGATGATGCGACCATCAAAAAAGCGTACCGTGCGCTTGCCAAAAAGTATCATCCAGATATGAATCCGGGTGACGCAGAAGCGGAGAAAAAATTCAAAGAGGCATCGGAGGCATATGCGGTGCTGAGCGATCCGGATAAGAAACGCCAGTACGACCAGTTTGGCCATGCCGCCTTTGAGGGCGGCATGGGAGGTGGCGGAGGATTTGATTTTTCCGGCATGGACATGGGCGACATTTTTGGCGATATATTTGGGGATTTGTTTGGCGGAGGAAGAAGGCGTTCCTCTGCCAGCAATGGTCCTATGAAAGGAGCCAACTTACGTGCCGCAGTGCGCGTTACGTTTGAGGAGGCTGCTTTTGGCTGTGAGAAAGAGATTGAAATTACACTGAAAGACGAATGCCAGACCTGCCATACGACCGGCGCAAAACCGGGGACCAATCCGGAGACCTGTACGAAGTGCGGAGGGAAGGGCAAAGTAGTTTACACCCAGCAGTCTTTCTTAGGCATGGTGCAGAATGTGCAGACTTGCCCGGAATGCCGGGGTACCGGTAAAATCATCAAGGATAAATGCCCGGATTGCCATGGTACGGGATATATCGCCAAGCGTAAGAAGATTAAAGTGTCCATCCCGGCAGGAATTGACAATGGACAGAGCGTGCGTATTCGGGATAAGGGCGAGCCGGGAACGAATGGCGGACCGAGGGGAGATTTGCTGGTCGAGGTAAATGTCAGCAGACATCCGATTTTCCAGCGTCAGGACATGAACGTCTATTCGACCGCGCCGATTTCATTTGCCCAGGCAGCGTTAGGCGGCGAGGTGCGCATCAATACCATTGACGGCGATATCTTATATGAAGTCAAGCCAGGCACACAGACGGATACCAGAATTCGCCTGAAAGGCAAGGGAATTCCCTCCTTGCGCAATTCATCTCTCCGTGGTGACCATTATGTCACTTTGGTAGTGCAGGTGCCCACCAGCCTGAATGGCGAGGCGAAAGAAGCGCTGCGTAAGTTTGACGAGGTCAGCGGGCAGTCCTTAAAGAAGCAGGACGGTGCAGCGGGCACAGAGAAAAAGAAAAAAGGGTTTATGGGTAAAATAAAAGAAACATTGGAAGATATGTAAATTTGGGCTGTATTCTGTGAAATGCTGCAGAGTACAGCTTTTTTGGGATTTTCTGCGAAGCGGGCAGCGCAAACGCAGAGTTTCTGCTTGCCAATCCGTTTTTCCTATTATATAATGGGGAGAGCATAGGCATGGTAATTATAGTGAAGCAGACGTGAGAAACAGGAGGAATTTATGAAAAAGAAATTTGCGGTACCGTTTTTGATGATGATGTTTCTGTCGATTGGAGCCATGCAGGTACAAGCCGAGACGGAGACGGTTAAGATTGGGAGCGTGACGCTGACAGAGGAGGAACGCTACCAGGAGGAGTATTATGGGCAGCCAGCGCCCAGATATGCACAGGGGAAGGGGACGCGCGGCCTGGCAAGGACGGGGCAGACCTTGGAGGAGTATATTGTGGCGGCGTTGGAGAATTTTGAGACGGAAATCGATGTATCCGCTTACAATCTTCCTGTTGACCAGGTAAAGGAATTTTTCAAGGTTTTAAATAACAATCCTCAATTATTTTATGTGAGTAATAAGATTAGCTATTCTTTTGATAGCAATAAAATTCTTTCCTATAATGTGAAATATCTCTATAGCCAGGAGGAAGCCCGCCAGATGGGGGAGGAACTGGAGACGGCTGTTGACGAAGCGGCATCCCAGGTTGATACTTCTTTGGAGGATTACCAGCAGGCGCTTATCGTGCATGATTACCTGGTGCAGAACTGCGAATACGATAAAGAGCGGCTGGACGCGAATAACGTGCCGGATATTTCCCATACGGCATATGGTTCCCTGGTCAATAAGATTGCCGTGTGCGATGGTTATGCGGACGCGTTTGCCTATATCATGAAAGACAGGCTGGGCATTGCCTGTGAGGTAATCAGCAGCGATGCGATGGCGCACGCCTGGAACATGATTGAGATTGGCGGACAGTGGTATCATGTGGACGCCACCTGGGATGACCCCACCTGGGATTGTATCGGCAGGGTCATGCATAATTATTTCCTGCTCAGTGACAGCAAGATATCGGACACGGATCATAACCACTCTGCCTGGAGTGACGGCCATACGGCGGATTCCACGCTCTATGATGAAGCGTTCTGGTCAGGCGTAAGTTCTGCCATTTGCTATGTAAATGATTCCTGGTATTATTCCAAATATCAGCCGGATGATGATGATTTGCAGAGGGAACGGGCAGTAAAGCTGGTGAAAAAGGAAGGAACCCAGCTTCTTGCAGACGGCGAGGAGGAAGTGTATGCGACCTCTGTCTGGTCAGTTGGCAACAGTTATTATCCGAGAAGTTTCATGTATCTTGCCAAAGTGGGAGATAAGGTTTATTTTAATACCTCGACAGAAGTTTATCGCATGAATGCGGATGAGAGCGTTTCTAAATTCCACAGCCCGCAGGACCTTGCAGGCGGGCTGATTGATGGGTTTACCGCGCGCGGGGATGAATTCTTCTATTCCTCGAAAAGCGATTTTATGACCAGCAAGAAGCAGGATAATATTCGTCAGATTATTATTCCCAAATTGGAGGGCATTTCTGCGGAGGATGTAACAGGAACCTACAGCGGACAGCCGTATCTGATTGAAGTGACTGGGGTTCAGGAAGGCGATGTCATAAAATATGCAGGGGCAGATGGAAAGTACCAGGCTGTCCAGCCGCAAATGGTGGATGCCGGTGCCTATGAGGTACGCTATCAGGTGGAGAGGGAAGGCTATGCAGCTTTTCAGGGCAAGGCGACAGTGACAATCGAACAGGCAGCCCCCACCTATGAACTGCCGCAAGGGCTTACTGGAAACAGCGGCAATACGCTTGCAGATGTGCAGCTGCCAACTGGTTTTACTTGGCAGGAACCAGATACGCAGCTGCGCGAAGAGGGTTCCCACAGCTATCCGGCGACATATACACCGGAAGATACGAAGAATTACCAGACGGCGAACGTCAGCATTGCAGTAACTGTGACATGTCCCGCGCACAGATATGTTTCGGAAGTTACCAAGGAACCGACAGGGACGGAAGCGGGCATTATGACCTACACCTGTGTCCTCTGCGGCAACACCTATACAGAGGAGATTGATGAACTGCCGCCGGAAATTACGGGCATTACGGCAGCGGATGTAACTGGGACTTACACTGGGCAGCCCTATACCATTGCCGTCAGCGGGATGGAAGATGGTGATATCGTGCAGTATGCGCTAAGGAGCGATGGCGAGACGGTATATACGCAGGAACAGCCGGAAATGATCAATGCCGGTACATATGAGGTGCTGTACAAGGTGTCGCGGGCAGGACATCAGACATTTGAAGGAAGCGCGCGTGTGGAGATTGCGCGTGCCAAGCCGCAGTACATTGTCCCCACGGGCCTGAAAGGGAACAGTGGAATGACGCTTGCTTCTATCGTATTGCCGGAAGGATTTGTGTGGCAGACGGATGCTGGGACAAAGCTGTCCAAGATTGGAAACCAGAAGTTCTATGTATGTTACAGACCTGAGGACCAGGCAAATTATCAGATAGTTACGGATATTGAGGTGGTAGTGGAAGTAACATGCCCAAGCCATCAGTACCAATCAGCAGTAACGAAAGCGCCTACAGAGACGCAGAAAGGTCTGAAGACCTTTACCTGCAGACTGTGCGGCAAAATTTATACCGAGGAAATACCTATGCTTTCCCCGACAAGACCAGGAAACGTGACTGGTTTGAAGATGGCAAAGAGGACTACGAATTCCCTGTCATATTCCTGGCAAAATGTACCGGGAGTAAATTACCGCCTGGTACTCTACAAAGGAAGCAAGGCAGTTTCCACAATAAATGTAACGGGAAATGCCTATACCTATAAGAATCTGCAGCCGGCAACCGCTTACACGCTGCAGGTTACGCCGTACCGTGTTGTCAATAATAAGAACGTCTATGCGTCTGCAGCCGACAGCGTGAGGACGGCAACATCTCCGGCAAAGGCGAAACTCAGCAAGGCAAAGAGGAGCGGGGGCAGTAAGGTTAAACTGACCTGGAAGAAAGTTACCGGCGCCAGCGGATATGAGATTTTCATGAAGACAGGGAACGGCAAGTATAAAAAGATTAAGACGATTGGAAAAGGCAAGACAGTCTCCTTTACGAAGACAAAACTAAGTAAGAAGAAATCTTACAGCTTTAAGGTGCGCGCATATGTGACTGTGGATGGAAAGAAAATTTACGGCGCTGACAGCAATGTGAAAAAGGTAAAATAGCAGCCATTTCGCCACAGCCTACAGGCGGCAGATACAAATTGACAAATGTGTAACAGCACAGCCATAGTTTACAGGCAGCAGATACGAAGGGGGAAAAAAGATGGATCAGCCGAAACGGCAGCTGGGGAGGGTGATTCGAGAACCAATGTCGGAAGATCTTCAGTCCAGGATGCTGCGCAGGGAGCGGCAGGAGTTGGAGGAGGACAGACGCAGATTCAAACAGGAACAGCAGGATTTTAACAGGAGAAAGAGCCTGGAACAAAAGCGAATGGCGGATGAAAAGCATCTGTTCCAGATGAAATGGAAGATTCTGGAGGAGGAGCTGCAGAAACTTGCCCATGAAAAAGAGGACATGGAGCGGGAGAAAAGACGCTATTCCCGCTCAGGCAGCAGCGCGCGGGTAAAAGCAGCGGACAGTTCCGTTCCAGAAGCGCAGATGTTTTTCTCAGGTGTCAATAGTATGGTTGCACTTAAGAAACGCTATAAAGACCTCACCAAAATTTATCATCCAGACAATGCGTCAGGAGATACGAACACCTTGCAGGCAATCAACCAGATGTATGACAGCTTGAAGAAGCAGTTTAGGAATTGAGGAGCACAGGCATGAAATGGAAACAGTATACCATCCAGACAACGACCCAGGCGGAGGACCTTGTCAGCAGTATGCTGGCAGACCTGGGGATTGAGGGTGTGCAGATTGAAGATAATGTTCCTTTGTCGGCAGAAGAAAAGGAGCAGATGTATATTGACATTCTGCCCCAACTGCCGCCAGACGAAGGCATCGCTAAGGTCAGTTTCTTCCTGGAGGAGGGAGAGCATGGGGCGCTTCTCGCCCAAGTGCGGAAGGAACTTGAGGGCCTGCGGATGTTTGTGGATGTGGGCAGCGCTGCAATCAGTGAGGGAGAGACGGAGGACAAGGACTGGATTAACAACTGGAAGAAATATTTTAAGTCCTTTGTGATTGAGGATATCCTGATTAAGCCAACCTGGGAGGAGATGCCGCAGGCTGTGGATTACCGCTGCGTGATTGAGATTGACCCCGGGACTTCTTTTGGCACCGGCAAACATGAGACCACGCAGCTTTGTATCCGCCAGTTAGATAAGTATCTGAACCGGGGGGACAGGATACTGGATGTGGGCTGCGGAAGCGGTATCTTATCCCTGGTCAGCCTGAAACTTGGCGCAGCTGCTGTAGTGGGGACGGATATTGACCCCATATGCATGGAAGCGACGAAAGACAATATGCAGATAAACCATCTGCCCATGGAAAGTGGCTGTTTTTACCATGGCAACCTCATAGATGACAGTAAGCTGCAGGAGAAAGTAGGCGGGGACTATGATATCGTAGTTGCCAATATCCTGGCGGATATCATTATCCCCCTGACGCCGGTAATTCCGAGCCGCCTGAAAAAGGGCGGAATCTATATTACCAGCGGAATCATTGACTTTAAGGAAGAGGCGGTAAAAGCGGCGGTCCTTCAAGCAAGGCTTGAGATTTTAGAGGTCTGCCGTCAGGGCGAGTGGGTCAGCATTACCGCCAGAAAATAGCACAGGAGTGAGAACATGTTTCAGTTTTTTGTAGAGCCGGAGCAGATTTGCGGGACCAAAGCCATCATCACGGGCAGTGATGTGAACCATATCAAAAATGTGCTCCGTATGCGCATTGGGGATGAGGTGCGTATCAGCGATAGCGCAGGAGAGGATTTTTACTGTGCTATCAGCCAGATAGAGAGTGATGAAATTGCCCTTACGGTCCTGCGGGAAGCGGAGGGGACGGAGCCATCCCTTAAGGTTACGCTGTTTCAGGGCCTTCCCAAGGGAGATAAGATGGAGTTGGTCATCCAAAAAGCCGTGGAGCTTGGCGTTTCGCAAATCATACCGGTTGCCATGAAGAACTGTGTGGTCAAGCTGGACGAGAAGCGGGCGAAAGCGAAACAGGCGAGATGGCAGGCGATTGCAGAGAGCGCGGCAAAACAGTCGAAGCGCAGTATCATTCCCCAGGTGGGCATGGTCATGAATTTCAGGCAGGCAGCGGAGTATGCCCGAAGTTTGGACGTGCGGATCCTGCCCTATGAGAACCAGCGTGGAATGGCGCATACCAGGGAAGTGTTCAGCAAGATACCAAAAGGTTCTTCCATAGGGATTTTTATAGGGCCTGAGGGCGGCTATGATTCCGCAGAGATTGCATTGGCAAAGGAAGATATGGAGCTGGTTTCCCTTGGGAACCGCATTCTTCGCACGGAGACAGCCGGGCTCTGTGCGCTTTCTATGTTACAGTATGCAGTGGAAGATTAGGAGGATAAGATGGAGGCATATTTTGACAATTCTGCCACGACCCGCTGTTCAGAAAAGGTGAAAGAGATTATGGTACGCGCATTGACAGAGGATTATGGCAATCCTTCCTCTTTGCATGTGAAAGGGATGGAGGGGGAAAACTATATCCGGGATGCGCGGGACATAATCTGCAAGACCTTGAAAGCCAAAGGCTCAGAACTGATTTTCACTTCCGGGGGCACGGAATCCAATAACCTTGCCATTATAGGCGCGGCGATGGCAAACAGGCGAAGTGGGAACCATCTGATTACCACGAAGATAGAACATCCGGCAGTGGCAGCGCCCATGAAGTTTTTGCAAGAACAGGGATTTGAGGTAACGTATCTGGATGTGGACAAAAATGGCATCATATCTCTGGAAGAGTTGGAATCCGTGGTAACGCAGGATACCATTCTGGCATCCATCATGTATGTAAATAACGAAATTGGAGCCGTTGAGCCGATTGCGGAAGCGGCGCAAATCATTAAGAACAAAAATCCGCAGACATTATTTCACGTAGATGCGATTCAGGCATATGGGAAGTATGCCATCCATCCAGGTAAATTGGGGATTGACCTGATGTCTGCCAGCGGACATAAGATTCATGGACCGAAAGGAAGCGGATTCCTGTATGTGAAAGAGAAGACAAAACTGAAGCCGATTCTTTTTGGCGGCGGACAGCAGAAAAATATGCGTTCCGGGACAGAAAATGTGCCCGGAATTGCGGGTCTTGGGCAGGCGGCGAAAGAGGCGTATGAGGATTTCGCGGTCAAACAGGCCCATTTATACCAGCTAAAAGAATCGTTGATTGAGGGGCTGGCCGGGCAGAGTTGGGCACATGTCAACGGCAATTGCCAGCACAGCGCGCCCCATATTGTCAGCCTCAGTGTGGATGGCGTCCGCAGTGAGGTGCTGCTCCACGCCTTGGAGGACAGGCAGATTTATGTCTCTGCGGGAAGCGCGTGTGCCTCCAACAAACCAGCAAAGAGCGCAACGCTTCAGGCAATCGGTGTTGGCAAGGGTTATCTGGATTCCACGGTGCGCATCAGTTTCTGCCCGCAGAACACATTGGAGGAAGTGGAGTACTGTCTTGCCAGCCTCAAAGAGCTGGTCCCTATGTTGGGGAAGTATACCAGGCATTAGAAAGGAAATAACATGTTTCGAGCATTTTTGATAAAATACGGAGAGATTGGCATCAAGGGGAAGAACCGCCATCTGTTTGAAGATGCGTTGGTGCGGCAGATTAAGTATGCCTTAAAACCAGTGGATGGGGAATTTCAGATTAGCAAAGAACAGGGGCGCATTTATATCGAAGCGTTGTCAGAGTTTGATTATGATGAAGCATTAGAGAATCTGCAGCATGTGTTTGGCATTGTGGGAATCTGCCCGGTTGTGCTTACGGAGGATGAGGGATTTGACAAGCTGGCAGAAGATGTGGTATCTTACCTGGACAAGCGTTATCCAGACAAACACATTACCTTCAAGGTCAATACCCGGCGGGCACGCAAGAGTTATCCCATGCCCTCCATGGAAGTGAATGCGGCGTTAGGAGAGCGGATATTGGAGGCATTTGCGGACATGAAAGTGGATGTGCACAATCCCGATATCCTGGTAAATGTGGAAATCCGCGGGAAAATCAATATTTATTCGGAAATTATTCCGGGACCTGGCGGGATGCCGGTCGGCACGAACGGCAAGGGAATGCTGCTTTTGTCCGGCGGCATCGACAGCCCGGTGGCAGGTTTTATGATAGCTAAGCGCGGTGTGAAGATTGATGCCGTTTATTTCCATGCACCGCCCTACACGAGTGAACGCGCCAAACAGAAAGTCGTGGATTTGGCAAGGATTGTCGCAAAGTATACAGGTCCCATTTATTTGAAAGTGGTCAATTTTACCGATATCCAGATGTACATTTACGAGAAATGCCCCCATGAGGAACTGACGATTATCATGCGCCGCTATATGATGCGGATTGCGGAGCATTTTGCCAGGGAGACGGAATCCCTCGGTCTGATTACCGGCGAGAGCATCGGGCAGGTGGCAAGCCAGACCATGCAGTCCCTGGCAGCGACGGACGAGGTCTGCACCATGCCGGTTTACCGTCCGCTGATTGGTTTTGATAAGCAGGAGATTATTGAGCTTTCCAAGAAAATTGGCACGTTTGAGACATCCATCCTGCCCTATGAGGACTGCTGTACGATATTCGTGGCAAAACATCCGGTGACGAAGCCGAGCCTCAAGGTCATCCGGCGTTCGGAACTGCACCTGAGGGAGCAGATTGAAGAGATGGTGAAGACTGCCATTGAGACGACAGAGACTATTATTGTAAAATGACCTGAGGGGGGACCAAATGACCTGAGGGGGGACCCAACGAAGTTGGGGAGAGTCCTGAGGTCTTTTGTAGTAGCCAATGAAGTACACAGAAGTTGGGGAGAGTCCTGAGGTCTCTTACCGTGACCAAAGAAGTAAAATGAAAAATCCCCCATGATTCTTCATGGGGGGATGTACCGTATTATGCGTGAGGATTAAACCAGATACGGCTTGATGACTTCCATAACTTCATCTTCGTTGTCTTCCGCATGGATTTTTAAATCAATGGGTTTGGATAAGTCAAGGCTGAAGATACCCATAATGGATTTGGCATCGATAACATATCTTCCGGAAATCAAATCAAAGTCAAAGTCAAACTGAGTGATGGCGTTGACGAAAGATTTAACCTTGTCGATGGAATTTAAAGAAATTTGTACTTCTATCATTGTAAAAGCCTCCTTCACATTTAATTTATGGTTGTTTCAATATTTAGAAACATTTTCTTTATCTTATCCTCTTTTATGGGAAAAGTCAATAACACCATGACCAATTTAAGGAAGAAATAGTATTGTCTTTTTCGGCAGATTGCCGTGGAGAGACACAGAAAGGGAAAATTGCGATGAGAAAAGCAGCATTCCATAATCTGGGCTGCAAGGTGAACGCCTATGAGACAGAGAGCATGCAGCAGCTTTTGGAGCGGTCCGGCTATGAGATTGTGCCTTTTGAGGAAGCGGCGGACGTCTATGTGATTAATACGTGTTCCGTGACGAACATTGCGGAACGCAAATCCAGGCAGATGTTCCACCGTGCCAAAAAGAGAAATCCGCACAGCGTGGTGGTTGCCGCAGGATGCTACGTGCAGACATCAGAAGAACAGGTGCAAAAAGATGCGGCGGTTGACATATTGATTGGCAATAATAAGAAGCATGAACTGCCAAAGCTGCTGGAGAGTTTTTTTGCGGAACGTGAAAATAAGGCATCCCCGGAGAATTTTTCATCAGTGGAAGATATTGCCGCAGATTTGTCTTACGAGAAATTGACCCTTAGCCATACTGCGGAGCGTACAAGGGCATTTATCAAGGTACAGGATGGCTGTAACCAGTTCTGCAGTTATTGTATCATTCCATATGCCAGAGGGCGCGTAAGGAGCAGGGAGGTTTCAGATGTGCTTAAGGAGGTCGGCAGGCTGTCAGCAAACGGTTACCGTGAAGTTGTGCTTACCGGGATTCATCTGAGTTCTTACGGCGTGGATTTGGGGACAGATTTGCTACAATTGATAGAAGAGGTCCATAGCGTACCGGGGATTGCACGTATCCGCCTTGGCTCCCTGGAACCGAAAATCATCACAGAGGAGTTTGTCAGGAGATTGTCGGGGCTGCCTAAAATCTGCCCGCATTTTCATCTGTCCCTGCAGAGCGGCTGTGATGGTACCTTGCAGCGCATGAACCGCAAATACACCTGTGGGGAGTATGAACAGGGCTGCAATATTTTAAGGAAATTTTTCAGCCATCCGGCGATTACTACGGATGTGATTGTCGGGTTTCCCGGAGAGACGGAGGAAGAGTTTGAGGTTACCAGGAGGTTCCTGAAAAAGATTGGTTTTTTTGAAATCCATATCTTTAAATATTCCAGGCGCAGAGGCACGCGGGCAGACAGGATGGAGCAGCAGGTGCCGGAGGAGATAAAACATGCGCGCAGCGAAATTTTGTTTGAGGACCTGGCAGTGATGAACGAGGAATTTTTACAGTGGCATATCGGCAGGCAGGCTGAGATATTGGTGGAAGAGAAAGTTTCTTTTGGCGGCGTGGAATATTTTCTCGGACATACGAAAGAATATGTAAAAATAGCAGTTCCTGCGGAAGGGCAGAGGGATGGGAACATGGAAAACAAGCTGATAAGGGGCACGGTAGTTTCCCAATTGAAAGAGCATGTACTATGTATGGAAAACCTTTCAAATGAAAATATCAGTTAAGATAACAGATGGGGAAACTTAAATTTAGAAGAAAAATCTTGAGTTTTCCGAACGTTTGTATTAGAATAGTGAAAAGGAAGATTTATCAGAACGAAAGAGCGAAATAAGGGCGTGGAAAAATGCAGGATAAAAACAATACTCAATTTTTTAAAGTGGAGAAAGAGCAGAAGATACACGTAAATGATATCATGGAAATCGTGTACAGTGCGCTGCGGGAGAAAGGGTACAATCCGGTAAATCAGATTGTCGGGTATATCATGTCTGGAGACCCTACTTACATTACCAGCCACAAAAATGCCAGAAGCCTCATTATGAAAGTAGAACGTGATGAATTGGTAGAAGAGATTTTGCGCCAGTATATCAGGAATAATTTTTGGGAATAGGAGGCATTAGATGCGGATAATGGGTTTGGATTTTGGCTCCAAGACAGTGGGCGTCGCAATCAGCGATGCATTGCAGGTGACGGCACAGGGAGTCGAGACTATCCCCAGGAAGTCGCCCGGAAAGCTCAGGCAGACTTTGGCGAGAATAGAAGAGCTGATAGTGGAATACCAGGTCGGGGAAATTGTGCTTGGTTTTCCGAAGAACATGAATAACACGGAAGGTGAGCGCTGTGAAAAGACGCTGGAGTTCAAGGAGATGCTGGAGAGACGGAGCGGTCTTTCTGTTATCTTGTGGGACGAGCGTCTGACAACAGTGGCAGCGGAACGGACGTTGATGGAGAGCGGCGTGCGCAGAGAGGCGCGCAAGGGCTATGTGGATAAGATTGCTGCTGTATTGATACTGCAGGGCTATCTGGATTCACAGGCATTTCAGGAAGAACAGATCGATATCAGGGAATCGTAAAAGAATGGCATAAGCAAGAACAGTACGAAACTAGGGAATCGTAAAGGGACATTAATATGGAAAAAGTGATATTTCAGTCTCCCCAGGATGGAGAGGCTTTAGAATTTTATGTGGTTGAAGAGACTCGTATTAATGGGATAGACTATCTTCTCGTGACAGAGG
Organism: uncultured Lachnospiraceae bacterium; assembly: GCA_910583835.1. Lineage (GTDB taxonomy): Bacteria > Bacillota > Clostridia > Lachnospirales > Lachnospiraceae > Petralouisia. The sequence goes on along the minus strand of CAJTYM010000004.1, from coordinate 25,963 downwards.
AAGAATCCGGAGATTGTGATGCATTCATCTTAAAGCGGCTGTCGCAGGATGAGGAAGAGGAAGCCGTGTATGAAATGGTAGAATCTGAGGATGAATTGGAATCTATATCCAGGATTTTTGCGGAGATGCTGGAAGATGTGGATATCACCATGTGAGTATATAAGACAGAGATTTAAGTGCCAAAGGGGCGTTTTTGGCATATATGGAGGTGCAATTTGAAGAAAAAAACAAACTCAAAATTGAAAATCATTCCGCTTGGAGGCTTAGAACAGATTGGAATGAACATTACTGCCTTTGAATACGAAGACAGTATTATTGTAGTGGACTGCGGATTATCTTTTCCAGAGGATGACATGCTGGGTATTGATTTGGTGATTCCTGATGTGACTTACCTCAGGGAAAATATTGATAAAGTGAAAGGATTTTTTATCACGCATGGGCATGAAGACCATATCGGGGCGATTCCTTATATCCTGAGGGATATCAACGTGCCGATTTATGCAACGAAGCTGACGATTGGCATCATTGACAATAAGCTGCGTGAACACAATATGCTCACCAAGGTAAAACGCAAGGTGGTGAAATACGGACAGCATATCAATCTAGGCTGCTTCCGCGTGGAATTCATCAAGACCAACCACAGCATCCAGGATGCGGCTGCGCTTGCCATCTATTCTCCGGCAGGAATCGTGGTGCATACGGGAGACTTTAAAGTAGACTATACGCCGGTGTTTGGAGATGCCATTGATTTGCAGCGGTTTGGAGAGATTGGCAAGAAAGGCGTACTGGCGCTGATGTGTGACAGTACCAATGCGGAGCGTCCAGGATTTACCAACTCTGAGCGTACTGTGGGTAAGACATTTGACAATATATTTGCGGACCACAAGAACACGCGCATTATCATTGCGACTTTTGCCTCAAATGTGGACCGTGTGCAGCAGATTATCAATTCTGCATATAAGTTTGGCAGGAAGGTCGTTGTGGAAGGGCGCAGCATGGTCAATATTATTTCCACAGCCACAGAGCTTGGATACCTGCATATACCGGAAAATACCCTGATAGATATTGAACAGCTGAAAGACTACCCGGACGAGCAGACCGTGCTGATTACCACCGGAAGCCAGGGAGAGTCCATGGCGGCGTTGTCCCGCATGGCGGCAAACCTGCACAAGAAAGTAACGATTAAGCCTGGAGATACGATTATATTCAGTTCCAACCCCATTCCGGGAAATGAGAAAGCAGTCTCAAATGTCATTAATGAATTGTTTATGAAAGGCGCAGAAGTTATTTTCCAGGATGCCCATGTATCCGGCCATGCCTGCCGGGAGGAGATTAAGCTGATATATTCCCTTGTGAAGCCCAAATATGCGATTCCCGTGCATGGAGAGTACAAACATCTGAAAGCCCAGGCTTCGATTGCCCGCGAATTAGGATATAATAAAGAAAATATCTTTATCCTGTCTTCCGGGAATGTGCTGGAACTTGATGAGAATGAGGCGAAGGTGACCGGGCAGGTTCCGGTGGGAGATATCCTGGTGGATGGACTTGGCGTAGGAGACGTTGGGAATATTGTGCTGCGTGACCGCCAGCATCTGGCAGAGGACGGCATCATCATCGTGGTGATGACTCTGGAGTCCGGCAGCGGGCAGGTGCTTGCAGGACCTGATATTGTCAGCCGTGGTTTTGTCTATGTGAGAGGCGCTGAGAGCCTGATGGATGAGGCGAAACAGGTGCTGGAGGACGTTATGGACTACTGCATGGACCGAAATATTACAGACTGGGGAAAGATTAAGACAGAGGTAAAGGAGGAACTCAGCGAGTTCGTCTGGAAGAAGACAAAACGCAGACCGATGATTATGCCGATTATTATGGAAGTTTAGCATTCAAGGAAGCAGAAAGAAGGCAATATCTGCTGTTTGAAGACAGTCGGAGTTGGATAACGAAAGCAAGAGGTTATTATGGATCAGATTGACGAATGTGTAGGCAAGTTAATAGAAGCTGTGAAAAACAGTCCGGAATATAAGGAATACCAGAGAATACGGGAATTGGTCCATCAGGAGCCGGAGAAAGAAAAAGCAATCAATGAATTCCGCAGGCGGAATTTTGAACTGCATAAATGCCGCAATGTGGATCTGTATGCGGAGATGAACCGGCTGGAAGGGGAATTTGCGCCGCTGCGCGCGCAGCCTTACGTCAATGAGTATTTGGCGGCTGAACTTGCGGTGTGCCGGATGGTGCAGCGCATAAACTTCAGCTTGATGAGAGAGATTGAATTTGATTTGGGATTTGAGACATAAAGGATAAGGTTATGGGAAAAGGCAAGATTGTACTGAATGTCGTAAGCAGCATATTGAGTATTTCCATCATGGTTCTGGTGGTGATTGTGGTCTTGAGGGTTGGCAAGACCGCCTATGGCATGGGCTACCGGATTTTTATGGAGCCCGCCATGGAGGAGGCTCCAGGGCAGGATGTGACCGTGGAAGTGAAAAAGGGCATGTCACCGATGGAACTGGGAGAACTTCTTGAAGGGAAGAAGCTTGTTGACAGCGGCGTTCTGTTCATGCTCCAACTGCAGGTGCTGGATTATTATGACAAACTAAAGCCAGGAACTTACACGCTCAATACTTCCCAGACTGCGAAAGAGATGATGCAGGTGATGGCGGAGGAAGAGGTCGAGGAAGTCGCAGAATGATAGCAGAAGAACGTTTGACCACATATATCAATTCTTTAGATAGCGGTAATCCTCGGTTCTTAGCGGAGATAGAGGAGGAGGCGCATAGGAATTTTGTGCCCATTATCCGCCGGGAAACACAGAATTTGTTAAAACTCCTGCTTGCTATGAACCGCCCGGAGCGTATTCTGGAGGTGGGGACGGCAGTGGGATTTTCCGCATTATTGATGGAATATTACAATCCAGCAGCATGTATGGTTACTACGATTGAGAATTATGCCAAGAGAATTCCCGTTGCCCGGGCAAATTTTGTGCGCGCGGGCAAGCAAAATGTGATACAATTATTAGAAGGGGATGCCATGCAGGTCATGCAGGAATTGGAAGGACCTTATGACTTTATCTTTATGGATGCAGCCAAGGGGCAGTATATCCATTTTCTGCCAGAGGTAATGCGCCTTCTTGCAGAAGGCGGGGTTCTGGTCTCAGATAATGTCCTGCAGGATGGGGAGATTCTGGAATCCCATTTTGCCGTGACGAGGAGGAACCGCACCATCCATAAACGGATGCGTGAATATCTGTATGAACTGACCCATACGGAAGGGCTGACAACGTCCGTGCTGCCCATCGGAGATGGGATTTCAATTACCCTAAGGAATGACCTAAGGAGGGACCCACGAAGTGGGAGGATGCCTTAGGTCTCCAGCCGTCTTGGATGAAGTAAATTACCCTAAGGAGGAAATTATGAAGAAACCGGAACTGCTTGTACCGGCAAGCAGCCTTGAGGTATTAAAGATTGCCGTAGTGTTTGGCGCAGATGCCGTGTATATTGGCGGCGAATCCTTTGGGCTGAGGGCAAAGGCGAAAAATTTTTCCCTGGCAGATATGCGTGAGGGCATTGATTTTGCGCATGAGCGCGGCGTGAAGGTCTATGTGACCGCCAATATCCTGGCGCACAATGAAGACCTTGCGGGCGTGAGGGAATATTTTATCCAGTTAAAGGAGATAAAGCCGGATGCGCTGATTATTTCCGACCCAGGTGTTTTTACAATTGCCAGGGAAATCTGCCCGGAATTGGAAGTGCATATTTCCACACAGGCCAACAATACCAATTATGGCACGTATCGGTTTTGGCATAGGCTGGGAGCAAAGCGCGTGGTATCAGCGCGGGAATTGTCATTACAGGAGATTGCCGATATCCGTGCGAACATTCCGGCGGATTTGGAGATTGAGACTTTTATCCACGGTGCAATGTGTATCTCATATTCAGGTCGCTGTCTGTTAAGCAATTATTTTACCGGGCGGGATGCCAACCGCGGTGCCTGTACCCATCCCTGCCGCTGGAAATATGCAGTTGTGGAGGAGACCAGGCCAGGAGAATATATGCCGGTTTATGAGAACGAAAGAGGCACTTATATTTTCAATTCCAAGGATTTGTGCATGATAGAGCATATCCCGGAGCTTGTGCAGGCGGGAATTGACAGTTTTAAGATTGAGGGCAGGATGAAAACAGCGCTCTATGTGGCAACTGTGGCAAGAACCTACCGCAAAGCGATAGATGATTATTTTGAATCCCGGGAATTATATGAGAAGAATATGCCCTGGTATTTAGAGCAGATTGTGGGCTGCACATACCGGCAGTTCACTACAGGATTTTTCTTTGGGAAACCGGATGAACATACACAGATTTATGATAATAACACGTATGTGAAAGAATATACTTATCTTGGGATTGTAGGGGATAATACCGAGAAAGGCTGCCGCATAGAACAGAGGAATAAATTTTATGTGGGGGAAGAGATTGAAGTTATGAAGCCCAGCGGGGAGAACATGACGGTGATTGTGAAGTCAATCCGGGATGAGGAGGGCAATGAGATGGAATCGGCGCCCCATCCCAAGCAGGTGTTATATATTGATGTAGGCCATGATTTGGCAATGTATGATATTTTGCGCAGGCCAGAAAAGGAGGAACAGGCAGATGAGTAAGGACAAATATGTAGCATATGTGGGCACGTATACCCATGGAAGCAGCGTTGGCATCCATATTTATGACATGGATGTGGAAGAAGGGAAATTGACGGAACGCAAGGTGGTTCCTATCAGCAACCCTTCTGATTTGACTGTTTCTGCCAATGGGAAATATCTCTATTCCATAGCAGATGAAGGTGTGGCAGCATTTCGTATTTTGGAGGATGGTGATTTGGAACCCATTAATGAGAAATGGATTGGCGGGATGCGCGGCTGCTATGTGTCGGTGGACAGTGAGAACCGCTATCTGTTTGTCGGCGGTTACCATGACGGACGTGTCTCCATGATGAGGCTCAATGAGGACGGCAGCATTGATGGGATTGCGGACGGCATTTTCCATACGGGCATGGGCAGGAGCATTGCGGAGCATAACTACCGTCCCCATGTCAACTGCGTGGAGCTGACGCCTTGGCAGAAATTCCTGTGCGCAGTGGACGGAGGCCTGGACCATGTAAAGATTTATGAAATTGATTACGAGAAGGGTAAGCTGAAATTGGCTGATATTATCAGGTCGCCCCTTGATTCCTCGCCTCGTATGATTCGTTTCAGCAAGAAAGGCGACCATGCCTATGTATTGTGCGAGGAGAGCAATGAGATAAATGTGTACCGTTATGAGTGTGCCCAGGAGGGTCCGGTGTTTGAGGAAGTGCAGAATGTTCCCACCGTGAATAAGGAGGATGGGCGTACGGGCTGCGCAGCTTCCGGCATGGAAATCAGCCCCGATGGCAAATACCTGTTCTGCTCCAATGCAGGAGCTAACTCTGTGATGATATATGAGATTGATGAGAAGACCGGGGAGCTGACGGAGTTATGTGAATCAAAAATCAGCGGAGATTACCCCAAAACATTGGCGATTTTCCCGGACGGCAGGCATTTTGTCAGCCTGAATCACGACACCAATGAGATTACCACGTTCCGCATAGATTATGACAGGAAGTATTTCCTGATGATGGCGAAACCGATTTCCATTGATGAGCCGAATTGTATACACATCCATAAGTTGGTGTGATGAAATGTTAATGCATAGGGATATCCACCGGTATGAGAATTGCGGGTGGGTATCCCTTTTGCGACTGCATTTTGTTCCTGTTTACGAATACAGTTTCTGCAGATGTTCCATGGTTGCGCCTTGATTTTCCATCATCAAATCTACCAGCGTCAATGCTGCCATGCATTCCACTACGACCACAGCCCTTGGCACGATAATAGGGTCATGCCGTCCGTGGATGGAAATGGAGATGTCTTCCTTCGCCTTGTTGATGGTCTGCTGTGTGGCAGCAATTGAGGGCGTGGGTTTGAATGCAGCCCGGTAGGTAATGGGGGCGCCGTTGCTGATGCCGCCTAAGATACCGCCGGCATGGTTGGTACCGAAACAAGGCCTGCCCTCTTTCATATGAATGGAATCATTATTGTCGGAGCCTTTGGCGGCGGCAGCTGCAAAACCAGCCCCAATCTCAAAGCCTTTGACAGCCCCGATGGAAAAGATTGCTTTTGCCAGGTTTGCATCGAGTTTGTCGAATACAGGTTCACCAATTCCAGCGGGGACCCCGGTAATAATTCCTTCCACAATTCCACCGGCAGAATCCATCTCTTTCATGCAGTTCTCCAGATATTCCCGTGCTTTTTCAGAAGAAACGCTGTCCGGCATGTATAAAGGGTCTGATAGAATATGCTCCTGCAAGGAGGAGTATTCGTTGTTTTGCGCTTGGGCAAGCAGGTCTTCGGCAGCCTGTGGGATGGTAACCGGGCCGATTGCGCGCGCATAAGTCAGGAATGAGATGCCCAATTGGCTTAAAATCTTTACGGCGATGGCGCCGCCGGCAACCCTGCCAATCGTTTCACGCCCAGAGGAGCGCCCTCCTCCCCGGTAATCGCGGAATCCATATTTCTCATCAAACGTAAAGTCTGCATGTCCGGGACGGTAGTAAGCAGCGATATCCCCATAATCCCGCGAACGCTGGTCCTGGTTAAATACGACCAGGCTGATGGGGGTTCCGGTTGTCCGTCCTTCAAAGACGCCAGAGAGGATTTCCACACGGTCGGCTTCTTTGCGTGGCGTGGAATATCTGGATTTGCCAGGCTTCCTCCTATCTAAAAATTTCTGTATATCGGATTCGCACAGGGCAAGCCCTGCGGGACAGCCGTCCACGACAACGCCGATTCCTTTCCCATGGGATTCCCCCCAGGTAGTAATCTGAAAATGTTTTCCGAATGTTGAGCCAGCCATAGTAATCTCCTTATCATGATTTTAAATTCTTGTACCATTATAGTCAATCTCAGGGGGAATGAAAAGTACTTTTTTACATATAATCCAGTCTTTATTATTTTATTTCAAATACTATGAATTTGAATTTTGAATTGATTTTGGGATAAGTATGTTGTATAATTAAATATAGGGTATAAAGATTTAGGAATTGTAAGAAAAGAAGGTGTCATTAGTTTTAAGTTATCATTGAGGAACTGTAAAAAAGGGGTTGAAATAATTATGGGGAAAGTGGATATTTTTTTAGATAGACAGACAGAACAGACGTGCGCCAATTTTATAGGGTTATTGGGCTTAGGGCATAATAAATTTATGGTCATATGTATGTAAATACATATGGCTATTTTTGTGTCCCAAATTACGAAAGGGGATGAAGGATATGGTAGAAACAATGGTGGGGAAAAAGTTGCTGGATACGGCGGGCGATGTGGGGAAAGCGGCGAGAAAGGCAATCCAGGGGGAACGTTTAGTGGAAAATGTGGCCAACGAGGGGATAGATATCTATACGCTGAACTCCGCCAAAAGATTGCTTGGGCATGATATGATGAAAGGAAATATTGAACGGCTGGACGGTGGAAATCCGGAAGGTTTGGACCAGCCCGATTTGGAAGAGGGGTCAGAGAATGAAATTTTCTCAGAACAGGAGTTAGAAAGTAAACGCAGAGGTGAATGTGAAGAATATCTGGCAGAAAAGAGGGAGGAGTATCTGAATGAGACGAGGAATCCGTCTAAACTGTCTGCAGATATAGCGAAAAGGGTAAGCGAAAAACACAGGATATATGATGCTGCGCGCTGGGCGCAGACAGATGCTGCCGGGAGGAGGGAAATGCTAAAAGAAATTTATAGGGATATGGCAGAGGAAGCATGCCTGCCCAATTCGCTGATTGAGGGAAGTAAGATTGATATTGGAAACCTCGGGGAAAAAGGTACGGCCAAAACCAGCCTGTTCATCGAGCCGGACGAAATGACCGGGAAGATTGAAGCAGTCGGGCAGCCTGAGATTTTATTTGAGGCAAGTAAGATAGCTGACCCGGAATATGATTTTGCGGATGCAGTGGAGGTTTTATACCGGGAGACCCTTCAGGTTGTACAGCAGCATTGCCTCACAGAATCCAGCGCCACATTTGCTATGGCTGGACAGGGAATGGAAAGGGGGATAGAGAGGAGGCTGGATGCCGGAATTCTAAAAAGTTCTATGGAGTATTTAAAGGATTCCATGTTCAATTATGCCCAAGGGCATGCACATGTTTTTGCAGGGCTATTCAACAGATGGCAAGAAGAAAATTTATAAAATCAGGAGGATTGATATGAATCAGGGAATTTATAAACAAAGAGTAATGGAATGTAATCAGGGGATGAAGGAAGAAGTAATGCTGAAAATGCAGGAGGTGTTTGACGGTTTAAAGGGGACTATCGGTGAGGATGGTTTTGATGCATCCCGGGCGGGGTTTGTATTTGAGAATACGGAGATACAAGAGATTATGCCCTATATCGTGGATGTTACGCAAGGAATCAGTAAAAGGTATCTTCAGGTTTTCCGTGAAGTTGGGATGGAATCAGGAAGGGTGGATATTCATTGGATGGCAATATTCAGCAAGCTGAAAGAGGCTTCCCCTAAATATAGGGAAATGAAAGAAGCCGAAGTGCAGAAAAAGATTGTGGTACATAAAAGACAGACAGAGCAGAAAGAGGTGGAAGAGGAGGAAAATTTAGGTACGATGTTCACATCAGGCGGAGCAATTCTTGGCGGAATCCTTGGAGGGACGGTGAAAGGGCTTACTGTCGGAGGTCCCGGGGCGGTGTTTACCGGGGTAGTGTTTGGCGCAGTGGGGGGAGCCGTTGCAGGTTATGTGGCTTATAAGATTATAGTAAATGTGCTGAAGGAAGATTCTGCAAGCGGGAGGAAGCTGATAGAAATTGTCCAGGATACCTATGAGGTAAATAAAAAAGAACTAGAGCAGCTTTGCCAGGATGAACAGAAGCGTGCATATCATTGCCTGAAGGAGTGGCTGGATGATATCGAACAGAAAGCGCTGGATAATATTTCGGCAGAATAGATGAGGGCTGTACAATGGATAAGAAATTGTTGCTTTATTGTGATGATGAAGATGAAGTATTTTCTTTTATGGATCGATTGGAGGGATTTGAGGCGAGGCATTTTGACTTTGAAGAGGGCCGGCCTGTGATGGCAGACTGTGTCATCATGGTGCTGCCCTATTGCGACGTATCAGGAGGTCCAAGGAAATTTCAGGCAGATTTCTTTCGCAAAAACCGAGAAGTGAAACGCTGGATTCTGCTGTTTACAAACGTAGAAGGAATGTATGGGGCTGCCTTGTCGAAATGGAGACAGTTAAACATGGAACTTGCGGCTCCCATGGAGATATTGGCAGGAGGGGCTTTTGGGGAATTCTTGCCCTCGTTGCTTGATATTTTGCAGAAAGATGTAAAGAAATGCATTATTGGGTATCACAGGGACAGAAAGCAAGCAGAGGAATTTGCCCAGCTTTTAAGCGGATGCATTCCAGAGTGGAAGTTCGAGGCGGTTTTGGGGGAGCGGCTGAAAGCTGCTTTCCAGAAAGCCGGAAAATTGATTCTGTTTGGTCGCAATCCCAGGGATTTCAGATTTCCCCCAATAAAAATTAACGCCAATAAAGACCTGACACTGGTTTATCATTGCCCTGGCTGTATCTATGAAAATTTTTACAGACAGCAATGCCTGGCTTCCATAGACGTTCTGAGGAAAGAGGGGTGGGACTTGACACAAGCTTTTTCCTCTTATCTGCTGGGGAATGTCCGATATGAGCAGGAGGGAATTCTTCACAAGAAGCGGCAGGAGGAAACCGGGAACTTACAGGAACAGAAACTGCATACGCTGTGGGATACATATGGCCTGCCGTACCGTTCCCGGGAATTGGAAGAATCCCAGATATCCCAGTTTTGGAGCCAGTTCCAAACAGTGGAACAAATTGGCTGCTGGCTGAACCGATAGGGATGGGAGGAGGGGGGACACAAATATGGATGTTATAGAGGAACTAAGAAAAAAGGCGATAAAGATATACGAAGCATTAACGCTGAATGAAGGGTTATCATGGGGCGGCGATCTCATGGAAATGGCAGGGAGAAGCTGCCGACAGTTGGAGAAGTTTCAATATAACATTGGGATGATAGGGGCACAGAGCTCTGGAAAGACAACAATATTGAATACTTTATTGGGGTACCCCTATCTGCCAGCGGCACAGATTGATACAACCGCTGCCGCGCTCCATGTGAAATACCGGGAAACACTGGGGATTGAAGTCCAGGATGGCAATGGGAATCTAGCGGTTATCAATCTGCAGAAAATCAAGGTAAGCGATTTTCTGGATTTAAAAAAATATGCCTGTCTCTGTATGAAAGAATATGGGATAGAGCATTTGAGTTATTTCATTGCAGAGAGCGGGCAGGATGAGCAGGGAAATATGGTTGTGAAACCGGAGAATCTGAAACTGGAGTATGTGAATTATAAGCACAGGGCAATCCTGGTGTTGAATTTGCTGCTCCTTTACGTGGACGTGAAGAAGATCCCTGAATACTTAAACCAGGAGATATTAGACATTATCCGACTGCGGGAGAAGCTGCTGTCTCTTGTGGGACTGTCTGCGGAAACCCAACCTTACAGTGTGACATTTTATTGTGACAGCCCGGTTCTCCAGGGGGGCGTAATGTTTACGGATTTGCCGGGGCTCGGTTCCGATGGGGAATTTTGTCTGGAGGGGCAGCAGACCAATGAGCAGACTGCCTTGGAGGAGATGAAGAAAGTGGATGCCATGATGCTGATTATGACGCCTACGATGTCTGCGCAGGACCGGGAGACAGTCAGAGCCGCCATTTCTGCTTTTGCAGAATGTGATGTCGCCGATGTGGAAAGCAGGGTGATACCGGTTGTCAATAAAATTGATTTGTCCCAGGGTGGATATCAGAATAAGACGGAACAGGTATTTGCAGAATGCGGTCTTGAGTTAAAAAAGGGCGATGTAATCAGAGTGTCTGCACTGTGGGCAGAAGGAAGGCTGTTTGGTCTGCATGGGGAACTTTTGCTGGACAAATCCAAGGCAGCACACGCCTTGCCGGGTTTCTGCCGGAATACAGAGCAGGTAAAATCCCTATTGGAAGAAAATTATAAGAAATCTGGGTTTGCCAGGCTTTACAGGTCTGTCTGTGACCGTTCGGCAAGAATGCTGGCGGAGCAGACCCTGCAGTTAATGCTGCTTTGTCGGGAAAAACAGGAATTGATGTGCAGGGTCCTGGCGGAATACTTGGATGATTTTTACGATGATTAATTACAGGTAGATAATAAGAAACGATTGGATGAACAAGGAGAGTATATTATGCAAAATAAAACATGTAGCATGGGTACGATTGATGAGATAAGAAAGAAAGCGATGAAAATTTACGAAACGCTGTTACGCAATGAGGAATACAAAAAATCAGGGAAAACCAGCGATTTGATGGAATTTGCGGAGAAAGTATACCATTTGCTGGAGGATTTCAAATATAACATTGGAATTATCGGAGCCCAAAGTTCAGGAAAGACAAGCGTTTTGAACGTGTTATTGGGATATCCTTACATGCCGGTGGCAAACGTTGACACAACCGGAGCAGTCGTCCGTATCAAATACCGGGAAAAACTGGGCATTGAGTTGGAAAAGAGCGATGGCAGGCATACTGCCATTGATTTGGAAGGAATCAGCGAGAAGTTGTTTGAGGAATTGAAGAGATATGCCTGCCGCTGCATCAAAGAATATGGAGTAGAGCATTTTAATTATTTTATTGCCAAAAGCAGCAAGAATAATCATGGGGAGGTGATTGTCAAGCCGGAAGATTTAAAGATGGAATATGGGAATTTAAAGCATAGGGTATTATTGGTACTGAATTTTCTGCTGCTCTATGTGGATGTGAAAAAGGACCCCCAATATTTAAATCAGGAGGTATTGGATGTCATTCAAAAGAGAGAGGAACTTTTTTCTAGTCTGGGACTTTCTGAGACTATCAGGGAATATAGCGTGATTTTTTACTGCGACAGTCCGATTCTTCGTGAAGGCTTGTTTTTTACAGATTTGCCGGGAATGGGTTCCGATGGGGAGAACCATGTGGAAGGAGAAAAAACCAATGAGCAGGTAACTCTGGCAGAGGCGCAGAAAGTGGATGCCATGATGCTGGTTATGATGCCTAAAATGTCTGCGGATGACAGACGGCCCCTCAGAAATATCCTGCCGATTTTTGCAGGGCGTAAGATTACTAATACAGAGAATAAATTGATTCCGGTTATGAATAAAATCGATTTAGCACAGGGAGGATATCGGAATAAGGTAGATGAACTGTATAAAGAGAGTAATCTTGAATTGAATAGCGAGCATACGATTGGGGTTTCTGCATTCCAGGCAGAGAAAAGGATATTTGATTTGAATCAGGAACTGCCGTTAGAAAAATCAAATAACGCTTCTGCCCTGCCCAAGGTACTTCGGAAAGCTGAGAATATAAGGTCATTGATGGAAGAAAATTATGAGATGTCAAATTTCGATACGATTTATGGCTATATCAGTACTTATCTGCCTAAGGCAGTTATGGCAGAATCTTTGCAGCTGATGATTTATGTGTACCAGGAAATCTCTTCGATTGTTACCTTGGAGAAAGCAGCATTGGATATCAATGAACAGTTTATGAGGAGCAGCGGAGAAATCAGCGGAGAAACAATCAAGACCTTGGGGAGTCTGGTATCTAATTTTTCGAGCAAGCAGGCAAAAGAGTATAGGGAGATCTTGGATGTTGCATTTACAAATTTTCTATCGAATAAAATCAGTGCGGCAAAGCAGGATGAATATGTGAAAATGTTTAAGTCTTTGATTGATTCAGATCAATTCAATATGTCAGGAAAAGTGAGGGATTATGGAAATAAATTATTGCAAAACAGTAATATGATTGGAGATATTGTTTTAAGCCGCAAAAATGGAAGAGACATAAATGAAGAGAACACAAGGAACTGGAATGGTTTAAAGAACACTGTACTGGAAGCGAATTGCGAGAAGGCGTTTTCCTATCTGCAGGCTAGTTCCGGCGACTTAGATGAAGAGTTTACAAAACTAATGCTGGATAAGGACCAGGAGTTCGAGAGGGTTATGAAAAAATTCCGTGAAGAACTTGTAAAGAATTTGCATGAAAAAAAGCAGGATGTTATCAGGCAGTCGGTGCAGGGGATAGTGTCAGCGGCAGGGAGAGGACAGCTTTCCAATCCTCAGAATTATCAAGAGGCAAGAAAAGTTGCCTTATATTTGGAAGAATATTCCGATGCAAAGGAAGATGGCTGGATGGAACACCGGGATATCTTAGAGAAAATTGCCCAAAGTTCAGATTGGGCTGCAGAAGAATGTCAGGGACAAGCAGGCGCTGATGATAAATTCGAGGAAGACATTGTGACGGCAGCTACTTTGGAAATGATAGATATGGTGATAACGAAAGTGGAGGAGGTACTTGAGGATATTGCCCATACTATAGAAACTTCTTCGGGAGCGCGGAATGAGGAGATTGAAAAGAAGAGAGATGAGATTCTGGCAGAAGTAATGGAAGAAAAAATTAATTTGGAGCAGGAATATAAGAAGAGGAACATTGAATTTTTGGAGAGCATAGTTGGAAAAGGGGTGTTTTTTACTAAGACAGAATTGATTCCGTCCAATCAATTGTCGGCCGCGCTGAATGGAAAGCTAGATTTTTCAGCACAAGAGAGAGAAAGATACAGTGAGATGGCAAAGAAATTATTTACCAAGTTAGTAAGCGGATATGAACAGCTGCTTGATAAAAAAAAGCAGGATATAATGAAAGTGTCTACGGTTCTTTACGAAAATCTTGGTGAACTAACCGGGCGTATCAGCGGCTATGCAGTGGAAAATGAGAGCAGATATCAAGAAGAAATTGCGCAGGAAAAATCCCTGATTCTGGCTTTTGAGGTGGATGAAACCATGGACGGCTGGTTCGAGGGGTTTGAGGAATGTCCGGATTTCCTAGGCGGTTTCACAAAAGAAATAGAAGAAATCCAGCAGCTTCATAGAAATCTCATGCAGATTCAGAGCGAAGTGGGGGCATAAGATGGGAATTTACCAGAATAAATATTATACTAAGGAGATAGAGGCTGCAGGCCAGAGCATGCTGAAGCATATTTTGGGCAATACGGCATGGGAGGAAGCAAAAAAGGCAGATGCGGCAAAGCTTGATACGGTCATCAGGAATCATATTGCCTGCCGGGAGGATAGCGGCGGCTTGGCTTCCTGGCGGCTGTCTGCCCTGGGAATCCCTCATTGGGGGTCTGAGGAACTTGATATTGCGGCAGAGACGGCATCCCTTTTCTTAAGAGAGGGGAAGTCCGTCTTGGAGCTGCGAAAACAGGAGGGGAAAATGGAATATGGCATTGCATTGCCTTATGAGGAGGAAGATACTTTGGCCGAATCGCTGCGGGGACTGTATGGTCAGGCAGTGTTAGAAAAGGCAGAAGAAAAGGCACAGCATTTCCCATACCATGCAGCGGCAGTTTTTGAGCGGTATTTTGATAAGGATTACAAACGGAAACAGTCAGAGAACGCAGAGGCGTTCAACTGGCCTTCCGCAGTGCTTTCTGCGATGATTCCCGGTAGCTATTCCATAGAACTGCGGATTGCCCCCGTAGATTCTGGGCAGCTTGCCAAAATGCAGGAGGAAGCAGAGGCAGTTTATGAATGCTGTTCTATAGCCAGCAGCCTTTCCGCCCAGACGGGGGCAAATGCGAGCCTTTCCACTTCCTATAAAGATGATATTCTGGAAAATGTTAGGGATAGCGCTGTGGGGGCAGAGAAAGTAACCCAGGGAGACGGCATTTCCACTTCCGTATCGTTCACCCAGAAACGGTTGCTGCCGGAACTGCTAATGGAACGCCTGAAAGAATTTACAGAGCGTGTCCAGGAAGGAATCCGCTGTGGAGCCTGGACGGTGGAGTTCAAGGTTTCAGCGTCCAGCCAGGGGGCATTGAGGGCGCTGCAGACAATCCTGAAAGCAGCTTTTTCCAAGACGCCTTTTTGTGTTCGCTGGACAGGGCAAGGGAGCGTTGAGGAGAAAGCGATTTGGATTACGGAGAAAGAGGCAGTCTATTTTGCGCAGCTGCCGAGGGACAATTTCCCAGGATTTGAACGGCTGAAAAACCGGGATTTTGCCTTGTGTTCCCCATACCGCCATGCGGCGGAGAGCATTTCGGTGGGCAGGATACTGTGGAATTCCCAGAAGCTTGAAGCAGAATTCGAGATTCCCTTTCAGATGTTTAACCGCCATGCGTTTGTGTGCGGCATGACTGGGGCGGGGAAGACTAATACCATGTTTCATTTGCTGCGGAGCCTGAATAGGCCGTTACTGGTAATTGAGCCGGTGAAGAGCGAATATTATCAGTTGAAAGATACTTTTTCGGACCTTCAGGTTTTCTCCATGTCGGTGGGAGACAGCAACGTGCTTCGGGTCAATCCGTTTTGGTTTCCGGCAGGCGGCAGCCTGCAGTATCACATAGACAGCGTGAAGACCATTATTTCCTCTGCATTTGCCCTTTATGCGGCAATGCCGAATATTCTGGAGCAGTGCTTGTACCGCATTTACCGAAGGTGTGGGTGGAATATCTCAAACAGCAGGAATATATATGAGGGACTGCTTCCGGAGGAATACTTATATCCTACTTTTCATACGCTATGCGAAGAAATTGAGCGGTATCTGGATGAAAGTGACTACGAAGGAGAAAATTTAAGTACTTATAAAGGGGCGCTGCTGACACGGCTGCAGTCATTTTCCACAGGGACAAAGGGGATTCTATTTAACCACAACGTGCATCCGGATTATGGGAACTGGCACGGAAATCATGTCATTCTGGAATTGGAGGAGCTGGCGGATGATGCAGATAAATGTATTGTTATGGGTGTGATTATGTCCCAGTATTATCAATATTTGAAACTGCGGTTCGCTGGAGACAAGGATGAATCTCTCAAGCATCTGATTGTCATTGAGGAGGCGCACAGGTTATTTAAAAATGTGACAGGGACAGGCAATCCTGATTCGGCTTCCTCGGTGGAACAGATGGTGGAAACCTTAAGCAATATGATGGCGGAGATTAGGGCTTATGGCGAAGGGTTGCTGATTGTGGACCAAAGTCCGGGGAAAATAGCCCAGGATGTATTAAGGAATTCCTGTATCAAGCTGATACACCGCCTGGACAACCGGGATGATATTGAGATGGTGAATTCCGTGCTGAAGATGGAAGAGAGCCAGGAGGTTGTTTCAGGTCTGGGGCAGGGAGAAGCATTTATCTGCATGGAGAGGATGGAAAAGGCGGCAAAGGTTCATCTTCCCCGGCAGAAAGGCTGGAATCAGGCAGAAAATGCCGCACATTTGGAAGTGGAAGAGAATCAGAGGCTGATTGATTCCTCGATGGCAGATTATCTGCTGACGGACGAGGCCTTCCATCTGGCAATGGAGCAGTTGCTGCAGAAGTTTATCAATTCCGTGCTGTATGATTCTTTGTATGTGAACCTGAATGCTTCTTTGGAGAAAATGTTTGAGGAATCCAGGCGGCTGATTTTTTCTTACGGAAATGGTATCGAAAAATATGTCGAAAGCAAAGACTTTATGCACTATCTCCTGAAGAGGCAGATTACCAGGCATGTCAGGAATCGCTTTCCCCTGAACAGCCTTGCCGCCAGCTGCTGTATCATGCTCTTGATGCGGTGCGTGGAATTATACGCGGAGAAACCGCTGGACTATCAGGAGATTTCCCTGCTTTCGGAATTTCGGGAAATTCAGATTTATGACAGGCTGCTCTTCATGTATCGGTACTCCGAGGAGCGCCCCTACAAACTTCTTCGGAATTATGTTGGCGCACCGTCTCCCCAGTGGGGGTTGCTTATCGTATATGTGGATGAGATTATCAAGCAATGCCCAGATTATAAATATGAAGACGGCATGAAACATAAGGCGTTCTTGACGCAGGTGCTGAATACATTTTTTATCGTGTCCGTAAGCGAGGATGTGGGAACTATTTTTATAGATGCCATAAAGAAAATAAGAGGATGCATATGAAGATTGAAAAATTTACAGAAAGTTACAGAGAAAGAGAAGAGACGGCTTCTGCTCTGGAAAAGATGCTGGAAAAGAGAATGGAGACAGAGAAGACAGCTAAAATGCTGCAGGGTGGGGAACTGCAAAAGTCAGAACATGCAGGGCGGCAGCCAGAGATACGGCGTGACCTGCCAAACTGCAGGGAGGCAATGGTTACAGGAAATCCTTTTGGAGAAGCTTCTAAAATGGATTTTCTGCAAGGAGACAATCCTTACCTGGCGAAGGGAAACTGCGGATTGGTGAGTATCAGCAATGCCTTGCGCCGCATAGGGATTGACGTAACCGAGGATGATGTGACAAAATATGCCATAGAGAAAGGCTTATGCGCTTTCAATGCCTATGGGGACGTTTGCTCTAATGGGGGTACTTGGGCAGAACTGAGGCAGCAAATCATGAGGGGGTTTGGTGTGGAAAGCGATGTCTGTTATTCCTGGAGCAATGGCTCTCTGGAAAATATTGCAGCAGCCATAGACAGAGGCGAAGGAGTAGTGATTAGTGTAAATTCCGACCTCTTATATGGGAATGACATGGGCTGTGTTCCCCAGGCAGGTCAATTTTTGTCAAATCATTGCGTTGCAGTGACTGGGATTGCCAGAGAAGCGGGTACTGGGGAAATCAAAGGGGTGTTTATTGCTGACAGCGGCAGGGGAAAACCAGAAGATGCCTGCCGTTATCTGACAACGGAGGAATTTCACGAAGCCTATACAAGCGTATATAACAGTTGCGCAAATATTACGAGGAAGCGGTAACGGAGGGATAAGGTATGAAGAAGCTGGAAGAGATTATCAATGGCATTGTTCGCGGCAATAATTTGGCGGCAGTCCGGCTGGATCAGGAATCTTTATCCTATCCTGTGGCAGGGCAGAACAACGGAAAGAAAGCAGATTGTTATTTTGTATTTTCCAACCATCCAAATGCAAGGAAAGGGCGTCCTTATGCCTGGCTGCACATAGATTCTGAAACAGGCGGGCTTATGCAGTTTGCGCATTGTTCCGTCTGGGATTTTGCAGAAAGGCTGCAGGTTCCTTTGGAGCAGGAGATTGACTACAGCGCCCCTATGGAAGGGACTCACCGTGAAATAATAGAAGCGAAAGTGAAGTTTTCCAGATTATATGAGGAAATTCGGGAGTTTGCATTTTCAGATGCGCTGGATGAGAGACAGAAAGAGAAAGTCATGCAGTATCAAGAATTACAGGCACAGGTAATCGGGGAGGAATTGCTTGCCTATTACAAATGCCTTTCGCCGCAATTTTATTCGTGGATAGAAGGTTTGTTTTAAAAAGCGGATGAAAGGCAGGAGCTACGGCGCTTGAGGGAATGTAAACTGCTTATTGCTGCAGGAGCTAGGCATAAAATATTGGAAAAACCGATGGAATAAGGGATTCCGGCACATTTTGGGGTTGCCGGAATTCTTTTATGCTTGAGAAAGAAAAATAAATCTGTTATACTTTGTTTCGTTGTAAAACAGTAAGGCATCAGAAAGGAAAACTTTATGTATAGATTGATAAAGCAGGAAGGTCGGGCGAAACGGGGGGAATTCCATACGGTGCATGGCACAATCCAGACCCCGGTATTCATGAACGTGGGAACTGTGGCGGCAATCAAGGGTGCCGTGTCCACGCAGGATTTGCAGGAGATTAAGACGCAGGTCCAGCTTTCCAACACCTACCATCTTCATGTTCGCCCGGGCGATGAGGTGGTGAAAAAACTGGGAGGTCTTCACAAATTTATGGTGTGGGACAAACCCATCCTTACAGATTCCGGCGGTTTTCAGGTGTTTTCCTTAGCCGGCCTGCGTAAGATTAAAGAGGAGGGCGTATATTTCCATTCCCACATTGATGGCAAGAAAATTTTCATGGGACCTGAGGAGAGTATGCAGATTCAGTCCAACCTTGCTTCCACGATTGCCATGGCGTTTGATGAGTGCCCTTCCAGCGTGGCAGAGCGTTCCTATGTGGAGGATTCCGTGGCGCGCACGACCAGATGGCTGAGGCGCTGTCAACTGGAAATGAAGCGGCTGAATGGGCTGGAGACAACTATCAATAGACAGCAGCTGCTTTTTGGCATCAACCAGGGAGCTATTTTTGATGATATCCGAATTGACCATGCCAAGGCAATTTCAGAACTTGGCTTGGACGGATACGCTATCGGGGGGCTTGCCGTGGGGGAGAGCCACGAGGAGATGTATCATATTTTAGATGTGACGGTTCCGCATCTGCCAGCAGATAAGCCCACGTACCTGATGGGGGTAGGGACCCCGGCAAATATTTTGGAGGGCGTGGAGCGCGGCGTAGATTTTTTTGACTGCGTATATCCCAGCCGTAACGGACGGCACGGCCATGTGTATACCAATTTTGGAAAGCTGAACCTCTTCAACCAGAAATTTGAGATGGATGATAAGCCGATTGAAGAAAGCTGCCAGTGCCCGGCTTGCCGGCATTACAGCAGGGCATACATCCGCCATCTCCTCAAAGCCAAGGAGATGCTGGGGATGCGCCTTTGCGTGCTCCATAACCTGTATTTCTATAATACGATGATGGAGGAAATCAGGGAAGCATTGGATGCGGGAAGATTCCGCGCTTATAAGGAGGAAAAGCTGTATCGGATGAAAGGGTAAGTGAGTGTTATAAGGAGCAACAGTTCAGCGCGAGCATGATTTGTCTCGATTTCTTTCATCTGGCTGAACTGTTCCTGAATTTTTCATAAAATGCAGGAAAGGGCTTGCCCTCTCGTGTCATTTTGTGTAAAATAGTATAAGCGCGTAATTTTACGTGGGAATATGAGAGTAATAGGAATGCGAGAAGAAGCAGGAGGAAGAAATATGTCTATTTTAGCAGCAGAAGCTGGAAGTATGTCTGGATTTTCACTTATCTGGATTGTAGTAATGTTGGTAGCGCTTTATTTTATGATGATTCGTCCACAGCAGAAAGAGACCAAGAGGAAGAATGCCATGCTCTCCGACCTTGCGGTGGGTGATACGATTTTGACCACGAGTGGATTCTATGGGACAGTCATTGATATTACAGAAGATACGATAATTGTAGAGTTCGGAAGCAATAAGAACTGCCGTATCCCTATGCAGAAATCAGCCATTGCCATGGTGGAGAAGCCAGAAGATGCGGTGGAGAAGGATAGTAAGTAAGAGTGCTCCGCAACTTGTTGCGGGGCATTTTATCCCATTGTCATGGGATAAAATGCCCCGTTATATGCGCAGCTCGCGGAGAAGAAAATACTGCAAAGCAGACCGCTCGCGCGCGAGAGTTTCGCAGGCGAAACTCAGAATCTTATCCCACGCAGCTGGAAGAATAGGATAAAATGCCCTATGATATGAGCAGCTCTCGCGCGCGGGTTTTTTAAAGGAGGAAAGTTATGAATTATCATGTTGGAGTTATTTCCGGCGATGGGATTGGACCGGAAATTGTGAGGGAAGCGAAGAAAGTATTAAATAAAGTGGGAGAGGTTTTCGGACATTCCTTTTCCTACGATGAGATATTGATGGGCGGCGTGTCCATTGATGCCACAGGAGTGCCGCTGACGGATGAGGCGATTGCACAGGCGAAAGCGGCAGATGCCGTACTGATGGGCTCCATTGGGGGCAATACAAGCACGTCCCCCTGGTATAAGCTCCCGGCAAACCTGCGTCCGGAGGCAGGGCTTTTAAAACTGCGCAAGTCATTAAATTTATTTGCCAACTTGCGGCCGGCGTACCTTTATGGGGAACTTCGCGCAGCATGTCCACTGCGGGACGATATCATCGGGGATGGTTTTGATATGATGATTATGCGTGAACTGACCGGTGGGCTGTATTTCGGCGACCGGGTGACAGAAGAGCGGGACGGCGTGATGACGGCAGTGGATACGCTTACCTATAATGAGCAGGAGATTAGGAGAATTGCCAAGCGCGGCTTCGATATCGCGATGAAGCGCAGAAAGAAAGTGACAAGCGTGGATAAGGCAAATGTGCTGGACTCCTCAAGGCTTTGGCGTAAGATAGTGGAAGAGGTGGCAAAGGATTACCCGGAAGTTGCTTTGGAGCATATGCTGGTAGACAATTGTGCCATGCAGCTTGTGAAAGACCCGGGGCAGTTTGATGTGATTTTGACAGAGAATATGTTTGGTGATATATTATCAGATGAGGCGAGCATGGTCACAGGCTCCATCGGTATGTTATCATCGGCAAGCCTCAACGATACCAAGTTTGGCCTCTATGAGCCAAGCGGCGGTTCTGCGCCGGATATTGCAGGCAAAGGCATTGCCAATCCCATTGCCACGATTCTGAGCGCAGCCATGATGCTCCGCTACTCTTTTGACCTGGACCGCGAGGCAGATGCTGTGGAAGCGGCAGTCAGGCAGGTATTGAAGGATAATTACCGTACAATAGATATTATGCCTCAGGAGGAAGCAGAGAAAAATTCCGTTACCCAGGTAGGAACTGCCGAAATGGGTGATTTGATTGCAGACAGAATATGACCCAAGGAGGAATCATATGTCCTTTAGCGGTATTTGACGAAGTATATTAATTTAAGGAGGAACATAAGATATGCAGCTGACAGGAGCACAGATTGTTATTGAGTGTCTGAAAGAGCAAGGTGTGGATACTGTCTTTGGTTATCCAGGAGGAGCCATTTTAAATGTATATGATGAATTATATAAGCATAGCCATGAGATTAAGCATGTGCTGACTTCCCATGAGCAGGGGGCGAGCCATGCAGCCGATGGTTATGCCAGGGCAACTGGCAAAGTAGGCGTCTGTTTTGCTACCTCCGGTCCGGGGGCGACCAATTTGGTGACCGGGATTGCCACTGCCTATATGGATTCTGTTCCCATGGTAGCGCTGACCTGCAACGTAGGAGTTTCCCTGTTGGGAAAGGATAGTTTTCAGGAAATTGATATTGCAGGAATCACCACACCGATTACAAAACATAACTTTATTGTAAAGGATGTTACGAAGCTTGCCGAGACCATCCGCCGTGCATTCCGCATTGCCAGCAAAGGCAGGCCGGGTCCGGTGCTTGTAGATATCCCCAAGGACGTTACGTCAAATAAGACAGAATTTAAACCTGTGCAGATAGAAGCGCAGGAACGGTATGCCAAAGATATTACCGAGGAAGCCATAGCGCGCGCCGTGAAGATGATACGCAAGTCCAGGAAGCCCTACCTGTTTGTGGGCGGCGGGGCAGTAATCTCAGGCGCAAGCCAGGAACTTTTGGAATTTGTGGAAAAAGTACAGCTTCCGGTCACGGATTCCCTGATGGGAAAAGGCGCTTTTGACGGCAACCACAGGCTTTATACCGGAATGCTGGGGATGCATGGCACCAAGGCAGCCAATTATGGCGTCAGTGAATGCGACCTTCTGATAGCCGTGGGCGTGCGCTTCAGCGACCGTGTCACGGGAAATGCCAGGAAATTTGCCAAGAATGCCAAGATACTGCAGTTTGATATCGACCCGGCAGAAATCAATAAAAATATTATTACCGATGCCCATATTATCGGTGACATCAAGGAAATTCTGGCGCGGCTGAATCAGGAACTGGAACAGATGGACCATCAGGAATGGATTGATAAGATTATGGGATATAAGGAGAAATATCCTTTGAGATATTCCGATGATGGGCTCAGCGGTCCCTACATTATAGAAGAAATCTATCAGCAGACGAAGGGCGATGCCATCATGGTGACAGAAGTCGGACAGCACCAGATGTGGGCGGCGCAGTTTTATAAATATAAGCAGCCGCGTACCTTGATTTCCTCCGGTGGCCTGGGAACGATGGGTTACGGTCTTGGTGCGGCTATCGGGGCACAGATGGCAAGACCAGACAAACAGGTAGTTAACATTGCCGGTGATGGCTGTTTCCGTATGAATATGAATGAAATTGCCACAGCAGTGCGCCAGAAACTGCCATTAATCCAGGTGGTGGTCAATAACCATGTGCTGGGTATGGTGCGGCAGTGGCAGACCTTGTTTTATGAACAGCATTATTCTGCGACAGTGTTGAATGACAGTGTTGATTTTGTGAAGCTGGCGGAGGCAATGGGGGCGACTGCTTACCGTGCCAGGACACGTGAGGAGTTTGCCAAAGCTTTTGCAGAGGCGCTTGGCAGCGATATGCCGGTACTGATTGACTGTATCATTGACAGCGATGACAAGGTGTGGCCGATGGTTGCGCCGGGCAGCGCCATAGACGAAGCCTTTGACGAGGGAGATATGAAGAAGTAAAAAATCGGCGCAGTGAACGCCAAATATAAAATATTTTGTCGTTCATATTATATAAATTATAGAAACTGATAACATAGCAGTAAGAGGAGGAAACATATGAGCAGAGTTTATAATTTTTCCGCGGGGCCAGCTGTCCTGCCGGAGGAAGTTTTGCGTGAAGCAGCAGAGGAAATGATGGATTATAAGGGCAGCGGCATGTCTGTTATGGAGATGAGCCACCGCTCCAAAGTGTATGATGGGATTATCAAGGAAGCGGAGGCAGACCTCAGGGAACTGATGGACATTCCTGACAATTACAAGGTGCTGTTTCTGCAGGGCGGCGCTTCCCAGCAGTTTGCCATGATCCCCATGAACCTGATGAAGAATAAGAAAGCAGCTTACATCGTTACCGGGCAGTGGGCGAAAAAGGCATTTCAGGAAGCACAGAATTATGGGGAAGCAGTAAAGGTGGCATCTTCCGAGGATGAGACGTTTTCCTATATCCCGGACTGCTCCGATTTGGATATCCCGGAAGATGCAGATTATGTGTATATTTGCGAGAATAATACGATTTACGGTACGAAATATAAGACACTCCCCAACACGAAAGGGCATACGCTGGTAGCAGACGTATCCTCCTGCTTCCTGTCTGAGCCGGTAGATGTATCGAAGTACGGCATCATCTATGGCGGCGTTCAGAAGAATATCGGACCGGCAGGCGTGGTGATTGTGATTATCCGGGAAGACCTGATTACGGAAGATACCTTGCCGGGAACCCCGACCATGCTCAAATACAAGACACATGCAGACGCAGATTCCCTCTACAATACACCGCCCGCTTACGGCATCTATATCTGCGGCAAGGTGTTCAAATGGCTTAAGAAGATGGGCGGATTAAGCGCCATGAAAGAGCGCAATGAAGAGAAAGCGAAAATCCTGTATGATTTCCTGGATGGGAGCAAGATGTTCAAGGGAACCGTAAGGAAGGAGGACCGTTCCCTGATGAACGTACCCTTTGTAACCGGTGACAAAGAACTGGATGCGAAGTTTGTCAAGGAGGCAGAGGCAGCAGGTTTTGTGAATCTCAAAGGGCACAGGACCGTAGGCGGTATGCGTGCCAGCATATACAATGCAATGCCTAAGGAGGGCGTTGAGAAATTAGTAGCATTTATGAAAAAGTTTGAAGAGGAGAATTAAAATGTTTAAATATCATTGCTTAAATCCTATTGCCAATGTGGGATTAGATTTGTTTCGTGAGGATTATGCCAAGGCTGACGATATGAAAGATGCACAGGCGGTACTTGTGAGGAGTGCGGCTATGCACGACCTGGATTTGCCGGAGGGCCTTGAGGCGGTTGCCAGGGCAGGAGCCGGAGTCA
This sequence comes from uncultured Lachnospiraceae bacterium, assembly GCA_910583835.1. GTDB lineage: Bacteria > Bacillota > Clostridia > Lachnospirales > Lachnospiraceae > Petralouisia. The sequence continues at coordinate 1,277 of CAJTYM010000004.1, read as the reverse complement.
ACAATATTCCCCTGGATAAATGTGCAGACCAGGGAATTGTCGTGTTCAATACGCCGGGCGCCAACGCCAACGGCGTCAAGGAGCTGGTGTTTGCAGGAATGCTGTTAGCTTCCCGTGATATTATCGGCGGCATTAATTGGGTAATGGAGAATAAAGACAATGAAAATGTCGGCAAGGACGCAGAGAAAGCGAAGAAAGCATTTGCAGGCTGTGAGATTGCCGGTAAGAAGCTAGGCGTTATCGGCCTTGGGGCAATCGGCGTTAAGGTGGCTAATGCAGCGACCAAGCTGGGCATGGATGTTTATGGTTATGACCCCTTTATTTCCGTTAATGCAGCGTGGAGCCTGTCGAGGTTTGTAAAGCATATCAGCAATGTGGAGGATATCTACCGGGAATGCGATTACATCACCATCCATGTGCCGCTGCTGGAGGATACCAAGAAGATGATTAACAAGGATGCCCTGTCACTGATGAAGGAGGGCGTTGTCATCCTGAATTTTGCAAGGGACCTTCTGGCGGACGAAGAAGCAGTGATTGCGGCTATTAAGGAAGGAAAAGTCAAGAAATATGTCTCCGATTTTGCCAACAGCACCACAGCCGGACAGGAGGGCTGTATTGTAATCCCGCATCTGGGAGCCTCCACGGAGGAGTCAGAGGATAATTGCGCACAGATGGCAGTCCGTGAGGTCATGGATTATCTGGAAAACGGAAATATCCACAATTCTGTGAATTATCCAAACTGCGATATGGGTGTCTGCTCTGCTGCAGGCCGTGTGGCAGTGCTCCATAAAAACGTAAAAGGGCTTATTGGAAAATATACTGCAGTTATGGGGAATAATAATATCAATATTTCCGACATGACGAACAAGAGCCGTGGGGATTATGCGTATTCCCTGTTAGATATCGATTCTCCGGTTACAGAGGCAGCGATAGAGCAGCTGAAGGGGATTGAAGGTGTTTTGAAGGTGAGAGTGATTAAATAATTATCCTGGACATAGAAAATCAGACTTTTTCAAATGAGTTTGAAGAGTCTGATTTTCTGTTCCTTGTCTTAATAGGAAAGACCTTGTTGCATTAACGTGTGAAAATACGGACTTTCCTATAAGATAAAAGCCCTCCGGGCAGGATGCGCACTCGCACAAGAGGTAAATATTGCTTCGCAATTGTGCTCGGCGCGTCAAAGTGTGCAATCCCTAGGGGATTGAGGGGTAGGGGATTTGAAGTGGGCTTGCCCACTTTGTTCTATAATAGGAAATTGCGATTTTCGAGGAGAGAAA